>SVDC01000056.1 GCA_015058045.1 Cellulosilyticum sp.
ATCTTCAAAACTTCCAAGTTAAACTTCGTTCATTAATCTTAGATGACCAAAGTTTAGCAGCTGCTACATCTGCTGGTGTATTCCAAACTACAGTTAAAAATGCAGCGATTATTGTAGCGATTATTCCACCACTTGTAATTTACCCAATCTGTCAAAAATACTTTGTTACAGGTATTAACATGGGTGCGGTTAAAGAATAATATTCTAATACAAAGAAGAGAGGTGCTATGTAGTCATACATAGCACCTCTCTTCTTTGTATTGATCTTATTCTTATATTACTTTCTATTATAGATCATTATAAAAGATACACTATCTCATAATTTAATAACGCAAAAAAGCACCCCTGCAAAAGTAATCTTTTACAGAAGCGCTCTTTTATTACGTGTCCAGAGGGATTCGAACCCCCGACCCACGGCTTAGAAGGCCGTTGCTCTATCCAGCTGAGCTATGGACACACAAAAAGCGGGTGATGGGAATCGAACCCACGTAGTCAGCTTGGAAGGCTGAAGTTCTACCATTGAACTACACCCGCAGAAGATGAGCCACCCGGGAATCGAACCCGGGACAACTTGATTAAAAGTCAAGTGCTCTACCGACTGAGCTAGTGACCCATATGCTATTTGTGTCTCTTACTATTTATATTGTTTGCTTTCGACCTGTCTTATATTACACTAAATTATTTCCATTGGCAACACTTTTTTTCATTTTTTTTGTTTTTTTGTCGAGATACTCTTAAAATCTACATAAGTTAAGGGATAACTTTCTGTTTTTCTCTAGCTAGCTATCCCTTTTTCTTATTTATTATTATCTACCACAGCACTTTTTATACTTCTTACCGCTACCACATGGACATGGTTCATTGCGTCCAATATCTAATACTTTAACTTTTTGTCCAGTTTTCTCATCGAATGTATGTGGACTAAGCTCTTGCATTGTATACCCCTTGTTAATCCATTTTCTCGTTACATTCACAACTGGCACAATATGTTTAATCATTTCATTGATTTGTGCTAAGTTCTCAAATTCCACACCAATGTTAGCAAGTTCTTCTAACATAAGTTCCATTGTTTTTCCGGTCTTATCACAATCCACTCTAGCAATCATTGTTACTGCAATAACTGCCTCTTCAATAGTTTCTTCATCTTTTAAATAATTTTTTCTTAAATATGCTTTAAGTTTTTCAAGTTGTAAGCTTTGCTCATAATATGTTTCATCATTTACTTTTTCTAATAATTCTTTACTAGGTACAAAGTATTCTTTATCTACTGTTGCTTTTACAAATTCTTTAAAGTTATCTTTATCAAGTGCATAGATAGTTTCTTCTACAATATATCCATCCATGATTTTGCTTTGACAAACAAGTCTCATATCTTTTTTCACCAAGTTTGATAACTCTTCTTCTGTTACCTCTGGTGTATAGTATTTATTAAATAATTCAACCGCCCAATCTAATTTAACAACACCATAAAGATTAAGAATACTAATCACATATTCTCTTAACTGGCTATTACGTCTGATTTCTGGCATAATATCATCCATATTAAGGTTTTTATATGCATCTTTAATCATTGGTGCAACACTTAGCTTTGATTCATTCTTATTCTCAATAAATTGTACGAGTTCTAATTCCATCAAATTATAATATCTATCTAATTTTTCATCAGCTTCTACAATTTTATCTTGCTCAAATAATGCTTCAAATCTTTCGATATCTGCTTCATCAAGCATAGGTAAGATTTCTGGCATTTTAACAGGAATAGCTTCTAATAAAGCATCAACTAACTCAGCTTTCTTGAGCTTGTATGCACCTTTTACTCCATATAGTTTAGCAAGCTGTTCTAATTCTTTTTTTCCATACGCAAGTTCCATACTGTTCTCCTCTTATTACCTCTAATTTAACAAAGTATTTTTATTTTAACATATTCTCCCTGTATAATCAAAAAACCCTTGCTAGATGTTATTTCCAATTTACATGAAAATAATTTTAGCAGGGGTTTTTGATTATGTATTATTTTATATACGCTACAGGCCTGTATACTATGTATAAATACTTTTTCTACTATTCTATTACACTTAGTTTACTCATACGCACTACTAATAATGTAATCGATATCCACAATTTTTTGTGGTTCAACATTTATTTCTGCTACAATTGAATCAAAAACAAATTCAATAATACTCTTTGAATCATGTGCATAAAGATTGATCGTTTCTTTTGTCATCGTTTCAATTGTTAAAGTATAAATGTCAATATCCCCCTTATGGTTATACTCGATGTAAAGCTTGTTTACTTGGTATACAACTCTATCTTTTAATAGTAACATCAAACCCCTCCTCCCTCTTAAGCTAAAATGCCTCTTTATTCTATCATAAAAAACACCTCTTTTCCTCATTTTACTAGTGAATATATTTATCCACAAGCAACATATTGAATATTCAGATATCACCTCATTATCAACAGATTTATGTTAAATTTAAGGGGTTATCAACAAGTTATGCACATTTTATCAAAGTTATGCACAAATGTATACATTAAACAATTTTATTCATCCCCATATTGTGCATAACTATAGTGTATACTTTTTTATAACCTGCTTAAACTATATTTTGTGACTGCAAATTTAATTGCTGTATAGCTTACTTCTTCCGGTAGTTTTTCTTTAATAGGCTTTAATAATGTCGCACCGCATTCCTCAATGACTGCCATGATATCTGCTTCATATTTAGCTGGAATAAAGGTATCATAATCAATTTCTAACCCTTCTTCTGCGCATTTAACCAAATGATTTTCTACTGTCATTTTTGTTAAATTTCTTTCATCTGCAATTTCGTCTATAGTTCTTCCTGCCCTATAAAGTTCATAGGTTAACTTATGACTATCTCTAGGTGCTGACTTAGTAGGTTGTGTCTTCAAAATAGATTGTCTCTCATCTTGTTCTTCTAGCAATACCAAGCTCTTCATGCGCTCTACTTCTACTGGATGATTTTCTACATACTCGTTAATGATTTTTATAAAGAGCTGACCGTATTTTTCCACTTTGTACTCCCCTACACCAGTAACTTGTAATAGTGCTTCCTCTGTTGTCGGATATACTCTTGCCATCTCCTTAAGCGTCGTATCTGCAAACACCATAAATGGCTGAATACGTTGTTTTGCTGCTTCTTCTTGTCTTGCTTTTCTCAAATACTCATACAGTAAATGATCTACTACTATAGATGAACTTGATAAAACATCTTTCTTCGATTCTTTAACCAGTATACGTTTAATAGAAACCTTCTGCTCTCCTTTAAGGATACTATAACTTTTCTCTGTTAACTGTACAAAAGGATACTGCGTTCCTACAAGCTGTAAGTTGCCTTCTGCTACTAAGAATGAAATAAGTTCCTTAATAGTATCTTTTGGATATTCTCTCATAATGCCATAAGTACTGAGCTCATCAAAATGAAGGCTTCTAATTTTCTGTGTATTAGCTCCTTTTAAAACATCCGCAACCTGAGATGCCCCAAATCGCTCACGCATTCTTTTGACACAGCTTAAAATCTTTTGGGCTTCGACCGTAATATCGTTCTCTTCTATTTCATTATTGCAATTTCCACAATGCTCACAGGCTTCCCCTAAAGCTGGCTCTCCAAAATACTGCAGTATATAACTTCTTAAACAACCCTCTGTATTACAGTAATCTACCATGCTATTAAGTTTCTCGTATTCCACTGTTCGCCCACTGCTACTGCCCATCTCAATTAAATAGCGATTTGTCATAATATCTTGTGTACCATATAGTAAAATACACTCTGAAGCTTCCCCATCACGTCCTGCACGGCCTGCTTCTTGATAATACCCCTCCATATTTTTAGGCATATTATAATGAATAACAAATCTTACATTAGGTTTATCTATCCCCATTCCAAAAGCATTGGTTGCCACCATTAATGGAATCTCATCAAATAAGAAATCCTCTTGATTCTTTGCTCTTTCTCCTTCACTTAAGCCTGCATGATATTTAGTAGCTAGAATCCCTAGTTTATTCAATCTATCACAGACTTCATCTACTGTTTTCCTAGTCGCACAATAAATGATACCACTCTCACCTTTATGTTCATCTAGATATTTCTGTACTTCATGGAGCTTATTACTCGGTTTTCTAACTTCAAAATATAGATTACTTCTATCAAAACTACTGATATATTCAAAAGGATGATATAAATCTAAAAGCTTCATGATATCTTCTTTAACCTGCGGTGTTGCTGTTGCAGTAAAAGCTGCTACAATGGGCCTTTTATCTATTCGTCCAATCATTTCATAAATATGCCTATAGCTTGGTCTAAAGTCATGCCCCCATTGACTAACACAGTGTGCTTCATCCACTGCTACCATGGAAACCTGTACCTCTTCAATTAAACTTAAGAAACTTTCTGTTTCTAATCGCTCTGGCGCTACATAAAGTAATTTATAAGCCCCCTCTCTAGCCTTATTAATAACCTCCCTAAACTCAGTAGTCGATAAGGTACTATTAATCAGTTCTGCAGCTATCCCATATTCTTTTAAAGTATCTACCTGATCCTTCATTAAAGAAATAAGAGGTGAAATAACAATAGTTATTCCTTCTAATAATAAAGCTGGTACCTGATAACATATAGACTTTCCACCTCCTGTAGGCATAATTCCTAATACATCTCGGCCCGCTAAAACAGCATCAATCATTTCTCTTTGCCCAGGCCTAAAATGCTCATAACCGTAATACTTCTTTAGTACACTAACTGGATCCATTCTTTCCGCTCCTTCTCCTCTTAAATATCTATCTATATTCAAGCTCTTTCTTCTAACACTTTAATTTTCTATATTATAGCCCATTCCTTTCCTTCTTCAAACACTCCCATTCTACAAACCTCATTATACCAATCGCTAAATAATATTTTCTTCTCATTAAATGCCACTCAAAATGATTTGACAACATATCGTTTACATAATATGATATAAGTAATTGAAATGAGAATAATCGCTTATCTAGAGTGGTGGAGGGACTGGCCCTATGAAACCCGGCAACCTGTGTATCTTACAAGTTGCTAAATCCTACAGTATCTATACTGAAAGATAAGTATAAACGGAACTACTAAAGCTTGAGTTTATGCTCGAGCTTTTTTTCTATAAAAATATAAGCTAAAAATGCTTCATCAAAACACATAGATATGGAATACTCTTTGTGTTCTAATACAAAATATATAAAGCGAAGATTACTTTTTCAAAATTAAATTATTAAATAGAAACGGAATCAATATGAGAAAAAAACAATTACTTTCAATTCGTACAATTGTTGCTATTGGAATTGGTTCAGCTGTCTTTCTAGTTCTAGGACGCTTTGCTTCTCTTCCAACTGGTATTCCTAATACGGAGTTTCAAACAGCTTATGCTTTTCTCGCATTAATGGCCATCTTATATGGGCCAGTAGCTGGGGCTTCTATTGGATTTATCGGACACTGCTTAAAAGATATCACAGCTTATGGTTCACCATGGTTTAGCTGGATTATTGCTTCAAGTGTCGTTGGTTTATGTATTAGCTTTTGCAGAAAACCATTACATTTAGAAGATGGGATTTTTGGAATCAAACAACTTATTATCTTTAATATATATCAAATAATCTCTAATATCATAGCTTGGTGCATTGTTGCCCCAACCCTAGATATTTGGATTTATGCAGAACCAGCAGATAAAGTTTATGTTCAAGGTGCTAGTTCTTGTATCTTTAATGTGATTACAGTTGGTGTACTTGGCTCTATCTTACTTGCCAACTATGCCAAAACCAAGATTAAAACAGGTAGCTTAAAATTAGAAGAGTAGAAAGGACATTTAATGAGACAACCAGTTATTCAATTTACCAACTTTAGTTATCAGTATCGTGTGCAATCTGAACCTACTCTTAAGAATATTAACCTTACCATCTATGAAGGTGAAAAGGTTCTTATTGTAGGTCCTTCTGGTTCAGGAAAAAGTACATTAGCACACACTTTAAATGGCCTTATTCCTTTTAATACAGAAGGCAAAATCTCAGGTAGCTTAAAAATCAATGGCAAAGAAACTAAATCCCTTAGTATTTTTGAAATTTCTCAAATGGTAGGGACGGTTCTGCAAGACCCAGATGGGCAATTTATTGGACTGACTGTTGCAGAAGATATTGCTTTTAGCTTAGAAAATAGATGTGTTTCACAAGCCGAAATGCACAAACGTGTTTGGGATACAAGTAAACTCGTAGAAATTCATGAACATTTAAATATGGCACCACAAGCTCTATCTGGTGGACAAAAACAACGTACTTCTTTAGGCGGGGTTATGGTAGATGATGTAGATATCCTACTTTTTGATGAACCACTTGCTAGTCTTGACCCTGCTACAGGTCAATTAGCTATTGAACTTATTGACCAATTAAATCAGGAAACTAAGAAAACAATTATTATTGTTGAACATAGGCTTGAAGATGTCCTTCATGCTCCTATTGATCGTATTATCGTTATGAACAAAGGTGAAATCTTAGCAGACTGTACTCCTAATGAATTACTTCAAACAAGTTTACTAACTGAAACAGGTATTAGAGAACCACTTTATATTACTGCCTTAAAGTATGCAGGTTGTGAACTTAAAGAATTAAATCATCTTGATGTTTTAGATGAACTTGATGTAACACCTTATAAAGAAAAGCTTGAAGCCTTCTTAGTCAATTCATCTACTCTTAAAGAATCAAGTGAAGCTGAAGTCTTACTTGAATTTGATCATTTATGTTTTAGTTATGATCAAACAAGACCTTTACTTCAAGACATTAACTTTAAGGTACGTAAAGGAGATATGTTAAGCATTGTAGGAAGAAACGGGACAGGTAAATCCACTTTATCTAAGCTTATTTGTGGCTTCTATAAACCAACAAATGGACGTATTTTACTTCATGGTAAAGATACGCTTAAACTATCTATTAAAGAACGTTCAAACGCCATTGGTATGGTGATGCAAAACCCTAATCAAATGCTTTCTAAACCAATGATTTATGATGAAGTAGCACTTGCACTTCGTCTTAAAGGATTACCTGAAGATGAAGTTAAACAACGTGTTTATGAAACACTTAAAGTATGTGGACTTTATCCAATGCGTAATTGGCCAATTTCAGCTTTAAGCTATGGTCAAAAGAAACGTGTAAGTATTGCTGCTATCTTAGTGGCAAATCCTGAAATTCTCATCTTAGATGAGCCTACTGCAGGACAAGACTTTAAACACTATACAGAACTTATGGAATTCTTAAAGTCTCTTAACGAACAAGGGATTACGATTATAATGATCACACATGATATGCACTTAATGCTTGAGTACACTTCTCGCAGTATTGTTGTAGCTCATGGTAAACTCCTAGCTGACTCTACGCCAGTTAAAGTACTTTCTAATCCTTATCTTGTAGAACAAGCTTCTTTAAAAGAGACTTCACTTTATACACTTGCTATGAAAGCAAACTTAAAATCTGCTGAAGCTTTAACTGAAAGCTTTATTCATCACGATAGAAGGAGGAGAGAATCATGTCAACCATGTTAGGATATATTAAAGCAGAATCCCCTATTCACCATTTGACTGGGGCAACTAAACTTATCTGCCTTTTACTTTACTCTGTAGCCGTTATGCTCACTTATGATACCAGAGTATTATTAGGCCTATTGATCTTTGGTTTAGCTTGCTTTAAAGCATCTAAAATCCCATTTAAAGATGTGGCTTTCGTAGTTTATTTTATTCTTGCATTTTTAATGCTTAATAATATAGCCATCTTTATTTTCTCTCCTTATGAAGGATGTGCAATTTATGGGCAAAAAACTGTGCTATTCCATCTAATCGGGCCTTACTCAGTAACACTTGAACAGTTATTTTATATGCTTAATGTTACCCTAAAATACTTTGCAGTTATTCCAATTGCACTGCTCTTTATTTTAGCAACGCATCCAAGTGAATTTGCAGCTTCCTTAAATCGTATTGGGGTAAGCTACCGTTTATCTTACTCTGTTGCAATTGCTTTACGCTATATTCCTGATATTCAAAGAGATTATCAAGAAATTAGCTTTGCACAGCAAGCAAGAGGTTTAGACTTATCTAAGAATGAAAAACCTCTAAAACGTATTAAGAATATGAGCAGTATCTTATTGCCACTTGTTTTTACAAGCCTTGAGCGTATTGAAACGATTAGCCGTGCTATGGAACTTCGTAGCTTCGGTATGGAGAAAAAACGTACTTGGTATAGTGCAAAAAGCTTTAAAATGCAAGATTACTTAGCTATTGGCTTTATGCTTTTACTCGTGGTTCTTTCACTATGTGTGATGAAAATAAATGGTGGACGTTTTTACAATCCATTTATTTAATTTTGTGCTCATCCAATAAAAAAGCTACCACTATACTGATGGTGTGGTCTTCTACATCCATCAAGCAAGTGGTAGCTTTTTTGTATTGATTTATTCACATTGGCCTTATATATTATGCCACTTTATCCACAAACTATTCTATTTTCCACAGACTTTATCCCTATCTTTTAAACAGAATAGATATTTTCTTTGTATGTCTATTCACACTCCCAAATATGATTTTATAACTTTAGTATTCAGAGAATAAATCTACAAGCTCTTCTTCTGACATTTGACTAATAAATGCTTCACCTTCTTGGAGAACACTTTCTGTTAACCCAATTTTTCTATCTTGAAGCTCTTTTATTTTCTCTTCAATGGAGTTTTTCGTAATCATTTGGAACACTTGAACATTTTTCTTCTGTCCAATACGATATGCTCTATCTGTTGCTTGATTTTGACTGGATAGATTCCACCATGGATCATAGTGAATAACTACATCTGCACCTGTTAAATTTAGTCCTGTTCCTCCTGCCTTAAGTGAAATCAGGAAGATTGGAATATCTGAATGATTAAAATCAGAAACCATCTCTATTCTCTCCTGAGCCTTTGTGGCACCTGTCAACATTAGGTGATCAATCCCTTCCATGCGTAGACGTTTGCTAATAATGTCTAGCATAGAAGTAAACTGTGAAAATAAAAGAATCTTATGCCCTGAATCAATACTATCTTGAATAATCTCCATACATTGATCCAACTTTCCACTACCCGCTTCATAGTCTTGTAAATAAAGAGACGGATGACAACAAAGTTGGCGTAATCTTGTGAGAAGAGCAAGCATCTTAATGCGGCTACTTCCAGCTCCTTTTTCTTTTACTTCCTTACTAATTTCTTGCCTTGCCAGTGCCAAGTGTGCTGTATAAAGTTTCTGCTGTGTTTCTTCCATGGTATTATAGATAACTGTTTCTGTTTTATCTGGTAATTCCTTAAGGACATCTTTTTTGAGTCGCCTCATAATAAATGGTGCCAACATCTTTTTCAACCTATTGATTGTTTGCTCATCTTCATTTTTAACAATAGGCATTTCATAGTTATTTTTGAATCGACTGTAATTAAATAGATAGCCTGGCATAATAAAATCAAAAATACTCCACAACTCTGCTAAAGCATTCTCAATAGGGGTTCCTGTTAGAGCAAAACGAACCTCACTCTTAATCATTTTCAGTGCCTTTGCACCTAATGTATTGGCATTTTTGATATATTGTGCCTCATCTGCTATACAGTATCTAAACTGCAAGTCTTCATAGTTTTCAATATCTCTTTTTAGTAAATCGTAAGATGTTACAATGACATCATATGCATGGCTTTCCTCAAAAAGTCTTTTACGTTCTTCAATACTGCCCATCATAACCAGTACTTTAATATGAGGCGCAAACTTTTTAAATTCAGCTTGCCAATTCAGTGCTAGAGATGTTGGACATACCACTAAAGATGGAGAAGAGCTTCCTTCCATCTGCTCACTATCTATATTTGAGGTATCGTATTCATGTGCTAATAAGGTAATCACTTGTAATGTTTTCCCTAGTCCCATATCATCTGCCAAAATACCCCCAAAGCCGTAATTTGCCATAGTTCTAAGCCATCTATACCCTACTTTTTGATAGTTTCTTAGATTAGCTTTAACATTCTTTGGAACTTCATAATCTGCATCTTCAACATTTTTAACATCACGAATAATTTGTTTGAAGTACTTATCTCTTGTAACTTCAATATCTTCACTTTGTTTTAGAATTTGGTCTAAATAGAGCGCTCTATATTTAGGAATTGCTACTTCTCCTTCAGCTAGTTCCCCTCCATCAATGCCAAGGCCCTCTATAATATTGACCAAATCACCTGTAATACCTTCCTTTAAATCTAAGAAAGAACCATCCTTTAGGCGATAGTATTTACTTTTTTGCTTATATGCTGTTAAAATTGCTTGGATTTCATCTGTTGGCATATTAATATTTTCTAATGCCACATAGAGCATATTATTTTGAAGCTTAATACCTAATGAGCCTACTGATTTATTAATAATCTTTACGCCTCTTAAGCGTTCTGTAATATGAACCTCTCCAAGCTCTAAGAGTTCTTTAATACCCATATTCAGAAAGTCGTAGATCTTCTCTTCCTCTCCTAAATATAGATGCCCGTTTTGTGTATGAAAATCATATCTTCTAAGTACTCCATTGAGTTTAAACTCAGTTGGCGTATCTCTTGCAATTTCCTCTAACTTGTTTTTTTCCTCTGGAGTAGCCACTTTATAAGGGTTAAAAGCAAACTCCTTATACTGAAGTTCAACTTCTCCAATAATACCACCCGATTGGTCCATATCAAAAAAGCTTCTAATCAGTGCATGTTCTGGCTCAATGTTTTGCCCAATCTCATCGCTAATCATCAGTGGTACATATTGTTTGACCTTATCTAGGCTTGAAAGCATAAAACGTTTCATCAGATTTTCATTGAATTCTAAGTGCTTTTCTCCATTGGTGCGTTCAGCATTATACATATGGTCTAATAGTGGATAAACATGCTTTGCAAAACCTTGTGTTAGACGATACAATTTTTCATCTGTAAAAATGTATCTATAACTAGCTGACTCAAATGTCACATAATCAGGAAGTGAACTTGAAAGGATATAGTAATCCTCTTCTTTCTCTATTTTTAGATTAAAAGTTGGATTGCCCTCTACACATAAAACTTGTACCACATTTCTTTCTCTCACTACATCCAATTGTGTTCCTCTAACTAATTCAAAAAACTCATCAAATGCCTTCGCATTCAGAGGAAGGGATTTTCTTTCAGATTTAGGAAACCCTCTAAAAAAGCCCATTTGTTTAAGAATATAATTATATTCTGTTGCCTTATCTATGATAAACTGAATCATAGGCTTTGACCCATCTTCAAAAACATGGATGTCATGAAGAAATTCTAAGTTCTTCCCATAGCTAGCTGTATCCCCTTGTATCATATGTTCAGTAAACTCATACAAATCTTTTACTACATACAGCCTAGTTTCACCTACACTTAAGTTTAGTGAAAAACTCCCTGCATAGACTTCTACTAATCTAACTGCCGCTTTAATACGTTCTTCCCCACTATTCATTTCTATCTCTTGTTCTTTAACCATTTGGTCTTCATAGTAAGCTAAAGCTTCTTGAGAGTATCTTTCTCCTTTAATGCTTCTCTTTACTTGAGGCATCACTTCACAACAATATTTAAGCAGTACAGCAACCATATGTTTGCATAATCCTTCTCTTTGGAAACTTGCTACACAATCACACTCATGCCATGCTACCTTTCTATTATATATCTCAACACTTGCTGTATAATCATCCATCAAGCCTTCTACACGCCCTACTATTTCTAGACAATCATCCTTTTGATTAACTTTTACCTGCCCTACTTTACCTTCTTCGTAATAGGCTTCACCTTTACGATATTCAATAGAACTACTTGCCAGACCTTGTATATCCTCTTTGGCTATATACATTCTGCATACTCCTTTGCCTTATATCAAATCACATATTTCTTATTTTATCACTTTTATATGTTTCTATCTAATCATCTGTAAAATACTCTATTAGATTTGAATTCATGGCAAAAACTTTTTTATATATTTCTTTAATTTATTAGATACTTCTATGTGTCTTTAAATAACACCATCCGTTATTTGATTAAAGATTATATGATACTATACTCGCCATCTACTTCATTTTTAAATAAACTTGGGATAACTTTTTCAAACATAATACCTTCTTTAGCGTCTACCCCATATCCATAGGTTGTTTTTATTGCCAAGGAAATAAACTCTGCTGCCTTTTGAATTGCCATTGGTAAATTATATCCATTAATTAATGCCCCAATTAAAACACTGGTAAAAGCATCACCTGTTCCTGGATAGTGTGCTAATACTTCCTTATATGGTACCTTCCAAAAAATATTTCGTATCTTATCATAAGCTACATTTACCTTTATACCCTCAGCATCAGTCATTCCTGTAATAACAACATACTTAGGTCCCATATCTGCCAATTGACTAAGAATTTCCTTAATTTCCTCATCATCAAAAGCTCTAGATTCATATGTTCTATCTAATAAAAACATAGCTTCTGTTAAATTTGGCGTAATCATATCTGCTTTTGCTACTAAATGCTTCATCTTTTCTTGCATTATCTTATTATAGGTTTTATAGAGTTTTCCATTATCCCCCATTACCGGGTCTACAACAATGCATTCTTTACCTGTTCGTTTAAAACTCTCACAAAAATCTATAACTATATCAATCTGCTTCTCATTCCCTAGAAAGCCTGTATAAATATAATCAAATTCTAATTCTAAGGATTTCCAATGATTAATATACGCCTCCATCTCATGCGTTAAATCCGTAAATGTCATATTTTTAAAGCCACCTGTATGTGTACTTAAAATGGCTGTTATAACAGGACAAACTTGTGCACCCATACAAGATAAAATAGGCATAATCACAGTTAATGAACATCTACCAAATCCTGATATATCTTGAATTGTCGCGATTCTTGGTACTATATTTCTCACTTGCTTATCTACCTTTCTTATAAACTCCAAACTATCTTATTCGTCATTTCTATATAACTAGAACTATCCTCTATTTTTTTCTTATGCAAACTAAACCGTTCCTCTACTTATATCTATACAAATAAAATCATCATACTCCATATTCCCATCTAAGCAGAACCGTCCCTAACTCTTGTTTCTTATATAAATTTACGAATACGAAAATCTACACCTATCTCTTCTGTAATTTTTCGGCTTGCTTCTATTTGTTCTTGTGGAATACAGTCTACAACTGTAAATATTACTTGAGGTACATACTTCTTACATTCTCTTGCAAATTGGAGCATGGCATTAAATGATTCTAAGCCAAATTTAGGTCTTGTTACTTTAACATAATCCTCAGCATTTGGTGCATTTAAGCTAATAGAAACAATATCTACCTTTCCCTGTAATAAAGGCTCAATAGATTTTCCATGAATGAGGTTCCCTAGTCCATTTGTATTGACTCTAATTTTAATGTCACTTATTGAATGGATATAGTCACATACTTGTACAAGAAGTTCTATACGTGTCATTGGTTCACCATATCCACAAAATACAATCTCTTTGTACTGACTTAAATCCATTTTTTTAAATGCTTCTATAATCTCTTCATAGCTTGGTTCATGTTGTAACCATAAACTATCTGAACCATATGCCCCATCTCCCTCTGTTCGAATACAGAATGTACATGCACAAGGACATTTATTGGTTAAATTAACATATAGCCCTTCTCCTACTTCATAAAGTATTGTCATTTTCTTTTCCATTATCATCGCTCCAATTTGGGTTTCTTTTTATTAATCAACTACTCATCACTTATCTAAGCTATTTATAATCAGTTGTATTCTTGCATAAGTCTTATTATAAGTCAACTTCTATATTTTATATGATACTCCTACTCCTTACTTTCTTATCTATTATGGCGAAATAGTATCTTATTAACCCACTTACTAGCGTTTTATCAACTCTTTTAAACGATTTGTTTCTATCATTTCTAATAATACTTGAAGGGCCTCTTTAAGTTGAAGAACTTCTTCAAGCTTGGAGACTTTCTCCCCATATCTTATGTCCTCATAGTATTTTGTTTCTTCTTTAATATTAGGTAACACCATTCTTTGCTCTACTTCTTCCATAATCTCTCGTGGTGTTTTAGAATGTTCTATCTCTATTCCCTTTAACATAACCCCTTGAAGTAATAGTTTATATCCCATTCGATATTGTCCTACTTCTGTAGGAGACTTAATATACTGTTTAACTTGTTTATGCCATTTCCTTTTGGTTATGATACTTGGCTTCTCTAATTTTAGGATACTTCCATCTCTTAAGTCTTCTATGATATCTTCATAATATCTTTCTTCAACTTCTTCCTGAATTCTTTCACCAAATAAAAAATGATATAATCTAGTTAATAATGTATGTACCTTTCTTATAATAGATTTTAGCCCTTCTATAATAGCTTTTCTATTCTTAATGATTATATAAATAGTAATTAGGATTATAATCGTCCAAAAAAGAAAATTAATAAGTTCATTCGCTTCTGGTTCTGGCATACCACCCATACTATTATCCATATTCAGGCCGCCACCCTCTGTTGTTTCAGGTAGTAGTCGTTCTAACATCTTTAAAATAATATATCCTATCCATTTAATAACGACTAAAATTTTGCACCATACCCACCATAATATATACCCTATTTGCTTTCTACATGGATAAGCAATGAAAATACCTAACATTACTATCGTGACCCATTTCATATTGTCTCTTCTAATGCGTTTAAACATAGGTGTATTTTCCCTTGTACTCTGTAAAAGTTGTTCTAACTTCTGCTGATTACTAAGGAAAAGATAACTTGCTATAATTGCAATATACATTAGTCCTAAAATACTATAGTGACTCATGGCCATTGCTATAATATAAATCCCACTAATAGTAACTAGCCAATTTATATTTAATACATCGATATAATGAACCGAGTAAGCCTTAATAGATAATCCAAACAAAGTGATATATAAAATACAAATGAAGAAACGTATTAAGGTTTCTACTTGGATATAGTAATTCACATACTGCAAAATACATAGAAGCTCCATAATATATAGTAGCCCAACTATACACTTAACAAGCCACTTCTTATCTGCTAATTGCTTCTCTAATAAAGATTGCACACTAACTTGTAAATAGCCTCCAATTACAGCGAGTATAATCCCTAGTAATTGTACATTAAATAGCTCCTGATTATATCCATTAACACAAGCATAGGAAAATAGAATAATCATCGGATAAACCCCTATTCCTCTTGCTAATAGTGCCAAGTACTTGAATAAATTTCTAAGGCTTAAATTCATTATCTTTCACCGACTTCCTTTAGATAATCTAATAAATAATAAACCTCCACATCCTCATAATGTTTACTATCCGCTTCATAGCTCATTAAGTAAACCTTAGCACTAATTCCTGCTCTTTGCTTATTTCTTATAAAATTTAATATCGTCTCATCTATATAACACGTTACAATAATAAGCTCTGTTGATTGAATAGAAGACTCATATCGATCTAGAAACTTATCAAAGTGCTCTGTAAAGGTATTCTTCAATCTTGCAAGTAGGACAAATTGGCTATGCACATGGGCTTTCCCCCACATCTGATAGGTATCTAAACTTTGCCCATTGTTATCTACTGCTCCATTAGCTAATAGTCTCACTGGTGTACTATCCTTTAGTGTTTGATCTAATAAACCTGCTGCTACCCGAATACCATACTCTAACCGTTCATCATGCATAGGTTCATTCAGTTGTTCACTTGTTAACTGATTATTTACAATGACAGTTAAACTCTTTTTAGAAGTTGCCTCATTATTTCTTACCATCAGTTGGCCTGCTCTTGCTGTAATCCCCCAATGAATCTTATTCATACTATCTCTGGTAGTATATTCTCGCACTCCAGCTATAACAAAAGGATCTTCTAATATAAAGCGTTTAACCACCCTATCTCCTTGTATTTCTTTTACTTTTTGTATGTATCCACTGACATCAATAGGTTTTGGCAAAACAATAAGCTCACTATTTAGCCTCAGTATATTGCTATAGTGATAACATCCAAATAAATCTGATGCAATAACTGTTGTATCTAATAATCTAAAGGCTCCTCTCTGCAATGTTCTAACTTTCCACACACGTTTCACCTTCTGTTTTCCTCTTATTGAAAATAAACTAGCTAGAGAACGTGTTTGATCATTTACAGTAGAAGCATTGCCTGCAAACTCTAATAAGTTATTTGTAGAAATCTCTGACTTTAAACAAGGCACAAATAGTGAGGTTGGATTCATGACAAGTTCCACAATTTCTACCAACTCACCTTCTATAACCTCATCTTTACTAAAACTACACTCATAAACCAACTTATGAAGTATATACCTTTTATAAATTTCTATTTCAAATCGTATGCCAATAGCAACCAGTACAATAATCGCTATAATCTCCATCCTTAGCCCCCTTAAAGCAGGTATTATCTCTCAGATATTTCTTCTATCTACTTTAATAATGTTTTTATTAAAGTTCTTCTTTAGGCACTTCAACTTGATTTAAGATTTCCTTTAATATCTCTCTTGCAGCACTATCACTGCCTAAAACATTATAGTTTTTGCAGATCATACGATGAATGGCTACATCATAAACTATCTTCTTTACATCATCAGGAAGTACATAATCTCTTCCTTCCATTGCTGCAACAGCCTGTGCTGCCTTCATCATGGCTAAACTTCCTCTTAAACTTAATCCAACCTTAATCTGATCTGTCATTCTAGTTGCCCTACTAATTTGCACAATATATGTCTTTATCGCTTCACTTACTTTAACTTCTTTAACCCGCGCTTGGGCCTCTATTAACGCATCATTAGATATAACCGGTTCTAAATCTTCTAATGGATGTTTTACTGTTTGACTGGATAATACCTTTATTTCATCTTCTTGCTCAGGATATCCCATACTTAGTCGCATAAAGAAACGATCAAGTTGTGCCTCTGGTAATGGAAAGGTCCCCTGAGTCTCTATTGGATTTTGTGTTGCTACTACTAAAAATGGTTTATCTAATTTATAGGTTGTCCCATCTATAGATACCTGTGCCTCTTCCATACATTCTAGTAAGCTAGATTGCGTTCTTGGCGTTGCACGATTGATTTCATCTGCTAATAAAATATTAGTAAAAATAGGCCCTTCCCTAAATATAAAGTCTCCTGCTTTTTGATTATAGAAATTAACTCCCATCAAATCGGTAGGTAATAAGTCTGGTGTAAATTGAATACGCTTAAAATTACAGTTTAAAGACTTAGATAGCGCCTTTGCTACAGTCGTTTTTCCTGTTCCTGGCAAATCCTCTAATAAAATATGTCCTTCACATAATAGAGCAATGATAATCTTTTCTATTTGCTTTTCTTTTCCTCTAATAACCTGTCCTATATTACGCTTTAATGCTTCACTAACTTCTTTAACCTTTTGCATCTTAGTTACCTCTCTTTATGGTTTATCTATCATTGTCTTATGACGTACAACTCTTTCTAATAACTGCATAGATTTTCTAGTCCACCATATAGTAAAAATCAATAATCCACCTATCAATATATAACACGGTATCCTCCCTAAACTCTCTATAAACTGCTCCAGTGTTATTTGCAGTCTTACCCTAAAGCGTACTGCAATACTAATGCCTATAATTCCCCCTATAATTGCTTGATAGGCAGCTTGCTTGCTGTCCATATCTAATACATCCTTTTTGAACTCCTGACTACAGAATAGTGCATAATATAAGTTACATCCAATAATATTTAATAAAAAAATAAGTATACTAATAGTCAGGCTCCTGCTTATTCCTTCTAAATAGAATCTTAGATTTACCATGCTTACTGATAAAAAGCTACTGATTATTGTAAATCCATATAATAGATGCAAACGCCTTTTCATTGAAATAGGCAAACTATAATTCATTACATATTTATTGGTATCTAAGTCTAACATATAACCTATTGGTGTTAATATAAAAATAAGCACCTCTAGTCCCAATCCTAAGTACTTACCAAACAAAAACATAAATATTGCTACTCCAATTATGACACTATGACTCGCATGAAGTAACCCTGCTTTTGCAATACATCTATACTCCCTTAGATAGGCCCACATAGTTACTTCCTCCTCTCAAGTATTAGAGGTAGTCTCATTTGACACCAATATCCTATAAAAAGGATTAATCCTATCATAGGTAGCCCATATAAACCGCCTAAATGGCAAATCCCCTGAAACCATAATGGCTCCTGCCCTACGTTAATAATGGAAGCTAATTGACCTGTTTCCTCCATTTCTATAATATAATTCAATATCATCCAAAATATCGTACCAACTGAATAAACCAGCTCTCTTATTCTTGGATCTAAATAATAATATGTAAGCATTCCTTTTTCCAATGAAGTTGCGCTGTAGGTTATGCCAAAAGCAATCAGAACCGTCCCTAACTCAAACTGATAAAGTAGCGACTTTTCAGCAATCATACTAAAAATTATTAAGCACACCATTACAAAAAATGCTGGTAGAAATAAATAGATACTTCCTATATACTGTGCCAGCACAAAATCTTTTTTGCTAATAGGCAAATGCATTGTTAATGCTCTCAGATTATTCTTAGTACTTGCCCTTTTATCCTCAAAAAATCCCATATAAACATTTCTTATAATAAGTAATACCATCATCATACTAAAACCCGATAGATTGTTCCCATTATTGATTTCATTCATCTGACGAAATAATAAAGCAAACAAACTAGACCCAACAGTGGTTAAAGCAATTATATATACGATTACATAGGATATACGAGAAATCATTGCTGTAGGCGAATTATGTAAGTCACTATAAGCCTTTAATAATTTTCTCGCTCTCTTCATCCTTCTCACCCCATATCGTATAAACTAGTAGATTTTCTACATTTGGCCTTTTAATATAACTTTCATTAAAAAATAATTTAGCCGTTTCTCTTAGCATAAGGCCTTCAAACTGAACTTCACCTTTTCTTAGCCCAATGAATACTTGTTCTTTTCCCTTTAATATTTCTATATTTCCTTGCACTAAGGCATACTTTTCTTCAATTTCATCAATCGGTAAACTTTCTTTTATTCTTCCTTTATGTATTAATGTAATATAATCTGCTATCTTATCTAAATCCGAAGTTGTATGAGTAGATAATAGAATAGAACGCTCTTCATTATTCACAAACTGGCGCATAATGTCTAAGATTTCTATTCTAGCTACTGGGTCTAATCCTGCTGTTGGTTCATCCAATATTAATAATTGTGGTCTATGTGCTAATGCCAATGCCAACATAGCCTTCGTCTTCATTCCTTTGGAAAACTCATAGATTTTCTGGTGTAAAGGAAGTCCCCAATTAATACATAATGCATTAAATAGGGTGTGATCCCATGTATTATAAAAGGCTTGCACCATCTTAGCATGCTTCTCTAAAGTAGAATTTGCTGTAAAAAAATCCTCCGCTGGTACATACCCCAGTCTCTCCTTTATAGCAATCTCATCTTTCTGATGATTCATTCCAAAAACTGTAATATCTCCCGAATCCTTTTCTATCGCATTTAATATGAGCTTAATCGTTGTTGTCTTGCCCGCTCCATTCTCCCCAATAACTCCCATAATACAGCCTTTTTTAAGCGTAAAACTAATATCTTTTAAACTAAAGGATGGGTAATACTTTGTTAATCCTTGTATCTTAAGCATTTCTTCCAATATATTCTCCCCCTATACCCCATATTCCTCTATAATGACCCGAATAACTTCTTCTTCAGCAACTCCAGCTAATTTAAGTTCGTTTACATTTTTGCGTAACTTCACTAATAATTCTTCTTCTCTATGTTTAATGATAACTGAATAATTCTCTAGATTAATAAATGTTCCTCTCCCCGAAATTGTATTAACTAAACCTTCGTATTCTAAATCTGCATAAGCTCTTTTAACTGTAATCATGCTCACATCTAATTCCTTAGCTAATTGTCTAATAGATGGCAGCATTTCCTGATCTTTAACCATTCCATTATAAATATTTTTCTTAATCCCCTCTTTGATTTGCTCATACATTGGAATACTACTTTTATAATCTAAATCTATCCTCATCTAATCTTCCCATCCCCTATTAATGCTTATCCTATTTCAATAATCGTATCTAGTGTATATATTTCTTATACACACTTTATCACTATTTTAATATTTTTTCAATATACTGTATATTTTGTGTATTTTATTATTTAAATAGAATATATACCATTCATGTACCTATAGCTTTTTAATCCCATTTATTTTAGACAATAAAAAAACACTAAGTGTGTGGGGCACTTAGTGTTTTTTCTCTATATTTATTGAGGGTTAAATAAGAAGTTCTATATGTATATTACTTCTTATTTGTGTTTTTCATGTGATGATTTTATAAGGTTTTTATGAAGAAAGTTTCATTTTCTTAATGTATTTTAAATACTACTTATATAATTTCTTCATACTTGCTTCTTCAATTCCTTATTTCATTCTATATGCTCTATTTCATGCTATCTACAGGCCTTTATTCCTTTACCATAGATTCATTTATATGCTATTCATTTGTAAATTCTATCCTCTTTAAATTGATCAGCCAAACTCTATTAATTGAATACTATTTTAATAGTATAGAACCATAACAAAAAGAGGAAAGATACTGTGAACATTATGCTTACAATATCTTTCCTCTTCTAATAAAAACGCAGAGACTGGGATTCGAACCCAGGGAGGTGTTACCCTCGCCGGTTTTCAAGACCGGTGCCTTAAACCAACTCGACCATCTCTGCAGATGGATATGCCCGAGACCGGAATCGAACCGGTACGAGGGGTTAGCTCGCAGGATTTTAAGTCCTGTGCGTCTGCCAGTTCCGCCACTCGGGCATGTAAGTTATTAACTTACTGCTTGTTTATTTTAATATAGATTACGACTTAAGTCAATACTTTTTGTAAAAAAAATACTCTCCCACTATTGTTCTTGGTGAAGAGAGTTTCTATTGGAAAGTTATATCTGAGCTGGCAGGATTCGAACCTGCGAATGCCGGAATCAGAATCCGGTGCCTTACCACTTGGCGACAACTCATTAGTATCTTTTCATATATAATGATACTCTTTCTGTTGAGAAAATTCAATACTTGTTTTAAAATAATAAGAATAGAATACAATATTATTTCTATTGTTTATACTATAGATATTCATAATTTGACTGGAGGATTAAATATGATAGATACAGAATATAAGATAAAAAAACTGCAAAGTTGTTTAGGTGAAAAAAAACTTAAGCAACTTGGATTAATTCCATGTTCAACTTGTAGAGAGATCCTAACACAAGTTATGAATATTTCATTACCTGAGGATTTAGAAGATAAAGCCTTTTTGACTTCTGAAGAAATGTCTAACATTAGTCAATCTATTTTACTTGCCACTCATGGCTTTTTAAAAGATACACCTCAAGAAATTTTACCTGAAGCAAACGCAGATATAAGCTCAATTAGTAAAATTTCTATAGAAGCTGAGACTGTATCAGAAGTTGAAGAAAATCATTCTTCTGTAACATCTTCTAATACTATAGATGCTAATAATAAACATTCAGCCTCTATACATAATATTTCACCCGAATTAATCGAATCTATCAATAATCAGCCCATAAAAAATGAACAAGATCTTGTCTCCAAACTCTTAGCAATCTTAAATCAATCTCATCATATTATTCAAGATAATGTTGGAATGGGCTATATCTATACACCACCTTCTCTATCACCAGTAGCCAATACTCTAAGTTGCTCCGAATGTGGTCATCTTTATACTATAATAACATACCCAAGTCTTAAACTTATGCCTTTACCTGTGTATTTAACAGATACAGAATATGAAATGATTAAAGGTATATATGTAGATATTTTACTTTAATATCTTTTGTCTATTTATATGTAGATATTTACAGTCACCTACTTTTCTAACTCTATAGCTAAGTAGCTTGAGAGATTGTATCCCATTATAGTCTATTTCATATAAAAAAAGGAATAGTAGAATCCATTAAAGATTACTACTATTCCTTTTCTAGTTATAGTTATATCTATTCTTATAATACATCTGATGCAACTAGCTTAAAACAAAAAAGCTGTGAGATATTCTCACAGCTTTCTTTCTTTAGAGCGGGTGATGGGAATCGAACCCACGTAGTCAGCTTGGAAGGCTGAAGTTCTACCATTGAACTACACCCGCATTCATTTATATTAAACTCTGTTTCTAAGAGATTGCTTTTACTTAGTACCGACTAAGTAATACTCTACTAAAACATTTAGCAAATTAAATTTGGCAGCCACCTACTCTCCCAGTCGGTCTCCCAACAAGTACCATCGGCCGCTTAGGTCTTAACCTGCGTGTTCGGTATGGGAACGAGTGTGTCCCCTAAGCGCATCGCCACCAAAAATTTTAAGAGTATATATATATTAACAACATATCGTTGATTAAACGGATAAATTATTATTTGCACTCTCAAAAACAAATACTACATAATGTTTGCTTAACCGTTTGGAGTGTTTTGTACTCCTTTTTTTAGGTCAAACCCTCGAACCGTTAGTATTGGTCACCTGAATGTATTACTACACTTACAGCTCCAACCTATC
>SVDC01000057.1 GCA_015058045.1 Cellulosilyticum sp.
AAATATTTTATGGTAGATCAATGCGTTTTCTTTGAAACGTATACTTTAATGATTCTACTGGACGCTTTATGTCCTTTATATGTGGAAATTCTGAAGTAAAGATGTATATTATAGAAAGTTGAGCATAAAAAATTAGAAATGAGGTGTGGTATATGATAGTAGAAAAAGAGTTATCAGAGGTTTCTCAAACATTATTGATTCCCTTAGTAGCACGTGCAAAGGAAATGGCACAAAGTGCACCGATTATCTATGATCAAAAGGCAGCGCAATTTTTGGATAAAGTAGATACAACACATCTAATAGTAGAAGGGGGAGAAATTGCAACATTAGGTATTTTGGCACGTACAAAAGTAATTGATGAAGAGGTTTTAAAATTGATAAGCAATCAGTCTAGGACAGTCATCATTAATCTTGGTGTAGGGTTAGATACAAGATTTGATAGAATAAGAGGAGCATCTGTAAAATGGTATGACATTGATTTGCCAGAAGTTATTAATTTGAGAAAACAGTTCATACAAGAAGAAAAAGACATACACTTTATTGGGCAATCTATTTTGGATTCTAGCTGGGTTGAGGAAATAGAAGTTTCAAAAGACGATTCAGTGATCATCATTGCCGAGGGACTTTTCATGTATTTTACAGAAAGTGAAGTTAGGCAGGTACTTCATTTATTGACCTGTACTTTTCCAAATGCTCATATCTTTTTTGACGTTGTCCATAGTTTCTTTGTTCAGAAGAAAATAAGCAGTACATTTTTATGGGGAATAGATAAAGCCTATGAGATTGAAAAAATGGCAAATGGACTTCAGCTTATAGAGTCTTGGAGTATGGGGAATTTATTAAAGACACGTCAGTCTATACTTTATAGGATACTTAATATTTTTCCTTCTACGAGAAATAGAAGTCAGATTTTGCATTGTCAGGTGCAAATTAATCATAAGTAGGAGTATACATATGCCAAAGTTTAGTGATTCAGAGCGACAGGAAATACAAAATAAATTGTTAGAAGAAGGCCAAAGATTATTTTTGGCTCATGGGTTAAAGAAAGTAACAATTGATGACATTACTCAGGCAGCACATATTGAAAAAGCATCCTTTTATAAATTTTATGAGGGAAAAGAGTATCTTTATCTCGATATCGTTCAAAATATACAGGCTTATATTTTTGAGCAACTAGAAAAACTACTTTGTGAAAATAAGGAATTATCAAATAAGGAACGTGTCAAACAAGTTTTTGCCAAAATGAGTGAATACATGCTTCAATATCCCATCATAGCATTAATCGATAGTTCAACCGTAGAGCTTATCTCAAGAAAAGTCTCTAAAGAACATTTAGCTGCATTTTATGAACAAACTGTAGATGCTGTTGAGGTAATGCAAAGACATGGTATTACATTTACATGTGAAAACGAAATTGTTTCTTATATATTGGAAGCATTATACAGGGCATGGATTAACATGCAGCATCAAAAGCCTGAGGTCATAGAAGTGGCTACGCAGATTTTATTAGACGGCATGATTCATCAAATCGTTTTAGAGTAACAAGAGATCCGTTTAGTATGTGGCGATTTAGAAAATAGACTGGAAATAGCAGATAATCATGAGTGATAAAATATTGTTTTAATGAATGAGATTAAGAAAAAAACTCATAATAATAGAGAGGGTTGAAAAATAATCTATCAAATAAAGAAAAAGGAACAAAATCAGGTGAGCGCATGAAAACAATAATGAAATGGATTGTTCTAATAGGATGTTGCTTAAGTCTATTTGGTGTTATTACCATGGCAGATCAAGGCGTAGAGAAAGAGCAAAAAGTACTTTATTTGACTTTCGACGATGGCCCATCTGAGTATACGGAGGCGTTACTTGACTTATTAGATGCGCATCACATGAAAGCAACTTTCTTTATGTTAGGTCCTGAAATGGAGAGAAACCCAGAAGTTGTTAAGCGTATTATAAGTGAAGGACATGCTGCTGGTGTGCATGGTATTTCCCATGAAAAGGATACTTTTTATTGTGGTGTTTTAGGACCAGTTAAAGAAATGGAACAAGCTAATGAAACACTGCAGGCTATTGCAGGTCAAAGAACAGTTCTTGCAAGGACACCTTATGGCAGTAGACCCTACTTAACGCAGAAGCAAGAAGAAGCATTAGATGATAAAAATTATATTTTATGGGATTGGAATATAGACTCTAGAGATTGGAGTTATCGAAATGCACAGCGTACATTTAGTCATACTGTCAAAGATTTGAAAAATATGAGTAAAGAGCCTAAGGTCATTCTATTTCATGATATCAAGGGTGTATTAGAAACAATGAAACTTTTTATTAGCTGGATGGAAGAAAATCATTATACTTCTGAGGCGATTACACCTGAATTAGAACCTGTAAAATTATGGCGCAAGCCAGTTAAATAAAGGATGTGACTTAAATGAAAGACAACAAGTGTGAAGCCTTAACAGGTGTAAGTAATAAGAGATTAAACAACATAGATTTACGTAATAATCAATATACTTTTCCATTGGCAGATGTAGAGACAACAACTCAAAATGCTCATTTAACCATTCCTTCAGAAGAAGATGTCATTCATGCTAAAAAGTGGGTTGATAATGGCAGTCGTTTATAAGAAGAAAAATAAAGTTTTTAAGTACTTGGTGCTTAGAAACTTTATTTTTGCTTATAAATATTCAATTATGATTTAGGAAGAAAGTGTTTTTTATGATGTAGATAATGGGTTATATATAATGCTTGTAGAATTTTGCAGAATAAGATAAAATAAGTAAGTTATATCAGATGCGCAAGAAAGGAGCCTTAGGGAACAACTATAATATGAAACATCAGAAACTTAATGATAACAAGTTTAAATTTTTTGCAGATAGATTAATGATTATGTCGATAGCCATTTGCTGTATGTTTACAGTAATTGCCTATCAATTTTATAAAATTCAAGTTATAGAGCATGATGCTTATGCACAAGAGCTTCGTGCAACGGTAGAAAAAGAAGTAGAAATTCCAGCCATTCGAGGGAGTATTTATGATCGTTATGGCAAGCCACTTGCCAATAATAAAGCAGTTTATGTTTTAAAGTATGATCCTCAAGTATCGTTAAAATCAGGAGAACGAGATAAAATACTACTTAAAGTTGCTAATCTATTAGAAGAAACAGGTGATACATATATTGATAATGTGCCAATCTCAATGACTGTACCTTTTGCTTTTACAGAAGATACACAAGCAGTTAGAAGGTTTATTACAAATTATGTACCTTATAATGATAATGATCATAAAGAAGTTATTTATGGTTATTCCGCAGCAGAGCTCATTGCCTATTTACGTAGTGAAGAGGTTTTTGACATCGATCCCTCTTTTAGTGATGAAGAAGCAAGAAAAATTATTGCGATGCGCCTGGAAATTAGGCAAACAACCTATCAAAAATATAAAACTGTAACCATTGCACAAGATGTTTCCATGAAGGCTTTAGCAGCTATTGAGGAAAATCAAATGGAATATGCTAGTATTACACCAGAAGTAGAATCGCAGCGTTCTTATCCTTATGGTAAGGCATTTGGTAATGTATTAGGTTATACGCGTATGATTACAGAAAGTCAATATGCAACATTAGCAGAGCGTGGTTATGATAAAGATGATATTGTAGGACAAGTTGGTATAGAAAGTGAAATGGAGTCTGAACTTCGTGGTGAAAAAGGAAGTAAGCTTATAGAAGTAGATAATGTTGGGCGAACTGTTTTTACATTAGAGACAGAGGAAGCAACAGCAGGAAATGATGTTTATTTAACCATAGATGCAGAACTGCAAATGGCCACATATGAAGCTCTTGAAAAACGATTAAGTGAAGGAATTATTGCTCGTTTAAAAGGTACAGCAAAAACAACGCCACTTACAGGTCGTGAGATTCTCGTTTCAATGGCTAAAAACAATCAGCTAGATTTTAAAGAAATGAGTGCAGCGCCAGAAGAGGAAATGCAGCGTCAACTTTATGATAAAGTAAGACAATCCTATGAAGCAGAAATGAAACATTTAGAAGAGGTTGAATCAGGCTATCCAGAAGAGGAAAAGACGGATTTAGAAATAAAAGAGCATTTTGCCAATATGTTAGATAGTGAAGAGGTATTGATTACAGATCGTGAATTATTATTAGCCTTTGCAGAGCAAGGTTCACTTAACTTAAGTAGTGAGCAAGTACAAAATATCAAGCTTGGAAACTATAATTTAACATCGCTTCTGATTAGTCAATTAGAAAGTGGGGGACTTACACCAGATCAAACAGATATTATGCCATGTAGTGGCTCAGCTGTTGTAGTAGACCCAAACACAGGACAAACTTTAGCACTTGTAAGTTACCCTTCTTATGATAATAATGAGTTTATCCAAAACTTTAATAGTCTTTATACTAAACTTCATGATGGCGTAGATACACGTAATATTGAGATTAATCGTGCTTTAAAAACGGCAAAAGCTCCTGGTTCAACCTTTAAAATGATTACAGGTATTGCAGGGCTTGAAGAAGGTGTAGTGACAGAAGATACATTAATTTATGATACAGGTGAGTTTACAAAAGCAGGTCGTCCTTATCCAAAATGTTGGATATTTACAAATACAGGAAGTGGACACGGAAATGTAAATCTAAAAAGTGCACTTGAAGTATCATGTAACTACTATTTCTATGAAGTTGCTTATCGCTTAGGACTTAAATATGGTGCACCATATGGGGCAATCAATACATTAACTAAGTATGTTGAAATGTTTGGATTAAGTGAAAAAACCAATATTGAGTTAGAAGAAACTGCCCCAAATGTATCTAATCCAACTACTGTTGTAGATACACAAATTATTAGTGCATTAAAACGTTTACGTGACTTAAAGGAGCCTAATAAATCTGAGTTACTAGAATTGATTATGGAAAACTTTGAGTTAGGTGCAGCAACTTATACTGAAGGGGTAGATGAACAAATTGATGATTTAACAAGTGCGACTATTTCCAAAGCAGTTGGTACAGATTTAGCGATTGCTATAAGTGATGAACTAGAAAATATTTTCAATAAAATGATTGAGGATTATGGTGAAGAACTAGCTGATACGCTTTCAACATATGGGGATCAGATGACAGAAACAGTGATTAATGGAGATAATAGCTTAAGTTTAAAATATCGCACCAAGCGTGTATTAGCAGAGGCACTTAATCAATTAGTACAGCCAGGAACACGTAAGACCATTGCTAAAACAGTTGAAAAAATGTCAAGTGAACTGGTACAACAAACTTTCCTACAAGCATATGAAATAGCGCTTAAACAAAATGAAAATAATGCAGCAATGAGTCAAGTATGTGAAGAACTTAGAAATCGTATCCAGGCTATTCAAGATGGAAGCTTTGACTATGGAGCGATTATGACAGATAAAATCATTAATGGGATGATAAGTGTTTATCTTAATAACCGTTTTAAAAATGTTGAAATGGAATGGACAGTAGCAGATAATGTACGTACAGCAATTGGACAAGGGGATAATGGATTTACACCTGTTCAAATGGCACGTTATACAGCAGGTTTAGCTAATGGAAAGACAGTATATGATTTAACCATTATTAATGGGATAAAAGACCATAAAGATACCGGTAAATATATAAGCAAACAACCAACTGTTTATCAAGATTTACATTTGAAGCAAACGACTATTGATGCAATTCACGAAGGAATGCGCCTTGTAGCAGAAGGAAATTCGGGGACAGCTAGAACCTATTTTTCAGATTTTCCTATTGAAGTAGCAGCCAAAACAGGTACAGCCCAAGAAAGTAGTTGGGAGAATTCTTGGTTTGTAGGATTTGCACCTTATGATACAGCAGACATTGCAGTTGCAACTTCTATGTATGGTGCGGATGGACTAGGTGGATACAATACACAGGTTGCAAGAGATATATTTGAGCAGTATTTTAAATTAAATAAAGAAGACCAAAAGGTTTCATTAGATAGTCAATTTGTAGAATAAAAAAAGGCATTGCCAGATGGCAGTGCCTTTTTTTATTCTAAATCCATCTAAAATGAAATAAATTAAGATTTGTTTATAAAATTATAAAATGTTATAATAATCAGGCGAATATAAAAAGGAGATATGTGTCAAATGAAATCCTATACGAGGAAAAAAGAGATAAGGGGATTTTTATTAGATAGAACATTTTTTATCATGCTAATCATCGGCAGTATGTTTTTAGTTGTGATTTATCATTTTTATCAGATTCAAATCATAAGCCATGAAGTCTATGCCGCAAAGGTAATTGATAACGTCCGACGAGAAGTAGAGATTAAAGCACCTAGAGGGCTGATTTATGATCGCTATGGTAAACCACTGGTACAAAATAAAGCGGTGAATGTGATTTGTTTTGATCCTGAAATTAAGTTTGCTAAAGAGATTGATTCTAATCAGATCTTACTTAATGTTGCTGGTTTATTAGAAAAAGAAGGATGTAGTTATATTGATAATATGCCTATTTCTAAAAATCCGCCTTTTGTTTATACAGCTCATGAAACACAGGTACAACAATTTATTACAAATTATGTACCGTATAATAATAATGAACATAAGCTAGAGCTCTATAAACTTTCTGCTGAAAAATTAATGGAGTATTTAGCAAGTGAACAAGTCTATAATTTAGCAGATACATTTAGTGAAAGTGACAAAAGAAAGATATTAGCAATGCGTCTTCAGATTAGTCAAACACAGTATCAAAAGTATAAAAAGGTAACAATCGCAGAAGATGTCAATATGAAAGTTGTTGCTGCTATTGAAGAAAATCAAGATGACTATCCAGCTATTACAGCAGAAGTGGATTCACAGCGTTATTATATCTATGGAAAAGCACTAGGTAATTTAATAGGTTATATGCGAAAAATCACAGAGAGTCAGTATGAGACATTACAAGAAAAAGGCTATGATGTGCATGATATTATTGGCCAAGTGGGTATAGAGGGAGAATTTGAGTCTACCTTACGAGGAATAGATGGTAGTCAGCTTATTGAAGTAGATAATGTAGGGCGTACGGTTAGTATTCATCCATTAAAGACCAAGGAAGCGATACCAGGAAATGATTTATATCTTAGTATAGATGTAGACTTTCAAGTAAAGGTATATAATGCTTTAGAGAAAAGATTAAGTGAGGGAATTATAGGACGATTAAAGGGAGTAGATAAAACAATACCTTTAACAGGAAGAGAAGTTATTGTTTCTATGGCAAAAAATAATCAGATTGATCTTAGGCAGATGAGTGAAGCAGCTAATGGGAGTCAGCAAGCTAAGTTATACCATAAAATTGTGAGTTATTATAGTCAAAACTGTGTGGCTCAAGAAGAGTTGGATGAGGAGTGGGATAAAAAACAACCTATGTATTTGGATTTAAAAGAACCTTTTGTACAAATGATTGAGGAAGAAGTATCATCTATTTCGGATACAGAACTTTTATTAGTATTTGGTGAGCAGGGTACAGTGGCTTTTAATGAAGTAGAAATGCAATCTATTCGAGAAGGAGATTATGAACTGAATAGCCTTTTAATCCAATTACTTGAAGAAGGACGCATTAAACCAGATCAAATGGATATTACACCATGTAGTGGTACAGCAGTAGTGGTAGATAGTAATAATGGTCAAACATTAGCCTTAGTAAGTTATCCCTCTTATGATAGTAATGATTTTACACAAAATTTTAATAAGATTTATACAAAATTACATGATGGTATAGATAATAGGAGTATAGAATTTAATCGCGCCTTAAAAACAGTGAAAGCCCCAGGCTCTACCTTTAAAATGATTACAGGAATTGCAGGATTAGAAGAAGAGGTTATTGGAAAAAATGAGATGGTTTATGATAGTGGTCAATTTACTAAAGCTGGTGACCCACCTCTAAAATGTTGGATTTATACGAATACGGGACATGGCCATGGGAATGAAGATATGATAGGTGCTTTAGAAGTTTCTTGTAACTATTATTTTAATGAAGTTGCATATCGACTAGGAGAAAAATATGGTGGCGCTTATGGTGGTATTAAGTCACTTAGTTATTATGCAGAATGTTTTGGACTAGGTGAGAAGTCAGGTATAGAATTAGAGGAAGCGATGCCTAATATTTCAAATCCAGCTAATACCGTATGTACACAAGCATCTAGAGTGCTTAATGCATTAAAGACTTTAGAAGGTGAGAAAAAAGAAGGATTTTACAATGTATTACTAGAATACAGTGATCCAGGAATTGGTTTTTATACATTAGGAAATAAAGAGGATACAACCATAGAAGGACAAATAGATTATCTGAGTAGGCCTTATATTAAAAAGCCAATGGATATAGAGTTAAGTAGTGTATTAAAAGAAGACCAGAATCTAAATCATATCTTAAATCGTTTATTAGAAAGTTACCAAGAGGTACTAACAGAAGCAGTTGATACTTATGCAAAAGAGTTGACTCAGATTGTAATGACAGAGGATAATGATTTAAGTCTTAAATATCGTCTTAAAAGAACGCTTAATACGTTTTTAAAAGAACAAGCAGGGGAAAAAACTATCAAAGCTATTAAAAAAATGCTTAATCAGATACCCCAAGAAACCATGAAGCAGATTTATTTGCAGGGTTATACGGATGCACTGAGTGTAAATAAAGATAAACAAGGGAAGGAAGACGTATGTAAGGCTTTTAAAGAACGAATACAGGCTATAGAAAATGGTAGTTTCGATTATAGCGAACGGTTAGTCAATAAAATTTTAGATCGTATGATTAATCTTTATTTAGATGAATATTTTCATAATGTTAATATGGAATGGACAACAAGAGATAATATTAGTTCAGCGATTGGACAAGGTAAACATACTTTTACACCTGTTCAAATAGCACGCTATATGGCGGGGTTAGCGAATGGAAAGACGGTCTATAATTTAACTGTTTTAAGTGGTATATATGACCATAAAGTGACGCAGAGCTATCAGGAACATCAAACGAGTATTTTTAATACATTAAACTTTAAAGAAGAGAACATAGAAATTGTTCAAGAAGGCATGCGTGCTGTAGTGGCAGGAAACCATGGGACAGCCCGTAATTATTTTGAAGATTTTGAAGTTGAAATTGCAGCTAAAACAGGAACAGCACAGGAAAATAACTGTGAAAATTCATGGATTACTTCATTTGCGCCTTATAATCAACCAGAGATTGCAGTAGTGAGTTCAATGTATGGAACGGACGGTTTAGGAAGCTGTACCTATGCTTTTGTAAAAGATATCTATAATCTTTATTTTAAAGTAAATGAAGAAATAGAAAAGGTTTCTTTAGACAATCAGTTAGCTACATAAAGTTTAGATAGAATGTTTGAAAAAGAATTGGATGGACATTTATAAGTCTATTTAAGATAAAATCAAAGCATCTTATCCAGGAAAGGGTAAGATGCTTTGATAGTTTGGCGTAAATAGAAAATGTTACCTCATTTTGGCAAGTAGATTTTCTTTAAGACTTCCCTTTTCTTATGAACTAAAAGAATCTATAATAGGTAAGAGAAAAGCAAAGAGGTGAGGCATATGGAAACAAACAAGATAACAGAAGGCGGAATGCTTTGTGCCTTGCAGATTGTATTAGGCCTTTTTTTAATTCCTCTTGGTATGGGATATGGATTGTATTTACAAGTGTTATTACCTATTACGGTAACGCTTATTTATTTAAAATGTGGTAACAAGGTTTGTCTCATTGCCTCTATCAATACTTTTTTATTGTTGATGATTTGTTTTGGAAATTTAGCATTTGCCGTTTATGGCGTACAAGCTTTAGGCTTTGGTTATTTAACGGGAGTTATATTAAGTAAAAGACGACCTATGCAAGATGATCTAATGATTGAGAGTTTAATAGGATGTGCTTTTTTACTCATTTTAGATGGTATGGTTGCTAAAGGGTTAGGGAGTAGTTTACTGGATTATGATGGCATCGATGAAATGGTTTTAACGCTTTGGCCAGAAGCTAATACATCGGTGGTTCAAATATTTTATTATTTAAGTATTGCTTCTGTTCCGGTAGGATCTGTGCTGATGACTTATGTAGGTAGCCTTCTATTAGGTCATCGGCTTAGGATTTTACAAGGGCAGATAAAAGATAAATACACATTTCTAAGACAGTATAAGTTTTTAGTACCTTATGCATATCATGGAGAAAAAAGTATGCGTTATGCTCTTTTAGGGCTAGGACTTAATTTGTTTTTATGGCAGTATACAAAATGGGTTTATTTAAAAGTATGGATTGCTTGTAGTAGTGCGATTTTACTTTATTTTATATTAATGGATTTTAGTAAATTAATCGGTCAATATATATTGCAGCGGTGGAAAAATCCTTTATGGCTTATGATATATCACTTTATGTTAGTATGGGCATTTTTTAAGTTCTTTATATGGACATGTTGTACACTCATTATCATAGGAGGGTTAGTAGATGGATTGACTACGATTCGTCAGCAACAATCAAGACAACTTGCAATTTATATCAAAAGAAGAATATGGTCATAGCGAAAAAGAAAGTAAAGGCGGGTGATTGGATGGAAAGAGAAATAAGACCCTTTTTTGAAGTCATGACAGAATTAAAAATAGATGATAAGCAAAGACGCTTATTTGATGCAGTAGGGGTTTCCAAGGTGGCCTTTGATCAACAAACACAAAAGCTTTGTATTTATTTAGAAAGTAGAGAACTTTTGCCACGACCTGCACTCATCAAAATGATGCGAGTTATGAAGGAGCAGCTATTTAAAAATAGTCCCTTAACGGTTAGTTTTAAGGAACACTATAACTTAACAGAAGCGTATACACTAGCTTATATTACAGAAAACTATCAGTCCAATTTGATGATGGAAATTGAAGAAGAAAGTGAAATGGTTTATGCCCTTTTGAAAGGAAAAAGTTGGCGCACACTCAATCAGCAGATTATGATTGGGATTGAAAATAGTTTTGTGGCAAGAAAAAAAACAGAACCTATTAAAGGCTTTATTGAGAAGGCCTATAAAGAGCGTTTTGATTTGGAGGTATTTGTACACTTTGAATTCTTTAATAGTGAAAATCCTCAGGCTTATGCTATTGAAAACGAACATAAATTACAAAGAGAAGTGTCTTCAGTTGTGAGTCATATACCGGCTGAAGCTTTGGAAAATCCATTTGTTCAGGATGAAGAACCAGCGAATGCAAAAACTGAGACAGTTAATGAAACACCGAAAGAAAAGGAAGTCAAAGAAGTTAAGGAAGCGCCTAAAATGCGTCGTAAGGCAGCACCACTGGACCCAGAAGTATTCTTTGGCCGCGAATGTGAAGGTGAACTGGTACCTATTGAAGAACTCGTAGATGAAGTGGGAGAAGTAGTGATTCATGGTAAGATTCTAGGTATTGATACCCGTGAAATTCGTATGGAAAAAACCATTGTGATGTTTGATATCACTGATTTTACAGACACCATTACCGTAAAAATATTTGTACCAAATGAAGAATTAGGCGACGTACTGGCTAAGCTTAAAAAAGGTCAATTCTATAAAGTCAAAGGAATGGCGATGTTTGATAAGTTTGACCGTGAGATTGGGATTTCTTCTGTAAGAGGGATCAAACCATCTGTAGATTTTACAGAAAAGCGAATGGATACTAGCGAAGAAAAGCGCGTAGAATTACATCTTCATACCATGATGAGTGATATGGATAGTGTAGTAGATATCAAAAAGATGATTGAACGTGCTAAATCTTGGGGGATGCCAGCTGTAGCTATTACAGACCATGGTTGTCTTCAGGCTTTCCCGATAGCCAATCACTGTGTCTCAAAGGATGAGCCTTTTAAAATTATTTATGGTGTAGAAGCTTACTTTGTAGATGATTTAAAAGAAATGGTGATTGAGTCACGTAATCAAAGTTTACAAGAAACTTATGTGGTGTTTGATATTGAAACGACAGGCTTTAGTCCAAAGCATAACCGTATTATAGAGATTGGTGCTGTTAAAGTGGTTAATGGAAAAATTACTGAAACTTTTAGTGAATTTGTTAATCCAGAAGTGCCTATTCCTTATCAAATTGAGAAATTAACAGGCATTAATGATAAGATGGTGATGAATGCAGAAACAATAGAAGCAGTTTTACCAAAGTTTCTGGCATTCTGTGAAGGGGCAGTTATGGTAGCCCATAATGCGGACTTTGATATGAGTTTTATTTTTGCCAATGCCGGAAGACAAGGGATTGAAATCAATCCAACGATTTTAGATACAGTCGCACTAGCAAGAGTATTGATGCCACAGCTTGGAAATTATAAACTTAATAATGTGGCAAAACATCTTAATATTAGCTTAGAAAACCATCACCGCGCAGTAGATGATGCGACTTGTACAGGAGAAATCTTTGTAAAATTTATTGAAATGTTAGAAGAACAAGAGATTACCCATTTAGATGAACTGCATAAGTTAACGGATACCTCTACGGAATATATTAAGAAGCTTCCAAGTTATCACGGGATTATTTTGGTTAAAAATGAAGTAGGACGTGTGAATTTAAATCGCTTGGTTTCAGCTTCTCATTTAGAATACTTTAACCGTCGTCCACGTATGCCAAAGAGTTTAATTCAAAAGTATCGAGAAGGACTCATTATTGGTTCAGCTTGTGAAGCAGGTGAAGTCTTCCAAGCGGTTTTACGTGAAAAGGAAGAAGTGGAAATGGCAAGAATTGTTCAGTTCTATGACTATCTAGAAATTCAGCCAATAGGTAATAATGAATATATGATTGCAAGTGATAAATATGCAGCAGAAACGAGAGAAGACCTAGAGGATTATAATAGAAGAATTGTGGCACTAGGGGAAAGTTATAATAAACCGGTTGTAGCCACTTGTGATGTTCATTTCTTAGATCCAGGAGATGCCATTTATCGCAGTATCATTATGGCAGGAAAAGGCTTTAAAGATGCAGATGATCAGGCACCGCTTTATTTCCGTACGACAGAAGAGATGTTGGATGAATTTAAGTATTTAGGAGCTGAAAAAGCAAGGGAAGTAGTAATCACCAACACCAATTTGATTAATGATCAAATTGAAAAAATCTCACCTGTACATCCTTCTAAATGTCCACCAGAAATCGAAGGGTCAGATGAAGAATTAAGAACGATTTGTTATAATAAAGCCCATGAAATTTATGGACCGGATTTACATCCTGTTGTAGTAGAGCGTTTAGAAAGAGAGCTCAACTCAATTATTAGTAATGGATTTGCCGTAATGTATATTATTGCCCAAAAGCTGGTATGGGATTCTAATGACCATGGATACTTAGTAGGCTCCAGGGGATCTGTAGGGTCTTCCTTTGCTGCAACGATGTCAGGGATTACAGAGGTTAATCCACTCCCACCTCATTATATTTGTCCAAAGTGTTATTATGCAGATTTTGATTCACCAGAAGTTAGAGCCTATGCAGGAAGTTCAGGATGTGATATGCCAGATGCCATCTGCCCAAAGTGCGGGCATCCTTTAAATAAAGAAGGCCATGATATTCCATTCGAAACTTTCCTTGGATTTAAAGGGGATAAAGAGCCAGATATCGACCTTAACTTCTCTGGAGACTACCAAGCTAAATCCCATAAATATGTAGAGGTACTCTTTGGAGAAGGAAAAGCCTTCCGTGCAGGAACCATTGGTACCATGGCAGAAAAAACAGCATTTGCTTATGTTTATAAATATTATGAAGAGCGTGGGATTCACAAACGCCGCGCAGAAATGAAGCGTATTGCAGAGGGCTGTACTGGGGTTAAACGTACAACGGGACAGCACCCTGGAGGCATTATTGTTGTGCCTCGTGATAAAGAAATTTATGAGTTTACAGCCATTCAACATCCGGCAAATGATATGAATACCCCGATTGTTACAACGCACTTTGAGTATCACTCCATTGACCATAACTTACTGAAGCTTGATATACTGGGACACGACGATCCGACCATTATCAGAAGGTTAGAAGATATTACAGGTATTGATGCAAAAACCATTAAATTAGATGATAAAGATGTTATGAGTTTATTCCATAGCACCAAAGCCTTAGGGATTAAACCAGAAGATATTGGTGGGATTAAATTAGGATCATTAGGGGTGCCAGAGTTTGGAACAGAGTTTGTTATTCAAATGTTACTTGATGCGAAACCACAAAGTTTCTCTGACCTTGTGCGTATTTCAGGTCTTTCTCATGGAACAGACGTATGGCTCGGAAATGCCCAAGCCTTAATTGAAGAGGGTAAAGGAACCATTTCAACAGTTATTTGTACACGTGATGATATTATGACTTATTTAATTAATCAAGGCATGGACAAAGGTTTATCCTTCACCATTATGGAAAGTGTACGTAAAGGAAAGGGGCTAAAACCTGAATGGGAAGAAGCCATGCTTGAGTATGGGGTGCCAGATTGGTATATTTGGTCATGTAAAAAGATTAAATACATGTTCCCTAAAGCCCATGCTGCGGCCTATGTTATGATGGCGTGGCGTATTGCATGGTATAAAATTCATTATCCACTAGCGTACTACACCGCTTTCTTTAGTATTAGAGCGTCTGCTTTTAACTATGAACTGATGTGCCAAGGAAAAGAACGTTTGGAACATCATATGAAAGAACTGAGTATGAAGGGAAAAGAAAATTTAACAGCTAAAGAGCAAGATGTTATCAAAGATATGCGTATTGTACAAGAGATGTATGCAAGAGGTATCCAGTTTATGCCAATTGACCTGGAAAAAGCAGAAGCACATCGCTTCCAAATTATTGATGGAAAAATTATGCCATCTTTAAGTGCTATTGATGGACTGGGAGATAAAGCGGCGGAAGGTATTGTAGAAGCAGTTAAAGATGGTCCATTTATGTCTAAAGAAGACTTTAGAAATCGTTCGAAAGTAAGTAAGACCGTTACAGATAAAATGTCTGAATTAGGAATCTTAGGAGATTTAACGGAATCCAACCAATTAGATTTACTAAGTGCCTTTAATTTATAAAAACAAAGGACGGATGAGAAGTCCTTCCTTTTATTAAGTAATCAACAAAGGAAGAAAAAATATGCAAACATTTAAGCAGTATGGACTCAGTCAGCCTATTTTAAAGGCACTTGAGAAATTAAATTATCAAAAACCTATGGAAGTACAAGATGCGGTATTAAAGGCGTTTTCAAATAAACAAGACCTTATTGTGCAAGCACAAACAGGGAGTGGAAAAACCCTAGCTTTTGCGCTCCCGATTTGTGAAGCAGTAGATTGGGAAGGCCGTTATCCACAGGCTCTTGTTTTAACCCCTACAAGAGAACTTGCCCTTCAAATTCAAGAAGGGTTCTTTAAAATAGGGCGTTTTAAACGAATCAAGGCAGTGGGGCTTTATGGCAAAGCACCTTTTATGATTCAACAAAAAGAACTCAGGCAAAAAACACATGTGGTCGTAGCAACCCCTGGGCGCTTATTGGAGCACATAGAAAAAGGGACGATCACCACTACAGATTTACGTTATCTTATTATTGATGAAGCAGATGAAATGCTTAAAATGGGCTTTATGGAGGATGTACATCGTATTATGGAAGCCATTCCTAAACAAAGGCAAACCTTGCTTTTTTCAGCGACATGGCCAAAGGATATTGATGCACTGAGTAGGGAAATCATGAAAGCGCCTCAGCATATTCAAATTACCCCGCAAAAGATGACCAGTAGCCAAGTGGAGGCTATAAGTTATGAAGTAGAGGAAGAAAATAAACTGGGTGACTTAATGCGTTTAACACAAGCCCATAATCCAGAGTGTGCCATGATTTTTTGTAATCGCCGAGTAGGTGTTGAAGCTGTTTATGAAGCGTTAAAAGAAGCCCATTATGCCTGTGCCATGCTTCATGGTGGGATGGAACAAAGAGACCGTTTTAGAGTTATGGAAGATTTTAAAAAGGGACGTTATCGCTATTTAGTTTGTACAGATGTAGCAGCTCGTGGCATTGATGTGCATCATGTGACTTATGTAGTCAGCTATGATGTACCAGAAGATAAAGAGCAGTATGTGCATCGTATTGGCCGAACAGGTAGAGGAAAGAAAACAGGAAAAGCAGCTATGCTGATTACAAAGGCAGAGCAAAGTTATGTGGAAGCTATTGAAGACTATATTGGTGAGGCATTAGTTAGAGGTCATTTACCAACAGAAGCAGAAGCTGAGCAAAAGGTTGAGGCATTTAAAGAAAAGATGCAACAAGTTATAGAAGTGCAAAAACCAGAAACAGAGGCCATTCATCAAGATATCTTAAAAATTCATATTAATGCAGGGAAAAAAACAAAAATGCGTCCAGTAGATATTGTAGGAACATTGTGTAACTTGCCGGGTATGGCAGCAGAAGATATTGGGATTATTCAAATTCAGGATATTTCTACTTATGTGGAGATTTTAAATGGCAAAGGCGAGGGTGTCTATCAGCAGCTTCAATCTAAGCCAATTAAAGGACGTATACGTAGGGTAAGTAAAGTGGAACACAGAAATTAAAGTCTACTTGACAAGAAGAAAAAGCTGATTTAATATTTAGATAAAATAAAGTGATGAAAAGGAGAAAGCCCATGAGAATGATTTTAGCTTAATGAAAAGAAACCCACAAAAAAAGAAGAGAGGAACGTTTTTTGTGGTGCTCAAATTAAGTTGAAATCATGTGGCTTTTGAGATAGAGAACCCATTTGGATAAAATGAAGAGCACATACTGAATAGGTAAGATATGTGACTTAAGTTAGTATTTTTATTGAAATGGAGTGAGAAAAGGGCACATGAGAATAAGTGTCCTTTTTTTTGTACCTTAGATTTTATGATGGGTCAATAAAAGAGAAAAGGACAGTGCAATGTTTTTTTTAGCATAATAAAGAATACACCTAGTTTTGAGCACCTAAAAGCGTATTGGTAAGCTTATGGCAGTATTAGTAAAAGGTCAAGGGATTGAACAATCTTTTGGAGATATTCCATTACTTCAAGATATAACATTTGAAGTGATGGAAGGTGAGAAAATAGGAATAGTTGGTAGAAATGGGTGTGGTAAAAGTACGTTATTAGAAATTATTGCAGGTGCATTAGACCCAAGTGCAGGTGAATGTCAGTGGTATAAGTCTTGTCAGATGGTATATATGCCTCAAGTTGCTTATAAAGATAAAGAAGATGAAAGGTTAAGTGGGGGAGAACGTACAAAAAAGCGTGTTCAAGAAGTATTGTATCAAAAACACGATTTACTCATTTTAGATGAACCGACGAATCATTTAGATCGCAATGGAATCAAATGGCTAGTTAAGGAGATTCAAAAAGAGAAAGGTACGGTTTTAATGGTTTCCCATGATCGTTATTTTCTAGATCAGTGTGTTAGTCGTATCCTTGAAATAGAAGAAGGGAAAATAACCAGTTATCCAGGTAATTACACTTGGTATCGAAAGGAGAAACAAAGACAATACGAAAGCCAGATGCATGCTTATGAAGTTCAAGAAAAAAGAAAGCAAAAGATAGAGGCTGAAATAAAAAATTTAAAAAATTGGTCACAAAAAGCCCATCAGGAAGCTGCAGAAAAGGCAAGGGAAACAGGTAATAAAAAAGGGGGAAGAGAATTTAATCGTGCAAAAGCCAAAAAAAGAGATCAGCAAGTTAAATCCAAACTGAAACGTTTAAGAAAAATAAAAGAAGATGGCATTTTAAAACCGCAAAAAGAGCAGAGGGTAGCATTTGAGTTAGTAGAAAATCAAAAAAGGAATAAACGTGTATTAGAAGCAAAAGAAATTCAAAAATATTTTGGCACCCAATGTTTATTTGAAAAAAGTAGTTTTTATATTAAACGTGGAGAAAAGATAGGGATTTATGGACCAAATGGATGTGGTAAGACCACACTGATCAAAATGCTACTAGGAGAACTGCCTATGATAAAGGGAGAGTTATTCTTAAGTCAAAGTGCCAAGATTGGCTATATGAGTCAAGAAGTGCTGGATTTACCATTAGAACAAAGTCTACAAGTATATTTAGAGGTATATGATAGGGTGCAAATCCAAGTAGTTAGTGAAAAGCTTGCACAAATGGGATTCAAAAGAGGGGTTTTGTCCCAGAGACTAGATACCTTAAGTCATGGAGAACAAATGAAAGTTAAATTGCTTAAAATGATTAGGCAGGCATGTGATGTTTTGGTTTTAGATGAACCAACCAATCATATGGATTTATATCTTAGAGAAACTTTAGAGCAGGTTTTAGAAAACTATACAGGTACATTAATCCTCATTACTCATGATGCTTATATGATGGAGAGACTTTGTCAACATCTGCTTGTATTTGAAGATAAACATATTGTCCGTTTTGAAGGAAATTTAGCTCAATATGAAGCCGCTAAAATGCAAAAAGAGCAAATGAAGCATTTTTCTAGTAAAGCTTGTAAAGTAGAATGTTTACGCCTAGAAAATGAATTGGCCTATTTAATTAGTGTGATGAGCTATTTAAAGCCAACAGAACCTAAGTATCAGGAAATAGAACGACGTTATCAAGAGGTATTAGCTGATAAAAGGAAATGGATGGGGCTTATATAACAAGGCTAATCATTTAAAAGCATAAGAATCTATGAATCTTATGCTTTTAAATTGTAAAAACATGTCAAGATAGTTATAATAGTAAGGATAGAAGAAAAACACCTAGGGGGGACTTACAATGAATGATAATGTAGAAAAGTTTGTAAGTGACATGAAAAAGGTCATTGAATTTGAGAAAATTTATGGAAAACTAGAGTATACAGAGCAAATGAATACAGGAAAGTTGGTTTTAGATGCCGTTGAAAAAGGGCTAATTAAAAGTACTTTAGATTTAGTGTATATTTGTAATGAGTTACCAGAGTTAACTTATGATATATGTAGATATTTTGATATTTACTTATTTAATAAAAGAAGACATGAGGCTATGGGGATTAGAAGGCTCCGTAAAACTGTTGAAAAAGAAGAGAGAAATCAAGAAATAGAACGTAGAGCGTAGAAGAATAAAGATATAGAATAAAAAATACTTTACTGATTGATGCAGCTAGATAAATGGCGCACAAAATGGGTAAAGTATTTTTTATAAGAGGGTATATGTTATAATAAAGGTTATCAAAATAAAGCGGAGATGATTATATGAGGGAAAAGATTGAAAAGCTATCAGAAATTCTACAGACAAGCAATCATATTGTATTTTTTGGAGGCGCGGGTGTCAGTACAGCAAGTGGTATTCCGGATTTTCGTAGTGCCGATGGTCTATACAGTAAAAAATTAAATCGAAATTTTACACCAGAACAAGCGGTATCTCGCAGCTTTTTTGAAAGATATCCAGAAGAGTTTTTTGCGTTTTATAAGCAGCATCTTGTTTACCCAAATGCCAAGCCAAATGCTTGTCATAAAGCACTGGCTCAGCTTGAAGAAATGGGAAAATTAAAAGCAGTAGTAACACAAAATATTGATGGTTTACATCAAGCTGCAGGTTCAAAGAAAGTTTATGAACTTCATGGGTCAGTGCAACGTAACTATTGTATGAAATGTCATACTTTTTATGATGCACACTATATATTGGAAGTTAATGGGATACCTAAATGTGCTAAATGCAACAGTGTCATTAAGCCAGATGTTGTTCTCTATGAAGAAGGATTAGATGATGAAGTGGTAGCTGGTGCAATTCGAGTAATGAGTGAAGCGGATACTTTAATTATTGGAGGTACTTCCTTAATGGTATATCCTGCAGCAGGGCTTATTGATTATTTTAGGGGAAAAAATTTAGTACTGATTAATAAAAGTCATACATCAGCTGAAAGTAAAGCAGACTTAGTAATTCATGAAGATATTGCAAAAGTAATGAGTGAAGCTGTGGCACAAATCTAGTTTGTAACCTATTTATTGGCTTTTGGAAATAATAACTTGTGTAATAGGCACATTGACTTTGCCCTCTTTTTGCATTTGTTTATAGATTCCTTTTGCCTTGATTTTATCGTGTGCTTCAATGCTACAAATAGATTTGCCAGACTTGCTAGAAAAGTTAAATAACATAAGACTCACTCCTTTAAAAATGTATCGTTAACAAAGGAATAGATCTATCCTGTAAAATAAAAACATGTTTATAGGAATACTATAAAAAATAATCCTAACAAAAACAAGGTAGGAGGGGTATAAACTGTTAAGGAATGCAATATTAAAGCCGAAATATTAGATAAGGTATATTAAGGTGTTGTTACGTAGGGAATGCCTTAGAATAATAAGGAGGAATAATATGAAAAAGGGAAAAAACTTAGTAGCTATTGGGTTATGCCTTGCACTATGTTATATACCGATGCAAGCAGCAGGCTATTATGTAACAAAAAACGTACAATATGGAGGGGTAAATCTTTATTATAATGGCAGTTATCAAAATGCTACTGCAAAAGCCGTTGTAATCGATGAGACAACTTATTTACCAGTAAGAGCTTTTGGAAATATGTTAGGTATTAATATTGACTGGAATAAAAACACACAAACTGTGAACGTGAATGGTATAGCCAATACGGCGTTAAGTGCGCAAGCTGAATTACAAGCTAAAGACTATGAGATTGCAGCACTACGTAAAGAATTAGCAGAACTAAAACAAGAAGGCGTTATTTCAAGTACGAATAGTTCAAGCTCTAGCTATGAAACAACATCAGGTAATGATATTTCAAGTTCAGAAGTGTCAGATACAAGACGTGCTTTAGACAATACATATAGTGATTATTTCTCAGATATTGATTTGGATTTCTCACTTTCACATAGTTCTAATCGTTTACGTGTTAATATCTCAATAGATGATTCTTCAGATTATCGTGAATTTAATAAGTTAAGCCGTAGTGAGGTTCGAAACTTTATCGAAGATGTATGTGAATTTATTAGAGATCGACACGATGATATCGTGATTGTAGGAAATATTGAATACGACAATACAAATAGATATCTTTATAGTTTTACCTATTCAAAGAGTGATTCTCTAAGCTATTCAGGAGATTCATATTATAATGATGATGAATGGTCTGATGATTATAGTTTACAAAGAATTATAGATAGGACAAGTTATGTTAAAATAGATGGCTATAGTTCGTCTATTGATGTTAAAGAAGCAAGATTAGATATAAGTGATAGTCGTGAATATATTCAAGTTAGGCTTTATTTAAATATTACCGATGATATGAAGTCTGCTTGGAATCGTCATACAGGTGAGGATAATGATACTGTACTTAGAAGCTATCTAAGAGATATGGCTGAAGATTTATATGATGAAACAGATTATGATATAGAGATTGTACTCTATAATAACTCAACAAGAAATAGCATTGGTTATTATCAATATGACGATAATGAAATTTATCTTTACAGTATATAAAATATAAAGGATAGCCCTGTAACTTAGAAGAAGTTATAGGGCTATTTTCTTTTATACTAATAACGGTTTTATATCTATTATAAGTGTAGTTCGTACTTATGAAATAGAAGATCATATCAAGTAATAGACGAGCTGAAGGAATAATGAGATAATTCTTATAGAGTTGAGTAATAAATAATATAAATTTATAGGAGGAAGGAATGCTAGATTTTATAGATGGGTCACAGTATGAATTAATACTATATGATGATTTTCTTATAAATGAATTACAGCTTAATTATTGGTTGCCAGTCTACTTACCACAGTGGAGTAGTCGAAAGAAAACTAGGCCAAGCTATTGTATTGAAAATAGTATATTGACTTTATTTATTAAAGATAGTCAGGAGCCATGGTGCCCAGAATGGAATGGACAAGTAAGAGTATCAAACCTTCAAACAGGCGTTTTTTCAGGTGAAGTTGGGAGTGTGCAAGGTCAACATCATTTTATTGAAGGATTAATTGTGCGAGAAAAACAAGAGAAAGAAATAAAGGTTGCGCTTCGATATGGATATGTGGAATGCCGCGCTAGATGTAATTTATCTGAAGAAAATGTAGCAGCATTATGGCTAATTGGTGTAGAAGAAGAAAGAAAACAGTCAGCAGAAATTTGTTTATTTGAAATTAAGGGGTGGAATGTGAAGGAATCTAAGGCAGTAATCGGTTATGGCTTGCACCCATTTGGAGACTACGAAATTAAAGAAGAATTTATAGAAGAGGAAATGTTTATCGATGTTACGATGTGGAACACTTATGCCTTGGATTGGTCAGAAAACGAAATTCTCTTTTTTATAAATGGAAAGATGGTGCGAAAAATTAAGCAGAGCCCCAATTATCCAATGCAACTGATGCTAAATTTGTATGATCTTGAAAATAAGAAAAATGAGGAAAATACGCTCGAAGTAGATTATGTAGAAGTTTATCAAAGAAAGTCATAAGCTTTAACTTATGGTATTCAATCAGAAGATTTTATATGAAAAACAAAAAAGAGGACTATTAAAGTCCTCTTTTTTGTTTTTCAAGCTTTACGAGCCTTTTCTATAAAGCTGTTAACGGGAATCGAACCCGTGGCCTCCGCCTTACCAA
>SVDC01000058.1:0-4877 GCA_015058045.1 Cellulosilyticum sp.
TTTATTCTAAAAGAATGGGATAGGCTAAAAACTCATCCATTAGAAAAGACAGAAGGTGTTAAGGCGAAGCGTATCAATCCTAAGAGAATGCAAAGAAATGTGAAGAAACAAGTACTAGGAGATGGAATAGGAACAAAGGCACAGCAAGCATTAAAGTTACAACATGAGCAGGGAAAAATAGAACGGAAAGTACGTTCTAAAGCAGAGAAAGAAGCAGATAAGGAACGTCAATTTGAGCTAAGGCAACAAAAACGTAAGGAAAAGCATAAGGGGCACTAAAGTAGATTATTTGCTTAATGCTTATTTATGTAAGCCATAGTAAGTAGGCGAACTATAAAGTCTAAAAAAATATAGACTTTATAGTTCTTTTTTTTGAATAATTTTCTGTAAACTATTTTATATTTTTATGGTAAGCAGAAGAAAAATAATATAAAATATTGTAACAGATAGAAAAGGGGGAAGTTAATGAAGGGAAAAATAATTCAAAGTGCTATAGCTGGAATAGGTTTCAGTATGGCTTTAGTAGGGTGTGGCGCAATAGAGAAAGAAAATATGATATCTGAAACAGCAGATAATACAAAAGAGGTAGTAGAATTAAGACTTTGGGCTACGGAAGAAGATGAAGCCCTAATTGATGATTTAATAGAAGGATTTAAAGAAGAGCATAGTGATGAGGCAATTATTAATGTTACATTTGAAGCACAAGGAGAAGATGGGTGTAAGTATAGAATTTTAACAAATGTAAATGAGACGCCAGATGTATTTACATTTGCAGATGATCAGCTTACAGCTTTAGCTGCAGCTGGAGTTTTAAGGCCTATTGCTAATCAAGAAAGCGTGAAGACGAACAATTTGGAGGGAGCAGTAAATGCAGTAACTATTAATGAGCAGCTTTATGCTTATCCATTAACAGCAGATAATGGCTACTTTATGTACTATAATTCGGATTATTTTACTGAAGCCGATGTACAATCTTTAGATAAGATGTTAGAGATTGCTCAAAAACATAATAAAAAAATAAGCATGGATTGGACAAGTGGATGGTATCTCTATTCTTTCTTTGGTAATACAGGTTTAACTCTGGGTTTAAGTGAAGATGGGATTACAAATTATTGTACATGGAATGAGGCAACTGGCGCTATCAAAGGAGCTGATATAGTAGAAGTAATGTATAGGATTGGGAAAAGCCCTGCATTTGTAAGCACGCAAGGTACAGATTTTATTAAAGGAATTCAAGAGGGAAATATTATTGCAACCATTAGTGGAATTTGGGATGCCAATATCATTAGTGAAGCATGGGGAGATGCTTATGCAGCAACAAAGTTACCAACTTACACTTGCCAGGGACAACAGATACAAATGGCATCTTTTGCTGGTTATAAAATGGTTGGAGTCAATTCTTATTCAGAGAATGTAGAATGGGCTGAAAAGTTAGCAGAGTATTTGACAAATGAAGCAAGCCAAACTAAGCGATTCGAGCAAAGAGGTCAGGGGCCAAGTAATATTAACGCGGCAGCTTCAGAGGAAGTCAATAATTCAATAGCAAATAGCGCACTTATTAAACAATCAGAGTTCTCAAGCTTACAACGTGTAGGAGAAAACTACTGGGCACCAGCTACAGCATATGGAACGGCCCTAGCTAGTGGTAATCTTAATGGATTAAATTATCAACAGCTCATTGATCAAACTGTTGAAGGAATTACGATGCAGTTAGTAGAGGATAGATAGCATGAGGGAGAAGAGGAATATGCATAAAAAGAGTCCAGCAAAGATTAAGAAATTAGTTTTGTTTCCAGTGCTAGTACTAGGCTTTGTAGCGATAGTAACTAGTATTATAGGCTGCATTAGTATTAGAAGTGTAAATAATAAAGCACTTTTTATTACCAATACTCATATGAAGAGTATTTCTAATTTAAATAGTATTAAGCAAGAAACACAAAATATACATAAGTTAGCACTTTCTCATATTATTGCATTAGATCTTACATCTAAAGTAGAGATTGCAGCGTCTATTCATGAAGCAAGTGCAATCATAGAAAAAAACTTAAATGAATATAGTTTATATATTGCAGAAGAACATGCTACATATTATGACACATTAGTATCAGATTATAGAGAGTTTGAAAATGGCTTAGCGAATCTACTTGCACTTAGTGCTAGTGCAAAAACAAAAGAAGCATATGAATATGCCAATAATGAATTATCTACAGCCGCTCATCAGATACAAAGTAATATCGATACATTTATGGAGAATAGTGATGTAGCCATTGAATTAGAAAAGAAGTCTTTAGGTATTATTTATAGAAATGCAAATTTTTCAAGTATCCTAACGATTATTATTAGTATAGTAACCACTATTATTACTACCCTTATTGTAGAACGTCGAATTGTTAAAACCATTACTCAAACAGAGCAAGAACTGACAGAGATTCTTACAGGGATAGAAAAACAAGAAGGTGATTTAACAAAACGTATATCCATCAACTATAGTGATGAAATTGCTTCTCTAGGAGAAGGAATGAATACTTTTATGGATACACTTCAGCGTATTTTTGGTATTATTAAGCAAGATGCAATAAAAATGGATGGTGTAGTAGGGGAAGTACTTGAGGGGGTTTATTCTTCTAATGAGGAAGCAGCGGAATTATCTGCTCTAGCTGAAGAGTTAGCAGCCACAATGCAAGAAGTATCTAGACAATCTATTTTAATTCAGAAAAATGGAAATGCTGTGGATGAAGAAGTAAGCATTATTGCGGGTGATTCTAATAAGATCAATGAGTATTCTAAAGAAATGAAGCAAAATGCAGAGAAAATAAGACATGCTGCAAAAGAGAGTATGGAAGAAATAGATGAAAAAGTAAAAGAGATTCTGGAAGTCTTAACTAGATCTATTGAGGAAAGTGAGAGCGTTAATCAAGTTAATACATTAACCGAGGATATTTTAAATATTTCAAGTCAAACAAACTTACTTGCACTTAATGCCTCAATTGAAGCAGCGAGAGCCGGAGAAGCAGGAAAAGGGTTTGCAGTAGTAGCAGAAGAGATTAGAACACTTGCAGATTCTAGCCGCCAGACTGCTAGCAATATTCAAGAGATTAATGGTATTGTTATAAAGGCTGTACAAAATCTGGCATCACATGCAAAAGAGCTGACAGATTATCTAACAGATTCTATTCTTCCAGAGTTTGATACCTTTATTAATGTAGGGAATCAATATATGCAGGATGCAGAGTATGTAGAACGTTCGATGAATACCTTTAGAGAAAAAACGGATCAATTAAAAACTGCAATGAATGGCATTTCTACTGCGATTACAACGATTTCTGAAGCGATTATAGAGGGAACTGATGGAATCAATAGTGTGGCAGATAATACACAACAGTTAGTATATAGTATGGAAATCATTTCATCTCAAATGGATGAAAATAAGAAAATTGCAACTGAATTAAAGGAAGAAGCTGAGATCTTTAAAAATCTATAGAGATATTTTAAATATGAAAAGGTTCACTATAAGCATTAGATATAATGCTTTAGTGAACCTTTTTAGTGTTAAAACAAGTTATTTGACATGAAATTAAAGCTTAAGTTTATGCCCATTGACATATTTTGCAGTGATTTGAACGTGCTCAGTTTCATAAAGTAAACGTTCAAGTCTTTCTTTGAGTGTAAGCTCACGTGGTGATTGAATAAGATGGTCGTCTAAAATAACTGCATCAAAAGCATAATCTTTTAAGAAAGAACCTACTTTTCCAAAGAATTGCCCACCCCCTAAAGTAGCCAGATAGAAGACTTCTTCAGAAGTAAGAGGCTTTTTAGACGAATCTATAAGTCGATAATAAAGTTTAGAGGATTGAATAGCTAGTGCCATAGCCTTAAGAAGAGAAAGTGAGCTAGCACCTGCTACATCTGAGCCAAATCCTACATGAAGTCTTTTGTCTAAATAATGTCTAATAGGAGCAATACCAGAAGCTAGATTAATATTGGACTCAGGACAATGGGCAATATAGACTCCATTTTGTTTCATAAGAGCAATTTCTTCCTCATTACTATAGACGCAGTGTGCCATAATCGTTGGGGTATCCTCGCCAAAGAGGCCAAATCTATTATAGGCATCTCCATAAAACTTAGATTCAGGAACTAAATCTTTAACCCACTCGATTTCATCTAGATTTTCTGATAGATGAGATTGCATAGGTAAATGAAATTCTGATTGTAGCGCTTTTAGCTTTTTCATAAGCTCATTGGTACATGAAGGAATAAATCTAGGGGTGAGAATCGGTTTAGTGATATGAAAACGCTTTTGAGACTCCAGAATCCAATCTCGAGTATTAAGATAGGCTATTTCGGCATTGTCTTCTTGAAGAGATTTGGTGCCATTACGGTCCATATTAACTTTACCAACATAGGTATGAAGACCGCTTTGTTCTAGAAGCTCCATTAAAGTAAGTGTTGCTTTAGTATGTAAAGTGGCAAAAATGCAGGCTCTAGTAGTGGTGCTATGAAGTAAGTCGTGAGTAAAAATAGTATAAGCTTGCTTAGCATAATCAATATCTTGATATTTGGCTTCTTCAGGAAAAGTATTTGTATTTAGCCAATCTATCAGTTCAAGGTCCATGCCTAATCCTCTAAAGGTATATTGTGGAGCATGGAGGTGTAAATCAGACATACCTGGTATAATGAGCTGATTTTTATAGTCTGCAATAGGATAGTCTAAGTAGGTAGTAGGTAGGGACTCATAAACACCTTCGGTTTTTCCATCCTTGCATATAACGTAAGCATTTTGCATATAGTGCATACAACCTGTAAGGTCTGAGTAGATAATATTTCCTTTAAGAATAAATGGTGTAGTCATCATGTCACATCCTTTAGCGATAAAA
>SVDC01000058.1:4977-20606 GCA_015058045.1 Cellulosilyticum sp.
CTGTAAGGTCTGAGTAGATAATATTTCCTTTAAGAATAAATGGTGTAGTCATCATGTCACATCCTTTAGCGATAAAAGAGCGCCTAAATTTTTTATTCATTGCTAGTATATTCATAAATACGTTTTGTGTGAAAAATAACATCCTTTATGTCTATATCATTGTGGACTATGGGGGTTAAAGAAAACCAGGAATTAATCTTTAAGATAAGGGCTTTTATCTTTAGGGTTAAGACCGTATTTTTTTAGAGATTGGTCGACAGAGTGACTTAGAAAAAGACTGAATGCTTTTGTGATAATAAAGGGCATTTTAGGTTCTAAAGATTGATAGAGACTATCAGGAGATACAGCTTGAGTTTTGATGGCCTCTGTGAATTTTTCAAAGGCAGGTACAATCGTTTTAGAGAATAGATGTTTTTCTAGAGGTTTACCATTAAGCATAGGAGCCATGGTGATTATAAATCCACCTTTATAAGACATATCACAGCATTTACAGAAATATTCAAGATGTTTAAGCCCTGATTCATGCGTATGGGTATAAGGCATCCCACCATGAATAATACCGTACCAAACTTTGTCCGTGAGCTGATCTTTATAGTCGGCTAAATACTCAAAGAGTTCGGTTACATTACCGGGGTAGGAGTTACAATAGCAACTACCTATAAGAACAATGGTATCTGCTTCCTGAATACTTTGAAGTAGGGATTGAGGCGTATTTGTTTTGCCATAAAGGCTTCTATAGGTACCATGTAACGAAGTTTTTAAACGCATACACAACATATGGGAAGTCCCATTTTCCCTAGGGCTGGCATTTAGTAGTAAGGTTTTAGGCATGAGTAATCACCTCCATAATGTGATTAAAAGTATTGGTATTAGGATTTTCTTCTACTACAAATCCTTTGCCAACTAAGTTCATGATTTGGGTATTTTCAGTGACTAAGTGAGTAAAGAGGTTTTTCTCTTCAGTAGGACAAGAATCTTTAACACCAATACTCCATAGGCCTTTCTGTGGAGTCACCATTCCTTTAACAAGTTCTTTATTAACCACATAATAATGGATATCAGCTATAACAGCCATACGGTCGAATAGTTTCTTAATTTTAGAAGAGTAGCTCCCAAAAGATAAAGGACTTACAAGGATAAGATGCGTACAACGTGCAATTTCATAAAGTAAAGACTGCATATCATCCTTTAGGACGCATTTACGGTATTCTTTGCTTTGGCAATAACCACAGTTATAGCAAGTGCTTATTTTTAAATTTGAGACAGAGATATAGCGTGATTCAATGGCATTATTCTTTAAGTATTCATAAAGCGTGTGGCCGACATTTTGTGAAATATCATCAGATAGAATCAGAATCATCAATAATCCTCCTTAATATAAAATGATAGATTAATAAAAAGTAATAAGTTACTTAAATGATAGCAATAGAGGTAATAAAAGTCAAAATAAAAAGATAATTATAAAGATTAAAGTGTAATCATTAATACAGTACATTAAGATAAGCTATTTAAAAAGAGAAGAAATTTTGAATAGATTGGGCGAGATGTGTTATAGTATTTAAGTTAGAGTAAAATTATTCTACATAAACTAGACTTAAAACATAAAAAGAATCATGAAAGGGAGTATGAAAAAATGAAGAGGTTCACAAAATGGTCGCTAGTACTTGGTGCTTTATTAGGTATGAGCATGTGTGTAACAGGATGTGGTCAAGAGTCAGAGACGATTACTTTCTTTAACTATGGAGCAAATATAGATGAAGAAACCTTAAATGCCTTTGAAGAGGAATATGGTATTACTGTTAAGATGGATGAGTTTGACGATATGGAAGCAATGCATTTAAAACTTGCAAATAGTGATGTTAAATATGATGTTATTTTAGTTTCAGATGCTTTAATGCCAAAGATGATTGAAGAAGGATTGCTACAAAAGTTAAATCTAGAAAATATCCCTAATATTGCTCAAATGGATGAGGCATATTTAGATTTAGAAATTGACCCAGGTAATCAATATTCTGTACCTTATATGTTCGGGACAATTGGGATTATCTATGATACTAATGTGGTAAAAGAAGAGGTTACAAGTTGGGATGTTTTATGGGACCCTCAGTATAAAGATAAAGTCTTTATGTTTGACACCTATAGAGATACCATTGGCGTAGCACTTAAAAGGTTAGGTTATTCAATGAACTCTTCTAATCCAGAAGAACTTGAAGCAGCTAAAGCAAGCTTATTAGAGCAAAGAGAATTAGTAGACCCTAAATATGGGGTGGATAATGGAACTACCATGATCGCGGCAGGAGAGACAGCACTCAATATGATTTGGTCAGGAGAAGGATTAAATCTTCAAGATGAATACCCAAATCTTGTCTATACCATTCCTGAAGAAGGGGTAAACTTCTGGATTGATAGCTTATGTATTCCAGCCAATGCAGAGAATGTAGAGGGTGCGGAGAAATTTATTAACTTTGTAAGTGATAAGGAAAGTGCTTTAAGAATTGCAGATGAAATTGGTTATACAACACCTAATAAACAAGCAAAATTAGAGCAGCCAGAGCATGTAAGAAACAATCCAAATGCTTATATGTCAGATGAACTGATGGCAAAAAGTGAAATTTACTTACCTCTATCACAAGAAACAAAACAGTTATATGATAATGTGTGGACACAGGTTAAAGTAAACTTATAGACATAAAAATATCGCCAACTGTATCATGTGGTTGGCGATATTTTCATGTTATTTTATTGTTAAGTAATGTTAAACTTCAAATCCGATTAAAAGGCCACCTTGTTCTGCATAGTAACTACATAAACCACTAGCTGGCATAATCTCTACATTAGAATCAGGATATTTTTCTTTAATAAGACTTGCTACATATTCTGCTAAGTCAGGTGCAAAGCAGTTGGAAATAATAACTTTCCCACCTTTATATTCACGGTCTAGCATGGTTTCTACTGCTTTATTATAGGCGGTCATTTTACCACGGCATTTTTGAAGAAGTTCTAAAGTCCCCTCTTCAGAAGCACAACCTAAAATTTTAATACCAAGAAGTCCTGCCATAGTACCGCTTAATTTGCTGACACGACCATTTTTCATAAGATTATCTAATGATTTAAGCACGAATAGAAGATGCGTATGTTTTCGATATTCCTCAATACGCTCACAAATCGTATTAAAGTCTAGATCTTGTGCAATAAGTTCAACTAATTTTTGAGCAATTAAAGTAAGCTCTGGACCAGCTGATTTAGAATCAATCAAATGAATTTTTCGATTAGGATACTGTTCTGTAAAGAGTCTAGCACCTGTTTGAGCACTGCTATAGCTACCAGATAAGGCACTTGTAATTGTAATAGCAAATACATATTCTGATTTCTCGAAGGCCTCAAACCAAGCTTGTGGGCTAGGCGCTGCACTACCTGTTTTTCCGTTATAGGCAGCTACTTCTTTCATAAATCCTTCTACATCTAAATCAAAATCGTCAACGAATTCTTTTGTGCCCACATCTAATTTAAGGGGAACTCTAGTAAAATCTATTTTATTTGAAGTCGAACTTTCCAGATGAGTTAAATCACAACTTGAGTCAACCACAATTCCGTATTGCATACGCACCTCCAACTATTAATTTAAAAGTAGTTTTAAATACTATGTATAATTGTAATATATAATATAGTATGCTACAATTTACAAAAGTAGCTATAATGTAAATAAATTGGGGGCGTTAAAATGAGGCAGAATGGAAATGGCATCCCATTTACTGAGAGAAATCAATATGCTAGGATGTGTATTGCAAAGGCACTAATTAGTATTTTAGAACATAAGAGTATGGAAGACATTACGATTACATCTTTAGTTAAAGTCGCTAATGTTTCTCGTATGACATTTTATAAATATTATGCTTCTAAGCAGGAAGTGTTAGCAGATTATATGTATGAGATAGTACATGCCTATATGGAAGATGCAGCAAGGAGAGGGGATATTGGCAAGTTTCGTGAGCAAAAGCATATTTGTCATTGTTTTACCTTTTTTAAGCAATATAGCCATACGATTATGACTTTGGTAAAAGCAAATATGTATTCAGTGATTATAAATGCTATAAATGATTATATGGATTACTATGTATTGTCTAGTAAAGATTATTCAAAGTACGAGCTTTATTACTATGCAGGTGCATTATGTAATACTTATATTAAGTGGATAGAAGGCGGAATGGCAGAAACAGCAGAGGAGATTTCAACTGTTGTCTATAAACATATTAATAGGGGAAAGGAGAAGGAAACAAGTGTGTGAAGACTGTATGTATCTAGAATATGATGAGACTATGAGACAGTATGTCTGTAGTATTGACTATATGATGGATGAAGATGATTTAGCAAGAATGAGCTATTATCAAAGTAAGCGTTGTCCTTATTATAAGGTGGGCGATGAATATACAATTGTACGTAAGCAGAATTAAAAGTGAGGTATTATTGCAAACTATAAGTAGCAATAATGCCTTATTTTTTGATAGAATGGTTATTATAAATAAGAAGTGCTAATATTAGACTAGAATGAGATGACAAGAGAGGAAAAGCGATGAAACGTATTTTTGCATTATTATGTACTGTACTTTTAGTAGGATGTGGTAGTGGAGAACAGAATGCAACAAAACAAAATGAAACAAGTCAGCAAGAAGTTGTTCAAGAGCAGACATCACAATCTGAAGAAAGTGCTTCAAATAATAAAGAAAACAACCGAAGTGAAGTAAGTAATAATAAAGAAGAAAATCAGACAGCACGGCCAAGTAAGGAACAGAACGGACAAAGCGAATCTGGTGAAATTCGGATTGAGACAGAAGGATTTGTAGAAAATATGGATAAGCTTTTTACAGATTTAGATAAGTATGAAGGCAAGACTGTAAGCTATGAAGGTTTACTCATTGAAATAGATGAAGCAACCCATCAACATGCTGTAGTAAGACTTTATGAAGTAAATCATGAAGATCATTCACATTCTATTTATGTTGGATTAAATGTTAATTATGATGGAGAATGGCCATTATTAGATAGTTGGGTACAGGTCAGAGGAACTATTGAAAGAAGTAATGATGGAGGAGAAGATTATCCAACATTAAAAGTAGATGAAATAACAGTGTTACCAGAACAAGGACAACTTGCAGTTACAAACTAAATATAAGTGATAGATGAGAGGTATCAATAGAGAAGCCATAAGATAAGGAGATAAAATCCAGTCTTATGGCTTCTTTTATTTTGGATTTGTATCCACCAAGATGAAGGTGATGAGGAAAAGGGATTAGAAAGATGATAGAGTGATTTTCTTTATAAAATACGCATTTTTTATAGTTTATAACTATTAAAAATGACAGGGAGAAAGGAAAAATAAGAAGCCTATAAATAGCCTTCATCACCATATCATCACCAAGTGATTTAAAGTGATGAAAATATGATGAAATATAATCACGGAGTGATGCGAGATGATGGAAAATGATGGGATTAGATTTATCCCAAGATGAAAGATGATGATGAATGCATGAATACTGAGGAGAAATGGGATGAAATGGTAAATTAAGTATATTGATACTGAAATAGGAAATCTTTTATAATAAGGAAGTGAAATTGACATAAAAGATTTATGTTAAAGATGGATAAGAGGTAGTAAAATGGAGAAGACAATAACAATACAACAAGCTGCAGCCGAGCTTTTAGCAGAGCATAGAAAACCTCTTAAATCAAAAGAGTTAGCAAGAATGGCACAAGAGAGAAAGTTAGTAGCACCAAGTATGGCTAAAGATCCTATTCAATCGCTATCACAGGTATTAGAACGTAATATTAGACTGGATAAAGGGAATAAGCCGAGATTAATTTTTGTGGAAACCGAGCAAGGAAGAGCCATTGCTATTCCAGCTTGGTATGAAGAAAAGAAGCCTGAGCCTAAGGTAGAAAAAAGTGAGAATATAGCTATTGGGTTATCTGAAGATATTTTAAATAAGGTGAAGCTCTATCAGACCAGTTTTAATTTACCCAATATGGAAGAGGCCATAATTCAGCTTGTAAAAAAGGGATTAGGCGCAACTTCACAAGAACTTATTGATCGCTTGAAGACAGAGTTAGAAGGCTTATAATATAAGAAAAATATAAGAGAGTCGATGGACTCTCTTTTTTAGAAGGAGATTAGTCAATGGGAGAGATATTTAAAATTAGAAAGATTGCACAGATTCGAAGTGATTTTCCTAGCAAGTTCGGAATTCCTCGGCAAAGTGGGCTTGCAGATGAATTAAGAGCCACTATTATTTTTGAACCAGAATATCGAGATGCAAATGCAGTAAGAGGATTGGATGAGTTTTCACATATTTGGCTGATTTGGCAGTTTTCAAAGGCAGTAGGGAAAAAATGGTCACCAACTGTTAAGCCACCTAGGTTGGGTGGGAATACAAGAATGGGAGTCTTTGCTACACGCTCGCCCTTTAGACCTAATAATCTAGGTTTATCTTGTGTAAAGCTAGAAAAAATTGAATACTCACAGACCTTAGGGCCTGTATTAACAGTAGTTGGTGCAGACTTATTAGATGGCACACCTATTTATGATATTAAGCCTTACTTACCGTATGTAGATAGTCACCCTGAAGCATTAGGGGGATTTGCACAGAAAAATAGTGACTACGGCTTAGAAGTAGTTTTTCCTGAAGAATGGCTTTCGCTAGTACCAGAAGAAAAGCGTCATGCTTTAATTCAAGTATTAGCTCAAGATCCAAGGCCATCTTATCAAATAGATCCTACACGTATTTATGGTATGGAATTTGCTGAGTTGGAAGTTAAATTTACGGTACAGGAACAGATATTAACAGTGTGTAAGGTAGAAAAGCGGATGATGGAAAAATAAAAATAGAAATGTAAAAATGATACATTATTAACAATTTTGACTAGCGCATTAAGAGATAGTATTATTGAAAGAGTGCAAGCAAAAGTAAAAGGGTAGGAACCTAAATTTACAAGAAAATGAATAGGTATAGTATTAAAAGAAAGTAGAGATAAACCTGTTATATGTTTAAAAATGTTTCTAATATTTAATCAGAAATGGATTAGGTTGATAACTAGTAAATCTTGTGATTTAATAATGAAATTGTATTGATTAGTAAAGATAAGACATTCTAGGGTATGTAAAAAATAAAGAGATAGATGATGGTACATATGATAACACAAGAGGCAGATGTGCTACAAAGCAATACATATAACGGGATGTAATAGATGAATTAATATAATTATGAAATTAAATAAGGAGAAATATCATGAATGACAACACGTTTTTGACAGAATTTCTATTATTAAGTGATATAAGAACCTATATCTTTATTACGATTTTAGCAGTTCTATTTATTTTCATTAATAGGTTGGAAAAGAAAAAAGTAAAGTTTTCAATACGTATGATTGTAGGAACAGTCATTGGATTTGTATTAGGACTTGGTATTCAATGGGTAGCTGGTTTTCCATCAGTACCTGGAGATGTAAAGTGGCTTAGTGAGGTATCTAGTTGGTATGGCCTAGTGGGAAATGGTTTTATGGATCTACTAAAAATGCTGGTTGTACCGCTTGTCTTCCTATCTATTGTAAAAGTTATTATGAATATGCAGGGTGAGAATCTTGGGAAAATGACAACCAGAACGATTGGAATGTTAGTAGGGACAACACTGATTGCAGCAATAGTAGGAATTATCCTAGGAACTTGGATGAATCTTGGAACAGGTGTTACAGTACAAGGACAAACAGCTGAAATAAGAGAAATGTCTAGCATTGTAGACACATTAAGAGGGTTGTTACCATCTAATCCTGTGGCAGCCATGTCAGAAGGAAATATTGTAGCGATTGTTATTTTTGCTGCTTTTATTGGTATTGCCATTAAACGTTTAAGCAAAAAACATAGTGAGACAATTGAACCATTTGTAAAATGGGTTGAAGCTTTCTATAAGATTATTTTAAGTGTAGCTATGACTATTATTAAATTTATGCCTTATGCAGTTATTGCACTATTTGCCAATACAATCTCTTCAAGAGGAGTAGATGTACTGGGTTCAGTAGTGAAATTTATTATGGCAACTTATTTAGGCATTCTTATTGTATTTGTGATTCACTTAATCATTGCATTACTTAACGGCATTAGTCCAAAAACATATATCAAAAATACAATGGAACCATTAGTATTAGCCTTTACTTCACGTTCAAGTTTAGGGACATTACCTGTTACTATTGAAACGCTAGATGAAAAGTTTGGTATTGATGAAGGGGTAGCCAGCTTTGTAGGAAGTTTAGGCTCTAATATGGGGATGAATGGTTGTGCAGGACTTTATCCAGCACTTATGGCCATCATGCTTGCACAAATGACAGGAACTGAAATGAATTTAAGCTTTTTCATTATGTTAGTGATCGTCATTGCTATTAGTTCATTTGGTATTGCAGGGCTTCCAGGCTCAGCAACCATTGCTATTTCCGTTGTTATTTCAGGAATGGGTATGGGAGAATACTTCCCGCTTTTAGGTGCCATTATTGCCATTGATCCTATTTTAGATATGGGTAGAACTATGCTGAATGTAAATGGGACATTAATTAGTGCGGTAGTAGTAGGAAAATCATTAGAGAAGCAAGAAAAATAGGAGAAGGTAGAAATGAAAGTTATCATTATTGGTGGAATTGCGGCAGGAATGAGTGCTGCGGCCAAATTAAAACGTAGTCATAAAGAAGCTCAAGTAATCGTATATGAAAAATCACCTTTTATCTCATTTGGGGGATGTGGACTCCCTTATTATGTAGGACAATATTTTGATAACCATGAGCAAATGTTTGCAAGAACACCAGAACAAGCAATTCAATCAGGAATTGAACTTTATGTTGAGCATGAAGTGCTTAAAGTGAATACTGAGGAAAAAAGCGTTGAAGTAAAAAATCTTAAAACGGGAGAAGTATTTACCCAAAACTATGATCGACTGATGGTAGCTACAGGATCAAGCCCTGTGATTCCACCTATTAAGAATATTGATCTTAAAAATGTGCATACGCTTCGTAATATGGAAGATGGGCATATTTTAAGAGAAAAAATGCAAGATGAATCGATTAAAAAAGTAGGTATTATTGGTGCAGGCTTTATTGGTTTAGAAGTAGCAGAAGCAGCTAAAAAGATGGGTAAAGAAGTATCTATCTTCCAATCAGGAGACAGAGTGCTTAAAGCAACTTTCGATAAAGAAATCACAGATATTTTAGAAGCTGAGATTCAAAAAGAAGGCGTTAACCTTTATTTAAATACAATGGTAACTGGTTTAAACGGTACGGAAAAAGTAGAGCAAATTGTAACCAATGAACATGTGGTAGATGTGGATTTAGTGATTTTAGCTATTGGTGTTAGACCAAATACAGCATTCTTAAAAGATACAGGACTTGAAATGTTACCAAACGGGGCAATCATTGTGGATAACGAAGGTAAAACATCTATTGAAGATGTTTATGCAGCAGGAGATTGTGCAACGGTACCACATTTCTTAAAAGAAGCACCAGCTTACATTCCACTTGCAACAAATGCGAATAAATTAGGACGCATTGTTGGAGAAAATTTAGGTGGTAAAGCTGAAAGATTTGAAGGAACATTAGGTTCAAGTTGTCTTAAAGTAATCCATATGGAAGCAGGTCGTACAGGACTTTCAGAAGATGAAGCTAGAGAAGCGGGAATAGATTATAAAGTAGCATTCATTACAGATAAAAATCAAACAGATTATTATCCAGGACAAGAATCTATTTCTATTAAACTTATTTATGAAGCAAACACAAAAGTATTATTAGGTGGACAAGTAGTAGGTAAAAAAGATGCTGTTCAAAGAACAAATGTTTTATCTACTGCTATCTATGCAAAAATGACTACAAAACAATTAGGTATGCTCGATTTATGCTATGCACCACCATTTGCACGTACATGGGATGCTCTTAATGTTGCAGGAAACGTAGCAAAATAATCATATAAAACAAGGATAGAATATTCATTAATCCTAAAAAGCTAGGCTTAAGTTATCTGTAAAGAGACTTAGCCTAGCTTTTCTTGTATAAAGTGTTATTTAAGTAAAATACAAAATAGGCTAAACTAATAAATAAGGACTTTAATGAATAGATTGGGGAGCGATAGTGTGAAGAAAATACTATTGATAGAAGATGATCAGACCATTGCCTTAGGCATTAAAACCTATTTAGAGAAAAATGGCTTTAATTTAATAGTACAAACCTCTTTAGAAAAAGCTAAGATATGCCTGTTGAATGAAAAGGAGATAGAACTTATTTTATTAGATCTTAATTTGCCAGATGGGACAGGGTATGAGTTATGTGAGTTTGTAAGGAAGAGAGAGCCTACTCCCATTATCTTTTTAACGGTCTGTGATGAAGAGGAGCAGATAGTAAAAGGGTTTGATTTAGGAGCAGATGATTATATTACAAAGCCCTTTAAATTAAGTATTTTATTATCTCGTATTCAAGCGGTACTTAGGAGGACTCAGGGAATAGGAAGTAGGCAAACTAAAAACGAAAAAAAGGCAAAGTTTTTATACTGCAATAATATAAGTATAGATCAGCAGAAGAAATATGTTTATTTAAACGAGCAAAGGATAGATTTATCAGCAGGAGAATATCGATTATTACATATCTTATTAACATATAAAAATTATACGTTAACTAGGCAGCAGCTTTTAGAGAAGTTATGGGATGAGAATGAGCAATTTGTAAATGATAACACATTAACCGTTACCATGAAACGCTTAAGAGAAAAGTTGGGACATCCATCTTTTATTAAGACCATTAGAGGGATTGGCTATTTAGTGGAAGAGGAAGATTAAACTTTAACTACAGATAGTAAGAAGGGGCGTTTAAAAGGATGAGAGGAAGAAAAGTTTGGAATAGAAATGTCATAAGTGGATTATTATTACTACTTATTGGAGTAAATATATTCCTACAAGTAAGATGGGTTAAGCAGATGGTTTTTAATCAAATGGCGCAAGTAACAGGAAGTATGATTAGGCTTCAGCCAGAGATGAAAGAGGAATGGATGCTGAATCTTAAAGAGAGACATGAGCAGGATGAAATAGCTGGTAAACAAATACTTGAGGAATATGGTTATACAGGAGAGCATATTCTACAGTCTTCTATGATGCCACTTATAGGTATGATAGGCGTTTTAGTAGCCGCAATAATGGGATTAGGATACATACATAATAAAAAGTTGAAGAAGCAGACAGAGCAAAGAATAGAAGTGTTAAATAATTACTTAAAGTTAGCAGAACAAGGTAAAAATAAAAGTTTATCTAGTGTGGGTGAAAATGAGTTTTCTATACTAGAAGATAGTATTTATAAGACGGTAGGAGAACTATATCAAACGAAATCAGAAGCGTTAAAAGCTAAGGAAATGCTTAAAAATTACATTGCAGATATTGCGCACCAGTTAAAGACACCACTTACTTCGATAGGAATGATGTGTGAGCTATTAGAAGAAGCTCAGGACTTAGAAGAGATGCAAGTTTATGGGGGACAATTACATAGACAATCAGAAAGATTAGAGAGTTTGGTTCATGCATTACTCATGTTCTCTAAGCTAGAAGCAAATGTAGTAGAGATGGAGAGAAAATCTATAGATGTATATATTTTGATTTTAAGGGTTATTGAACTATTAGAGCCATTAATACGTAGCAAAAATCAGTCCATAGAGATTACTCCAGAGGAAGAAGGCACCATTATTTTTCAAGGAGATATGAAATGGAGTATAGAAGCATTAAGTAATCTACTTAAAAACTGCATAGAACATACACCAGAAGAAAAAAAGATTTCTATTCATTATGAACAAACGCCACTCTTTACAGGGATTACAATAGAAGATGAGGGAGAAGGCTTTTTAGAGGAGGATATCCCTTATTTATTTAAGAGATTTTATAAAGGGCAAAATGCTACAAAGGATAGTATCGGTATTGGACTAGCATTGGCTCAAACGATTATAGATAGACAGAATGGGCTAATAGAAGTTCAGAATCGAGCAGAGGGTGGGGCACGTTTTATTATCAAAATGTATCCTCATTAATGCTGTCACTAAAATGTCATTTTAGAATCCTATAATAAAGCTCATAACAGGCATATAGAAAATGTACATAGGCCTAAAAAGTATAGGGTGCAAAGAGTTAGTAAATGATAAAAGGGAGTGGGAAAGCATTTATGAGTATATTAAGATGTGAAAACCTATCTAAGGTTTATGGGATGGGTAATAATAAGATCGAGGCACTAAAAGATATTAATCTAGAAATTCAAAAAGGAGAGTTTGTAGCCATAGTAGGGGCATCGGGTTCAGGAAAATCTACTTTATTGCATATGTTAGGTGGCGTAGATCAACCAAGTAGTGGGAGAATCTACATAGAGGATACGGATATTGCAAAGCTTAAAGAAGAGGAGTTAGCACTATTTAGAAGAAGAAAGGTAGGGTTGATTTATCAATTTTATAATCTTATTCCAACATTAACGGTTAGAAAAAATATTTTATTGCCTCTATTACTAGACCAGAAAAATTGTGATGAGGAAAGGTTTAATCAGCTAGTTAAGACTTTAAACCTAGAAGATAGACTAGAACATTTGCCAAATGAACTTTCAGGAGGTCAGCAGCAGAGGGTAGCTATTGGAAGAAGTGTGATTTATAAGCCAGCTATTTTATTGGCAGATGAACCAACAGGTAATTTAGATAGGCAAAATTCCAAGGAGATTCTAGAGCTTCTCAAAGCCTGTAATAAAAGCTACAAGCAGACGGTTATTTTGATTACTCATGATGAGAAGATTGCTTTGAATGCCGACAGAATCATTACTATACAAGATGGTAAGATTGTATCTGATGAGGTGATTGGGCGATGAATATTCTAAGAGAGTATACCTTGGATTATATTAAAAGAAATAAGAAAAGTAGTATAACCATTATGGTCGCCCTACTTATAGCCACTATTTTCATAAATAGTATGGGACTTTTTGCATATAACATGTGGCAAGATGAAATTACACAAGTCAAAAAGATAAGAGGGAATTGGCATGGTGAATTATATGGTACAACCTGGGGGAAGGATTTAGATTATGTAAAATCTTATGCTAGTGTAGATGAGGTAATGATTAAAGGGCGGTGGTATATAACAGAAGTGGGGGACACTAAAAGACCCTATTTATTAATGAGAGATGCAACTGCTGCTTATTGGGATAATATGCCAGAACAATATGTCATCCTTGAAGGACGTGTTCCTAGTAAAACAGGCGAAATAGCTATTTCAAAGCAGTTTATGGAGAACCATAAAGAATATGGGGTAGGAGATGAAATTATTTTACCTAAGGGTAAGCGAATGTGTAATGGAATAGAGATAGATGCAAGAAGCAGATATATTGAAGGGGAAATCTTTGAAGCTGAGCAGCAAGTAACTTATAAAATAGTAGGGATACTAGATATGACGACCTCATCGATGGTTCCAGCTTATACAGGAATAGGCTATTTAAAAGAAGAGGATATTTTGCCTGAAGATGATTTAACAATTTATATACGCTTTAAAAATATGAGAGATACATATAAGGATTTACCTAAGATTGCAGAAGGCGTAGACTACACAAAGGATGAGTATGGTGATTATTTGCTAAGGTATAATTCAAGTTTATTATCCAAATACTTAGTTTTCCCTGAGCGAGAAGGGGAGATTCAGTTATTTGATTTTTTAACACCAATTATGATTATATTTATGGTGGGAATGGTAATCGCTTTATTTGTATTTATTATTCATAATGCCTTTGAAGTCTCTATGAATCATAGGAAAAAGCAATTAGGAATGTTTAAAAGTATTGGAGCAACACCTAGACAGATTAGAGGAGCTATTACTTTTGAGGCAATTGTACTATCTATTATTCCTATTATATTAGGATTAATTATAAGTTGTCAGACATGGCAGTGGTTTGTGGAAGCAATTAATAAGGTGAATAGGGAATTTGAAGAAGAATTAGTGAACTGTGCAGTAAGTGGATGGGTTGAATTGATTGTTGTAGTTGCTGTGTTATTAATCGCTTGGTTATCTGCTTATATGCCAAGTCGAAAGATTACCCATCAAATGCCTATTGAGATTTTAAAAGAGCAAGAAATGAGCAATAAGCTTAAAAAGAATAAGCAAAAAAAAGGGATAATAAGCTGTTTTAAGAAGAGAAGAAATCATACAAGAAATATTTACAATGAGTTAGCAAGTAATCAATTTAAAGCATATAAAAAGTCTTTTAATACAGCCACTATTTCATTAACAGTATCCTTTCTATTATTTATGGGATATTTAACAGGAGAAGCTAATGGAAATCTGATTAATGATGTTTATTATAATACTGAATTAAGCTATAATATCGTGCTACATATTGAAGATGGAAATCCTATAGATCCTACCTTAGAGCAAATGATCGGAAGCAATGATCAGATTAGAAAATACACAAATCTTACAGGGACTCAAGGAAGCATTTGGTTTACAGGTGAAGATGAGTCAGAAGACTTTAAGAATGTAGGTGGATTTGAGGCAGTTTTGAACCAAGGTAAATATTATCTGGTCAAACGAGATAATAGCTATCGTATTAGAACCGATTTAGTGGCATTAGATGATAAGACTTTCAAGGCTTACTGTCAGCAAATTGGCGTAGACGTTGAAGCGTATTATAATGAGGATCAGATTAAAGCTATTGTCTATAATGAAACAAGAGATAATTTGCATTCAACAAGAAGAAATGAGATTTATATAGATTTCTTAGATTTAGAAGTAGGCAATAGTTTAACGGTTAGCGAAAAGGTTTATGATGATGATTTGGGTGAAAGAGAAACGCGTATAGAGATAGGTGCCATAACTAATCAATTACCAAATTGTGAAATAGATATTGGAAATTGTACATTAACTCAAATTATGCCATTATCTACTTATCAGAAAGCCATATCTAATTGGGAACCTGAAAAGGTATTAAGAGCAATGAAAATGAGTGTAAGAATACAAGTAGATGAAGAGGATATTGAAAGTGTTTCTAGCTGGCTTAATGAAGCATGTGAGAAGATTTATGGCACAGGAGATTATCATATTTGGGATCAAGTTGAAAGTGAAAAAGAAGATGCAGCAGATGATGCAATAGGAATGATATTAGTTATTTTTATTGCGGGCTTATTTGCAGTTATAGGTGTTAGTAATGCGTTCTTTACTGTGTATACAAGTTTAGAACAAAGAAATAGAACTTTTGCTATTTTAAGATCAGTAGGGATTTCACCTAAGGGGATTAATCGATTACTTATCTTGGAAGCAATACATTTTGCTATAAGGCCTATTATTTATGCAAGCATAGCAGAATTAGGATGGATGGCTATGCTGATAAAAATAGATGAGAGTAACTGGGCGGAGTTTATACCTTATGTTCCGATAGGATTATTTGTCTTGTTTGCTATCTTAATTATATTTGCTATAGGTCTAGCTTATTTTATAGGGAGTTATAAAATTAGGAAACAAAATATAGTAGAAGCTATTAAAGATGAGACTTTGTAGGATTCATAGGCGAAAAGTATTAGAATTAACAGGAGTTATAGAAGGCGTACAAAATTG
>SVDC01000059.1 GCA_015058045.1 Cellulosilyticum sp.
GGTAGCTGCTCTTTAATCTGTTTATAATCTTTCTTCTCTCTAGATGACATCATCCTCAATATACGTCGCTTCCAGTCTTTATGATTTGAACTATACAGCTCTTCCAATAGACTAAATATAGGGTCGTCATATACACTAATTTCACCCACAAAAAATCCACCTTTCTAAGATTTTCTCTCATCAAATGGTTAGAGTATCTCCTAAAAAGGTGGTCTATATACTTTATCTCTTTAAACTTTCTATCACTATCTCATGCTTTATAACTTACTTTGCCAAAAGCATTCTATCATTATCTAATACTTTATGACTTTCCTTTTTAAATAGCTCCAATAAATCAGGAACCGTCATTTGAGCTCTTGTCTCTTCCTTAATATCTAAGATAATTTTCCCTGCATCCATCATAATGGTACGATTTCCTAAGTCTAATGAGGACTGAATATTGTGGGTAATCATCATGGTTGTTATATGATGTTCTTCTACAATCTCTTTTGTAATTTTAAGGACTTTATCCGCTGTTGCAGGATCTAGAGCTGCTGTATGTTCATCTAAAAGTAAAAGTTTAGGTGCCACTAAAGTACTCATCAGAAGCGTTACAGCTTGCCTTTGTCCACCAGAAAGTAAGCCCATTTTTGTTTTCATTCTATCCTCTAAGCCTAAATCTAGCTGAGCAAGCCTTTCTCTAAAGAGTTCTTTTTCCTTTTTACTAACACCCAGACTAAAAGCTTTACTATTACTTCTCATATAGCAGAGCGCTAAATTTTCTTCAATGGTCATAGAGGGTGCGGTTCCTTTTAATGGATCTTGAAAGAGTCGGCCTATATATTTAGCACGTTTATGCTCTTTCATAAATGTAATGTCTTGCCCATCTAATAAAATCTGTCCTTCATCTGATAAAAAGTAACCTCCAATTAAGTTAAATAGGGTCGATTTACCTGCACCATTAGAACCAATTACCGTTACAAAATCTCCTTTTTCTAAATGAAGGTTAATATCATCCATTGCTACCTTTTGATTCACAGTTCCTGCATTAAAGGTTTTCTTTAAGTTGGTAATTCTAAGCATGGATATTCCCTCCTTTTTGTCTTCGATACTGATTCATCTTTTGCCCAATGATAGATTTAATTACTGGATATGAAATCGCAATGGCTACAATAATAGCAGATACTAATTTCATACTAGTTGCTGAGATGTCCACTACTAATGCAGCAGAAATAATGAGTCTGTAAATAATAGAACCAATTACTGCTGCCACAATATTCGCTTTAATCCCTCTTTGTTTTACAACAATATCAACTAATACTTCCCCTATGATTAAAGAAGCAATACCAATGACTACCATACCTGTTCCCATACTGGCATCTGAGAAAGATTGCTTTTGTGCAACCATAGCTCCAGATAAAGCAACTAATGCATTAGCTAATGCCAAGCCTATAATCTTCATTGCATCTACGTTAATAGAAGAGGAACGTACCATATCTTCATTATCACCTGTGGCACGAATAGAAAGTCCCAATTTAGTATGTAAAAATAGCCCTAATAGTACACATGCAACAAGTACACTCACTACACCTATTACTAACGCTGCCCTTGTACCCATTATCTCTTTTGCCATTGTAAATATCGTGGTTTCACCCAATAAAGATACATTGGCTTTATCATTCATAATCATAATATTAATAGAGTATAATGCAGTCATAGTTAAAATTCCTGAAAGAATCGGATTCACTTTGAGCTTTGTTTGCAATGTTGCCGTTACACTACCTGCTAAGACTCCAACACATGCAGCTGCTATTAACCCTAGTATTGGATGGCCACTTATTGTGACCATCGTACCAGTCGCTGCCCCTAAAGTAAAACTTCCATCTACCGTTAAATCTGGTATATCCAATATACGATAGGATATAAATAATCCTAATGTTAACAAAGTATATAATAACCCCAACTCTGTAGCCGATAAAATCATGCTAAAATTCATATCTATTCCTCCTGTCAACTGCTTCAATTTAGTTCATATATTGCTTTACTTCAACTCATATACTCTTTTTCTATTCCTACTCCTGCTCACTTCTTTTTACAGCATCCATAAAGTTTCTAAAAATCCTCTTACGCCTTACCAGTACTATGCCTAACCCGAATATGATTCCAGATAATAAAGCTACAATCATTGCTGGCACTCCCGAAGCCTTTATAAACTGAACCACATCATCATATGGCTTTGCCTGCCCCATGGAATACATGATGGGAACCACAATCCATACCCCTATGGAAAACATTACAAATCCCGTAAATAGAGCCATAAAACTTTTATAAAACATGGAATTTACATGCTGTCTATAAAAGATTGCACAAAGCATCCATATGATTGTTGGCAGCATTAATCCTGCTAAATAAAAAAGTGCTAATGACCAATGAGTAAGTATCCCCCCTTCTACTACTACATAAGCTTGCATTATATTAAACTCTATAATTTCCGCTCCAAATAATTTGGCAATCATGGCATGCCCACCTTCATGCAATATAAGGTAAAGTGGCATTGCTACCCAAAGACTCGCTATAAAACTTAAAATGACTTTTTTCTCTTGCTTCATTACTACTTATTCAACTTTCTCTTTAAGTTTAGTGATAATCTATTTCTTGAACCTACTTTAAAATACCTATAACTCCATGTTACGCCTCTTATTTTTAGAAGTCTATACACAAAAAATATCTCATCCAAAAACTTTCCTATCTATTTGTTCTTTTAACGTGATTTAGCATGCCTATTCATTTTACTAAATAGGCATGCTCTTTTCATTTTATAACTCATCTTAAAAATCAGCTACTCACTTATTTCTATAGGCAAGCAAATATTTGTCATGATTGATTTCTCATGGTTTCTATATTCATTATTCTACAACTATCGCACCTTCTACTTCTGCTGTTAACCCAATAGCCTTTGCAGTGGTTGCATTTATCACTTTATAGAATTGGTCAAGTGTTGCAACTGGTACTTCTGATACAGGTTTTCCATTTAAAATCTCTGCTGCCATCTGAGCTGTTTTCACACCTAAATCCTCATACTTAATACCAACTGTTGCATAGCCGCCATCAGCTACCATGGAATCTGCTCCTACATAAACTGGAATACCTGCTGTTTTACCTACTTCAGCTAATACTGGCATGGCAGAAGCAATGCCATTATCAATTGGTGTGTAGATCGCATCCACTTTAGTCGCTAAAATTTCTGCCGCTTGTTGAAGCTCTGAACTATTGGTAATCGTACTTTCTTCAAATTCAAATCCATAATCTGTAGCTAATGTCTTAGCTTCTTCAATAACGGATTGAGAATTTACTTCACTTGCTGTATATAGGAAACCAATTGTTTTTACATCTGGTGTTAACTCTTTACAAAGTTCAAAGGTTTGATCTACTGGAATGGCATCTGACGTTCCTGTTACATTCCCTGATGGACTCTCTAAGTTATCTACCAATTTTGCACTTAGTGGATCTGTTACAGCTGAAAATACAATTGGAATATCAGTCGTTGCTGCTGCTACCGCTTGAGCTGCTGGTGTTGCAATAGCAATAATCAAATCCGCATTTTCACCTACAAATTTACTGGCGATAGTATTTAAATTAGATTGATCTGCTTGAGCATTTTGGTAATCAATAGTAAGATTTTCACCTTCCACATACCCTTCTGCTGCAAGCTGTGTAATAATGCTTTCACGAATGGTATCTAAACTTGGATGTTCTACATATTGTACAATGGCAACTGTTTTTGCCTCACCATTTGTTTCGGTTGAAGTATTACTTGTGGTTTCTGCCTGATTTGTTTCTCCTGATGTACTACTTACTGCTTGACTTCCACAACCTACACCTAATCCCATTGTCATCATTGCTAATAATAGTGCTAATCCCTTTTTCATTTTACATTCCTCCATTTTCTCAAACTAAATTTTATAAAACCAATCTTCTTTTCACTTACTTCTTGTGTCTTTTTTCTTTCTGCTTTCTACTTCCAATTCATCTGCCATGGAAGTACATGATGCAAAGACCTTCTAAGTATTGGCTATGTGGTAAAGTTTTTGAGAAATAAAAAAGCACCTATCCTTATTCCAAGGACAGATGCGTTGCTCTGCGGTACCACCTTGATTAGCTTATCTCATATAGATAAACTCACCTCTATAGAATGCCATCACATTCTTGACCTATGATAACGCTGGTCTTGCGGTACTGGATACTAAGGAAATTCCTTTTCACCAAACCCTCTGAGGTCCATTTGTCTAATTCGCTTTCTGCTAGGATTTCACCCTCCCTAACTCTCTTTGAGTGCGCTATTAGTTTTATCTCCTCATCAACGGTTTCACTCATATCAATTGCTTAACTTTTTACATAGTATACGCTTTAATTTTTATTTTGTCAAAACATTTTTAAAATTTTATATTAAATTTTCTAATCTATTAGGCTCTACCTTGACCTTACGTAGATAAATCTAAACGTACAAAAATAGACCTTATCTAGGGGTTTTATTTAACGCCCTAAATAAGATCTATTCTATCTTACTTATAATGATTCGCTCTAGTATTTAGAATCCTAGTCATTAAACTATTTTACATTTAATACGTCTTTAATTGCTTTTACAAATTCACTACATTTAACTTCTGCATCTTCCATGTTTACACCTACTACAGAGGCATAGATTTTAACTTTTGGTTCTGTTCCTGATGGACGGATAACGAACCAACTCTTATCTTCAAGAATGAATTTAAGAACATTTGATTTTGGTAAGTAAATTTCTTCACTTGTACCTTCTAAGTTATTTACACGTTTAGAAAGTTTGTAATCTTCACTTGTTGCGATTTTTACACCATTCACTTCTTGTGGCATATTTTCTCTAAGGTTTGTAATCATAGCTGCGATTTGCTCTTGGCCATCTTTACCTTCCATTGTAATAGAGATAAGATTTTCTTTGTAGTAACCGTATTTTTCGAATAAATCATGAAGTGCTTGTGCAAGGTTTTTACCTTTTGTTTTGTAGTAAAGTGCCATTTCAGCAATGAGTGTTGCTGCAATAACAGCATCTTTATCTCTTACGAAACCGCCTGATAAATAACCATAGCTTTCTTCAAATCCTAGTATGAAGTTATTAGAGCCTGTTTGCTCAAATTGCTCAATTTTTTCACCAATGTATTTGAATCCTGTTAATACATTCATGATTTGTGCATCGTAAGCTTCAGCTACTCTAGCAGCCATTTCTGTTGTTACAATCGTTTTAATGAGTGTATCTTTTGTACTAAGTACACCTGTTTCTTTTCTTGCATTAAGCATGTAATCAGAAAGAAGTACACCTACTTGATTTCCTGTTAATACTTTATATTCTCCGCTATCTTCTTTTACAATAACACCAATTCTATCACAGTCTGGATCTGTACCAAAGATAAGGTCTGGTCCTACTTCTTTAGCCATTTCAATAGCAAGTTCAAATACTTGTGGTACTTCTGGATTTGGATATGGTGCTGTTGGGAAGTTACCATCTGGTAATTCTTGTTCTTTAACTACACTTACTTGTGTGTAACCTAATCTATTTAACATTGCTCTAACTGGAATATTTCCACTACCATGAATTGGTGTGTAAATAATTTTAAGTTCTGAAGCATGATCTTTTACTAATTGTTTGTTTACAACAAGTTTTTCTACTTGTTCATAGTAAGCATTATCTACTTCTTCGCCAATATATACAAGCAAACCTTTTTCCATAGCTTCTTCTTTACTGAGGATTTTTACATCACTAAAGATATCAGTATTATTGATATAACCAAGAATTTCATTAGCTGCATTATCTGTAACCTGTCCACCATCACTACCGTATACTTTATATCCATTGTATTCTTTAGGATTATGTGATGCTGTGAGTACAATACCTGCGTCTGTTTTTAAATGTCTTACTGTAAATGATAACATTGGTGTAGGGCGTAAGCTTTCAAATAAATATACTTTTACCCCATTAGCAGCTAATACTCTTGCTGCTGTTTCTGCAAAAACATCAGAGTAATTTCTTGAATCATAAGCGATTGCAGCGCTTGGATTTTCAAAGTTATTTACTAAATAAGTAGCAAGCCCTTGAGTTGCTTTACCTACTGTATATCGATTTATTCTATTGGTACCAGCAGCAATTTTTCCCCTAAGACCACCTGTACCAAACTCTAAATTTTTATAGAATCGATCTTCTATCTCTTTATGGTCTGTAATGGCTTTTAATTCTTCTTTTGTTACTTCATCAATTGCTGTACTGTCTAACCATGCTTTGTAGTTTGCTTCAAAATTCATTTTTTCCCCTCCTGAGAATTTGTTATAAAATTTGTTTATGTAGTTTGTTAATAATTTATTTTACCATTATCTCACTCATAATGCCACAGTACATATATGAAAAATTTTCTTTATTTTTCCATTTTTATTTATAATTATCTTGACAAATTCTATAAATGGAATTTTTATCAAAAAATAAAGAGAGGCTTTATAGCCTCTCTTTATTTTTCACGATCACTTTTATTATTGACATCTATTTTTTACAAAATCCGTAATACCATCACATTGGGTATGGATATGCTTTGAAGCTAATGAACTTGCTATATCTTCCTCTTTGTTCTTAAGTGCCTCCAGTATAGCTAAGTGTTCTGCTTCTACTGTATCACTATCCTCCACATTTTTAAGATAGGTAATACGGTAACGATTAACTTGTTCTTTTAAATTGTTAAACATTTGAATAAGCTTGTCGTTTTGTGTGGCATTACAAATAATATCATGGAATTCCACGTCTTTCTCAATCATAGTTTCTAAGTCTTTATTCTTAGCTGCATAACTATACTCTGCAATAGCTAATTGTAATTTTAAAAATGCTCTGTCATCCATACGATTACAAGCCAGTCTTGCTGCTAATGCTTCTAATGCTGCACGCACTTCTAAAACATCTTGAATATCCTTCTCTGTAAATTGTGCCACTTGCGCCCCTTTGCGTGGTACCATGATTACAAGTCCTTCAAGCTCTAATTTACGAATTGCTTCTCTAATAGGTGTTCTACTTACACCTAGTTTTTCAGCAAGTTGTGTTTCCATTAAACGTTCACCCGGCTGAAGTTCTCCTGTAATAATAGCATTTCTAAGTGTCTGAAAAACAATATCTCTAAGGGGTAGATACTCGTTAATTTTCATATTATAGGTATCTTCTATCATCCTTTAACACCTCTTCTTTTTAAGACTTTTCTTTGCCCTCTATGTGCTTTAGCATTGGAATGATAAGCTGAGTAAGTCGTTGTCACATAAACTTCTCTTATATTATGCTGTGATTTAAAATATCTACTTGCCTTTTTAGCTACTTCTTCGTTTTCAAAAAGTCCAAATACTGTTGTACCGCTTCCACTCATCATGGTTCCCATTGCACCACATTTTATAAAGCCTTGTTTAATTTGATCAATCTCTGGATGCATTGAAATAGTTACTTCTTCTAAAACATTGGCCATATTCTTTGCTATTTCCTTTACATCATGATCTTTTAAAGCTTGGATTACTTTTTGCGTATCTGGATGTTTTTTTATATTGTTAATATCTAAACTTTTATAAACTGTAGCTGTAGAAGCACTAAAAGGCGGCTTTACTAAAACCACATAAGTAGATGGCATAGGTTCTAATGGTGTTAATACCTCACCAATACCCTCTGCAAGCATTGTTCCTCTAGCAATACAGAATGGTACATCTGCCCCTAATTTAAGCCCCATTTCCATTAACTTTTCTTTAGAATAATTCGTTTCATAGATTCTATTGAGTCCTACTAATGTTGCAGCTGCATCTGTACTTCCACCTGCTAAACCTGCTGCTACCGGAATACGTTTTGTAATTTCAATTGCTACTCCCCCATGTATTCCTGTTTCTTCAAAGAAAAGCTCTGCCGCTCTATAAGCAATATTTTTTTCATTCGTAGGAAGCCATGAATAATTGGACTTTAATCTAACACCCGGTACTTTAGTTTTGCGGATATAAATAGTATCGTAAAGATTAACGGTCTGCATAATCATCTCTAAATCATGGTATCCATTTTCTCTCTTCCCAACTACATCAAGCGTTAAATTAATTTTAGCTCTTCCTTTTAATATAATTGAGTTCATTACCTTGCTCCCTTAACATAAATGACATATTTTATATTATTATAAACTCACTTAAAATATAAAGTCAATTACAATGTATCCCTTGTATACAATATGCAGCAAAAAATTTCAAAAAACAATATTCTGAATACGTATCCACTTTGACTTTAATTATATTTTATCCACATACGAATGCTTTCTTGAGCTTTATTATACACAAAATCCTATTCTTATCCACTCTATTATCCCCTTTTATATTCTATTTAATAGGCGCTAAAAAAATCTCCGTGAATTACCCTAGCATAGGTCTTTTGCTTTTCTCTACTCTAATCACCATATTAAGATAAATAAACATATTATAAGGAGGTAATATTTCTAAGTCTAGAAATATTACCTCCTTATAATATGTTACTACTTTATTAAGTTCATTGCCTCTTTACTTATTCACTCTTAAAAACGTACTTTCTTTAAAATAATAATCTTTTGACCTTCATGTAGATTGTCTGTTACATCTAAATCATTAAGTTCTTGAATATCTTTTACGGTTGTATTATAACGCTTAGCTAAACTCCAAAGATTATCGCCTTTCTTCACTTGATAAACTGTCATACTTGGATAGGCATCCATCTCTTCTTTAGTCATATCCTCTAACTCTATTTCTTCCAATACTTTAAGCGAAGAAGCTTCATAAACTTCTACCATGCAATCCAATAAGTATTCAATAACAACCTCTCTCTTAGTTTGTGCATAAATACTTACATCCTTAGCTGAAATATAAGGTACAATATTGAGGCGTCCATCTGCTTTAGCCATTTCTATATCTTGATTAAATGGCACCACATTAATCACTGTCTGAAGCTCATTTGCCTCTTCATTCCTACAAAGATACAACATTTTAATTTCTAGCATTCCACTAAGTGTTAATAGTCCATCTTTATATACTCTATCTTCAATTGTTGGTCTAACTTCAACAGAGAATATTTCAGGATTTTCCCCAAAGTCGTCTTCGATTTGAATGGCCTCTTTTTTGGGAATAGATAAACGTACTTTATCTTTTAAATTCATATAATCTAATTCTTTCTCTTTGGTCTTAACTTTTCTACCTGGGCAGTAAATATCAGAAATGGTATCATAGGTTGATTTATTATAATTATTATATTTAGCAGTTATAATAAATTCACATTCAATGATACGATCTTCTCCATCATAATCAGGTGTAACCTGCATATAGGATGGTTCTACTGAAAGTGTGCAATCCCAATACACCTCATCATCTTCTTGCACATTTTCAATGCTACCTTCAAAAGGCACACGATGGGTGACGATTTCTATATTATTACTTTCATCTGCTACCTTATACATCGTAACAACTTCGATCATACCGTTGTATTTAATTTCAGAGTCTGTTCGTTTGATTTGCTCATCTTGAATAGAAACAGCAGATTTTAAGATTTCTCCAATACAAGGTTTAGATGCCGCTACTGTTAAATCTTCCTTAACAATCATCTTATCTTCTTTTTCATTGCCCAAGCTGACAATTTCAATTTCCTCTTCTTTTGTTTCTACAAGCCCTTCTGCATGAATATCTGTAATAATGGTTGTATCTTTACAGCCAGTAGCCGCAATATCTACCGCCATGATAGCTTTCACATTGACTTTTCTTTCATTTAAAATATTATAGCTCATATGTTCAATTTGACAGTCAAAATCTACTCGCTGATCTTTATTCACGCCTTCCATAATAACAAAATCTTCAATCGGTATACTACTCTTCATAGTATAAACACATTTTTGATTCCCAATCGTCCTATAAAGGATACATACATTAATTTTTCCTCTATACATGACTCTGTCTTGCGATACATCAATCTGGTCGATACATACATTTCCATCTAGCTGCACGATAAACTGTAAATCAGGTTTGCCATCAGGCACAATTAAGTCTCGTTCCTTAATAACCTGAACGCTTTCTCTTTTTGTCATCTCATCTAGCACAATTGGTTTCTTTATCAGTTCTACTGACATTGTAATCCCCCTCCTATGGCATATATACAAAATATATGTATATTCATTAAAATAAATGCCTAAACCATGGACTAACTTTCTCTAGTTCTATATATATTCTTATCTTTTGTACATTATGACTATCTTTATAATTCATTAGTGGATGAGGATTTACTCTTCATTAAATACTCTTGCATTTTATTTTTAAATTCATAATTTGTATCTTTAAAGAGGGGCATTGCTAATTCTTTTCTGATTTCAGCTACACTCATTTGTTCAGGATCTAACTTAGACTTTCTCTCACTCTCTTCTTCAAGAGCTTCCTGGTTAGGATTCGTTTGTTCTACTACAACCGGCCCACCTCTTCTACATTTTCCAAGAATCTCGTACCCACCAAGCCCTTTAAACTTGGTAATCGTATTTTCCAATGCTTCGTCAATAGATAAAACTTGATAAAATGGGCAGTGCGCAATCCTTTCTACAATAAATACAGGATCCAAAGCATGAATAAGTACTCTACCTGGAGAAGCAGCATAATCAGCTCCTGCCGCCAAAATTTCCTCAAAGCAAGATTGACATGCCCCTGCAAATATTACCAGGCTATCCATCGTTGGTTTAATCATCCTAGCCCTTTTAACTGACTCCACAAAGTAGGACGAATTCCTGTACTCATTTAAGTCATGAATATTTTTATAGGTTTTATTTAAAGAATCATGTCCGGTGAGAACTAAAATATCTGGTGAATACTTCTCTATAAAATATCTAATTTTCTTAGGTTGTTCTGATTCTGCCACATGTTCCCCTATAACTGGAATATCCAGAGCTCTATAGTACTTAAGACATAGTTGTAAATAAAAAGCATCTCCATCTATGTGCAGAACCGTCCCTGTCTTTTGAAAGCTTGGGTTTTTACCTTTCTGTAATTCCTCTCGTTTTTTAATAATGTTTTGGACCGTTGTATCAATTGCATTCATAACGCCATCTTCCTTAGATGTATATCTCATGCCATCTACTAATTCTAAATCAGATAGGGGAGCATCTGCTAAAACACGATAAGATACACCTTTTAATCTAGCTGCTTGATTGGGTAATATATACGTAATACGGAACATAATATCTTTGCCATAAGAGAGTCTTACAACATAATCTCCAATACTAAACATGCTCTATGCCTCTCTTTACCTATTTACCTACATTATATGTATTAAAATCCAGCTTTTCCTATTCCAAATCTTACGAAAAACCTATGCTTTTCACCTTGATCTCCTATCTAAAAGGAAAAAATAAATCTCACATAGATAAAAAAAGTGTTAATAGACTAGACTCTACTAACACTTTTTTCTTTTTATCCTCTTGGCGTTAACTTATATAAATATGTACTTTGATCATTACTTCCATCTAGCAAAATATTAGTGCTATAGACCTCATAATTAGTCTTTTCTAACAATATACCATAACTTCCATTATTGAGTGTTGCAATATAAGGTGTTACACCTTTTAATTCTCCATTAATATAGACATTTGCCCCTGTTGGCTCTGTGTTAATAGTAATCGTTTTACTATTTCCTATAGCTGTATTTGAAGAATTACTACTTTCACTTTCGGATATTTCATCTGACTTTTCCTCTTCCTCAATAGGTACTAGTGCGACATCTATAATACAAATATCTTTTTCTATATTAAATAGATTAACTTCTCTAGTAAAGCTTTCAAAGCCTTCTGCATCAATTTTTAATTTATATTCATCCTGTGGCAATCTAATCTCTTCACCTGACTGATAGACCTTATCTCCAATTGTAACCGTATAATTTAGATTCGGAATTAATAGTCTAGGTTGAATAATCTTATACACTCTTTCTGCTTCCTTTAAAGATATATCATACACTTCATTAGCTTCTAATTGGATATCTTCTACTACTATGGTTTCGTAACCCTTCATTTTAATAACAATCCTATGTTTGCCTGCAACTAACTTAATAGGTTCTGTTACATCCTTAAACATAATTAGCCTAGAGTTATCAATTTCTATTTGTCCATTTTGTGTAGGCAGTTCTAATAAATTCAGACTAGCTGACGCTTTATGAATTATAATACTCCATACTACATTGTCCATTGCTTGTACTGAGACAATATCAAATGGTCCAACCTTTGTAATTGTACTTGGTATTCCATCTCCATCCACTACTAACACTTCATCTGCATACTCATAAGTTTGCCCAGATATATCAATATGCTTTGTCTCCTCATCTACTGTTATACCACTAATCTTTTTCCAACTCTGTACATGAGATGATTTACTAATGGAAACAATCCTATCTCTTTCTTCCTGATAATTAATTTCTACAATATCACCTATCATCAATTGATTAATAGGTAATACATTACCATAGGCATCACTTACTTTAACTTCTTCATTAATGACCTTACTTAACATCTTTTGATTATGTATATCATAGCCCATTATATGGCTTTCCGTAATTTCCTCTATTAATATGTTTAAGGTTTCACTAAGCACTACAGGCTCTGTCACTACCTCTTCTTGTACTTGAACATATGTACTTTTAGTTCCATGATCGCTTAAATAAGATTGTAAAACCACAAACATGGCAATCATTAATGCAATAAATCCTACTACTGCAAGGATTACCACAGTTCTTACAAATTGTTTATTGTTTTTGCGCACCCTTTCACCCCTTTATTACACTATCTATGTCTCATTGTACCTCTTTCCAATGAAATGTCAATGAAGCACCGAAAAAAGAGGACTTCTGCCTCTTAGCAAAGTCCTCTTTTATTACCATGATTGTATCATTTTTGCGACCTCTAATTGTTTCTCTTTATAAGATATCATATTGTTCCATTTTTGTTCAAACATACTATAATTCCATCTTCTCTTAGATCCCATATATTTAAGGCAAATACTATTATATTTCTCTGGATAAATCATCATGAATTTTAGAAGCCTCATCTCATCTTCTGATAGAGGTCTTTCATGATCATACTCCTTCATTAAATTATATAGAATCTTTTTATCCCACTCATTCTTCTGCATAATTTTACTCAGAATTTGAGCCAAATCCATAATTTGAATACCATAATTACACACATCAATTTGGCTAATAATATATTCCTTATCAGCCGTTTTATTGACCGTATGATAGGTAAAATCTTTATGTGCTACTGCTTTTGTTTCCCTCACTTTTTGGATGAGCCTACACGCTAATTCGTTATCGATACTACTAAGTGCCAAAGCTTCTAGCTCTCGGTACACTTCACAATCATCTAAAAACATAAGCTCAAAATTAGACTTTTGTTTTAGGCTTACAATGTTCTTCTTTAATTTATTATTTTCAAGCTGCCTTTTTATATAGTACTCATATATATTCTTCATCTTTACCTTTTCCGGTTCTCTTCCACTAGCCTCTATGCCTACTGCAGCCTTATGAAATCTTGCAAGTACCCATATCATTTCTCTTAAATCACTGTAATCCTTAAAATCTGTTTCTTCACAAGGCTTATATCCTTGCATGATATAACACTCATCACCTAATACTGCATAAGGCGTTTTCTTCTTAGTCAAATAAATATGATTTAGAATATCAAAGTGACATTGGCTAAGATGTGTGTCCACCTCATAACTAAAGCCTAGTTGCTCCTTCGTTAAGTCTACTTTTCTTAAAGTAAACTTTCCTTTATTTGTATCTAGAAAATAATTACTTCTTAGATACTGATACTTTTTTATGCTTAAATCATACTGACTCGTTAAATCCCTACTTAGCGGTCTCACATCTTCTCCTCCTATCTGTATTATTCTATTCTATGCCCGTGAATGTCCCTTTATCTCTTTATTTATATGATGGCCTACAGTAAAAAATATCTACTTTTCATTAATTTTTCTTAAGAAGCTATAAATTTTACTTTTATATTTAGAAGTCTATGTTATAATACAAATGTTATATAAACATGAGCAAAAATTTGTGAGGTTAGTACAATGAAACGTAAGGGTTGGGTAATTCCTATTTTAGTATTTATTATTTCATTTTCTGGATTGTTTTTTTACCAAAAAACACAAAACACAGTATCTTTAGCCAATACAACGGAGCTTCCGCCTATCCTTTGGTCTGAATCTCCATCTAATATAAATAAAATCACTTACTCATTAGGTGATCATACCATTACAGCAATTCGTGATGGCCAATCTTTTATTTTATCTAGTTTTAATAATGCACAAGCTGACGATTTATATGTTTATAGTATACTAGATGATTTCTCAGAACCTATTTTCGATGATGTCATTGAAGTTTCGCCGTCAGACTTAAGTTTATACGGTATCGATGAAAGTTGCGCAACGCTTACACTCTATGATGTTAACGGTACAGCCTATTCTTTAATAAAGGGCAATAGTATAGACGAAAATTTAGACTACGTTTATGCACCACTCTCTAATACAGTTTATTCTATGCATGCCTCTACTTTTGCAGATTTAAAAATCTCTGAATTAGAATGGCTCAATAAACAGCTATTAAACTTTGATTCAAAAAATATAACTAAGATTTCATTTTCGTATAAAAGCATTGATGCAACCTTAACACCTCATACTGCAGCAGATGGTACAGTTACTTTCACAAGTCCTAATCTCAATGATAGCCTTGCTGCTGAGTTTGTACATTTTCTAGAGACTAGTCGAATAGAACAATTTATTGCTAACAGTGCTACAGAACATGTTTTAAGCGTTTACGGGTTTAATAACCCTACCTTAAACTGTACAATTTATCTTAATGATGGAAGTACACTAACCTTAACGATTGGAAATATAAATAAGTCTGAAAATATATGCTACGCCATGGTCAATGGAAATAATAGCATCATTGCTATTCCTTTCTTTGATTTCTCACAATTTAGTGCGCTTTATGCTGCACTTGTTGAGTCTGATTCAACAACCCTTGGCTAATAGCGAAATATTACAAAAGCCCATAGTAAAAGGATAATATCCTTCTACTATGGGCTTTTCTGATGTCATTTATTCTTATACTTTTAACATTACCTATTCTTTTTAGAGATTAAAACATGCTACTTTAATCTTCAGTATAAATTTTATGACAGTATGCTACTAGTTTTTCTTTTTCATTATAAGTAGGATCATAAATAATTTTATCTAAGGCTTTATCTAATAACCAACCTATCTTCTTTCCTTTTGGAATACCTGCTTCCATTAAATCTGAACCAGTTAGCTTCATCATAGATTTTTGATAAGGTTCTTCATTAGCTAATACTTCTTCTTTTAATTTTCTTTGCTTTTCAATAATAATAAGTTTTGGCCCCAACTTTTCTAAGTTTTGTGCATGTGCATCCGCATTCTGCACTTTTAATAACTCATCAAATAGCTCTGGGCCAATTTCTCTAAGCATCTTTTTCACATAAACCTTATCAATCGTATGCTTAATATGGTAATCATGATAATAAATAAGCTGTCCTACTTCCTTAATCATACGATTATCTAGCTTCAGCTCTTTTAATACTTTTTCTGCTATGTGAACTGATTTTTTAGGATGATTATAGAAATGATCTATACCATGCTTATCTGTGGTACGTGTTGAAATTTTACCAACATCATGTAATAACATAGTTAATCTCAACCTTACAGTAGGTTCAATATTTTGCATCGCTACAATCGTATGCTGTGCCACATGATAGACATGATGTGGATGATTTTGTGGTGTATTATACCCTCCAATAAACTCAGGAATAATATATTCTAATAACCCCAGTTCTTTTAACTCATTAATATGTTCAGGTCTTGGTGATAAGCAAATCTTCAGGAATTCATCACGAACGCGTTCTTTACTAATATGAGTTAATAAATCTTTGCATTTATTAATACCTTTTAAAGTATCTTCTTCTATCTTAAATCCAAGCTGAGCTGAAAATCTTACTGCTCTTAGAATTCTAAGTGCATCCTCTGTAAAACGCTCTGTTGCACTACGTACTGAACGAATGAGTCTCTTTTCAATATCCGCCTGTCCATTATAAGGGTCTACAAATCCTCTTTCTGGATGATACGCAATAGCATTCATAGTAAAATCACGTCTAGATAAGTCTAGTGTAATATCCTCTACAAAACTCACTTCTGTTGGACGTCTAAAGTCTTTGTATTCCCCTTCAATACGATAGGTCGTCACTTCATAGTGTTCTTCATTTAAAATAACAGTTACTGTTCCATGTTTAATGCCCGTATCATATGTTCTTTTAAATATTTTTTTTACTTCCTCTGGCTGAGCGGAGGTTGTAATGTCCCAATCATGTGGTACTCTATTCATCAAAAGATCCCTAACACATCCACCTACAATATAGGCTTCAAACCCTGCTTTTTCTATCATATCAATAATACATAAGGCATCTTTGGGAATTTTCTTATTGTATTGTATTAACATTCTTAATCCTCTTCCTAATCATACTCTAGTATAAGTATTGACATTTATTAGCTTCATTATAGCATATTGATTTTCTTTTGTGCTATGTCCCCGTTATAAAATTAACAAGACTTCATAATTTTACCCATATATAAAAAGAGATATTCCTTCTTATCTAATGGTATGGTTCTAATAAGTTAGATGTTTAAGTCCACTTTATTAGGCTCAATTCATAAGTTTGAAAGAATATCTCTTCTTTATACACGATCTATTAAATATTAGTTTTTATTTAAATTCATTTATAAGACTCTAAAAATATTTATGCCTGCACATGTTCATAAATATGTTCCTCTACAATAATCCCCTGGTTCATGGAAACAATACGGTCTGCTACCATTTTAGCAAACTCCATATCATGTGTAATAATTAACATTGCCATACCTTCACCACTAAGACTCTTGATGAGCTTTGCAACTTCACCTGTTAAAGCAGGATCCAACGCAGAGGTTGGCTCATCGAAACACATGAGTTTTGGCTTCATAGCTAAGGCTCTTCCTATAGCTACTCGTTGCTTTTGCCCGCCTGATAATTCATATGGATAACAATTGGCTTTATCACTTAATTCTAAGAAGCTTAAGATTTCCATTGCCTTATTCCTAGCCTCTTCTGGACTTTGCTTCAGTACTCTAATTGGGGCTTCAATTAAATTTTCTAATACTGATTTGTGTGGAAATAAGTTGAACCCCTGAAAAACTAGTCCAATATCACGTCTAATCTCTTTCATTTCTTCCTTAGAAGCATATACCCCATCTTTTAATAAGTACGCTCCATTAATACAAATGCTACCGCTTGAACACTTTTCTAAGTAATTAATGCTTCTAAGCAACGTAGTTTTTCCTCCACCTGAAGCACCTACTACCACTACAATCTCTCCTGATTCTATAGTTAAATCTACGCCTTTTAGAACTTCTGTTTTTCCAAAGTTTTTATATAGTTTTTCTACTTTTAACATATATGTATCCCCTCCTTACTTATAGTAGTCAAATTTCTTTTCTACATAGGCTAATACCTTTGATAAAACCAGTATCAGGAGTAAATAAATGACTGCTACAAGTACTAAAGGCATAAGTGTTGCATCTCGATTAGTGGCTGCTTTCCCAATCTTTAATAAATCATCAAATCCCACTGCATAAACTAGTGCTGTATCCTTAACTAGTGTGATAACTTCATTTGCTACAGGAGGAAGCACCCTCTTAAAAGCCTGAGGCATAATAATTCTAAAGAAAGTATCTACTTTAGATAAGCCTAATACTTCTGCTCCCTCGTATTGACCTTCATCTATTGAGCCAATTCCTGCTCTAAAGATTTCTGCAAAATACGCACCATAATTTAAGGTAAAAGCTAAAATAGCAGAGGGCATACGATCAATACTTATTCCTACAATAGGTAGCCCAAAGAAGATAAATATAATCTGAAGTAATAAAGGTGTTCCCCTCATCACTAATATATAAATCTCCATGACCTTATTTAATGCTTTAATCTTTGATAAACGACATAGTGCAACAACCACACCTAATGGCACAGATAATACTAGTGTTAAAGCAAATACTTGAAGAGTAACTTTAAGCCCTTCCATCATCTGTGGCATCATGGTTTGTGCATAAGCAAGTATCTCTCTTAGGCTCCCTATCATCCTGGATATTCCTCCTCTATTTTAACCTTTGTTATCCTTATTGTGTAATATCTTCTCCAAACCACTGAGTTGAGATTTCAGCTAGCTTACCTTCTGCTTTAAGTTCATCATAGGCTTTATTAAATGCTTCAACCATGGTTGTGTCACCTTTTCTCATACCTACACCGTACTCTTCATCCCCGAAATCTTCATCTAGGATTTTAAATTTATCTTCACCCTTTTTACTGATATAGTATCTTACGATAATTTCATCAGCTACTGCAGCATCTACACGACCTGCTTCAAGATCCATTAATACATCATTATTGCTTTCATATGTAACAGGTTTACCATCTTTAAATGTAGCAAGTACCTCTGGTTCTGCCTCTATAGCATCTACTGCCGTAGAACCTGTTTGTGCTGCTACTGTTTTCCCTGCTAAATCTGCTTTTGTATTAATCTCAGAATCAGCTAAAGTAATGATGATTTGTCTGTTTTTCAAGTAAGGTACACTAAAATCAACTTGTTCTTTTCTTTCATCTGAAATACTATAGCCATTCCAAATAAAATCAATATTACCTGCATTAAGCTCTGTTTCTTTCATACTCCAGTCAATGCTTTGAAATTCAATAGCTTTTCCTAACTTTTCTGCCATTGCTTTAGCCAGGTCTACATCAAAGCCTACAATTTCACCATTTTCATCTTTAAATCCCATTGGTGCAAATGTATCATCTAGGCCTACAACTAAAGTATCTTTATCTAATGTAGAAGGTTGTGTGCTAGTATCAGCTTGAGCCACTTCTTCTGTTTTTACTTCTGTTTCATTAGTATTAACTGTTTCTTCTACTTTTTCTCCTGCTTCATTAGTACTAGCTGTAGAGGCGCTTTGCCCACCACATCCTACTAAACCTAAACTCATACCTGCTACAACAGAAAACATTCCAACGGTCTTTAATAATTTTGAAATCTTCATTTTTACCCCTCATTTCAAACTCTTTTTTATTAGTATTTTAGTACGCTAAAGCATTAAAGTCAACTGATTAATTTTATTTTTCAGAATTTTATTCGATTTATGTGATGCTATGTCTATGATATCATTCTCTATTTTCCTTATAAAATCAACCTTTGTATCAGTAATTTCTAAATAACATAAGTCTCTTATAATTTAGCCCATACATATTATTCTATTTACCATCTACTTATTTTATGAAGATAACTAACCCATTCATGTAAATAATCGAACTATCTCTTAATACCGCCAAAAAGCTCTAACTACCTTAATCATACTTTGCTCATGCAAATTTAGCTATAAATAAATGAAGGGAGACTTTACTTTAAGTCTCCCTTCATTTATTTATGCTTCTTCGGTATTTTCATCTATACCTAATCATTATCTAATATATCCTGTGCATTTCTTCTGCTCATATGAACTAGTTTACTTGCTCTGAACTAGTTTTTTCAATAACAAGTGTGCCGATCGTTTCTCCATTTAATTGATCTTGTAATTCTTCCACTTCTTTAAAGCAAATGTATGTATCCTCTTCAATCTGCATGGTATCTCCTACACTAATACTTGTATTGGTTTCATAAACATAACTAAAGATATTCTCAAAGATATCATACACCTCTTGTGCTTCTTCCATCTTACCAAAGTAAGCATACTCTGTAATACCAAATAGATTATTTCCTTTAGTCACAAACCATACGCCATCTTTGTGTGGAATCTTAATAAAACTTCTCCAAATCATCATAGCTGGTGTCTCGGCGAAAGCTTTTGTTTCTTCATCTTCTATCATACCTCTTATGATACCTGCTCCAATTACATTCCAACTATATGGATTGGCTATACCAAGTAATCCTTGATCCAAGAAACCATATGCTAATTTCTTATACGCATTAAAGATTTTCATGCGGTCTGTACTTTCGCCTCTATAAAAAACAAGAATATGTGCACCATGATTTCTCATTGCTTCAATTTCTTCAGCTGGTCCATAAGCACATCCGATTGTATAATCTATAATATTTTGTGGCAGTGGTGTTTCCATCCCTATTAACTCAAATACTTCACCTTCAACAACGGCGTGGGCAAATAGAGCTTTGTCTTTACCATTAAGCCCAACAATAGGATTAATCTCCACTTTTTTATGAGTTACTGATTTAATACTCTGAATAAGCATTTCTTTATTAAAGACTGTTACCCTTGGAAATAAAAAATAAAGTGCAAATGTATTCTTATTTTCTTGATTCGCGTCAGTTGTATGATTCATCTTTTTTCTCCCTAATTCATCTCACGTTATATCGTTT
>SVDC01000060.1 GCA_015058045.1 Cellulosilyticum sp.
AATTAAAATGAAATGTACTAACTAAAACAGGGTTACTGGAATTCCAGTAACCCTGTTTTAGTTATATTCATTATTAAAATTATAGCAATTTCAAAGAAGTTTATGTTTAATTGCCTATTAATTCGCATACAGCCAACTCCCAACATTCTTCAGGAACATTTGGCCAATTACATTCTCCATTTTTTTCTCTACATAATTCCATTGCTTTTGCAAGTACAGTTCCATGTGAGATTTTACCTGTTCTTAATAAATTTACTGATACCTGACACCATGCAGGAGCTTTCTTCACTAATCCTGATAAATATAAATCTTCAATAACTTTTTCTACATCATAGTCTAAACTAATAAATTCATAATCCCATTCCTCTTGTGTTCCTTGCAATATCATAAATTGTGCTTTACCATTCCCATGTAAAGAAACACCAACCGAACCTACATTAAGAACCACTTTCCCATTATGCTCTATTTTTCCTTGCACATGTGTATGTCCACATAAAATATATGAAGATATATTATTTTCTATAACCGTCAATGTCTTTTCGTTATTTTGCAATAGTTTTTCATTTGCTTTTTGCGGTGAGCCATGACATATTGTGATTGGTAGTAGACCTTCAAATGCTAATTCGTCTTTATGAAAGAGAGACTTAAAAAATGCTAAATCCTTTGATGTTAAATTACAATATGTGTAATAGAGAGAACCTGTTGTTGAATCATATTCTTTCCACCCTTGTTCTCCGTTCATTTGATAATTTATCCAATAATCTTCTTTATTTCCTTTTATAAAAAAACAGTTATATTTTTGCTTTAGAGAAAATAATATCTCCATCGTTTTTTGTGGATATGCCAATTCTCCGACATAATCTCCAAGAAAAATAAATGTATCTATTCCCTTATTTAGGGCATAATCTATACATTTTTGTAATGCAATATAATTACCGTGTATATCTGATAAAACTGCTATTTTCATGGTCATATCTGGCCTCCACTAAATTCTTATTTATCTGACTAATTATAACATAATCAAGTACCTAAGAATAGTAGACACTTGATATTATCCTTTGGTGTTTGATTGTGTTGTGGTGATTCAATAATGATTTCTTTTCCTCTTGGATAAGAAAAAGTACCACATAAGTATCACTTGTATAGAAGATGAAAAAGAAAAAACAGGGAACTGATTTCTCAATTCCCTGTTGGTAAAAATCTTTATTTTGCTTGATTTTACAAATCTTTTCTTATTTACCGAAGTATCTGTTTAAAAGACCTTCGAATGCTTTACCGTGACGAGCTTCGTCTTTACACATTTCGTGTACTGTATCGTGGATAGCATCGTATCCTAATTCTTTAGCAAGTGTAGCGATATCTTTTTTACCTTGTGTTGCACCGTGTTCTGCTTCTACACGCATTTCAAGGTTTTTAGCTGTATCAGCAACTACTACTTCACCTAATAATTCAGCGAATTTAGCAGCATGTTCTGCTTCTTCGAAAGCGATTCTTTTGTAAGCTTCAGCTACTTCTGGGTATCCTTCTCTATCAGCTTGACGGCTCATTGCAAGGTACATACCTACTTCTGTACATTCACCTACGAAGTTTTGACGAAGACCTTCTACAACTCTTTCGTCTACACCTTGAGCTACACCAATTCTGTGTTCGTCAGCGTATACTCTTTCTCCTGTTTGTTCCATGAATTTGTCTGCACCTGCTTGACAGATTGGACATACTTCTGGAGCTACTTCACCTTCATAAACATAACCACAAATTGTACATACATATTTTTTCATACTAATTCCCTCCATTTATTTATATTAATAAATTAATTAATTAATTCTTTCCTTTATTAGATAATAATAATTATCCGTTACATGTATTTATCTTACCACATTTAATTCTTTTGTCAACGTGTTTTTAAAATTTTTTTGGATTAAATTTCATTTTTTTTAGACCTCTGGTATTATTTTAATAAACTTGAGCACCCTAATACATTATGAGTTCATTTAATGTCATTACTTAGGAGGCTTATATGTCATGTCGAATAACATAGCAAAAAAATTAACTTTAACTTCACTTGTTCTTATGATTTTTACCTCGGTTTATGGGTTTGCTAATATGCCTAGAGCTTTTTTCCTTATGGGATATGGAGCTATACCTTGGTATCTCCTTGGTGCCGTAGCATTCTTCCTTCCTTATGCTTGTATGATGGCTGAATATGGTGCTGCTTATAAAAAGGAAAAAGGTGGTATCTATTCTTGGATGAACTCTGCCGTTGGCCCCAAATACGCTTTTATTGGTACTTTTATGTGGTATGCTTCTTACCTTATCTGGCAAGTTAATGTTTCTTCCTCCATCTGGGTACCTCTATCTAATGCCTTATTTGGAGAAGATCGTACCGGTGCACTCTCTTTATGGGGTCTCAATAGTACACAGATACTAGGTATTCTTGCTGTTATCTGGATTATTGTTGTTACACTTATCTCTTCTAGAGGTATTAGTGCCATTCAAAAGGTGACCTCTGTCGGAGGGAGTGCCATTACACTTCTTAATATTCTTTTAATTGGTGGTGGTCTTCTTATTCTTTTCTTAAGTGGAGGAAACTTTGCACAACCTGTTACTGGTGAAAATGTTAATGTACTGGCTTCACCTAATCCTGCCTATCAGTCTGCTATTTCCATATTATCCTTCTTTACTTATGCCATTTTTGCTTATGGCGGTATTGAAGCAGTCGGCGGACTCGTAGACCAAACAGAAAAAGCTGAGGTGACTTTTCCAAAAGGTGTTGTTATTTCTTCGATTGTTATCTCTGTAGGATATTCTATAGGTATTTTTTCTATTGGTTGTTTTACCAATTGGAATGAAATTCTTTCGAATCCAAATGTCAATACAGCTAATGTCACTTACGTTGTTATGAATCATCTAGGCCGTCAACTGAGTTTAGCTTTGGGTTCTTCCGATTCTGCCGCACTCATCACTGGTAATATCTTTGCTAGAGTCTCAGGCCTTGCAATGTTCTTTGCCTTAACAGGAGCGTTCTTTACTTTAATCTATGCACCACTTAAACAATTAATAGAAGGAACACCTACTCATCTCCTACCAACTAAGCTAACAAAATTAGATTCTAGAGAAATGCCTATGAATGCTATGATTATTCAAGGGATTATCGTATGTATTTTAATATTACTGGTATCATTCGGTGGTGAGAATGCTTCTACTTTCTTTAATAAACTTGTAACCATGACCAATGTGGCAATGACTATCCCCTATATGTTTCTTTCTATCGCCTTTGTCTTTTTTAAAAAGAAGAAAGACATCCAAAAGCCATTTGAAATTTACAAAAGTTATACTGCTGCCTTAATTGGTACTGTTATTGTAACTTTTATTGTTGGGGTTGCTAATATCTTCTCTATCGTTGAGCCAGCCGTTCACGGAAATTGGTCAGATACCATTTTTGCAGGAGGTGGCCCTATACTATTTGCCATTATTGCTTATATACTTTATTGGCGCTATGAAAATAATTATATTAAATAAACTCAAAAAAAGACTTACTGAAGTAAATTTCAGTAAGTCTTTTTTTTATATTACCTTTGTTCTTTTTTATAAACTAGATTATTTGTCTATGTTTAAAAGACTTTTTGCCTGAAGCATAGTCTGCTACAATTTGGCCCTTGCCTTCTAGTTGATACTTATAAATCATAAGCCCTTCTAAACCAACTGGTCCTCTTGCATGAATCTTAGAAGTACTTACACCTACTTCTGCTCCAAATCCATATCTAAATCCATCACTAAAACGTGTAGAAGCATTATGGAATACATTTGCAGAGTCTACTAAATTCATAAAGATTTTTGTATTCACGCCATCCTCTGTAATAATTGTATCTGTATGTCCTGAACTATACGTATTAATATGAGCAATAGCTTCTTCTAAACCACTTACAATCTTAATAGAAAGAATATAGTCTAGATATTCTGTTTTCCAATCTTCTTCTGATGCTGCCTCACATGCTATAATATTTCTTGTTCGTTCACAACCTTTTATAGTCACACCTTTTTCCTTTAGTGCTTCTTGAAGTACTGGTAAGAAATCTTTAGCTATATTTTCATGAACAAGTAAGGTTTCTAAAGCATTACATACTACTACATACTGTGTTTTAGAATCCACTACTAACTCTACTGCCATCTCAATCTTTGCAGATTCATCTACAAAAGTATGGCAAATCCCATCTGCATGACCAATAACAGGGATATTAGTATTCTTCATAATATACTGTACAAAAGCATTTGAGCCTCTTGGTACTAATAAATCAATATATTGGTCCATGGCTAAAATACTATTTACATCTTCTCTGCTCTCCATTAAAGCAATCCAACCTTGTGGCATACCTGCTTTGACAGAGGCTTCCTCAATAATTTCAAATAAAATACGATTGGTTTCTTTCGCTTCAGAACCACCTTTTAGTAAAACAGCATTTCCACTTTTTAAACATAGGGTTGAAATTTGAACGAGTGCATCTGGTCTAGATTCAAAAATAACACCAATTACACCAATTGGCCAAGCAATACGTGTTAGTACTAAATCATCATCTAACTCTGTTTGAAGCTGTACTTTACCAACCGGATCTGTAAGACCAATAAGACTCTTTATCCCTGCACAAACATCTTCTGCTTTATGCTCATCAAACTTAAGACGTTTTAGAATTGGCTCAGAAACCTGCTCTTTTTTACTATTTTCAATATCTACCTTATTAGCAGATTTAATTTCATCACGGCGTTCCATAATAGCTGTCATAATGGCTTCTAAGGCTTGATTTTTACTTTCTGCAGACATTGCTGCTAATTGAATAGAAGCTTCTCTTGCTCTTTTAGCTGCTTCAATCATACTCATCTTCTCGACCTCCTATTATTTATGTTCTTTTCAGTTTATTATATACAAATTATTCTGTCAAAGACTTTTTCCTACATTATATCTACTTTCATGTACCCAAAATGGTGCTACACAACTTTATGGGTATAAGTATTTATAAAATTTTGAAGAGATGATACATCTTGCGAAATACTATCTAAATTACTGCCATAGTTATCAGATAATGTAAGTCTATCAAAGCTTATGCTGTCATGGCCTTCAACATTGAAATTTACAATCTCTGCATTTTTAACAAGAGATAATATAACCATTGCATTACCTTGTAATATTTCATCTAAGGAAACTTTTTGTGTTTCCCCATCTTCTAACTTAATGGCCATCTGATCAAAGTTTTTGTAATTAATCGTGATTGCATAAGGTTCTTGAGCTGTTTGTAATTCAAAACCATCTAAATACTCATGAGCGGGCAATAGATTTATAATATTACCAACAGCTGAATTGTCACCAACATAAGAATCTTTGTAATCTAGCAATTCAGTCCTATTAGTAGATTTTCCATACCCTACAATAACTAATAAAATTAGCATTAAAACTATCATTAATTTCTTCATTTCAATTACTTCCTCTTTTAATCATACCATTTCAATTTTGCTCTCTACTCCTAAACTACCATTCATTCTAAAACCATGCTCAAAAAGCTTCTTTTTATCATACTATAATTGTATATTTTAATATGACAAGTTATATGATATCAAGATATAAAAGAACTCATAAAAATTTTATAGACTTTTCTACAACCTCAAAGGTATGAAGAAAAGTCTATACTTTATACAAAGAAATGAATGTAGAAGCTAAGGAAAGAAAAATGTTTGGATTTCATATCTATTCAATAAGTGCTAAAAATGCTTCTTCTGTTAAGATTGGAATACCCAATTCTTTGGCTTTTTTATTTTTACTTGAACTAGATTCACTATCATTATTAATGAGATAATCTGTATTTTTACTTACAGAACCTGTTACCTTACCACCAAGTTCTTCAATCTTAGCTTGAAGTTCTTTTCTATTCTTAAAGTGATTCACATCTCCAGTTACAACAAAAGTTTTTCCTGCTATTTTAGAATCTTCTACATCAGGCATTACTTGTTCTATCTTAATACGTAACTCTTCTTCCACTAAGTGTTTGACCATATTTTTATTAGCTTCTAAGCTAAAATATGCTGCAAACTCTTCTGCAATCACTGGACCAATCCCATCAATTGCTGTAAGTTCTTGTGGCGTTGCCTCTATCATAGCATTTAAATGATTTTCATAATACTTGCAGATAAGTTTAGCTGTTCCAAGGCCTACTTGTGCAATCCCAAGTGCATAAATAAAGTTAGCAAGCGCCACCTCTCTAGACTTTTCAATGGATTTCATTAACTTATTATAAGATTTTTGTCCAAAGCCTTCCATCTCAATAATATCAGCTTCATATTGGGCTAAATGATACAGAGAAGTAAAGTCTTCTAAATAATCTTTCTCAAGGAATTTTTCTATTGTTGCTTCTGAAAGCCCTTCAATATTCATGGCATCTCTTGTTGTAAAATGAACAAATGCACGTAATCTTTGTGCTTTACAGTTTCCATTTGGACAAATAAGCGTTTTGGTTTCTTTATCTTGTCTAACCTCTGTTTGCGCACCACAAACTGGGCAATGGTCTGGAATAGAAATATGATTACTTTTTGTTAGGTTTTCAGCAATTTGCGGGATAATCATATTTGCTTTATAAACTGTAATTTTATCCCCAATTCCTAACTGAAGTTCTTCCAAAATACTTAAGTTATGCACACTTGCACGTTCAACTGTGGTTCCTTCAATCTCTACTGGTTCAAAAATAGCTACTGGATTAATAAGTCCTGTACGAGAAGTATTCCACTCAATATCTACTAATGTTGTTTCAACTAACTCATCTTGCCATTTAAAAGCAATAGAATCTTTGGGAAATTTTGCTGTTTCCCCTAATGACGCAGAATAAGGTCTATTATTATATGTTAATACGAGTCCATCTGAAGCGAATTCTTGATGACTAATCTGCTCTGCAAAATAGGCAACCGTATCTTCAATATTATCTGCTGTTACTTTCTTATATTCTACAACTTTAAAGCCTTTTTCTGCTAACCATTCAATTTGCTCTGACTTATTTTCAAACTCAGGACCACCTTCTACTAAGGTAAATGCATATAATCTTACATTACGTTTTGCTGTAATCGCAGGATTAAGCTGTCTTACACTTCCACTACACAAGTTACGTGGATTTTTATATTTTTCTTCCCCTTCACCTAGACTTTCATTAATACGGTTAAAATCATCATACGTAATAATCGCTTCACCACGCAGTACCACGCGTTCCTTGGTATCAATAGTCAGTGGTAAATTTTTAAAAGTACGTGCGTTATTTGTAATTTCTTCTCCTATTTGGCCATTCCCTCTTGTTACAGCACTTACTAATTGTCCATTTTCATAAATACATACAATAGTGAGTCCATCTAACTTCCAGGAAAGGATTCCTTCTTGATCTCCTAAAAAAGATTTTAGCTTAGAAACTTCTTTTGTCTTATCTAGAGAAAGCATACGTTTAGGGTGGGTTACTTTTGGCAGACTACTTGCAATCTCATAACCTACTTTTTGTGTTACACTTCCTGCTAAAATTGTTCCAGTCTCTTCTTCTAACTGTTTTAACTCATCATACAACTTATCGTACTCAAAGTTACTCATTAGTTCCCTATTTTCTTGTTCATAAGCATAAGCCGCCTTACCAAGTAGTTCAACCAGCTCTTTCATCCGTTCTATTTTACTTGCTATCATTATTTCACCTAACTCCATAGTGGCCTTTCTTTATTTTTAATCATACACCGAGCTTCCTTTATTCATCTTAACCTATTACCTAGCTTATTACAGGATCTATGCACGATTTATTTACATGATATTAGCTTTTCCTTATTTCATTATATCATATACTTTGCTGTCTTTTCTAATTTATCCCTATTCATTAGTTCCTCTTTTGTTTATCTGTTCATTATGTTCGTAATATATAAAAGGTAGAGACATTTAGCCTCTACCTTTTTAGTATACATTTTTTATACTTTATTCTTCTGTTTCCTTTTTCTTCTTATCGAAATTTAACTTTAATTTTTTAGGTTCAATTGGACAATTCTCACATTTATTCCCAAAATAATATTTAACAATAAACAGAATTGCTATTCCTATAATACTTAATAATTCTTCTAATGCACCACTGTGTGTTACCACAAGCTTTCTAGCAATGGCAAATAATAATACATCAATTGTACTGCCTACTGTATGCTTACTAATCATTTTTACAAACTCAACACCGATGATTAATTGTAAGCCTGCTGCAAGATACTCTTCAATCGGTAACGTTACATCTGGTCTAACAATAGCCACTTTACTTAATCCAACTAACTCTACTCCTAAATTAAATGTAGCAACTAAAATTCCAAATAAAATCAGTACACTAATGATAATTTCTATATAAGAAGAAACCCTTGCTACACACTTTCGTAACTTTCTCTTAAATTCTGCGCTAATATCCATTCCATGTCCCTTTTCTGTCAAATATTCTAGTCTAATTTATTAAATCTTATAGTTTCTTTAATTTAGCAAACTTTGTACTGAGCTGTTTTGTTTCTCCATCTTCAAAAGTAATGGTTACAAAACAATCACTACCTTCATTTTTAACAGCATCTACTGTTCCTTTACCAAATTTAATATGACTTACCTTATTCCCTACTTCAAATGTTTCAATGGTTCCAGGGATATTTTCAATTTTTTTACCTAAGCCATATAAAGAGCTGGTTTTTCTAAAGCTTGGAAGCCCTGGTTTCTCAGGTACTTTTGTGGCAAAGTTTCTTTTTACTGTGCCCTCATCCATAGCACTTTGGAAGCTTCTCTTTTGAGTAGCACTACTTGTAGATCCTTCAAAGCTTCTTTTTCCACCAAAGCCAGCACCAAACGGTTTCTTACCAAAACCACTACCTCCTACAAAGCTTTGTCTTTCTATACGTTCTTCATCTAAACGTGCTAAATTAGTAAGCTCTGTTGGTAATTCTCTGACAAAACGAGAAGGTGCACTATATTGTGTACGCCCAAACATTGTACGTTGGTCTGAATATAAAATAAAGAGTTTCTCTCTTGCACGCGTAATCCCAACATAGCAAAGACGTCTCTCTTCCTCTACTTTATCATCACCTTCTGTAAGGCTCATATAACTAGGAAATAATCCCTCTTCTAACCCTGGCATAAACACAACTGGAAACTCTAGACCTTTTGCACTATGCAGTGTCATAAGTACAACAGAATTACTATTTTCATCATAGTTATCTACATCTGCTACCAGTGCCACTTCTTCTAAAAATTCACCAAGACTAGGCTCCTCTGTCCCTTCCATATAATGAATGGTTTTAGAAACCAACTCATCAATATTAGCAAGACGGTCTTCTGCTGTTTCCCCTTCCGTAATGCGAATATGATTTCTAAAGTCAGTACGCTCTAGTATTTCTGCTAACAAACGCTGAACATCATTTTCACTAGCGATTTCTTGTAAGTCTTCAATAAGCGTAGTAAAGGCAAGTACCTTTTGACTTGGTCCTGCTCCTAATATGCCCATTTCCTTACAAAGTTTTGCTGCTTCTAAGAAATCCATATTATTTTTTTCTGCGTAATCTGAAATACTTGCAATACTTGCAGCCCCAATTCCACGTTTAGGCACATTGATAATACGCTTAATCGCAATATCATCTCTTTCATTACAAATCACTTTTAAGTAACTTACTAGATCTTTGATTTCTTTACGTTCGTAGAATCGTACCCCGCCTAATAAACGATATGGAATAGATGCTGTAATAAGTTTTTCCTCCAGTACACGAGATTGTGCATTGGTACGATATAAGATAGCAAAGTCTTTGTAGTCTCTTTCGCCTTTTTCAATGAGATCTACAATACATTTTGAAATCACTTCTGCCTCTTTATATTCATTAACAGTTGGTACAATAGAAATACCTTCTCCAGCTTCACTTTCTGTCCATAGTTTCTTAGCTTTACGACTTGTGTTATGGGCTACGACACTATTGGCTGCATCTAGAATATTTTTAGTTGAACGATAGTTTTGTTCTAGTTTAATCACTGTTGCATTTCTAAAGTCCTTTTCAAATCCAAGGATATTACTAATATCCGCACCACGCCATCCATAAATAGACTGGTCATCATCCCCTACTACACATAGATTTTGATGTCTTTGTGCAAGCATTTCTACTAATTTATATTGTGCACCATTAGTATCTTGATACTCATCTACAAGGATATATTGAAATTTATTTTGATAATAATCTAAGGCATCCATATGGTCTTTAAATAATAAATACGTATTCACAAGTAAATCATCAAAGTCCATTGAGTTATTTTCTCTAAGTCTCTTTTGATAGCCTTCATAAATCTTAGCCATTTGTTTGAGTCTATAATCTTCCCCAGCATTGATTTTTGCCAATTCTGGTGTTTCTAATTTATTTTTATAACTACTGATTGCACCCATTACTGCCCCTACAGGGAAGTTTTTCTCACTGATATCTAAGGCTTTAAGCGTATCTTTAATAAGTGCCTTCTGATCTGCTGTATCATAAATAGTAAAATATCTACCATAGCCGAGACGTTCTGCATAACGTCTTAAAATACGTACACACATAGAGTGGAAAGTACTTACCCACATCTCATCTACTGCATCTGGTGGAATAAGATTTCCGATTCTTTCCTTCATCTCTTTAGCTGCTTTATTTGTGAAGGTAATAGCAAGAATAGACCAAGGCTTGATTCCTTTATTTTCAACTAAATGTGCAATTCGATGTGTCAGTACTCTTGTTTTTCCTGAACCTGCCCCTGCTAATATTAAAAGAGGGCCTTCAGTATGGAGCACTGCTTCTTTTTGTTTCTCATTAAGTCCTTTTGTAAAATCCATGATTCCTTCTCCTTTTAACATTAAAAAGAGTGCTACACTAGCACCCTTTGAGTTTAGTACAGATTATTCCGCTCTGTTTGTACCCACACGCTCTAATATTAATTTATACCCATCACTACCATAACTTAAACATCTATTGACTCTACTAATTGTCGCTGTTGAAGCATGGGTTGTTTGTTGAATCTCTTGATACGTCTTTTTATCTTGCAGCATTTTAGCCACTTCAAGGCGCTGAGCCAGTGCTTTTATCTCCGTTACTGTACAAATATCTTCAAAAAAAGCATAGCACTCGTCCACACTTTGCAAGGTTAAAATGGCTTCAAAAAGTTTATCATTTGCTTCTTCTCTAATCTTCGAATTCATCCTTCTCCGCCCTTTCACCAATACATTTCTTTATCATTGTACAGTATTAAACTTTCTATTTCAATCTCTTTTGTTTAATATGACAAAGAAGTCTATCTGGGTCAGTATTTAGAACTAATTTGGCTGGAAACTCTAGACTTTCTAAAAGTTCTATAGCTTCTTTAAATTCACCAATATCCTCATGGAAATGTGCATCTGTTCCTAAAACTACAGGTACTTCATAAGCTTTGCAATATCCTAACATTTCAATCAAGTTTTCTCTTACACCTGGTCTAAAACTGCCTGGTTTAAGAGAGGCATTATTGATTTCTAATAGAGTCCCTGTACGCTTAGATGCTTTTACAACCGCTTCTAAATCCAATGGATAGCGGTTATCCCCTGGATGTCCAATTATATTAACATATGGATTTTCCATCACCTTAATTATACCTGCTGTTACAGTTTCCTTATCAGCAAACCCTATACATGGTGAATGAAGGCTAGCAAGTACAATATCTAACCCATTTAATGTTGCTTGTGGTAAATCGATTTCACCTTCATAATTTATAATATTGGCTTCTGCACCTTTTAAGAGCTTTACGCCAAACATTTCACTTGGAAGTACTTTGAGATTATCAAAATGGACAACAGGTGGAGCTCCAGGTATTCCTGGTGTGTGATCTGTCATCGCCACTATTGCAAGTCCTTTTTGGCTAGCTGCCTTCATATTTTCAGTTATTGTGCTATAAGCATGTCCACTAGATACGGTATGCGTATGTAGATCTACTAATATCTTCATCATTTAGCCCCTTTTTGTTGTATTTTCCCTCATTATAACATATTTTGCTATCTGCCTCATACACTATATTCAAATTAGGATACTTTTTCCTTAAAAAAAATATTGATTATTCTAGACTTCTATCTTATAGTAAGAATTGATTATTTCGACACCTACAGGAGACTATCATGAAAGCAAAATCAATTAATTTTAAGCGTATAATGAGTATTATCTTAGGTACCCTACTCATTGCCATTGCTACCAATGGTGTTTTATTACCTAATCATCTTTTAAGTGGTGGTGTAAGTGGTATATCTATGCTCATTCACTTTATTCTAGGATTTAAAGTCAGCATTCTTGTGATTGCTATTAACATCCCACTTTTTATTCTAGGATTTATCTTTTTGAAAAAAACATATCTAGCCTACAGCTTATTTGGTATGCTCATGCTATCTTTCTGGCTAGAAGTAACAAATTCTATACTTATTCCAACAGATAATATCCTTTCTATCCTTGTAGTAGCCGGATTACTTCACGGTTTAGGAACAGGTATTATCTTTAGAGGAAATGGCTCTACTGGTGGAACAGATATTATTGCCAAAATCATTTATGATCATTTTTCAATTAATATGGCTACTGTTACTTTGGCATTAAATGCAATTATTATTGGTTTATCTATTTATTTCTTCGATATCAATATTGCTGTTCTTACCATCAGTACTATGTTTGTTAGTAGTCAAGTTGTTAACTTTGTTGTAGATGGAATAAATCGTAAACGTACCATTTACATTATTACAGATGAAGTTCATCAAGAAAGTCTATCTAAACTTATTTTAAAAGAACTCCATCGTGGTGTAACGGTAATCCCAGCACTAGGCGCCTATACTGAGTCACCTAGATATATTTTATTTACAACCGTTGGGGTTAGAGAAGTTGCCAAAGTAAGACATCTTGTACTTACATCAGATCCTAAAGCTTTTATGACCGTAACAGAAACCTCTCAGGTTATTGGAAATGGACGTGGCTTTATGCATTTAGAAAGTTTAGATTTAGCAGAAACGGTTCATAAAAATCCACAAGCATCTTAAAAATTTTTATTCATTTGAACCTAGCAAAAAAGTGTAATGATAAGATTAAACATATTTGTTCTTATCATTACACTTTTTTATCTTTTTATACGATTTTGTATCTGTCTTAAAAGGGTTACTCTATTGTCTTTTCTTAAGTTTACCCACTCTTAGCGAATAATTGGTGGGAATCCCACTTTCTTTTGTACCTTACGTAATGTTTTAGTCGCAAGATAATTTGCTGTTTCTGCATTCTTTTTAATAATACTATCAATATAAGCTTTATCTGAACCTAATTCTTTGAATCGTGCTTGAAGTGGTCTAAGTTCTTCTACTACAGCTTCTCCAACTTTTAATTTAAAATCTCCATAACCTTTTCCTGCAAATTCATTTTGAATTTGTTCCATTGTTTGTCCAGTAATAGCACCATAGATGGTCATTAAGTTACTAATACCTGGCTTATTGTCTACATCATAACGCACTTCAGCTTCAGAATCTGTGACCGCACGTTTAAACTTGCGAATGATTGTATCTGGATCATCAATAACTGTAATCAATGCATTAACATCTGTATCAGATTTTGACATTTTTTTAGTTGGTTCTTGAAGGCTCATGATTTTAGCACCAACTTTTGGAATATAAGCTTCTGGCACTTTAAATGTCTCACCATATTGATTATTAAAACGGATTGCAAGGTCACGTGTTAATTCAAGATGTTGTTTTTGGTCTACCCCTACAGGTACTAAATCTGTTTGGTAAAGTAAAATATCTGCTGCCATTAAAGCTGGATAAGTGAATAAACCTGCATTGATATTATCGCTATGCTTTTGTGATTTATCTTTAAACTGTGTCATTCTATTTAATTCACCCATATAAGTGAAACAATTTAAAATCCAAGCCAGTTCAGCATGGGCTGAGACATGTGATTGCATATATATAGTATTTTTCTCAGCATCGAGTCCTGCTGCAATATACATCATCATTAAATCTCTTGCATTCTTTCTAAGTACTGCTGGTTCTTGTCTTACAGTAATCGCGTGCATATCTACAATACAATATAAACAATTATATTCATCTTGTAAGTTTGTCCAGTTTTTAAGGGCACCTAAATAATTTCCTAATGTGATTGTACCAGATGGCTGCATGCCACTAAAAATAACCTTTTTTTGATCGTTCATTTTGTGCACCTCTTTACATTTTTCATATTATCTCTTATGTTATCAGACAATTTATAGTAAATCAAGCCAAAAGACTGTTTTGTTCTCTCTTCCCCAAATTGTTCCACTTTAAATTGTTATGACCTCTGATACAGGAAATCTTAATCTTGTGATATAATAAAATAATATATTTGATTTGTTTTTATTTAAATCAGTGCAAGGGAGAAAAATTATGAAAAAAATTGCAAGTTTTACAGTCAATCATATAGACCTACTTCCTGGTATTTATGTTTCACGTATGGATACCATCGGAAATGAAGTATTAACCACCTATGACCTACGTTTTAAAAGACCTAATATGGAACCTGTTATGAATACAGCTGAAATTCATACCATCGAACACATTGCAGCTACTTTTTTACGCAATCATCCTATTTTTGCTGATGAGACTATTTATTTCGGACCAATGGGATGCCGTACAGGTTTTTATCTTATTTTAAAAGGTGAAAGAAGCTCTAAAGATATTGTGCCTCTTATTACAGAACTCTTCCAATTTGTAGCAGATTTTTCAGGAGAAGTTCCGGGTGCTAGTGCAAGAGACTGTGGAAATTACCTAGATATGAACTTACCTATGGCAAAATATGAAGCAAAAAAATATGTAGATAACGTGCTCCATAATATTACAGATGCACATTTAAACTACCCTAACTAAATTTAAATGAATCTTTTATTATGAAACACCTATTTCTTGAAAAGCCCCAAATAAGTTAGACCTAAAATCCAACTTATTTGGGGCTTTTCATATGTCTCTTCCTTATGAGCATTTTATCATTAAGTATTGCTTAGACGTATTTTACTCTATTTAGTTTAGTACTTCCTTCAAATAGACTTAATACACTACTTGCATGGCTTGATTTAGTACCTGAATAATTTCCTCAGACTGTCCACTATAGTCCACGATAAGTTTACCTTTGCTCCATCGTTTGCCTACTTTTTGCTTAATATCTTCTTGCTCACTTACTAAGGCTATATTTTTTTGAGTAACATTAGCATAGCTATAAATCTTTAAAATCTCTTGATTAATAGAAAGTACTTGTGCTTTGTCTTTACCCCTTACTCTTTGATCTGTTTCTATATTAACCTCAAAGTTTCCTTCAAAGTAACGCTTTAAATCGTCTAGATCAAACTCTTGCTCAAATGCTTCTCGAGTTTGTAAATAAGCTTTTTGCACATCATAAACCAATATGTGCTCTCCTACTTGTATGTTTAAAAGACTATCTAACTCCCAAACAAACGTAATATCTTCCTCTGCTATAGCCTGCTCAATCTCTTCCTCACCTAATGCTTCTTCTAATTTATCAACTAGCTCTAGCTGGTATTTCTTTTGCTCCTTATAAACGCCCTCTTCACTAAGCTCATAATCCTTCTTTAGAGGAACAACATAATAATACGACTGTAGATTAGTTTGTGCTTTACATAGTACATATTGATTATTGGGTGATAAGCTTAACACTTTTAACCCTGCTTGAGCTTGTCCTTTCCATTTGGCTAATACACTAATCCCCTCTTGATCTATTTTATATATTTTCCTTCCACCACCTAAGACTGTCTCCTCAAATCTACCAAATACTTTTGTCTCATCTTCTTGTAGTGGCTTTAATAAATCTACACCTCTTTGACAAACCTGTTGTACTCTTAAATCTTCAGACTTTGTTGCACAAGTCGCTAGCTCCAACATGATTTCTTCTGTACTTTGTTGACCATAGTATTCAATTAATCGACAAGCACTATAATAATTCATTAAAGGATTTTCATATGCAAGCCCTTGTAAAAATAATGAATAGCCATACTCCTCTACAAGCTCCTGCTCTAAGTCTTCATCAATATATGGAAACACTTGATTCATCTCATCAACTACAGGAAAATTCATTTTAAAAAATGCCTCTACCTCTTCTCCTAAAGGACTATCATAAAGGTGTTTCTCGCCCCAATAACTGCTTACAGCATCTGCGCTCATAAACTCTTTAGCGATTCGCTCAAATGTTTTTTTTCCTTCTTGCGCTTCTAGCCTAATTCCAAAATACTCTTCTAAATCTGGTCGATATAATGTTTTATGGTATATTTTCTCCTCTACCATAGTCTCTATTTGAATCGTATCTATATCTGGATATAGACTCATTAGTATACTGGCATCTACTAAAGCAATCTGATCTTTTCTAGCTTTAGAAAGCACTTTGTCATACTGTTCAGAATAATATGTAAGTTTTATCTGATAAGGTTCTTTTTCCTGCTGTAAATGAGCAGATTTTAAATAAGCACCACCAGGTAAATATTGTGTTATAAGTTGACCTAGGTTTCCTTCATCTAGTATTTTTGTAGACCATTCATAAATAGCTTCTATATTAAGGGTATTGTCTATCTCACTTGTCACTATTTCCTGGCCCACTTCCTCTATTTCACTTATTACAGGTATCTCATCATCTATATAGATTGTCTGTAAATACTCAGATATAAAGTATACTCCGACTATACCTAAGAGAATACACAGGCCACTTTTTACACTTTCTTTCTTTCTACTGTACCCCTTCATAACATCCTCACTCTCTTTTTCTTTTATTATAAAACACTTTAACTACGCTAGGCTACCTTATATATTTCTTCCATTTTTTCACAATTGACGAGTTCGTTTCATATTGTATAGAGACATTGCTTTTATAGGCTGATTGAGTAAGGATGTGACATAATGTCTAAATTAATAAAACACTATTTTGCTTGTGCTAACACCTCAAAAGGTTTTCAAAATTTCTTTCCTTCTAACTTAAAAAACCTCACTAAAATTTACATTTTAAAAGGTGGGCCTGGAACGGGAAAATCTTCATTAATGAAAAAAGTCGGTAACGCTATGACTAGCAAAGATATTCCTGTAGAATATATTCATTGCTCTTCTGATCCTGACTCACTAGATGGTATTATTATTCGAAGCTTATCTACTGCTATTGTAGATGGTACATCTCCTCACGTTATTGAACCCACAGCCCCTGGTGCTATAGAGGAATATATTAATTTGGGCATTGGCTGGGACGTAGATGCACTTGCTCAAAACTGTAAAGAAATCCTCTTTCTAGAATCAGAAATTAGTAGCTGCTATCCTAAAGCTTATGACTGTTTTGCTAGAGCATTAAAAATCCATGATGAATGGGAAAAAATATATATTGATCATATGGATTTTAAAAAAGCAAATCAGTTTACTGAACAGGTCATCCATACATTACTTACCGATACACATTTCAATAAACCTAGTACTGTGATGCATCGTTTCTTTGGTGGCTCAACACCTAAAGGTGCATTTGATTTTGTAGAAGACCTTACAAGTACCATTCAAAGTCGTTACTTTATTAAAGGTAGACCTGGCTCTGGTAAATCTACTATGCTCAAAAAAATCCTAGCTACGGCACAAACCAAAGGTATTGATGTGGAAGTATATCATTGTGGTTTTGATCCAGACAGCTTAGATATGCTTATTATGCCAGAATTAGATGTATGTATCTTTGATAGCACTGCTCCTCATGAATATTTCCCTAGTCATAGCAATGATAAAATACTAGACATGTATCAAGAACTCATTACACCTCATACGGATGAAAATTATCACGAAGAGCTACTAGATATTGCTAAACGATATAAATCTTGCATTACAGAAGGCACTTCTCATCTTGCTTATGCAAAATATTTACATGATGAACTTGAAAAATATTATATCTCTGCTACTGATTTTACTATTATTAATGATATGACTACAGCATTACTAACTAAACTAGAAAATAAACTTAATAAATAAATTAGTCCATAACTCAATAGATTTACTTTAAGATCAATAAATTAATTTATCAATAAGAGGCCACATCAATCCTCCCCCCCTGGAACTGTGATGTAGCCTCTTTATGCATTTTTATTATTTCTTTTCTAAATCCTGTTCTTGCTTTAAATCAGTTTCTTTAATTACTGCTTTACTAGATACTAATCTCTTGCAATGATTACAGAAATATTGAGCTGCACCACAAGCTGCAATAAGCTCTATTTCCTGTTTACATGTTGGACAATATACTTTTTCTTTCATATCTAATCCCCCTCATATACTTAATATGATTCATCCGTTTACTTTAAATGTTACATTTTACTAAAAATATATAACTTAAGCTAAATCTATTAATGTAATAGCTTGACTTGAAATACCTTGTTCTGCACCAGTAAAGCCTAGTTTTTCTTCTGTAGTTGCTTTAATATTTACTTGTCCTATTCCAATCCCTAGCGCCCCAGCAATATTTTCTCTCATTTGCATAATATAAGGTGCCATCTTAGGTCTTTGTGCAATAATCGTTGCATCGATATTATGAATTGTTGCTTTCTTCGCTTTCAGGAGTTTTGATACCTCTTCTAATAGTAAAATACTGCTTATTCCCTTAAAACGTGAGTCTGTATCCGGAAAATGTTTTCCAATATCCCCTTCACCTATCGCTCCAATAAGTGCATCCATAATAGCATGTAAAAGTACATCTGCATCTGAGTGTCCTAATAAGCCCTTTTCGTGCGGTATATCTACACCTCCCATAATTAACTTTCTACCTTCTACTAATTGATGGACATCATATCCCATTCCTATTCTTAGCATTTTTCTTCCTCCTTATCTTTATGACAAGCATGTTCATATATAAATCGCGCTACACTATCTTCATCATTGGTTCCTATAACAGCTGTTGCAACCTTTTTAATTTCTTTTGCCGCATTGCCTACTGCATAAGCTTCATCTGCCTCATGAAACATATTTAAATCATTAAGCTGATCCCCAAAACAAATGACGTTTGTAAATTGCCCTTTACTTTTTAACTTCTCAACCCCATTTGCTTTTGTTGCTTTTGTTGTATAAACTTCCAACAAATAACTTTCATTACAATAAATATCTTTATACCTAACCATCCCAATCCCTTCAATAGATTCAAGCAAATCATATATCGCTTGTATATTTTCTTTAGTGTCTATAAATACAAAGTAAATAATCTCATTATAATTTGTTATAGAATCATTAGTAAACTTTTTATATTCAAGATTTTTTCGCTCTTCATAGAAATTGATTCTACCTTTTCCTATAAGCTGATCATAGTGTGCCGTTATTCTATGATTGTGAATAGTATAAATAAATCCATGTTTAATCCAATCACCTAAGTGACTGATTATTTCTTTGGCAAGTCTTTCACCAAAATACTCTACCTGACTATATTCATGCTTTGTTAAATCATATAATGCCACACCATTCATAACAATAATAGGCTCCTGTACTTTTATCTCTTTTAAGAGATACTCAACCGTAGCAGGTGTTCTTGCTGTTGCCACAGAAAAATGCACATTCTTTTCCTCTATAAGTTCATTGATCAATTGCACAGAGCTTTTTGAGACCTGTCTTTGACTATTTAACAAAGTACCATCTAAATCAGAGATATAAATTGTCTTATTCATTTCCTAGCTTTTCACTTTCTATTCTCTTTATCGTTTATTTCTATTGTATCATAAGTCATGTTAAATATCTCCCTCTATGCTGCTACTCTGTTTTATTTTCTTATCATTCTATTAGACCTATAGTATAGATGCTCTATCCATTGTCCTCCTATAGTCTTAAAGCGCTCTAACCCTGATATAGAAAAT
>SVDC01000061.1 GCA_015058045.1 Cellulosilyticum sp.
TCAAAAGTATGTTTTGCCATAAAAATACCGACCTCCCAATCGTTAGATTTTTGGTCTAACTTTTGGGGGGCGGTACATTTCTAGTTAGCTTTTTTTGTATCATTAAATATGATTACAGATACTAAACAACTATAGAAAATATTGCAAGAAACTTCGGGTTTTTATAATATAAATACTAAACTCAATGAGGTTTTCTTGTATGTTTATTAAGCGCAATACATGGAAATAGGATATACAACTAGGTTTAAAGGTTTACTTTTTCTATATTAATATAGCAGAGTATCCTTTTACAATATATTACATATAAATGGTATTTTTGTTTAAACTTTAAATGTTTCAGTTCACTATGTCCTTATGTTATTTTTCTAATAAGTCTATTATCCCGATTAATTATAAAAAACAAATTGAAACCTATTTATGTAATGTGTAATTAATAGATAAGTCATAATTATCCAAAATTTGACAAATACATTTATAAATATTATCATTTATATAGGGCTCATCACCATAAACTGTGCTTGACAATTATATATTAGATATTTGGAATAGCAGAATATGGCAACACCATTCAAACTTATTTATAGATTTATTTATGAGATAGGAGAAATACACTTATGAGATTAGTTCCTGTACAATATTTGAAAGAGAATTCTTACATTGCAGTAGATGTCGTTGATAATGAAGGTCGTTTCATGATCAAAGGTGGGCAAAAGATTACAGCTCAAGGCATCCAAATATTATATAAACTAGGGATATCCTATGTCTATATACAGGATGAATTTTGTTTCCACAATACTTCTAATAAATACACACAAAATATGTCTAATATTTATAACAGTATTGTTGAACTTAAAGAGATTGGCGAACGTATTGTAAATGGACATTCTGGAGCTGAAGATGTTTTACGTGCAACCAATATTGCTACTACGATTGTTGACGAAATGTTACTTTTACCTAAGGATTTTAAAATTTCCTATGAGCCATCCAAATTAATGGCTAATTATACTATAGAGATCATCATCTATGTTGCCATGATGTCCACTGCACTTGGCGTTAAGATGAATCTATCTAGAGAAGAACTTATTAAACTTTGTCTAGCTGCTTTATTAAAGGATGTTGCTTTGTTATCACCTAAAATTAAAGATGCTAGTCCTGTGACTTATCAGACCCATCCGCAAATAGCATATGATTACCTTAAGGCAACTTATAATATAGATGAGGCTATCTTACAAGGTATATTACAACATCATGAATATGTTGATGGTACAGGCTATCCTAATAAATTAAAAGGAAACCAGATTTGTACTTTCGCTAGAATCATTAGTGTTATAGACTGCTTCTATGAAGTTAAATCTAATCATCAACTTCTAGAATCTACAGAATTGCTATTTGAAGGTAAACTAAAACAGATTCTAAGAAAATTTGATGCTGAAATAATTACATACTTTGTTAGGAACACAGAAATTTTCACTTTAGATACTCTAATTAGATTAAATAATAATGATATCGCCGCTGTTCATCAAAATAATAATGAGAATCCATTTAATCCAATCATTAGAATCATCAGAAGTGATACTTATCCTGAAGGTGAAATCATTAATCTTCAACATAGCAATTTAGCGATTAAAAATATTACCTATTATGTTGAAGATTAATATTCAACACCAAGCCAAATAGCATCTGAAACCAGCAATTATATAACTCATGTAAAAGTTAATGCAATCTAAATATATAAAAGATAGAAGAGAGGCATATAATATTATGCCACCAGTTTATCTATGAATTCTATTAAAACTTACATAAGCATTTGTAATAGTTAAACAGGATTTAATAACTACCAAATTATTGACTCCTGTTTTATTTTATGTATTGTTGGAACAAGTGAGGTAAAACTTTATATATTATGCATCTTACACAATATATAAAGTTTTATCTCATAAGTGAAAAACTTTTACCTCGCTAAACATTAAACTTTGTAACCATCGACAGAAGTGAAGCATTAGTGATTATTATCTTATAATAACAAACTATTCGTAAAAGCGGCGTTTCGCGAACAGTTATATACTATAAGGAATAGTACTTTTCTATATAATACTAAATAAAAAAAGTAAAAATTGTTTGATAATTTTATTGTTTTCTTTCAAAGATCCCATTATAACAAAAAATATAATAATTGATGTTTTGTCGTTTTATAAACTAAAAATCCTATATGAATTATCATATAGGATTTTTAGTTTATAAGTATAAAATTATATGACTTTTTTGTCGTATGATTGGAATTAATAATAGGTATTACATTTGATTAGGTACTTCTATTCCTAATAAATCCAGGCTACAAACCAATAAATCTTTAGTAAGAGAAATTAATTTTAACCAAGAAGCTTGTTTTATAGGGTCTGTTTCCGTAATAATTTTAGATTGATGATAAAACCTATTAAAGATATTGGATAGTTCATAAATATATTGGCATATTCTATGAGGTGTATACTCTAGAAAACTATTAGTCAGTACTTCATTGAACTGTAGTATTTTTAGCATGAGATCTCTTTCTACCTCATCAGTTGGGCACTGAATATCATATACCTCTACTCTTTTACTTTGGCATTTATTAAGAATGGAATAGATACGAACAACTGTATAAAGAATATAAGGTCCTGTATTTCCTTCAAAAGAGGTAAAACGTTCTAAGTCAAATAGGTAGTCTTTTGCAATTTGATTAGATAAATCCCCATATTTTAATGCAGCGATACCAACTTGTTTAGAGATTTCTTTTGCTTTAGAAGCTTCTATTGTTTTATTCTCAATCATGCGGTTATACACCTGGTCTGAAACTTCTTGGATTAGATGTTCTAAACGCATCACGCCGCCATCACGTGTTTTAAAAGGTTTACCGTCTTTGCCATTCATGGTACCAAAGCCCAAAAAGGTAAGTTTGGTTTCAGGAGTTACTAATCCTGTCTTTTGTGCACACCTAAACACTTGTTCAAAGTGCATAGACTGTCTTTTATCTACAATATACATGATTTCTTTAGGTTTATAGAGTGCCATTCTTTCTACAATTGTAGCTAAATCTGTTGTGCTATATAAAGTGGCACCATCTGATTTAACCAGGATACACGGCGGTATTTCTTTTTGGTCTGTTGATTGTTTTACATCTATAATGAGTGCGCCCTGATCTAAATAGGCAAAGCCTTTTTGTTTTAAATCTTCTATCATTTGGGGAATATAAGGCTGGGCATCACTTTCTTTTTTCCATAAATCAAATGATACATTAATATTCTCATAGTTTTTCTTAAGATCAGTAATAGATACTTTTAAAATATGTTGCCATAGTGCGACATAACCTTTATGACCATTTTGAAATTGATAGGTAATTTCTTTAGCCTGTTTCATAAACCAAGGTGTTTTTTTAGCAAAAGTACTTGCAGCTGGGTAGATTTCTTCTAATTCACTAATAGTAAATGGGGGATTTTCAGGATACGTACCATTATAGTTTTCATCAAAATAAACGAGGCACGGTTGACGCCTATGAAGCTCAGCAATAATTAAACCAATTTGTAATCCCCAATCCCCTAGATGTACATCTCCTAGCATATGATAGCCTAGGAAGTTGCCAAGTCTTTTAATACTCTCCCCTATAATTGCTGTGCGTAAATGGCCTACATGTAATGGCTTTGCAACATTAGGACCGCCATAGTCTACAATTATGGTTTGATTTTGACCTATTTCATCACAGCCATATTTAGGGTGACATGCCATCTCATTAATATAACTAGCAATCAATGCGTCATTTATAGTTAAATTAATAAAGCCTGGCATAACGCAATTAACCTCTTTAAAATAGGGAGACTTTTTTAAAATAGTAGAAACTTCACTAGCAATACTAAAAGGTGATTTTTTATAGGTTTTAGCAGCAGATAAAGCCCCATTACACTGATACTGACATAAGTCTGGGCGATTGGATAATATAGCCTTGCCATATTTAGCATCATATTGACAGGCTTCAAAGGCCGCTTGTAGGGTTTCATTAATGAATGTAATAAATTGTTTCATAGAATCCTCCTTATAGATTAAAATAACCAAATAAAAAAGTCGTCTCTTAAAATAAGAGACGACTTTTTTATTTGCCGTGGTACCACTCCAATTGATTGTATATTATTGATTTACAATCCACTTATAACTTTAACGCAGTAAACGTCACACCCTCACTTCTAAAAGCTCAAGCAGCTTCTCCAAGGTCCTCTTCTCTTAATGATATCTTATAGGACTTCCACTCTACTCCTACTCGCTGTTAGACACTCAAAAAGATACTTTCCTCTTCATGGAATTTAATTATACAGTTACAATTTTTAGATAATTATAAAACAACCAGGAAAATTGTCAAGCCTCTATAAGAAGAATTATAGAAATTACTTTTATCTTGCCCCTTTATCATAAGGTGTTCCTGAAGCACGCGGTGCTTGTGAATGCTTAGATGTAAAGGTTAATACCACTAAAGTTGCGATATAAGGAATCATTTTATAAAGTGTACTAGAAATACCTAGCCCATTTAAGAATGGAATACCTGAGTAAGAAGAAGCAATAGCTTTCATTAAGCCAAAGAATAAAGCGGCTAGTAAAATACGAACCGGTCTCCATTGTCCAAAAATCAATACGGCTAAAGCTAAGAAACCATAGCCTGCAACAGTGGCGTTAAAGTTTGTAGAGGTTGGAATAACAAAGATAAGTCCTCCAATGCCACCTAGTACACCTGAAATTAAAACACCGCAGTAACGCATTTTATAAACATTAATACCTACTGAATCCGCAGCTTGAGGATGTTCCCCACAGGCTCTTAAACGTAAGCCAAAACGTGTTTTATAAAGCACAATAGCTGAGATTGCTAAAATAGCTAATCCAATATAGGTAGTAATATAGGTATTCTTAAAAAACAAATCACCTATTACAGGAATATCACCTAAAATAGGAACACTGGCAATACGAAATGTATTGGTAAATTGAATTTGTTGTACCCCATTCAGTTGACGGCCTATAAAAATAGCTAAAGCAGGTGCAAACATATTAAGTGCGGTTCCACTGATAACTTGATCGGCTTTCATGTTAATAGAAGCATATGCATGAAAGAAGGAAAAAGCAGCACCTGCCATAGCAGCAATGACTAAGGCTAAAATAAGTAAAGGCTGTCCGCTCATACTATCTTCAAATATGCTAATAAATAAAATACTAGCAAATGCACCTATAGTCATAATCCCTTCTAGTGCTACGTTGACTACTCCACTTCTTTCAGAAAACATACCACCTAGTGCAACGACTAAAAGAGGAATCATAAAGAACATAGTTTGTTGAAAAATAAAATAAAAAGTGGTCATGATGTGATTTCCTCCTTTGAATTGTCTTTAATAATTTTTCTAGTAGTAATACGCGTAATAAGATGTTGGAATAAAAGGGATAATGCACTAAAGTAGATAATAACAGCGATAATAATATCAATAATTTCTGGTGCAAAATCAAATAGCTGTAAATAAAAGCCGCCTTCTGTAATATAGGCAATAAAAAGAGCTGCCACTAAAATGCCTATTGGATTAGAAAGCCCCAATAGTGCTACAGACATCCCTGTAAAGCCTTCATCTGCTAATACTTCCAAGACTTCAATATGTTTACCAGAGCCAGCTAAATACAGTAAGCCCCCACCAAGACCTGCTAATGCCCCTGCAATAACCATGGATAAAACAATATTTCTCTTTTCGTTAACCCCAGCATATTTACTGGCTTCATGATTTAGTCCAACAGCTTTAAGTTCAAAACCAAAAACTGTTTTATTAAGTAAGATATGTATAATGATTACTGCTAAGATAGCAATAAGAAACCCACTATTGATACTAGAACCAGCAAAGAGCTGATCTAATCCTAATTTAGGAAGAACAGCAGATTGTGCTACGGAATAACTTTGATTTTTGGCTTGGTCAAATAAAATAGGATTTTCTTTAACTAGACTATTGACAGCATACATTCCAATATAGTTCATCATAATGCAAGAAATAACTTCATTTACATTAGCATAAGCTTTTAAAATACCTGGTAATAGTGCCCATAACCCACCAGCAATTAAACTACCAAGTACAGCCACTAGCCAGTGAACTTGGCCCAGTGCACTCATAGTAATACCAATATAAACAGAAGCAAAGGCGCCTACGATAAACTGCCCTGAAGCACCGATATTAAATAATCCTGTTTTAAAGGCAAAACCTACTGAAAGTCCTGTCATCATAATAGGTGTTGCATAATAGAAAATTTGTCCTATACCTTTTGCACCATGTGTAAGGGCTCCAGTTAAAATCATACCAAAGCCACCTATTGCCTGAGCTGGATTACTAATCATTAATACAATAAAACCCACTAAAAGGCCAACAATAACAGCAAAAACAGATGATAAAAATGTTAAGCGTTTGATAAGTCATTCCCCCTTTTAGAACCTGCCATATAGAGGCCAAGTTCATTTATTGATGTTTCTTTAGGGTTAAGCTGGGCTACAATTTCCCCTTCATACATAACTAAGATGCGATCACTTAAATTCATTACCTCCTCTAGTTCTAGAGAAACCAGTAAGATACCACGTCCGTTATCTCGTTCTTTAACCAGTTGTTCATGAATAAAGCTAATGGCTCCAACATCTAATCCACGTGTAGGCTGAACAGCAATCAGCACGTCTGGATTTTTTGAGATTTCACGTGCAATAATAGCTTTTTGTTGATTTCCACCGGACATACTGCGTGCTGTTGTGACTGCACCCTGTCCACTTCTAATATCAAATTTTTGAATTAATGCGTTGGCATGTTCTAAAATTGCTTTTTGATTTAAAAAGCCTTTCTTTTGATAAGGTGGCATGAAGTATTCTTGTAAAACAAGATTTTCACCTAATGTATAGTCTAAAACAAGTCCATGTAAATGGCGGTCTTCAGGAATATGACTTAGTCCATGAGTGTTTTTATAACGGATACTTTGCTTAGTTACATCTTGGCCTTTTAAGAATATATTTCCAGATTTTGGTTTAGTGAGCCCTGTAATAGCTTGAATAAGTTCAGTTTGGCCGTTTCCATCAATCCCTGCAATACATACAATTTCTCCACCTCTTACAGAAAAACTCACATCATTTACAGTATTCTTAATATGTCCTTCTCTTTTAGAGGTTACACATAGATGTTCTACTTTTAATAAGTCTTCTTTCGGCTGACTTGGCTCTTTTTGAACAGTTAAATTAACCTTATGGCCTACCATCATTTCAGATAACATTTCTTTACTGGTAGAGGCAACATCCACAACCCCAATAAACTTCCCACGTCTAAGTACCGTACAGCGATCTGCAACAGCCTTAATTTCATCTAATTTATGGGTAATAAAGATAATGGATTTACCTTCTTTTGCTAAAGCTTTCATAATAGACATTAATTCATCAATTTCTTGTGGTGTAAGTACGGCTGTTGGTTCATCAAATATTAAAATATCATTATCACGATAGAGCATCTTTAGGATTTCTACACGTTGTTGCATCCCTACTGTAATCTCTGAAATTAAAGCATCAGGGTCTACTTTTAACCCATAACGTTGGCTTAATGCCATAACTTTTTCACGTGCAGCTTCCATTTCTAAAAAGCCACCCTTAACTGTTTCCATTCCTAAAATAATGTTTTGTAGTACTGTAAAATTATGTACTAGTTTAAAATGTTGATGCACCATCCCAATGCCTAAACGATTAGCATCTAAAGGTCCATTAATCTGTACTTCCTGTCCCTTAATTTTAATAAGCCCTTCATCTGGTTGATAAAGGCCAAATAGAATACTCATTAAAGTAGATTTTCCAGCACCATTTTCACCCAATAAGGTATGAATTTCCCCTGTTTTAACTTGAAGATTCACATGATCATTAGCAATAATACCAGGAAATCTTTTGGTAATGTCTAGCATTTCAATAATATGACCCACACAGTTCCCTCCTTTATTTAAGTGTCAATTAATTTCATATTAGGACAACAAAAAGGTGCCTAAGGCACCTTTTTATGTAATAAGTAGTAGATTATTCAATAACATCTACTGTAACATGTGTTACAGGAAGCGCTGCTGCAGATTCAGCATCTTTATCTGTAAGAGTTGTAATTTCTCCAGATACGAGTTTTGCAAATACTGCATCATAATCTGCTTGTGTAAAGGCGTTAAATTTAGATGTTTCCATTGGTAGACCTACACCATTTGTTGTAGCACCCATGACAGTTGTAGTACCGCCTTGGAAACTACCATCATAATGTTTTGTAATGACATCATATACAGATACAGATAATTGTTTCATAGCTGAAGTAATTACTGTTTCTGATTCTGGAGATTGATCAACGTCAACACCGATTACTTTGGCATTTGCACCTTCAGCAGCGCTCATAACAGAGTTACCTACTGCACCACCACATCCAAAGATGACTTCTGTTCCTGATTGATACCAAGAAGCAGCCATAGATTGTGCTTCTGGTGTGGCATCAAAACCACCTGTATAATGATATTTCATTTCTAGATCAGAAATATTCATCTCAGCAGCAGCAGTTTCTGCCCCTTGTACAAATCCATAACCATAACGAATAACAGCAGGTACTGCCATACCACCCATGAAACCAAGTTTAGTATAACCGTCTTTAACAGCAGCATAACCTGCTAAGAAGCCAGCTTGGTCTTCTTGATAAAGAATTGGGCATACATTGGCATCTGTACGATACTCAGAGTAATCTTCGTTATGAGGTTCACCATCTAATAAAATAAAGTGTATATCTGGATATTTTTCTTGTAATTCAAATACGGCTGGCTCAAATAAGTAACCTGGACAAACAACAACTTTAGCGCCACCTTCAATTGCTAAATTAATAGTGTCTACATAAGCTGCTGTTGTTTTTGCAGTTGGTTGGTAGTATTTATAAGTTTTTCCTTTTTCTTTACCGTATTTTTCTACACCTTCCCAAGCACCTTGGTTAAATGATTTATCATCAATTGTACCAATATCGGTTACTAGCGCAAGTTCATAACCTGATGCTTTAGAAGCACTACTTCCGCACCCTACTAAAGAAAGTGATCCGATAATGGATGCTGTTAGTAAAATAGATAATCCTTTTTTCATAATAATTTATTCCCTCCTGTTTTAAATCTAACATAGCAAGAATATCATATAAGTATTTATATTTCAACTTTTATAAAAAAATAACTATTTTTTTATAAAAAACTACTAACTTTTAATGGGTATACTTCTTGATATAGGAAAAACAGAAAAAAGATAAGCAAAAAAAAATACCTATTTTTAACATTTTGCTTGTTTACATAGACAATCCAATCATACCGCTCTACTCTATGGAGTCCTTTATTGTTCGATTTCTAAAATGGCAGTATAATAAAATATGAGATAACGATTTAATGGAGGCACACATGCAATTACAACATTTATTAAGCTACGTTAGACGAGCAATTCAAGATTATCAAATGATTGAAGACGGCGATACTATTGCCGTAGGAATTTCAGGAGGAAAAGATAGTTTAATTCTGGCCTTAGCGCTAAGTCATCTTAAACGTTTTTATCCTAAATCCTTTAATGTGATAGGAATTACCGTTTCATTGGGGTTTGATAACTTTGATTTATCACAGGTTAAAGCATTTATGGAAGCAATTGATGTCCCATTTTATGTATGTGAAACACAGATTGGTCAAATTATTTTTGAGGAACGTCAAGAAAGTAATCCTTGCTCTCTTTGCTCTAAAATGAGAAAAGGTGCCTTATATCAGGAAGCTAAAAAATATGGATGTAATAAAATCGCCCTAGGACATAACCGTGATGATATTAATGAAACATTACTTATGTCATTGTTTTATGAAGGACGTATTCATACAATGGCACCTGTAACCTATATGGATCAAGTGGATTTAGAAATTATTAGACCACTTATCTATGTCCCTGAAAAAGATATTCGAGGATTTGTAAAAAAGAATGCCCTGCCCGTTGTAAAAAGTCCATGTCCTGTAGATGGTAAAACTAAAAGAGAAGATACAAAACAGCTTTTATATAGTTTACAAAGAGAGATTCCAAGGATACAAGAACATCTGTTCGGTGCTGTACAAAGAAGCACTATAGTAGGATGGCATCAAGAGGAGGAATAAGATGAGTAGCTATCAAGAACGTCGTCAAAAGTATGTGACGATTAAAACAAGGGAAATGCTTGAAGATTTACCTTCATATATTTTTGACTTTTTTAGAGGGATTGAACATACTACAAGTGCTAATACCCGATTAGCTTATGCTTATGATATCCGTGTTTTTCTAAATTATCTTTATACTAATATTCCAGGCTTACAAGGTTTAAGCTCTATTAAGGAAATCACATTACAGGATTTAGAAAAGGTTACTGCAAGAGATATAGAATGTTTTCTAGAGTATTTATCTTATTATGAAAAAGAAGAAAACACGCCTTCTACTCCGCTCCCTTTACCGAAAACAGATTCTGAGCATAGTGTCCATTTAAAACGCCCTAATTATCATCAAAATGGACAAACAGGTAAAGCCAGAAAACTGGCTTCTGTTAAAACACTCTATCATTATTTCTATAAGCAACAACGTATTAGCACCAATGCTCCTTCTATTGTAGATATGCCAAAGATTCATGAAAAACCCATCATTCGATTAGAAGTAGATGAAATAGCAAAGCTTTTAGATATAGTAGAATCAGGTGATCAACTAACGGAAAAACAAAAGATTTATCACGAGTTTACAAAGAAAAGAGATTTAGCTCTTGTGGCTCTTCTGTTAGGGACTGGTATTCGTGTCTCTGAATGCGTAGGTATTAATATAGAAGATATTGATTTTAATTATAATGGGGTAAAAATTACCCGCAAAGGTGGCAATGAAACCATTATTTATTTTAGCCGAGAGGTAGAAAAAATCTTAAAAGATTACTTAGCAGAAAGGAAATTAAAACCTTGTAAAGATATAGATAATCCTCTCTTTCTCTCACTACAAAATAAACGTATTTCCGTTAGAAGCGTACAGCTTTTAGTCAAGAAATATAGTGCTCATGTCACCAGCCTAAAAAAAATTACGCCTCATAAGCTTCGCTCTACCTATGGCACCCAACTTTACCAAGAAACAGGGGATATTTATCTGGTAGCAGACGTCTTAGGACATTCAGATGTAAATACTACTAAAAGGCACTACGCTCAGATGGATGATGCACGTCGAAAATATGCTGCTTCGATTGTAAAGCTCAGAGAAGAATAATATAGCTTTAAGAACATATGTTTGATGTTTTTACGGGGCTATGTTATAATAGTTTAAAGTTTATTAGATTATTGAGGGATTATTATGGAGCAAATATTAACGGCTAAACAACAGCAAATTTTAGATTGTATAAAAAAATCTTTAAAAGAAAAAGGTTATCCACCTTCTGTTAGAGAACTTTGTCAAGCAGTAGGCTTAAGCTCAACTTCTACTGTGCATAGCCATCTCAATACATTAGAGCGAAAAGGCTTTATTAGACGTGACCCAAGTAAGCCTCGTACCATTGAAGTATTAGATGAAGATGTTAATTGGCTTGAAGACCATGTCAGTGCTGTTCCTATTATCGGAAAGGTTACTGCAGGTGCCCCTATATTAGCTGTTGAGAATATTGAAGAATATTTTCCACTTCCTAAGCAACTCACACGCCATGATGAGACCTTTATGCTTAATGTAAAAGGTACAAGTATGATTAATGCAGGGATTTTTGATGGTGATCAAATTATTGTACGCAGACAAGAAACTGCACATAATGGTGAAATTGTAGTTGCTATGATTGAAGATGAAGTAACTGTAAAGCGTTTCTTTAAAGAAAAGGATACAATCAGATTGCAACCTGAAAATGATAGCATGAGTCCAATCTATGCATCTCATGCACAAATACTTGGAAAAGTCATTGGACTTGTTCGTCTTTATTAAAAAAAAGCACTGTTTATTTGGGATTAAAATAGGCAGTGTTTTTTTCATTTCATAGATTTTAATTTTTGTGGCATATTATAAGTGAGAATGCTAAAGAAATAGAGGTTAAATTTTATGGATAATCACTTTCTAAAGGTCTGTACTGTAACACCTAAAATGCGCCTTGCCGATTGCAAATACAATATCCAGGAAATCCTTCATAGTATGAAACAAGCTGTAGAAAATGGCGCAAGTTTAGCAGTTTATCCTGAATTATGTGTGACAGGTTACACTTGTGGCGATTTATTTTTCCAATCTGAACTTATAGAAGAAGCTGAAAAGGAAATAAAATGGCTTTTAGAATCTACTAAAGAGCTAGAACTTGTAGCCATTATTGGTGTACCGATTACTGTAGGTAATGGTTTATATAATACAGCTGCCGTCTTATATAAAGGTAAGGTTCTAGGGATTGTACCTAAAACCTATCTTCCTAACTATGGTGAGTTCTATGAAAAAAGATGGTTTGCTGCATCTCATAGTCTTACACCTAAACAAATTTCTTATGCTGGTCAAGTTTGTACTATCTCACCTCATCTTATTTTTAAATGTACACAAATCCCTTATTTTACATTAGGCATTGATGTATGTGAAGATTTATGGGCAATTCTTCCACCTAGTACATTCCATAGTCTAGCTGGCGCAACGGTTTTAGTAAACTTATCTGCAAGCAATGAGATTATTGGTAAATCGCAATATCGTAAAGATATGATTGCTCAACACTCTGCTAAAACCATGAGTGCTTACTTATATACTTCTTCTAGTGTAATGGAATCTACCACAGATTTAGTTTACAGTGGACATCAATTAATCTATGAAAATGGGTATTTATTAGGAGAATCTACATTATTTTCAGACGACACTACATTAACTTATGGTATTATTGACTTAGAGCGCTTACACAAAGAACGCGTCCGCCAAAATAACATTACACCTACTGAGCTTATTGAAACCCTGAGCTATCAAATTATTTCTTTTGATTTATCTCCTGTGGCCTTTGAGTTCGATCGCCTCGTTGAATCAAAACCTTTTGTTCCACAAGATGAAGCCAGTCGTAATGAACGTTGTAAGCATATTTTTGATATTCAAGCACATGGATTAGCTAGAAGAATCGTTCATACCCAGGCTAAGCATTTAGTCTTTGGGATGTCTGGTGGTCTAGATTCTACCCTTGCACTTTTAGTATGTGTTAAGGCAGCAAAATATGCTAATTTACCTACTAGTGCAGTTATGGGTGTTACGATGCCAGGATTTGGGACAACTAATCGTACCTATCAAAACGCCGTTAATTTAATGAATTTATTAGGTATAACGATTAAAGAGATTCCTATTATTGAGGCAACTACCCAACACTTTAAAGATATAGAACATTCTCTAGATTGCCATGATGTTACTTATGAAAATGCACAAGCTAGAGAACGTACTCAAATTCTAATGGACTTAGCCAATAAATATCATGGTTTAGTTGTAGGAACAGGTGATTTATCAGAACTGGCACTTGGTTGGACAACTTATAATGGGGATCAGATGTCTATGTATGGTGTTAATAGTGGTGTGCCTAAGACCTTAGTCCGTTATTTAATTGATTATGTAGCACATTATGAAAGTGAACCCCTCGTTCAAGAAATTTTATTTGATGTACTAGATACTCCTGTTAGTCCAGAGCTTCTTCCACCTGATCAAGAAGGTGAGATTCAGCAAAAAACAGAGAATATTGTTGGTCCTTATGAACTTCATGATTTCTTTATTTATTATGTCATTCGCTATGGCTATCGACCAAGTAAAATTTTCTTCCTAGCTCAAAAAGCATTTCAAGGTACTTTTGATGATTCTACTATTTTTAAATGGCTCTATACTTTCTATAAACGTTTCTTTACGCACCAGTTTAAACGCTCTAGCATGCCAGATGGGCCAAAGATTGGTTCGGTTTGCCTCTCTCCTAGAGGAGATTTACGTATGCCTTCTGATGCATATAGTGACCTTTGGATTAGGGAGTTAGATACACTAAAACAAGAACTTCATTTATAAAGAGATAAAAGTGCCTTTTTTTACGTTAACGAACATTTGTTCTGTTCAATGAAAATATAAAAGCCTATGCAGACGCCATACCTTTATAAAGGCATGGACGAAGTCTATACATAGGCTTTTATATTGACTAAAAAGAATTAAGATGGTAAGTTTACTAATCCTTTATCTTTCATAGTTTGTAATGCAATTATAACTCCTAACTTAGCATGATAGAAGGTTAAGCCACCTTGGAAGAATACAGTATAAGGTGGTTTAATAGGTGCATCAGCACTTAGTTCAATAGAAGCACCTTGGACAAAGGCTCCTGCTGCCATAATAACTGGTGCATCATAACCCGGCATATCCCATGGTTCTGGAGTCACATAACTATCTACTGGGGCACCCTTTTGAATCCCTTGGCAAAAAGCAATAACATTTTCCGCCGAACGCATATTAATTGCTTGAATAATGTCATGACGAGATTCTGTAGAATTTGGCATCACTTCAAAGCCGAGTTTTTCATAAAGTGCAGCTGCAAAAATGGCACCTTTAAGGGCATTAGAAACTACTTCTGGTGCTAGGAATAGTCCTTGAAGTACTGGTTGATTTAAACCAAGTGTCGCGCCAACTTCTTTTCCCAGACCAGGTGCAGTAAGACGCATCGCTGCTCTTTCTACATACTCTTCTTTCCCCACAATGTAACCACCAATTGGTGCTAAACCACCACCTGGGTTTTTAATGAGTGAACCAACACATAAATCAGCGCCTACTTCTGTTGGTTCAATGGTTTCTACAAACTCACCATAACAATTATCGACCATACAAATTACATCAGGCTTAATCCCTTTAATAAAGGTAATAAGTTCACCAATTTGTTTTACAGAAAAAGTTGGACGATAGCTATACCCTTTTGAACGTTGAATCGTTACAAGTTTTGTTTTTTCTGTAATCGCTGCGCGAATGCCATCATAGTCAAAACTAAAATCTTCTTTTAAATCCACTTGTTTATAGGTAATGCCATATTCTGCCAAACTTCCGACTTCAGGGCGAATCCCAATTACGCCCTCTAAAGTATCATATGGTTTACCAACTGGAGAAAGAAGTTCATCACCAGGACGTAAGTTTCCAAATAAAGCAACAGTTAAAGCATGTGTTCCGGACATAAGCTGTGGTCTTACAAGCCCACACTCTGTTTTAAAAATATCTGCATAAATTTGCTCTACAACATCACGCCCTAAATCATTGTAGCCATAGCCAGTTGTTGCAGAAAAGTGTACATCACTTAACTTATTTTTTTGCATGGCATGAAGGACTTTAGCACCATTAATATGCATGGTTTCATCTAATTGGTCAAAACGCTCTTTTAATGCTTGTTCCACCTCTTTGCAAAAGGCTTGTGTTTGAGCATCAATTCCAAATAACTCATTTAACGTATTCATGAAGTTCTCCTCAGTTTTTAGCACCCATTAATAAAGGATTAATGGGTGCCGAAATGTTTTTGTCTTTATTATATCATTTTTTATCATTGAATCAACCTTTAGACTTTAAGATTATGAAATAAGGCTAGCAAAAATTGGTGCACCTATTACCGTAAGTAATCCTGCCACAGCAATAGATAAGCTACTCATAGCCCCTTCTATTTCACCAAGTTCTATGGCCTTTGTCGTACCCATAGCATGAGAAGCTGTTCCAATGGCTAGTCCTTTTGCAATAGGGTCTTGAATATGAAAAATACGACAAACTACTTCAGCTATCATATTACCAAATACACCGGTAATAATAATAACAGCCACCGTAATATTAGGAATGCCACCAAGCTCCTCAGAAATAACCATACCAATAGCTGTTGTAATAGATTTAGGCAGTAGGGTAACATACTCCTCATGTGAAAGATGAAACAACAAAGAAAATAGTAAAACACTTAGTAAACTTGCTAAAACTCCAGAAGAAATCCCCCAAATAATAGCTTTCTTATGACGTTTTAACAGTTCCAATTGCTCATAAAGAGGAATCGCTAAACAAACAGTAGCTGGTGTAAGCAGATAACTTATGTATTTAGCCCCTTCATAATAGTCCTCATAATTTATATCGAAAACCAATAAAAAGACTATTACAAACACAATAGAAATTAATAAAGGATTTAAGAAAGCTTTCTTAAACTTCTTTCTTATAAAAAGTCCTAATTCATAACCGATTAAACTAATCATCACACCGAAAAAAAGTGAATCATTTAATAACACTTGCATATTAGTCCCTCTTTCCATGCTTAATAATACCTTGTGTGACTTGTCCAGTAATTAGCATAACAATTACAGTTGAACATAATGTAGTAATCATAACTGGTAGCAAAATGGCTTTTAATGTATCCCATGAAGTGATTAAGCCCGCTGCAGCAGGAATAAACATAATCGGCATGATTTCAATTAAAAAAGTTGCTACATCTTTAACTTGTTCTAATCGAATGATTTGAAACCTCAAGGCTAATAACATGATAAGAAGTCCATAAATACTAGCAGGTACCGTAAAAGGAATGATGTTATTCAAAAGCTCACCTATAAAACTTATACTTAAGATAATCCCAAATTGTTTGATGTATTTCATATCAATACTCCTTTAAAATTTGTAATTCATCTAACATTCTAGAAAGGTTTAGATCAAATGTCAATTTATAACCTAAAGTTCTTTATTAGCCTAAAAAATACCGGAAGCGCATACTTTCCGGTATTTTTATAGTATGAATAATACTATTTGATTTTATTACCAGCACCATAAATACAATGTTCGATTTGCTCTTCACTAGCTGGACTACTATAAATTACTTTTACAGTATCTCCTTCATGATCCACAGAGGCATGTTTAACTCCCTCTATTTTTTCGAGAGAATTAATAAGCTGGTTTCTAGCAGATGCTTTAGATAAAGCACGAATTTCAACTTTTGCTTCTTTCACAAGATCATCTCCTTACATAAGTTTACCTTTTTAGTTTGCCTAAATGACCCGCTTTTATAATATCAAATCATTTCCAATCATATGGCATATCTAATAAGTGGGTTTTTATTCTCATTTATGCAGTCAATAACTTGCTTAAAATGCTCGTAGCAATTTTCATTAGGAGAGTTATACTGAATTTCTTGCCCAATAGCTAAGCGTGCTACAATATTTTTAACCCAAATAGTTCCATTGATAATATCAAACATCCTAAAATTATAGATAACCTACCTAATAATAATCTATTCATATATTCCTCCACCACACTTTGTTCAGAATAACTAATTTTTTCTTCTAACTGCTGTAAAGATAATCGCTTATACATTCCAAGAAACAACTGATACCTATATTACATTTAATCACCGTATTTTAAACCAATAGTAAGGTCTTTTCTTAAATAGCACAAACTCACATTTTTTTGCTAATCTAGCAGATGCCATATTTGATTCCACATGGTCCCACTGTATAATGATATCTTCTTTTACACATTCATTTACCATAATCTGAGTTAATCTAGTGCCGAGTCCTTGCTTTCTATCCTCTTTTTCAACTTCGATATCAATAGTAATAACATTTTCATACCTAGCTGACCCAAAAATTACCCCTACTATCCTGTCAGCTTTAATTGCAACAAAGGCTTTACTATACTTAAGAAACTTCTCTTTTCCTTCCCACGAATGTATGAAACGTTTCATAAATATTTGGTTATTTTTGAATTTATTAGCTATAATGTCATCTAGCAAAGAATCTTTGACCTCTTGAAAAACATATTCATCTGATATGTCCTGCATCTCATCAAAAGCATTTTCACGCCTATAGGAATATTCTTCTTCAGACTCGATTACTTTCTCTGAAAAAAGGGGTAGAATCTGTTTACAAATCTTAGGATCTTCTGATGCAAACTCAAAGTAATCAATTCCCTGTAACAATAAGTCTTCAAATACTCTTTCTAGGAACTCTTTTACTTCATATTCTCTTCCATTATCAATCTCTCCTGCGATTCCACATCCACCAACACAATATGAATATGTAACTGCTAATGTGGGATTTTTATGATCATTTAGCCATAGATCGCCTTTACAAATTCCTGCAATAATTCCTGCTGTACTTGGATTTCTATTATCTAGCAACTTCTTTGTTTTCATCTTCTATATTTCTCCTTATATTATGAACATTCCTGTACCTATAGTGCAATATATGAGGATTTACCTAACTTCATTTCATTTTTTTCATCAACTAAACAAGTATAGACTAATAGATAAACTGGTATTTATCTCACTCTTTTGTGCATTGGATGATTTTCATTAAACTGTACCAAATCCCATAAGTTTCCGTATAGATCCTTAAATACAGCTACAGTACCATAATCTGCATCTTTTGGTTCTCTTTCAAATTCTATTCCTATTTCTTTCATCTCATTATAATCACGCCAGAAGTCATCTGTTCCAAAAAATAAAAACACTCGTCCGCCTACCTGATCTCCTATAAACTGTTCTTGTATTGGCTTAGATGCTCTTGCCAAAAGAATTGTAGTTCCGTTAGAACCTGGTGGTGAAACGACTACCCATCTCTTATCCTGTTCTGGTTGATATGTATCCTCTATTAACTCAAAATGAAGTTTATTTGTGTAAAAATCTATTGCCTCATCATAATCTTTTACTACAATTGCAATGTGAACTATTGATTGTATCATATTATCCCTCCACAAATTATGATTTATCAAGTTACAAAACATCTAGTTTATTTATTTTGTTATTTTATGATATTTAAGATTCCGTTTTATGGATTATTGATTGCTATCTCTCCTTTTATATTTTAAGATTAGCTTATACTAATAAACTTCATGTTTTAAATTATTAAATTCTGGAATAAATTGAGTTCCTAATCTTGATAATTCACCAAGAACTCTAGATAAACCAATTTTACTTTTATACCAATTATCTTTACTTATACAATATCCAGATTTGTTATCACCTATCTGCAAGTTACACTTGCTCTACACATATAAAGTGTTTGCTCTACATGTACATATCTTGTATGATTTATGTTATGCTTCCTTTTCTTCATAGAACTTAATAATTCCATGAGCAATTTCAATATTTGCAGATTTCATATCTGTTTTTATATATTGGCTAAAAGCAGGATCTCCGGCATGGCCATCTGGAATAATATTTTTATTTTCCACTATATCAGAATTCCATTTCTTTTTTCCTTCTCCATTCATCATTGTAGGCATTAGCTTTTTAGCTATATCCATATTAACCATTTCAGGAAATATATCACGCATGAAAGCTGTTTCAAATGCGCCTGCATGAACATCAAATTCATCTCTCAGCTCTCTTGTACATTGAATCATTTTTTCAAATGGATAGGGTGGAACTGGAAGAATATATTCTTCAGTTCCATTAAAGCCTTCATACTTCATATCATCTTCAAAGGTAAGCCAACGCGCTTTCAATTCATGTTCTGTGTTGAACTCTCTAAATGCTCTTACAATTGCAATTCTATGTGCTGGATCACCATGTGCATTCACAGAAATTACTCTTTTGAATCCAGCATTTTCCAGACTTTCCAGAATATCTTTCAAGACTGCTACTACAGTTTCTTCCTTTGAAACAAATGAACCCGGAAAATGTTTTGTAACTACACTAATCATCCCCCAATAAAATGGTGGCGCTATGATACACGGACAACCACAATTTTTCATTTCATCTGCTAAATCTTCTGCTTGTGCAATTGCCAAGTAGATATCTGTTGCAAGTGGAAGATGACGACTATGCTCTTCAATTACTCCTATTGGAAGTAAAACAATAGCATTTTTCTTAGCCATTTCATCTATTTCACACCATGTCATCTCCATCAT
>SVDC01000062.1 GCA_015058045.1 Cellulosilyticum sp.
CAACGAAAAAGTGGTTAGCTAAAATTTCTTCTAGCTAACCACTTGCCTATATGACCCATACGGGAATCGAACCCGTGTTACCGCCGTGAAAGGGCGATGTCTTAACCGCTTGACCAATGGGCCTTAATTTATTTTTTTGTCCTCTCTTGAAGACATTTGTTATGATACAGTATTTATATACATATGTCAACTGCTTTTTTTAATAAATTTCGTTCTAACTATTTTTTTAGTCTTAAACTCATACTTTCTTTCAGAAGTCTTCTTACTGCTAAGTCTAATCCTAAAAGAGTATACATATGATTTTCCTCCTATCTACACTCTTTTGGGATGCTTGACTATCCTCTTATTTTATTTTTTGCTTTAATTTTTTTAGATATTCATCTTTTAAAGCATTTCTTTCTTCCAATTCCTTAATCTTTCTATTCAGGCTCTCAATATGCTCAATAGTTACTTTAGCACCTTGTCTATTTACTACATCCTCTGATTGTAATAAGCTTTCTAACCATTGCATTGTAGAATCCTGCTTCATTTGCCTATATGTGCAATCGTCTTTTATAAACATTTTATTTCCTCCCAGTATTGTTCAATCCTTATATCATTCTGCTCTAGATCTTATTTTATCACAAGGCAGCTTTTTTATTAATTCTTTCATCCTTTTTATATGGCTTTTCTTAGAGTCTTTTCTCTTAATTCCAAAACCTATTAATCTCAATAACAAAAGTACTTCTTTTACGCATATACTCTTTTCTTTAGCACATACTAACCTAGTTTATAGAACTTATTTTACTTCATAGAAAAATAAGAGGAATGTGCTATGTGCACTGCATTAACTGTCAAAACTAATCTTTCGCTATATAACCATTTACCCCAAAAATAAAGACCAGAATATAGAGTCATTTATCTACTCCATATTCTGGTCCTTATTATCTATTGTCCATAATAAGCATTTTTTCCATGCTTTCTCATAAAATGTTTCTCTTTAATAGAATCAGGTGCTATCTGCACATGAGAATTAATCATCTCTGTTTGATATGCCATTTTAGCAACCTCTTCTAGAACAACTGCATTATGTACAGCTTCCATAGCATCTTTTCCCCATGTAAATGGTCCATGATTCACACATAGTACACCTGGTACATACACAGGGTTTAATTCCTTAAAGGTTTCAATAATCACAAGTCCTGTATTCTTCTCGTATTCTGCTTCAATTTCTTCCTTGGTTAGGCTTCTTGCACAAGGAATCGTTCCATAAAAGTAATCTGCATGTGTCGTTCCATAGCAAGGAATACTTCTACCTGCTTGTGCCCAAGAGGTTGCCCAAGGTGAATGGGTATGCACAACACCTCCGATTTCTGGAAAAGCTCTATAAAGTTCTAAATGTGTAGATGTATCTGATGAAGGTTTATAAGCTCCCTCAATTTTATTTCCTTCAAGGTCCATAACTACCATATCATCAGGTGTTAATTCATCATACTCTACACCACTTGGCTTAATGACAAAATAGCCTGTTTCACGATCTATCCCACTTACATTTCCCCATGTATACGTTACAAGATTTCTTTTAGGAAGCTCCATGTTTGCCTCATAAACTTGCTTCTTAAGTGCTTCTAGCATTTTCTCACCTCATTATTTTAAAGATGCTACTGCTGCCCTTTCAATATCAAGTCCTAATGTATAGCGTTTCATAAATTGCTCAAATCCTTCTACATCACTTGGATCTGGATTAATCTTAATAGCATTTTGCCCGCCAAACACTCTTTCTTTTAAGTAAGTATCCAAAGTTTCTTCCGCAGCAATATCTCCTGCTACCTTATTTTTCATATAACTTGCTAATACGGCAATTCCCCAAGCACCACCTTCACCTGCGGTCTCCATAACTGATACAGGTGTATTCATAGCTGCTGCTAAAATTCTTTGCCCTACTTCTTTTGTCTTAAACAATCCACCATGACCTAATACTTCATCTACTTCAACCTTTTCTTCTTTAATAAGAATATCTAATCCTGTTTTTAGTGCACCTAATGCAGTAAATAGATGTGTTCTCATAAAGTTTGCAAGATTAAAATGACTTTCTGGTGTTCTTACAAACATTGGTCTACCTTCTTCAAAGCCTGTAATATGCTCTCCAGAAAAATAGTTATAGGCTAAAAGGCCACCACAATCTGCTTCTCCTTCTAATGCCTTATTATATAAGGTACTAAACAACTTGTTTTTATCTACAGATATACCTAAGCTATCTGCCATCTCTCCAAACAGATTTACCCAAGCATTTAAGTCTGAAGTACAATTATTACAATGCACCATTGCTACTAATTCCCCAGTAGGGGTAGTTACCAAATCAATGGCATCATACACCTTAGAAAGTCCCTTTTCTAAAACAATCATAGCAAATACTGAAGTTCCTGCCGATACATTTCCTGTACGCTTAGTCACACTATTGGTAGCAACCATTCCCGTACCTGCATCACCTTCCGGTGGACAAACTTTAATACCCGCTTGTAATCTTCCACTTATATCTAAGCATTTAGCACCTTCTTCTGTTAGTGCACCTGCCTCTTCTCCTGCAAGCATAACTTTAGGTAAGATTTCTTCTACCTTCCATGAGTAACCTTTTTCCTTAATACACTCATCAAACTGATTCATCATGGTTTGATCAAACACTTTATTTACTGTATCAATTGGAAACATACCTGATGCTTCTCCAATACCCACTACCTTTTCACCAGTTAATTTCCAATGGATATATCCTGCTAGTGTAGTCATAAAAGTAATCTCACCAACATGTTCCTCTTTATTTAAAATAGCTTGATACAAATGAGCAATGCTCCATCTTTGAGGAATTGGATAATTAAAGAGTCCTGTTAACGCTTTAGCTGCTTCTCCTGTTATGGTATTTCTCCAAGTTCTAAAAGGTACAAGAAGTTTTCCTTCTTTATTAAATGCCATATAACCATGCATCATCGCACTAAAACCTATCGCACCTATTTTTTCAAGCATGACATCATATTTTTCTACTACTTCTTGTGCCATGTTTTGATAACTTTCTTGAAGCCCTTTCCATATAGCCTCTTCGCTATATGTCCATACGCCATTTTCTAATTTGTTTTCCCACTCATAGCTTCCTGATGCAATAGGCGTATGATTTTTATCCACTAATACCGCTTTAATTCTTGTAGAACCAAGTTCAATCCCAAGGGCAGTTTCTCCCTTTACAATCATTTCTCTTATTTCATAGTTTACCGATTCCATCCGTACAGCCCCCTATTCTAGAGTCTTCGATTCTTTATATGTATGTATTCCCTTTAGCCTCGTCATTACTTAGCGATAGTAAATAGAATTCCATTTAAGTTCATTTTTAAAGTTACGGATTGTCGTGTCCTTATCAATATAAACAGCCTCAATACCCATTGCTGCTGCCCAATCTCCCATTTGCTCAGCTGTTACATCATAAGAGAATGCCGTATGATGTGCACCGCCCGCTAAAATCCATGCCTCAGCACCTACTTCTAAGCTAGGTTCTGGTTTCCAAAATGCTGTTGCTACAGGAAGTTTTGGCATCGGAATATCTTGTGGTAAACATTCCACTTCATTAATAAGAAGTCTGAAACGATTTCCTAAATCCACAAGAGAAGTTGCTACACCTTTACCTGGTTTAGAAGTAAATACTAAACGAGCTGGATCTTCTCTATTACCCATTGTAAGTGGAGAGACTTTAATAGCTGGTTTAACATCCGCTATACTTGGGCACACCTCTAACATATGTGCTTGAAGAATACCTTGTTTACCTTGCATCAGATTATAAGTGTAATCTTCCATGAAAGATGTACCTTTAGCATCTTTTACCCCAGCTGTCATAACTTTCATTAAACGTACCATTGCAGCTGTTTTCCAATCGCCTTCACCACCAAAACCATAACCTTTTTGCATTAATCTTTGAATTGCTAGGCCAGGTAATTGTTGTAAGCCTGATAACATTTCAAAATTCGTAACAATAGCGTGGTAGTTTTTCTCTTGTAAGAATTTCTCAAATCCAATTTCAATAGCAGCTTGTACTGCTACATGTTTTCTAAATTCGTCTTCATCTCTACCTTCTAATAAAATATCATAGCTTGCATAGTATTCTTCCATTAATGCTTTGACATCTGACTCACTTACTGATTTTACATATTCAGCAATATCTGTAATGTTATAAGCATCAATTTCCCAACCAAATTTAATATGTGCTTCTACTTTATCGCCCTCTGTAACTGCTACATTTCTCATGTTATCTCCAACACGAAGTACACGAATATGACTACTTTCCATAATACCAATTGCTGTAAGCATCCAACTAGCAATACGTTTTTGAACTTCTTGATTAGCCCAGTGACCAACGATTACTTTTCTTTCAATACCCATACGACTTACAATATGACCAAATTCTCTATCACCATGAGCAGATTGGTTCGTATTCATAAAGTCCATATCGATTGTGTCGTAAGGAATTTCTTCATTAAATTGCGTATGTAAATGTAAAAGAGGTTTTCTATATTCTTGTAAACCTAAAATCCATGATTTAGCTGGTGAGAACGTATGCATCCATGTAATAACACCTGCACAATTCTCATCTGCATTGGCATCATTAAAAGTCTTTCTAATAGAATTATTATCAATTAAAGTTGGTTTTAATACAATCTCATAAGGTAAGATTCCTGATTGATTTAATCCCTCTACAATCTTAGCTGAATGCTCAGCAACAACTCTTAAGCACTCTTCTCCGTACAAATCCTGTGAACCTGTTGCAAACCAAAACTGATACTTTTTACCCATTTTAATTTCCTCCTATCACTCTACACGCTTTAATTTTTATTATTTTCTATATCTTATCACTTTTATTCATAATTTAAAATATATTTTAAATACTTTTATAAACTATTTTAATTTCCCCAAAACTATCTGTGCATTTTTACCTATTGTTCAAAATTATCACCTCTAAAAACTACAGTCTCCCCCCTACTAATAATGTAATGATCATTAACCTTATAGCTACATACTCACTTTTTCCTTGCAACAATTGCTTGATAAGATAATTATAATAAGCAATTCTGAAAGGAACATTAAAGCTTAACTTTCCCTCATGCATCTTGGTGATCCATTGTACCATAGATAGTCCCAACCCCATTATCTTTGACTTCGATCACAAAATACTTAGATACTTAATACGATTTAAATCTCGTTCATCCTCACAACCAATAGTCTCACATTAGTCCTCTTTTTTAGTCAATATTAAGTATTTTTACTCCTTCAAAGTAAAATCCCACAAATCATTCCTTATCCATAGTTATAGCCCCAAAAATGTACAACCTTACTCCGAATTTCTCCTCTAATGTTTTTATAAACTGCTCATTAGAGAGAAAGTATTTAGGATAATTAAGATTGTACATTATATTTTTTAATATGATTTTAACCTGATACTATTTTTTATAGTACTCTATCCTTTAGCCTTTTACAGCCCCAGCTGACATGCCTTCAATAAAATACCTTTGGAAACACAAGAAAACAATAAATACTGGCAGAATTGCAAACATAGATCCTGCAATCAATAAATTGTAGTTATTGTCATATGGTGTTAATAAACCATTTAAACCAATTGGTAATGTAAAGTGAGATGCACTTCTGAAAACTAACATAGGCCATAACATGTTATTCCATGAGCCCATTGCACATAAAATTCCCATTGCTGCAAAAGCAGGTTTTGCAATTGGCATAATAATCTTTATTGCAATTCCAAACTCTGTAGCACCATCAATTCTTCCTGCATCTAATAAGGTTGTAGGTAATCCTTGCAAATACTGCCTAAAGAAGAAAATGGTAGATGCACTACATATACCAGGTAAGATAACACCTGCATAAGTATCTGTAAGATGTAAATCAATGATTTCTTGGTAAAGTGGTAACATTAAAATTTCAAAAGGCACCATCATGGTTGCAATAACCAAGAAAAACAATAGATTATTTAACTTAAAATTATACATAGCTAATCCATAAGCTACAAAGTAGCAGACGATTAATGTTAGAAAAACAGATACGAATGTAATTAAAATACTATTTTTAAACCAAACAAAATACGAATGATCCCCTGTAAATAAGTACTCATAATTATGTAGAGACATTGTACTGAAATCTAAATTAAGTGCCAAACCGTTACGAATCAAATCTCGTCCTGGTCTAAAAGAAGCAATAAAAGAAATAATAAAAGGAAAAACTACAAGTAATGAAAGAAGCATAAAGAACCCTGTTGCAATAACTGTTTGTATTTTCTTTTTTACTGAAACATCCATTTTATCTTTTTGGATTACAACTTCTGCCATATTTTTATTCCTCCTTTTTAAATGTTCCATTGAGTTTAAGTTGAATTACATTAATGATTAATGCAATGATTAATAATACTAAGCCTACTGCTGAAGCATAACCTAATTGATTTTTCTCAATACCTCTACGATACAAGTAGCCTACAATAGTAAGACCTATATTATTAGGTGAAGCATTACCTGCCCATAACATATAACTTTCCATGAACATTGCAAGTCCTGCATAAATACTAATTGTTAATACATATATAGTAGTTGGTTTAAGCAGTGGCATCGTAATATATCTAAACTTTTGCCTTGCATTTGCCCCATCAATTTCAGCTGCTTCGTAGAAAGTATCATCTATTCCCTTAAGTCCTGCAATAAAGTAAAGCATATTGACCCCTGTCCAACGCCAACAAGCTAATACAAATAAAGCAAAATACGAAGTTGACTTTATTTTTAACCACTTTATAGGTGCCATATCAAATAGTGCTAATAATTGATTCATTTGTGAACCACCTAGTTCACTAAACATTAATCTAAAAAGCATACCTGAAACAACAATAGAGGTTAATGCTGGTAAATATAAACAAGCTTTAAAAAAACCTTTTGCTTTTACTAATCTACTTTCCATCAAACACGCAAATAGCATAGGAAAAGGAATTAATAATACAAGTGTTCCAATCATATATTCAAAACTATTGAGCATGGCTGTATGAAATGCCGAATCCTTTAATAACTTTGTATAGTTTTTAAATCCTATCCACTCTACCTGGCCAGGTAAAACAGATTGGAAACTCATTTTTATAGTACTAAACATTGGATAAGCCCAAAATAATAAAAAGCTTAATAAAAATGGTAAGATAAATAGATAAGGTGCTACTTTTTGAGAAAACAACAATTTCTTTACTTTACCCATATTTCCCCGCCTCTTTCTAATAATAGGGCTGCCACGAAATTCGCACAGCCCTTAATTTATCATATTAGTTTACCACTCAAGTTCACAATCACTCTGTCCTTGTTCTAGTTGTTCATCAACATTTGCTCCTTCTTCAAAACAAGCATTTAAAATGGTTAAATTAAATGCATCATTGATTGTAGGATTGATTCTACCTACTTTAATTAAACCAATTTCATCTTTAATTTCATTTAAAGTATCAAATGGATTGGTTACAAAGTATTTAATGTACTCGTTATTTGTATCTTGTGTAATAGTAGTATCAGTCCAAATAGAAGTATTACATGTATCAAATCCAAGCATATTCCAAATTTGAAGTTCACCATCATAAGATAATTTAGCCCATGAAATAAATTCAGCTGCTAACTCAGGATTTTCAGATTGTTTAGATACAACTGTACCTGTACCACCAATACCTACAGAACGAGGTTGACCTTCTTCGAACACTGGACATGGTGCAATAGCCCATTGACCTCCCATTTCTGGCATATAGTTAATAAATCTAGACATATACCACATTGCTTTAGGGAAAGAAGCGATATTTCCTGCTGCAATATTAGCATATCCTTCTTCCATATCTACTTGGCCACCTGGTGATATCATCGCAATACCATCATTTAACCAACCTTGTTGCATTGTAATCATATTCTTAATAGACTCTAATTGAATATTAGGAGATCCATCTTCATTAGTGAAATCTTCTCCATATTCAGCCATCGCAAGCCATAACCAGTCAGTACCACCTGTATCAACACTTGTCATGCACACTTTACCGCCACTAGCTTCTTTTAATTGCTTACCTGCAGCAGTATAGTCATCCCAAGTTTCAATCGTTGTATAGTCGATACCATACTCTTCTAATATTTTTGTATTGTAGTACATAACTGTTGCACCAACGTGGGTTGGAACACCATAGTTTTTACCCTCTTTACTATATGTATCAATACGTGCTTGAACAACATCCTCTCTATAAGGATCAATATAATCATTTAATTCTTGGAATTGCACTTCCCCTTGTAAGAAGTTAGGGAATTGACCAATTTCAATATCGCAAAGATCAGGTGCTCCTTCTCCTGATTGATTAGCCAAAGTTAATTTATTGTGCATATCTCCATAAGGATAAGATGTAACTGTTAAGTTAATTTGTTTATCTGCATTTTTTGCATTCCATTCTTCTGCCATCTTTGCATAGAATTCTGCATGAGCAGGTACAAATACCCACATACTTAATTTTGTTCCATCTTCTGGTCCAACCGTATACTCAGCTTCTGCTACTGCTTCTTCTGAACCTTCCTCTGTACTGGCTGTATCCCCTTCTGAAGCAGCTGTCTGTTGATTTCCACCTCCACATCCTACAAGTACAGTTGATAGCATTGCCGTTGACAACAATAAACTTACTAATTTCTTTTTCATTTAAACTCCTCCTATATAAATAGAATTTAAAATACTTTATTTCTTAATAAACTATTATACTTTTCTATTCGTCTAACATGAGATGTCTATTTTATTGTCCAAATTTATCCAGTCAACTCCAGTTTGTTTGTGCACTTTAAATACTTTGTTTTTATTTAACTGTCTGTTATAAGTAATAATATACAATCAACTATGTTTGTTGTCAATATTATTCTGAATTATTTTAATTTTTTCTTAACCTATTTTATATGTGTTTAGTTATTTAGTTTAAATTACTATAGAGAAAAAGACTTATATCCCCATGTTTAATCACGCATTTGACTATTATTTCAAATTCATTTATAATATTTTATATATTTCAAAAGTAAATGTTATAGGAGGTGCATATGCTACATATACAAACTCTAGACGAAGGACTTACCATCTTTAAAGCACTTGGTTCTGATATTCGCTTAGAAATTATCAAACTTTTACTCACTAGCCCGGATATGAATATGAATGAATTAGCAACTAAATTAAATATTACAAACGGCGCATTAACTGGACATATAAAAAAATTAGAGGATGCTGGGCTTATTTCGATTTCAAATGAGTTTAGTGGTCATGGCAACCAAAAAAAGTGCTCTGTCTGTCTAGATAAAATACTTATAGACCTCTATCCTCAAGTAGAAAATCCTAATATATTTCAAACCGAAATCAAGATTGGGCAATATTCTAACTATGAAGTTTATCCAACTTGCGGTCTAGCTTCTTCAAGTAAACTAATTGGTGAGGTAGATGATGCCAGATATTTCGCTCATCCTGAGCGTTATGATGCAGATATTTTATGGTTTACTAAGGGATATGTTGAATATATCATCCCTAATTTTATTCCAACTCTTCAAAAAATCGACCAAATTTCTATCTCTGCAGAGCTTGCTTCTGAAGCACCTGGCGTTAATGATATTTGGCCTTCTGATATTTATTTTTATTTAAATGATGTTTGTCTTGGCAGTTGGACAAGTCCTGGTGATTTTGGCGGAATTAAAGGTATTTTCACTCCTGACTGGTGGGAACCAAATTGGAATCAATACGGTTTACTAAAACTTTTAGTCGTTAATGATAAAGGCACCTTTATCGATGGTCTACAAATTTCCGATATCACTATTCAAGACTTTAACTTTGATTATAAAAGTACGATTAAGTTTAAATTAGCTGTTCCTGATACAGCTCAATACATCGGCGGTCTCACAATCTTTGGAAAAAATTTTGGAAATTATAATCAAAATATTAATGTACGTATGAGCTATAGTCCTATCAAATCATAATCTGCCCACTTTTATCATATTTTTTATAAATCTAAACAAAAAAAGGAACTTGCATTATTACAAGTTCCTTTTTTGTTTACCATTTTTTATTTGGACAGCTATTGGTTGTAATAGCTGCACGCATTTCTACAAAACACCCACAATGCTTACACATACCATTCATCAATGAATAGCACTCTTTACAAATACGAAGACGTATCTCATAGACTTGATGATTAGTCTTAATCTCTTCATTAAGCCTTTCTATGTAGTCAAACATATTTTGATACTCTTTTTGACTATCTATTTCTCTAATAAGACACCCCTTGCATATTCTCATTTATTTTACCTCTAAATGTAACACGCTACATGGCGGAATATTAAAACGTATACTTTGGCCATTGATTGTACAATCTGTAAAGTCTGCTAATTTAACAACTTCTGGATTCTCAAAAGTATTATGTGCATCCATTTTACCTGTTAAAATTGTTCCTTTTACATTTTTAGCTTCCCAATCTGTAAGGATACTATCCACCTCATATGTTTCACTTAAAGATAGATTGGTTATTGTTATATTAAGATGTCCCTCTTCATCAATAGATACTGATTCATGCAAACTTGGTACTTGATATATTTCTGTACCTGTCAATGGTGCTTGTAAATAACTATCTACTAATGTTGCATCTTGATGTTTTTGATACATGTAAAATACATAATAAGTTGGTGTTAATACCATTTTTTCTCCTTCTGTTAAAATAACAGATTGAAGCACATTAATCATTTGAGCAATATTAGCCATTTTTACACGGTCACAATGTTTGTTAAAAATATTCAAGTTAATTCCTGCTACTAGGGCATCTCTCATTGTATTTTGTTGGTATAAAAAGCCTGGATTAGTTCCTACCTCTACATCAAACCAATTGCCCCATTCGTCTACAATAATTCCAATATTCTTTTCTGGATCATATTCATCCATAATGGTTCCATGACGATTAATTAATTCTTCTATCCTTAACGTCTTCTTCATAGTCTTATACCATGTGTCTTCATCAAACTCCGTAGCTGCCCCTTTTTGATCCCAAGTGTCTCCTGGAACAGTATAGTAGTGTAATGAAAGGCCGTCCATTAAACCATGTAAATGTCCTGGTGTGCCTTTAAAACATGTTTCCATGACTTTTTTAGTCCAATCTAAATCTTCGCCATTTGATCCACAACAAATCTTAGAAATATTATTATCTCTAACATAGGTTTGATAACGTCTATACAGATTTGCATAATATTCTGGCGTCATATTTCCACCACAACCCCAGTTTTCATTTCCTACGCCAAAATATTTAACTTTCCAAGGTTCTTTACGCCCATTTTTCTCTCTTAAAACGGTCATTGGAGATAGTCCATCAAAAGTCATGTATTCAACCCATTCGCTCATCTCTTGAACACTTCCACTACCTACATTGCCATTAACATAAGCTTCACAACCTAATTGCTCACAAAGTTCCATGAACTCATGTGTTCCAAAACTATTATCTTCTACAACACCACCCCAGTGCGTATTAATCATTTTCTTTCTTGTTTCTTTTGGTCCAATACCATCTTTCCAGTGATATTCATCCGCAAAGCATCCACCTGGCCATCTAAGAACTGGTACTTTCATTGCTTTTAATGCTGCTACTACATCATTTCTCATTCCTTTAGTATTTGGAATTGTAGAATCCTCTCCTACATAAAGCCCTTCATAAATTCCTCTTCCTAAATGTTCTGCAAAATGTCCATAAATTTCTTTATTAATGTGTCCTCTTTTTACATTAGGATTAATATACATTTTTAACATTTTCATATCCCCCCTATGGATTATTACTCTACTTCACTACAAAATTTCGGTGAACCATCTTCATTCCATTCTATAGGCATTAACATAGCATGACGATTAGGTTCATATAGTGGATTACCTACAATCTCCTTTTTCGTACGTGCATGATATACCATCAAAATCTTTTCTTCATCAGACAGTGTAAAACAACTATGTCCTGGGCCAAAAACCTCTTTTTCTTCATTGGTTTTTACTACTGGATATCTGTCTTTTTTCCATGAATGTGGATCCAATAAGTCATCAGATTCAGAAACTGTTAGCAGCCCTATACAATAAGCACTACTTGTATCACTAGCAGAAAAGGTTATAAAGATTTTTCCTTCATGCTTTAATACACCTGGTCCTTCATTTACCCAAAAACCTACTCGTTCCCACTCATAATCCGGTGTTGTCAATAAGACTTGTTTTGTTTTTAACTTATATGGACTTTCCATCTCTGCAATATATAAATTTGAAATTTGCGGTCCAACACTCACTTTCTCTGCCCATACAAAATAATATTTCCCCTTACTTTCAAATACTGTACCATCTAGAGAAAAGGCTTTAAAAGAAAAAACATCATCAGTAGCTGCTTGCATCATTCCTTTTTCTATCCAAGTATCGACAAAAGGATCTTCTCCCTGACATTCTAGGACATATGGCCTAATAGCCCACTCATCTTCCTGACTACCTCCTGCAAAATAGATATACCATTTTCCTTGTATGTAATGTAATTCCGGTGCCCATATGTGCTTACTCATAGGTCCACTTTTATGTTTTATCCAAATCATCTTTTCTTCTGCTTCACTCAGTCCAGTTAAAGTCTTTGAACGTCTTAATATAATGCGATCATATTCAGGTACCGATGCAGTAAAATAATATTGTCCATCTTGATGTTTCAAAATATAAGGATCTGCTCTCTGATAAATCCAAGGCTTATTATACTCAACTTTTTTCACACGCCTCACCACTTGTATGTATTATTTTAAATTATTTCAATTTTTATTAAATTATATCTTGTATAGTTCCTAAATTCAACCCTTTTATACATATTATTTTATATATCATTAAACCTAATTTATATTTTTATAAACTAATTATCTCTTTGATAGATAAACAGCAACCCAAAAAGAAGCTGTAGCATCAACTATTCAAAATTAGTTGATGCCGCAGCTTCTTCTCCTTTATCCTTCTATCGATTAATAAACCTTAAGTCTATCTTCTGGTTTAATGTACATACCATCTTCCTCTTTAATATCATAGGTATCATAGAATTCTTGGAATTGGCCTAGTACAATATTGGCTCTTACTTTATTAGGTGAATGCGAATCTTGCTCTAATGCTAAACTTTCATATTCAGGAGTACTAACCATTCTCCAAATAGTTGCCCATGACTCAAAAAAGGCTTCATAATCTGGATTTTCCATTGTCTTCATAATATCTAACATACAAGATAAACCTGTGATATCTGCAATATTTTCACTAACAGTTAAATCACCATTTACTTTTTTGCCACTATCCACTGTTACATTACTATAAAATTCTCTAACCTTTTTTGCTTTCTCTTCAAATTTAGCATAGTCTTCTTGGGTCCACCACTGTTTAACATTACCCATTTCATCAAAATTAGCACCATTTGTATCAAAGGCATGACTAATTTCATGCGCAATAACTGCTCCAATACCACCTAAATTTGCTTCTTTACTTCTATTGACATCATAGAAAGGTACTTGTAAGATACCAGCTGGGAATGTAATATCATTACTTGTTGGGTTATAGCAAGCATTGACCGTTTGTGGTGGCATAACAAATTTTGTTTTATCTACCGGCTTATTTAATTCTTCTAGTAATGTATCATAAGACCATTGTGCCATCTCAAAACTATTGTCTAGTAAAGATCCACCCTCATCATAAGACTTAAACTCTAATCCATCATAATCTTCCCATTCATTTGGATAACCAATTTTTACTTTCATAGTATCTAACTTTTTAATGGCATTTTTCTTTGTATCTTCTGCCATCCAGTCTACTGCTTCTAATTTATTTTTATAAACCTCTATGATTTCATAAACTAATTCTTCTACATCTTCTTTAGCTTCCTCAGTAAAATATTTTTCGACATAAAGTTTACCAATTGCATCCGAAAAAACAGCATTAATCACCTGCATAGCTTCCTGCTCATCAGGTAGTGTCCCCTGAACCCCTGTTAACTGAGCAGAATATTCATCTGCTATCTTTTCAAAGTCCTCAGACAAATTCCCAACTGTTCCACATAAAAATTTGATTTCTAAATAATTCTTCATTTCCCCTATAGAATCATTGTTATAAAGCTTATCAAAACTTTCTAGCCATACTGGTTCTGTAACAATCACCTTTTCTACTTGATTATTGGTTACCTTTTTTATTTTTTCTTTTAGTTTCATATGAGGTGCTAACTGATCTAATTCATCCAGGGTATATACATTATAAATTTTTTCATAAATATTAGAAGTCTTTGTTACTTCCTCTTGCCCAATGATTTTATCAGCAAACTTCTTTTCAAAAGCATAAGCTTGTTGTACCTTTTGAGCTGCTTCCTCTTCACTATAGCCTACTAATACAAGCATCTTACCTAAATAGTCAGTCGTTGCAGCTTCTATTAACTGAGCATGCTCATCAGGTTTATTATAGTAGTCTGAATCTCCTAATATGAGGTTGGTTGAATTAACATAGAAGGCTTTTTGGTTACTATTCTTATAATCTGAAGAAATACTAAGACTATAAAAACCTGCTGTATTAGTAAGTATCATATCTGACAAAAAAGTTTCTAGATCTTCTATGTTCTTTATAGCTTTAATCTTTTCTAAATAAGGTTTGATCGGCTCTATACCTTGTTTATTTCTTGCTTCTCTATTTAAATAATTTTTATAAAGATTAATCATCTTTTTCTCAACATCTGTATCTTTATACTGAGCTTCATTTTTTAAAATTTCCGCAAATAATTCTTTAAGTTGTTCTTGGCACTGATCGCTTAATTCTCCAAATGCACTCATTGATACATAACCTGGTTTTAGCGTTGTGCTTTCCAACCATTCTTTATTAATAGTTCCATAAAAGTCATCCTGCAAACGAACTTCTTGCTTTTTAGCTTGGTCAACTCCCTTACTTGAACTTGCCTCATTTTGCACTATATTTTCTACTTGCTCTACCTTAGTATTTTCTTCTGCCATAATAGGTGTTGTAGCTAATACCATAGCTAATAATAACGCCATTAGTTTCTTATTCATCCTATTTGCTAATTTCATTTTTATCCCCCTTACCTATTTTCCTATATCTTACTCCTATTTCCCTATCTTAACTTTAACTTAATATTTTATTTATTTTTCTCACTCTAATTGATCCTAGTTAAAAAGAGCTATAATTAGCTCATTTTAATTGGCCAATTATAACTCCTTTTATTCTAAAGGTATTCCTATCTTCTTCTATTCTTCTAAGAATTTGATATACTTCCCATAACCCTCTTTTTCCATCTCACCCTTAGGAATAAATCTTAATGCTGCTGAGTTAATACAGTATCTTAAGCCCCCTAATGCTTCTGGACCATCTTCAAACACATGACCTAAGTGAGAATCTGCCGAAGTACTTCTTACCTCTACTCGGTACATATTGTGAGATGTATCTTCATTTTCATAGACTGCTCCTTTAGAAATTGGTTTGCTAAAAGCAGGCCAACCGCATCCTGAATTAAACTTATCCTTAGATGAAAACAAAGGCTTTCCACTTACAATATCCACATAAATACCTTCTTCAAAATGTTCATCATACTCATTCGTATAAGGTGCTTCTGTTCCATTTTCCTGCGTTACACGATATTGCAATGGTGTCAACTTATTCTTAAGTTCTTCTTGACTATATCTATTTTTATACCAATTCTTTTTAATAAAATCTTCTCGTCCTGAACCTCTATAATATAGACTATATCTAAATCCATTTTTCTTATAGTAATCTTGATGATAATCTTCTGCTTCATAAAAAGGCATAGCAGGTTTAATCGGTACCACAATCGGTTTATCAAAAAGCTCACTTGCCTCTAACGCTGCTTTATATTTTTCGGCTTCTTTCTTCTGTTCTTCATCCTTATAAAATATAGCTGTCTGATAAGATGGTCCTCTATCATGGAATTGTCCATCTGGATCAGTGGGATCTATACTTCTAAAGAAAATCTCCAGTAATTCTCTATAGCTCATTTCATCTTCATCATAGGTAATTTGAACAGCTTCCACATGACCTGTCTCATGAGTGCAAACTTCTTCATAAGTAGGATGTTCTACATAGCCTCCTGTATAACCTACTACAACCTTTATGATACCAGGTAACTCATCAAATGGTTTAACCATACACCAGAAACATCCTCCTGCAAAAACAGCATTTTTTATTTTACTCATTCTTTTACTCCTACTCTTGTTGTCTTTTATATTTCCTTTTATTTCTTTTACACACACTGTTATCACTAACTCATATCCTATAGCTTGTACTATAATATTATCCACTAATTTCTAGATTTATCCCTTATATTGATCACTATGTAAATACCTGCTCCACCCAAGCTAGCTCTATACAAATTCATACTTCCATTCATCTTTTTAACTAAATAATCCACAACGTATAGGCCTATGCCATAATGTTTCCCACTATTTCTAGACTTATCCCCTTGATAAAACATCACAACTGCTTGTTTTAGATCCTCATTAGTAAATCCACAGCCCGAATCCTCTACTTTAAGTTTAATATTTTCATCATCTACTACAACTTGTATTAAAATCTTTCCCCCTTGTGGAGTAAATCTCAAACTATTGCTCATTAGATTATCCAATATTTGATTCCATGCCTCACTACCTAAATATACTGGATCTTTCTTTCCTTCTATCCTAAACTCTATATTAATGTGTTTAGGCTGAGCTAATATCTTATAGTCTTTTAATCTTTCTTCCAACCATTCTTCCATATTTACCATTTGTTTTTTATCTAATAACTCTGTCTGCTGCCATTTGTTAATTTCATTCAGTGCTTGTACTAACCTAGTTAAACGTTCAACATTTTTTTGTATAGATACGGTACTGTCTTTCATTTGCTCTTCTGTCAAGATATCTTCTAACATGAGCTCTGTATGACCTTTTATAACAGTAAGTGGTGTTCTAAGATCATGGGTTAATCCATTAATTATACTTCGCCGCTCCTCTTCCTTTTTCCAATTGCCTTCTAGAGATTCTTTTAAGTTGACTCGCATCTTTTCAAAGCTCAAGCATAATTGTCCAATTTCATCTTGATTATCAGTTTCTATTTTAAACTCCAGGTTATTTTCTTCAATATTTTTAATCCCATTCTGCAATATATTAAGCGGCTGCTTAATAACCTTAAGAAATCTCCTTGCATATAAAATTAATGTAATCGCCAATACTCCAAATGGTATTACAATTATTGATAAATTAAAGTACGGTGCTATTACCTTTAAAATAGGTAGTGTAGATGTATTATAAAGCCTATACCCTAATATAACTGCATCACAACACGCCCCTTCTTTATTAATAGGTAAATACTGAAGGACATAAGGCTTAATCCATCCTATTATTATCTTTTGTTCTGTTTTATCAATAGACTTATCCCACCATTTTTTTATAACCTTTTCATCTACTCCATATTCATAAAGTGCTTTTCCTGTTTGATTTATAATCTTATAACTTACTCCCTCTTCTGGCATAATTTGAGCCAGTTCCCCATGAAGCTTTGCTAAATCAGCCCCATATTCTGTAATATAATTTCTTACTGTAGGTACTACCTCCTCATAATAATCTGCTGGTAAAATCCAGCCTACCATTACTAACTGTAATACCCCATTAATAAGGATCACACTTACCATAAAACTTACTATAAGAATTTGTATCATATAGGAGATAAATCTGTTCTTAATGGATTTATAGCTTATCTTTTTTAATGCCATCTATAACCAATCCCCCAAACTGTTACAATATATCCTTCTTCCTCACCTAAACTTAACATTTTCTTACGAATGTTTTTGACATGTTCTGTAATGGTTCTCGCCTCACCCACACCATCATATCCCCATATTTTTTCATAAAGCTGTTCCTTCGAAAAAGTCTGCCCTCGATTTTGTGCTAAAAATAATAAAAGCTCATATTCCCTAGGTGTTAAGTCTAAATCTCGTCCCTTTATCTTTACACTTGTGCTACTTATATCAATTACGAGTTGTTCATCTACAATAATTTCTTTTTTAATTTCGTTTCTTCTTTCTTCTCTTCTTAAGTGTGCAGACACCCTTGCTCTTAACTCTTTTAAATTAAAAGGCTTTAAAAGATAATCATCTGCTCCTAGGTTTAATCCCTTAATAATATCCTCATCTTCTATTTTAGCTGTTAGAAAAATAATAGGGCAGTCTACTGCTGCCCTAATTTGATGACATACTTCAAAACCATCTTTCCCTGGCATCATCACGTCTAATAAAATTAAATCTGGATGTTGATTGAGCTTTTCTAATGCTTCATTCCCATTATAAGCTGTTAATACTAAATACCCCAGTGCTTCAAAGCAAGTTTTTAATAAAGAAACTATATCTTCCTCATCATCTACTACAAGTATTTTAATCATCTCTCACTCTCCATCCTTTATTTTTATGCTGTATGCCTACTTAATACCTCTATTACTTCAAAGCACATCTCTCTCCAAAAATATAAAATAGATTTTTACTGACCTACAACAAACACCTTAATGACATATAAAATAATAAGATGTACTGGATAAAAACCATAAAATAATAACTTAATATTTTTACCTTTTTCTCCATTATAAAGCTTAATAGGTACCAAAGCCAACAGGTAGAATATTTGAACAGTATAATTACTTATTGCCGCAATATACTCTGGCGTCCTCATATTTTGCACAAATAATTGAAGGCTAACCCCATGAGTTACTGCATAGAACATACTATACATCGGTATCGCAAAAGTGTTCAATAAGGTAAGTACGCCCATCCACAATGCCATCTTTTTAAAGCTATCATGATGTTTGTAAAAAATAAAAATCAATAAAACTACATAATAATCTCCATCTATCATTGCAAATACTCCAATAAGTGCACCGATTATCACAATGATACTTCTTCCTTTAAATTTTGCTTTATCATAAAGCCATATAGTAAGCAAACCTAACGCCAAATCAAATATTGTAGTAAATCCTGAAAGCTCCTGTCCAAAACATAATCTAAATGTCATTAAAAATGGTACTTGTGAAATAACTGCTAATCCTAGTAATCGTGCAAAGTAACCTTTTACATTATGGGTTCTATAATACCCTTCAGCTATCATATAACAAAAAATAGGTATAGCTAATTTACCTATAATATGGAAGATTTCTATGTCAGGAAAGAAAACCCATCCCACATGATCTAGGATCATCGCAATCATACCTATTACTTTTAATATACTTGCATTCATTTTTATTCCCCCTATTTTTGTCTGCTATGAACCAGTTTTTCTTATTAGCCAGGTTCTGCTTCTATCTTTAATAGAATAGAGGACATTTATCAAGAATTAATCAAGAAACCCATTAATTCTTCCATCTTTCACACAACATATTTTAACATTCTTTTTAATATAGTATTTCTTCTATAGGCTCCATTATTTCTTGAATCTCGTTATTTTGTTTTATAAAGCAAAAAGCACTTTGACTAAAGTCAAAGTGCTTTTTAAGTAGTAGCGGAAAAGGGATTTGAACCCATGACACCACGGGTATGAACCGTGTGCTCTAGCCAACTGAGCTATTCCGCCATATAATGGTCGCTATAGGGCTCGAACCTATGACCCCCTGCTTGTAAGGCAGGTGCTCTCCCAGCTGAGCTAAGCG
>SVDC01000063.1 GCA_015058045.1 Cellulosilyticum sp.
AAACGGTTAAGCAAACATTATGTAGTATTTGTTTTTGAAAGTACAATAATACTTTAAAAATTTTTGGTGGCGATGCGCTTAGGGGAAACACCCGTTTCCATACCGAACACGCAGGTTAAGACCTAAGCGGCCGAGGGTACTTGTTGGGAGACTGACTGGGAGAGTAGGTGGCTGCCAAATTTTTTATTTAAGATTATACAATAACGCGGGATGGAGCAGTTGGCAGCTCGTCGGGCTCATAACCCGAAGGTCACAGGTTCAAGTCCTGTTCCCGCTATTACATGATAAAGCATAGGCTATAAGTCTATGCTTTTTTATTTTCTCATCAAGTTAGACTAAAGAGTAATATTTGTAAATGTAATAGTGTGTAATATTAAAAATATAAATAATAAAAAAATATTTGGATAAAAAAGGAAATCGATTGTTTTGTATAATTTTAGATGATATAATGTCAGCAAATATATATTCTAGGAGTAGACAAATATGAGACATAAACATTTTTTAGCATGCATGTCACTATTAAGCATTAGTTTAGTAGGTTGCGGAAATGCAACATCTGATGTGTCGTCACAAGCGACTCCATCTGATAATACTATGGAGCTTAAAATCTTAGCAACAACAGACGTTCATGATTACTTAATGAACTATGATTATTACACAACATCAGAGGCAGATAATTATGGTATGGTTAAGCTTGCAACTTTAATCAAAGGTTATCAAGCAGAAACGCCAGAAGTAAATGATTATGTTTTAGTTGATAATGGAGACCTTATTCAAGGAAATCCATTAGGAGATTTTTTTAATCAATCTGAGCCAGTAGAAGCAGGAACAACACATCCAATTTATGAAGTGTTTGAATCTCTTGGATATGATGCTTTAGGTCTTGGAAATCATGAATTTAATTATGGATTAGATTATTTACATCAAATTATCGAAGATACAACTATTCCAGTTATTAATTCAAATGTATTCAATGCGGTAACAAATGAACATGAGTTCACACCATATGTAATGTTAGATAAACAAGTAGTTGATGCAGAAGGCAATGTCAGCGATATTAAAGTAGGTGTACTTAACGTAGTACCAGAACAAATCCTTAACTGGGATGGTTTACATTTACAAGGGAAAGTAACAGTACAAGATATGAAAGAAGCTGCTGAGACATATGTGGCAAAACTTAAAGCAGATGGTGCTGACATTGTAGTGGCATTAGCACATACAGGATATGGTGATGCTGAGTACATTGAAGGTGAAGAAAATGCAGCAGCAGAGTTAACAAAAATTGAAGGTTTAGATGTAGTAATTGGTGGACATTCACACCAAGTATTTCCGGCTGAAGGTTTTGATACAACAATTGGTGAAGTAGACTTAGAAAAAGGAACAATCAATGGTACTTTAACAGTACAACCGGCTAAATATGGAGAAGGCCTTGGTGTTGTGTCATTACAACTTACAAAAGATGAAAATGGTAAATTTACTGTAGTAGATGGTAAAGCAGAAAATGTAAGTGCAGAAGGCGTAGAAAATGATACAGAAACAGAAGCGTTATTAAAACCTTATCATCAACAAGTAGTAGATTATGTAAGTGCACCAGTTGGTCAAGTTACAACACCATTTACAAGTTTCTTCTCATTAGTAGGTGATGATGCATCAGTACAAATCGTAGCAGATGCACAAGCCCAATATGTAAAAGAATTGGTGCAAACGGCTCCAGAACTTGCTGAGTATAAAGAGCTACCAATCTTATCAGCAGCAGCACCATTTAAAGCTGGTTTCTCAAAAGGTGATACAAATCCAGATGACTATGTAGATATCTCAGCTGGTGGTATTTCAATTAAGGATGTATCAAATCTTTATAAATTCCCAAATACATTATGTATCTTAAAATTAACAGGTGCAGATGTTAAAGAATGGTTAGAAATGGCTGCAGGTATGTACAATCAAATAGAAGAAGGAAAGGATAATCAAGTATTATTAAATGAAAACTTCCCAACATTCTTATTTGATTCACTTGAAGGTGTAACATATGAAATTGATATTACTCAGCCAATGAGATATGATGCATCAGGAAACTTAGTAGATGAAACAGCAGAAAGAATTGTAAACTTACAATATGAAGGGCAACCAATTGATTTAGCTCAAGAGTTCTTAGTAGTAACAAATAACTACAGAGCTAGTGGTGGTGGAAACTTCCCAATCTTCTCTACAGGTGAAGAATTAATCTACACATCAGTAGATGAGACAAGACAAATTGTTGCAAACTATATTGCAAGTGAACCAGAATTTACACCAACAGTAAATAATAACTGGAAATTAAAAACTTTAGCACCAGGTACAAAAGTAACATTTGTATCTAACAGTAAAGCAACTGCTTTATTAGAAAACTATCCAACAATTACACAAGGTAATGAAGTAGGAGAAGGACTAACAGAATATGTTTATGATTTAGGAATGACAGAGTAGAGTTCATAATCAGTGTAAAAATAAGGACCTACGTGCTAGGAATACTAAATTATATAAAAAAGGTAGATAGATGAAGTGAATACTTCATCTATCTACTTTTTTGTTATTAAATTTTTTTAATAGAAGATGGTTTTATGATATTAAAATTTAATAGGAGAATATCTTAACCCAGTATTATTCTACCTGCATATAATAAAGAAGGGCATATGACCCATATAGATATTAGCGTTATTTTGTATAGAAATACCCGTAGTCGATTATACTGATAAAAAAGATAAATTGAAGGGAAGAAGCATCTATGGAGAGAACGTTTATTATGATTAAAAGTGATGGAGTATCTAGGGGCTTAATGGGAGAAATTATTAGGAGAATTGAGAGAAAAGGATTCAAAATTACAAAGGCAGAACTTCTTAGTCCATCCAGAGAATTAGTGAAGAAACATTATGAGGAACACATGAATAAGTCATTTTTTAATGAGTTAGTAGATTATATATTAGAAGGACCTGTAATGGCTATGGAGGTTCAGGGCAAAGATGTAATAGCTGTTATGAGAAGTATCATGGGGGATAAAGATCCACTTAAAGCAATTCCAGGGACTATTAGAGGAGATTATGCCAATACAGTAACAAGAAATTTAATTCATGGTTCAGATTCTATTGAACATGCAGAAAGAGAATTAGCGTTATGGTTTAATTAAAGTAAAAGCTGAATTAATATACTTAATAAGAGATTAGTTCAGCTTTTTAAATTGTATTAAAGAAAACATGTAAATAATTGGTATAAGTTGAGAATTATTTTAAGGGTATATATTTAAAAATAAGGTGTGGGTGATTTAGAATAAGATACATAAAAAGGTGCTAAGAGGAAAGAATATCAATAACTAATTTCTAGCGATTTCGTTAAATCTAAAGGAGAAATATATATGGATGGGAAAACAAAATACTGGATAGTAGTCATTGTTATTGTTGTAGCAGTAGTAATTGGATGGAGTATGTTTAGCGTGTTGTAGTGAGCTAAATGGATGAATATTAAATGAGATGAATTAAAAACCCCTTTCTATACATTTTTACGTGGTATAGAAAGGGGTTTTAGTATATCCATTTAATGGATCACTGGATTGTTAACAAGTAAGAATAATTAAGATATAAGACTAATAATGTTAAATGGCATTGTATCTTCAGTGTATTCAAATTCAATAGGACTACCTACTTCGTAGCGAATCATATCCATATGTTTGGTTAAATCTAAATTATAGATTTCTTCACTACCTTCTAGCATAATGAGATAGTGTGTATTACCATTGATAACGCAAGGAACCATTTTACTAATAGTACCTTTAATGCTATGTGTAGGAAGTGATTCAGTACTTGTAATACCATTAGAAGTAAGTAGATCTAGATAAGCCGCTTCACATTCAGAAACGGTATCCCCAATAGCTACCCATTGGTATTTTTGAATATTTACCATGGCATATTTTTTAACTAAACCAGCATTATCTTTAAGTGCAATAAAGTATGTTGGTTCACCCCCAATATTAAGAAGTAATGGGAAGGTAGCACGATAACCTAGGTTTTGTACCTGACCTTGAGCAGAAGCCATAGCGGATTCTTCAGTAGCACCTTCTATACTATAGAAGCGTGTTTCCATTGTACGTTGATTCATCAGAACAAAACCAACGTTAGATTCATCTCCATTTACAGAAGTAATACCTGTATAAACCCATACATCATCATCTAAGGCAAGATAGTTATAGCCACTGGTTGTTTGAAGACAGTCTTTTTGACCTAAAACACTATTAAGGAAACCATGTTTTAAGGAACCATGGTAATTATAAAGTGTTGTAAGAAGGTCTGCACTATAAACACGATCTACCCATGTTGGTACATCTTCTACAGCATAATCTACAGTTTCACCTGTAATGGCATTACATAGTACAACACGTCCAATTGTTTGTCCACCAAATAACCCAATATTAAATTTTTTAACAGGTGCAATCCAATAAGGTGTACCTTCTTCATCAATTTCAAAGTTAATCGTATCAAAGATATATGTTGGATATTTAAAACGTAAATGTCTATAAATATTACGGTTAAAGTATTCAGATTGAGAGTATTTAATGCCTTCTTCTAATTTCACGCATTCTGTATTTTGTGTGGTCATATCAATTAAGATATAAGCGGGTATTCCTTCAGACTGGTTGGTAAGCCATTTGATTGGACTTGCATAGATTAAAGGGGAAACACGAACAGGTTTTCCTTGATAATTAATTTGAGAGTAAAGATCACTAACTTCAAATTGAGAAACCATATCTACCATGCTACCCATTTTACGATTTCCAAGAAGCTGAGAAGAGTCTCTGTCTAAAAGTGGAATTTGGTTATAGTCCACTTCTTGAATATCAGAAGAGAAGTCCCTTGTTTCTACAGTAAGAAGTTGTTGGTACTTCTTAGCATTAATAATAGGAGAAGATAATAGACTTCCTACTGCAAAGATAAGAAACATTAAAACAGTAATGGTAATAAAAAACTTACTTAATAAAGATTGTTTTTTATTAGAATGTGCTCTTAAATCATCTAAATTGATTTCACCTTCAGGTGATGCTTGAATTTTAATTTTAGATTTTAAGGAAGCTAAGGATACTCCTATTGAACACATAACAAGAACAGATAAGATAAAAATCCAAAATCCTGATGAATGAATATTAAGAGCTGGAAGTGTTACATAGTAGTAACCAAACGCTAATAATATAGCAAAAATAAGGATTATTAAATAACGAATTATTTTTTTCATACATTCCTCCCAAAGTAAGATTAAGGGTACTACCCTAGTATAATCAGTATAACAGAGAAATAAGAAGATAAGATAAAAAAATAGTCTGAAGAGTATACAGAGGATAGATGAAAAGAATTTTTATACATAAGTATGGAGCAATGTAAAAAAGAAAACATTTAAAGAGGAGTGTTTTAATCTGAAAATTATAACAATACCCTTGACAAATAAAGCGTATGGAATATACTAAAGTTAAATGCTCTAAATGGAAGGAGAGATGAAAAATGAAAAACTTATTAATGGTGGTATTAAGCTAACTAAATAAGGACGTGCAGATAGAATAGGAGGACTGTTTTATTTGTGATGTCATTTTTTAATAACCTTTCGTTGATGCTAAAATTGCGTGGAATATAAAGCATGCCTTAGGGTGTGCTTTTTGTGTTTTTTAAATGCCACAGTTAATTGCGAAGGCTATTAACTGTGGCATTTTTGCGCCCAAATTTAGGGAGCTATTAAATTCCACCTCATAATAAAGGAGTGGTGTAGAGATGAAAAGAAGAGATGAATTATCACAAACCAAAAGAATAAATCAATTTAAAAAGTTATTAATAAGGGAGAAAAAAGATGAACGATATAGAAATGATGATGACTATGAAAGCACAAATCTCAGCTGTACACAGAGAGCTTTATAAAGTTATTTGCCAATATGGAGAAGTAGATGCCGTATTAAAAAGTAGTATCTATTTTAGAGACTTACAGCTAGAAACTTTTCCAACAGTAGGTGACTTTGTAGAGATAGAATATAATCCTAATGGACCTAGTCGTATTATAAAAACATTGGAAAGAAAAACTTATTTTTCAAGAAAAGATCCAGATGAGGGAAAGGGCGAACAAGCCGTAGCAGCTAATTTTGACTATGTATTTATTGTAACCTCTATGAACTATGATTTTAATGTGAAACGAATGGAGCGTTATCTTACAGTAGCTTGGCAAAGTGGCGCACAGCCAGTGATTATTTTGACTAAGGCGGATTTAGTAGAAGATTTTAATGTATATATTGATGAGTTAGAAGCAATAGCAATCGGAGTAGATATTATACCTATTAGTTCTAAAACAGGTTATGGATTAGAGCAGTTAGAACCCTATGTTAAGGAAGGTAAAACCATTGTCTTTCTAGGTTCTTCAGGTGTAGGTAAATCAAGTTTATTAAATGCACTAGCAGGAGATGAGATTATGGAGACAAGTGGTATTCGTGAAGATGACTCCAAAGGTCATCATACAACAACCCATAGACAACTCATTAGGTTAAAGTCTGGAGCAGTTATTATAGATACACCGGGAATGAGAGAATTAGGGATGTGGGATATTAGTGTAGGTCTAGGGGAAGCATTTGGAGAGATTGAAGAACTTATTTTAGGTTGTAAGTTTTCCGATTGTACCCATAAGAATGAACCAGGTTGCAAAATTAATGAGGCTTTAGAAAGTGGAATGCTCCAAAGAGATAGATGGGAGCGATATTTGAAGCTTAAAAAAGAAGCAAGATATAGTGAAAATAAAGAGGCATATTTTAAAGCAGCAAAAGAAGCTGGAAAAAGTTATGCGAAATTCAAGAAGTCCAATAAGAATAAAAGGTAGATGACGCTAGTGGTTCAAAGATTAAGGACATCTATTTTAAGAGAACTTTAAGATTGTAATAAGTACTATTTAAAGCTCATTTTGTATAGTAGAAATGGGAGGGATAGTATGAAAAGCAAATTAAGAGTGTGGATGAAGATATTTTGTATAAGTATTCTATGTATTGTGCAAGGAATGGGGATAACCTTAGTACAGGCAACTACGCAATGTGGATACAGTGAAGGGATTATAGAAGAGAATAATCAAGAAGTAGTACTAAATACTGAGCAAGTTGAAACTTTTACAGATGATTTTTTTAAGGAATACATGGAAACCTATCATATTCCAGGAGGAGCTGTAATCATTGTTCAAGGAGACAAGGTTCTCTTTCAAAAGGGATATGGTTATAGTGATTTAGAAGCTAAAGAGCAGTTTACGACAGAACAGACGTATTTCAGTATAGCTTCTATCACTAAGGTCTTTACTGCAAGTGCAATCATGAAGTTGGTTCAAGAAGGAAAGGTAGAGTTAGAAGAGGATATATTGACTTATTTGCCTACGCTTAAACTAGATAATCCTTATAAAGATCATATAACAGTACGTCAACTTTTAACACATACTGGTGGCATAGATTCTTCTTATACAGAAGATTTATCTTATGAGCAAACCAATAATGAAAAACCACATAATCTTCTTAACCTATTAAATAAAAGAGGGATTAAGGTCATCAATCGTCCTGGAGAATTTATAGAATATAGCAGTTATGGAACAGCAGTATTAGGAGCAATTGTAGAAGAGGTCAGTGGAATAAGTTGTGAAAGATATATTAGGGAAAATCTATTAGAGCCATTAGAGATGAAACATACAGCCGTATTAAGTGCAGATATTAAGAGAACTAAGGGCTATCTATATGGTAATAATACGTTAACAGAAGGGCAACTAAAGGGATATTTTAGACTCTATCCTGAAGGTGGATTAGTTTCTTCTATTGAGGATGTGGGGCACTATTTAGAGATGCTTTTGGCAAATGGTGTATATAAGGAAAATAGAATATTAGAAGCATCTATTATTGAGGAGATGCTAAAAGAACAAGCTAGTTTTCATACCTATCTAGCAGGAATGGGATATGGGTTTGCTGAATATGAGAATTGTGGTGTGCGTTCTATGGGGCATGCTGGTTATGCCATTGATGGAACATTATCTGAAATTGTCCTTTATCCTGAGCAAGGTATAGGAACATTTATTGTAGTCAATCAAGGCAGTAATAATAATATTCAGGAGGATTTTAGAGAGGCATTTATAAAACAGTTTTTGGCTGAGGATAATATTGGGAAGAGACAAGTTAGTGAAATAGCTGAAGAGATGATTGTGGCAAAGGAAGTAGAAGGGGTATATCGTTTTAGTGATTATCCTAGAACTAATCTATACAAGGCAAATACATTTGGTATGGGTGAAGTAAAAATTACAGCAGTAAATTCTACGACTATTCTTATTAGTGGAATGGATGGATTTACATTTGAACCCTATGAGAAGAAAGCAGACTTAGTAGAGGGTTTGGTTTATAAGGTACAAGATGAGGAAAGTTATATGGTGTTTAAGCAAGATGACCAGGGAAAAGTAGCTTATATGGCAGAGTCATCAAGTAGTAGTCATGGAATTTATGAAAGAATAAAATGGTATGATGAGTCTAAATGGCAGATGCCATTCTTTATAATGAGTTTAATCATTTATAGTTTGCAACTTATTATTTCATTGGTGTGCTTTGTTAGAAGAAAGTTAAAGAAAGAAAATCAAATAAGAAAAGATAGTCAAAGGATCAGTTGGGTAATTAACGGCATAGCATTTTTAAATATAGGATTTTTTGCATATAGTATGTCTTTTTGGGGATATCGTTTACACTATACAGTGCCTCTGGACATTTATGTGAATTTGACAATGCCTATTTTAAGTTTGGTGTTAACTGTTATTTTAGGATTGAGTGTTATTTATAAAATGTATCATATAAATAGGCTGGGCCGAAGAGAGTATTATGAATTGGCTTATGAAATAGGTATGTTAATTCTCTCAATCGTATTTATCTTATTTTTAAACTATTGGAATTTCCTTGGCTACAAACTATAGAGATTCGCTATGTATAAGGTTATACTAAGATTAGATTGAGGAGAAAATACATACAAAAGGGGAAACAATATGGCAGGTGAAAAAGTACTGATAGTAGATGATGAGATAGAAATTAGAGAACTTATTTCAACGTATCTAAAACGTGAAAATATCCAATCTATAGAGTGTGAGAATGGAAAAGAGGCACTACTAAATTTAAAAGAGAATACATTTGATTTAGTGATTCTGGATATTATGATGGAGGACATGGATGGTTATGAAGTATTAAAGCATATACGCAGTCAGTATGAAAGAATGCCTGTCATTTTTTTAAGTGCACGTCAGGAAGAATATGATAAGGTACTGGGATTTGGTTTAGGAGCAGATGATTATGTGACTAAGCCTTTTAGTCCAGGGGAGTTTACGGCAAGAGTGAAAGCACATCTTAGAAGAGAAAAAAGAGTGAATGCTGTGAGAGAAGAAAAAATCTTAACAGTTGGGGAGTTGAAATTAGATTTAAATACCTATGTAGTAACTAAAGGGCAAACAGAGATTAAACTTTCAGGAAAAGAGTTTAAGCTCTTACAATTTTTTATGGAGCATCCTAATAAAGTCTTTACAAAGGTTCAGATTTATCGTCAAGTGTGGGAACAAGGGGTTGAAGATGATAATGCAGTGATGGTGTATATGAGTCATTTAAGAGAAAAAATAGAGGATGATCCAAAAAGACCTCAATATATTCAAACAATAAGAGGGATAGGATATCGGTTACAGTCAGAATGGAGAGCATAATGAAGATTAAGTATAAGATGATAGGGTTATTTATTTTATCCATCTTTATTTCTGTTATTATATTTTCCTTAGCTACATATGGAATTTTAAATAAAGGCTATCTTTCAGGTCTTACACCGCAGGCTATGAAGGGGGCGTTAGAAGAAGTTGCCCAAAGCTTGGATAAAACTGCAAATAGAGTAGAGGAAAATGAAATAAAGAAGTTATTAGAAGAGGGGCAAAAGAAATATAAAAATATAAGATTTGTCATTTTAATGGAATCAGATCGAGCAATAAGTGTAGGACAAGACATAGACATAGAATCTGTAGAAGAACTGATTACATGCTTATCTCAAAATGGACAATATGATACAAATAGATGGGTAATAGCAAGTAAAATTGATTTAAACCAAAAAGAAGGTTATTTAATTGCAACGGCTAATAGAAATGATTTTAAAACGATTACATATTATTTTAATGGACCTAAAGCAGAAGGCGTTCTGGGTAAAATAATGCTGATGGGTCTGATAATAACGCTTACTATTTCAAGTTTAGTAACATATTTTTTTATACGAAATATGATGCAAAGAATGAAAGGGATAGACAAAGTAGTTGATGCGTTTGAATTAGGACGTCTAAAAGTTAGAATAGAAGATGAAAGTTCCGATGAGATAGGAAAGCTAGCTAATAGCTTTAATAACATGGCAGATAAAATAGAACAACAGGTGAAGATGCAGGAAGAATATGAAGAGAAGAGAAAGCAGCTTATTTCTAATATTTCTCATGATCTTAGAACACCTTTATCTTCTGTGATAGGCTATTCTGAATTATTATTAGATGAAGCAGGAGAAAATAGAGAGAAAGATAGATACATAGAAATTATTCATCGAAAAGCAGTGTATATGGAGAAGCTCTTAAAACAGTTATTAGAATTTTCAAGGTTAGAAAATGGTAGTTTAAAAGTACAACGAGAAGAAGCAGATTTGGTCGAATGTATTAGAGAAATTTTAATTGAGTATATTCCAAGTTTTGAAGAGCAGAATATCGAGCTTATTGTAGAATTAGATGAAAATCCTATTATGGTATGGTTTGATAGAGATAAGATAGAAAGAGTCATTCGCAACTTAATTGATAATGCCTTAAAATATGGAATGAAAGAGAGAAAGCTAAGAATTTCTATTTATAAAGAAGAGGGAAAAGTACTTATTGAGGTAGAGGATTTTGGAATAGGAATGGATGAAGAAACGCTTAGTCATGTATTTGAGAGATTTTATAGAGGCAGTAAAGGGAGAAAAGCTGAATTAGGAGGAATGGGATTAGGATTATCTATTGCACAAGAAATTGTAGCAAAACATCAGGGGATATTAGAGATAACAAGTCATATAAATCAAGGGACAAAAGTAAGTATTACATTGCCTAGAGGGGATTAGAGGGACTATTTTATTTGTGATGTCATTTTTTAATAACCTTTCGTTGATGCTAAAATTGCGTGGAATATAAAGCATACCTTAGGGTGTGCTTTTTGTGTTTTTCAAATCCCACAGTTAAAGAGTTTAATAAGCATAAAAAATAAATTAGCTGAAGAATCAATGCATTATTTAACGTTTAAGCAAAGCGAGATGTGTTTTGGGCAGAAGACAGTGATGAGAGTGAGAAAAGGTATATAATTGAAAATAAAGGGGGAGATTTATGAAAGAAATAGCTGGGATTTTGTTCAAATTCACAGATGATTATAGGGTAGTATGGTTTTTGTGTGGATGGATTTATTGGGGGATTATGTTAGTGATTTTAGGTATTAGCATAAGGGGTGTACAACATATTCATCATAAGCCTTTAAAGACAGTCCTTAGTATTGTCTTACCGATAGTAGCAACATTTTATTTTAAAGAGGCATGTGGGCAGTTAGGAAGTTATTATGCCATGACTGTTATTTATAGCATTATTATTGTGGTAACCATTAAAATATTAGACTTTATTTCACTTGAAGGGGTGGAGTATGGGATTTTATATACTATACTCTTGGGCTATAAAAGCGGAGAAGTATTTTTGCCAGCTTGTGTAGGCTTTACAGTCATTGTATTGTTTAGCAGCTTATTTATTTTGGCAATCTTAAAAAAGAATATAAAGGAAAATATATTTAATGTATGGGGCAATTTTGCAGTATGTTTAAGTAGTTCTTTATTATTTTCACTGAGCTATGAAGAGGTTATATATCCTATTTATAATAGGGTAAGAGCGTACTATCTATTATCTAATTTATTAAAAATAAGTTTCTTTGGTGTATTGATGGTAGGAGTTATCCTTTTAAATTATTTGTTGATTCATTATTTAAAAAAGAAATTTAAGCATCAATTTATAAAGTTAAAGGAGTTAAGTAAGCACTATAAAGCTATAGAAAAGAGTTTCTTAGTTTTTTCTATAGTAAGTATTCTTTTTATCTATGGTTTGGAGTATTTTATGGAGAATATCTCTAACTTAGGAGAGGTAAGTATGGCTTTTGTGATGAGATTTTTTGATATTAGTCAGCTTGTGGCTAATATAACGGCTATTCTTATTTTAGCTGCTCAGTTTTATGTCTTGTTAATGCTTCTAAAACTTTCAGAGGCAAAGAAAAAATATATAGAAGAACATATGGAGCATGAACATTTACGGTTATATCATCAAGATTTAAAGGAGAGTATGTCGCAAATAAGTAAAATGAATCATGATATAAAAAATGTCTTTTTGACAATGAATCATTTTGTAGAAAGAAGTAATGATGAAGAGATGAAGCACTTTTATACTCAGCAGATTATACCGTTTGCTTCTGAGACTATTCAAAACTATGATTTACATCAAAGGTTACAATGGATTCAAGATGAAGCGTTAAGGGCTTTTTTATATTATAAAATAACACAAGCACTTCAAAACAATATAGAAGTTAAGTTAGAAATAGGTAAGCAAGATAAGGCTTATTATGGAATGCCTTTTATAGACTTTATAAGAATATTAGGTATTTTGATAGATAATGCTGTAGAAGAGGTGATTTATATACCTCATGGAGGAATTACTATAAAGATGATACAAAATAATGAGATGGGAAGTTACATTATACAAAATACCATAAGAGAGACTCAGAAGAAACAAGGCATAGTTATGGGGACAACAACAAAAGGTCTGGGAAGAGGAAAAGGTCTAGTGATTGTAAAGGAGATATTAGAAACATACCAAGAGGTTGTTTTAAATACCTATATTAATGAGGAACAGTTTATTCAAAACTTAGTGATTTACTATAGATAAGAGATTTAGAGATAACAAAGATCGTTGCAATATCAGAGGATTATAAAAAATGAATGGTCTATTCTGAAAATAATGAATAAGTTTATGGGTTATAGTATAATAAACTTAATTTATACTCAGGAGGGACTATGGTAGAAATTATTTTGTGCGATGATGATCCATTTATCTTACAGATTGCCAAAGAAACGATTCATAAGGTCATTTATACTTATTATTTAGAAGTACAAATTGCCTGTGTCTCTACGAACTATCAAGAAATAATGGGATTTATAGACGAAAATCCTAAACCTTATCTCTATTTTATGGATTTGGATTTTGGTCAAGAAAAGCTAAATGGGATTGATATTGCAAAGCTTATTAAACAAAAAGAACCTCTATCAAAGGTTGTTTTTGTAACCAATCATCATGAAATGGCATTAGAAGTTTTAAAAAGTGGTGTAGAGCCTTTTGGCTTTATTGAAAAAAATAGCGATATCTCTAAGATGGAAGAGGATTATCTAAAGTATATTCAATTAGCAATAGGTGATATTTCTTATGAAAAAAGTGAAGAAGAGCGAACTGTAGAGCTTGTTTTAGGAATAGATGAAAAGATAAAACTTCCATTAAGTCACATTCTATATATTGAAGCAGTTAAAACAATTTCTCATGGCATTGCCTATCATACGATTAATGGCTCAACTATGGTTGTAAGAGACTCTATAGAAAAAGTCCTTGAAAATTTAGGTGAAGAATTTATGAGAACACATCGTTCAGTGATTGTACATAAAAAATATGTGGTGGGATTAGAAGAGGGGCTTGTTAGATTTGCCAATGGCGAAACAGCAGCCTGTTCTTTTAGACTTAGAGGTGAAGTGAAGAAGCTTTTTACAAGGTAGACGCCATAGGCTTTAGGCGATAAACGTTACGTTGAGAAATAAAAAAATCAAGTGATGTGGCATAAAAACTAGTAGGATTAAGAGGGGCAAGGGACTTGTGAAATCAGTTAAAATGACTGATTTCACAAGTCCTTTTTATGTGGAATTCAAAGGAAATCCATGCATATTTATGGCACAAGCGTTAATAAAGTTGGCCTTAATGTATTCATAAAAAGTCATTAGGGCAAGAACAAAGTGTATTAACGCCATTTTGCGTACAACAAGAAAAGAGAAGTGTATACTCATTTTAACCAGAACAAGATTTAATGAAATATAAAAATTAAAGATTAGTTGCACTAAAACTGAAGATAGAGAGGGATTATGAATGAAGATCAAAAGGTTAGCATGGATGAGTACTATGATTATCAGTAGCTTGGTGGTAGGATGTGGGCAAAGTAGTACTAATATGGAGGAAAGAACAGAAAAGACATATGAGGTCATACCAGGAGAGAAAAATTTAGAAGGAACAATAAGTATTTCAACTTATTGGTGTCAACAAGGATTACAGGATGCAGCAAAAGCATTTGAAAAAAAATATCCGGGGACACATATAGAAATTAATAGTTATATTAAAGATTTCAATGAAATGGATGAGGGAAAGACGGTAGAGCAATATATTAAGAATTTAAATACCGCTATGATGAGTGGAGAGGCAGAAGATTTGGTGGTATTGGATGATATTCCAATATATAAATACATACAAAGTGGTTACCTAGCAGATTTAACACCTATGATTACTGGGGAAGATGGACTGAATAATGAAGCGTATTATATGAAAGCTATTGATACGCTGAAATATGAAGATGCATATTATGGTATACCTATTGGCTTTGACATTCCCTTTCAGGCCATTAATGAAACGGCGTTTAAAAAGGCAAGATTAGATGAAAAGGAGTGGACTAAAGATTACTGGAATCTTGAGGAGCAGCTAAAAGTTGTAGATAAAGTGAGACAGCAATATGATAAGGAATATTTTCTTTTAGCAGGAGAGGGAATAAATGCTTTCGATTACTACTATGGATGGAACACAGAATATATTGATTTAGCAAATAAAAAAGTTTCTATAGATACACCTGAATTTGTGGAGGCATTAAAGCAAATTAAAGGTTTGGTAGATCAAGGCTATATTAAAGATGACTATGAAGATAATAAACATGTTTTTGATGGATTAGCTGTCAATGAGGCTCCTTTATATAATAGAGACTTTTTCAAATTTAATGATGTAGAACAAGAGGATTATAATTGGTGTCGAGCGATTAAGCCAAAAGCAACAAATGGAGGAAAAATTAAAATAAATCTATCTTTGGTGTTAGGTATAACAGAAGCCTCAACCAATAAGGCGTTATGTTGGGAGTTTATAAAATTCATGGCCAGTGAGGAATGGCAATCTCAAATGGGAGATACGTGTATACCAATTAATAGGGCTGCTATTAAGCCTTATATCAAAGGATTAATGGATAATGCGAAGCGATGGAATACCTGTACATATGTTGTATCTGAAGAGGAAGTCTATGAGGACTATGCAAAACGTTTAGAAGGGTGGCTCAGTCATGTAGATGGATATAGTGATAGCGCTCAAATAGATGAGGCAGTGTGGACGTCATGGCAGGAAGAAATAGAGGCATACTTTAAGGGGGAGAAAGAAGCAGAAGAAGTTGCTAAGATACTACAAAATAAAATAAGTGTGATGCTCAATGAATAAAGGTAAAACAGGAAGAAGTGCAATGTTGTTTTTAATACCTAGTTTATTGGGAATGGGGATTTTTTATGTGATTCCACTTGTAGGAACTTTTTTGAGTACCTTAATGAGTGGTGTCATAAACCCTACTTTTGTAGGACTTAAGAACTATCAGGAACTTATTACAAATCCTATTTTTAGATTGGGTCTTAAAAATACACTCATATTTATAAGTATGGCGGTTCCCATAGGGATACTAGTAAGTTTAGTGATTGCATTAGGGATTAAGAAATTATCTACGCATAAAAGATTATTACAGTGTATAGTCCTTATTCCATTAGTGATCCCTACAGCTTCTGTTGCTTTCTTTTGGAAGAAATTTTTTGAAAAAAATGGACCATTTACACAGTTACTGAGCTACTTTGTTTCCACAGATGTGGATTGGTTACAGTCAAATTGGGGATTGTTTATAATGGTTTTTATCTATGTGTGGAAAAATCTTGGTTACAATACGATTCTATTTACTGCGGCCTTATATAATATCCCCGATTCTTATTATGAGAGTGCGGCACTGGATGGAGGAAGTGGATGGCGTGTTTTTAGATATATTACATTGCCTTGCATTTTACCTACAGGGGGAATTGTAATGATTATGTCTATTATGAATTCCTTTAAAGTATTTAAAGAAATTTACCTAATAGCAGATGCCTATCCTCATGAAAGCATGTATCTACTACAGCATTATATGAATAATGTATTTAATAAGCTGGATTATCAGAAATTAACTACAGCTGCTTATATTTTTTTAGTGCTCGTCATAATAGGAAAAAAGGGGTTTCAATTTATGGTAAGGAGGGGATGTAATAGTGAAGGATAAGTGGAAGAAAAGGATTATCATGATACTATTCTTGGGTTTGAGTATGATATTACTCTATCCACTTCTTATTACTTTTACAAATTCCTTTATGAGTAATAAGGAACTCCTGCGGCACTATGCATTTGGTAAGGTGAGTATGTATGTGATTCCAGAAGAAGTAACATTTAGTGGTTATATAGAACTTCTTTTTACTAGACCACAGTATTTAGTACTATTTTGGAATTCTGTAAAAATAACGATTCCAGTGATTATTGGGCAAACAATTGTATCGTTATTAGCAGCATATGGCTTTACAAGGACACGTTTTAGAGGGAAAAAATTCATTTGGGAGAGCTATATTGTGATGATGCTACTTCCAGTACAAGTAGCTTTAGTGCCTAATTATATAGTCATACAGAAACTTCAATTAATGGATCGATTAGCGGCACTGATATTACCAGGTATATTTAATCCCTTTGGTGCATTTTTACTAACAAATTTCATGCGGGAAATACCTGAAGAATACATAGAAGCAGCAGAAATAGATGGAGCAGGGCATAAGGTGATTTTGATGCAAATTTTTATTCCATTATTAAAGCCAGGATTATTTGCATTAACGATTCTGACACTGATTGAATATTGGAATCTGGTAGAACCCGTTTTAGTTTTCATTAAGGATGCTTTTAAACAACCCCTTTCTATTTATTTATCTTATATAGGGGAAGATGTAAGAATGATTTTTGCAGCATCTTGTTTTTATATGATACCAGTACTTTTAGTCTTCTTATATGGACAAGATGATTTGGTACAGGGATTAGAACGCTCAGGAATAAAGGGGTAGAAAAATGAATAAAAGTAATGAATCAAAAAGCTATCTATTAAAACTCATAAAAGTGTTTTGGGTTATAGTCATTATATTAACTTTTTTCTCTAAAACCATTTCACGCCATTCATTGACTACAGTAAGGGCTGAATATCCTCAAATAAAAAAACTAACTAAAGAGGTAGTTGCGGAGGGGAATATAGGCTTTAAAAGTGAGTATACTCTATATGCACCTTTTGAAAGCAAAATATTAGAAGTATATGTAGAAGAAGGCGAAAACGTAGAGAAGGGGCAGAAGTTATGCAAGCTAGATACTTCGCTTAGAGAATATCAAGAAAAGGTATATAGCCTAAAGTTAGAGGAGAATCAGATTCAACTAGAGTTTAATAAGGAAAAGATAAAACAATTAGAGGCAAGAATAGAAGAAAAACAGCTTGAAGTAAATGAATGTAAGGCTGAAAAATATGAAATAACAGTAGCAGATGAAATGGAGATTCAAAAACTAACGAAACAAGTGGAAGTGAATGAAGCGCTTTATAAGGAAGGAGGCTGTGCTTTAAAAGATGTAGAAGAGGCAAAGTTAGCATTAGAACAAAAGCAAAGTGAAATAAAGGAAGTACAAGCAGAAAAGATAGATACCCAAAGACAAGAAGAGAAGAACCTTTTAAATGAAATCACAGAAATGAAAGAGCAAGTAAAGACACTAGAAGAAGAAAATAAGAAACTGATGTTAAATAGTCAGGGAGTACAGCTAGAAGCAGATAAGGATTTTCAGGAGCAGTTAACAAATGACGTGCTTTATGCTCAGGAATCAGGTGTTGTACAAAAAATAAAAATTCAGAAGGGGCAAAGCATAGGTAAGGGAGAAGAAGTCATTCAGTTAGGCGATTGTTCAGAAGGCTATATAGTGCTGCTGCAAGTAGATTCTAAAATAGATTTTGTTGCAGTAGGCGATGAAGTAGAAGTAATGATTCCAAGTCTACAAAAAAGAGATATTATAGGTGAAATTAAAAAGATTACACTCAAAGAAAATCAAAAAGAAATTAGTGTACGTTTTTATGAAGAGGGATTGCAAGGCAATGAGAATGTTAAAGTAAAGTTTGCTAAGACCAGTGAAGAGGCCTATCCGATTGTTTCTTATAATGCTTTGCAAAAAGACAATGCGGGCTATTTTGTTTATATCCTAAGAAAAATAAAATCTCCATTAGGTGAAGATTACATTGTTACCAGAAAAGATGTGAAACTGATAGATTTTACGGAAAGTTATGCAGCGGTTAATGAACAGTTACAAGATAATGAAATGATTTTAACGACAAGTGAAAAACCAATTCAACAAGGAGAGCGAGTGAAGGTAGAGAATGAGACAGAGCTTTTGGGTGCCTATGAAAACGAATAAAGTTTTAGTTTATCTTATTTTATTAGGAGTCAGCTGTTTAGCTATAATTTATGCTTATGATTTGCCGATCATCTCTACTCAGGAAGGGGCTTATTATGAGATTAAGCCAATCAATACTTTATTAAGTCAAGGCACCTTTGAGATAAGTGCCATAGAAAAGCTTCGAGAGGACGAGGCATATAGCAAAATGGCTATTTCCTATGTCTATAGGGAAGAGATTACCATAGAGGGAATGGGAAAGAAAAAGAAAGCCACAGTGATACAAACGAATAGTGATTATAAAGTAGCCTATGGACTCATAATGCAAGCAGGTAACTTTTTTAATGAAAGTGGTGGTAGCAGTGAGTCCGTCGTATTGAATGAAACCTTAGCTTTTGAACTATTTGGAAGTGATAATATCATAGGGGAGGAAGTCAAAGTAAATGGGAAAAACTTTAAAGTACTAGGCGTTGCTAAGGAAATACAGAAAAATGAAGGTGCCTCTTTATACATACAAGATTTAGAAGATGAAGTAGAAAAGTCAGTCTATGTAGAGGAAATAAGAATTTATAGTTATACAGAGCAAAATCTCTTAAATCATGAGAAGATGCAGCGAATACTTCAATCATTAAATAAAGAAAAAGAGGCATATGAGATTATAGAAGTTAAGCCAAGATACTTTATATAAGTATTCTAATTACATGACTTAGACAGTATGTAGATAGACAGAAAAAGCGTAATGGAAAGAATAAAAATAAAAAGTATAAGAAAATAGTTGACTTATGTAAGAAAATGTTGTAACATTATACAAGTCAGCAACAAAAAGCGCTGATAACAAATGAACTTTGAAAACAAAATAGTAACCATAAAACCAGTCGATTCATTAAGCTTCTTTTAAAGAAGCA
>SVDC01000064.1 GCA_015058045.1 Cellulosilyticum sp.
ATCAGAATGTCGTGGGTTCGAATCCTACTGCGTGTGGTAAATGAAAGAGGGAAGCCTTACAGATTAAATAATCTAGGTTTCTCTCTTTTTGTATATCTAGAAAGCTATAAGAAGATTGCAGTAGAAGAAGGCGAGAAACAGTTGCTTTTATACTTAAAGGATTATTAAGAAATACTCTGTTTATAGAATGCGTAAGTGGTACTATGATAAGCATAGGATTGATACTAATCTATACGATAGAGTCTAAAATAAAATGAAAGGATTGAGTATAAATGAATATTACAGTTATTGGGAATGGACGGTGGGGGACGTTTATAACTTGGTATTTAGATAGAATTGGACATAAGGTGGCATTATATGGAAGGTCGAAGTCAGAGAGTATGAAAAGTCTTATAGAGAACAGAAGGAATCAATATATTTCTTTTAATGATAGCGTTTTACTAACTACTAATTTAGAGGTTATAAATGAATCTGAGGTTATTGTCATTTCTATTAATGCACAAGGATTGACAGCGTTAATAAAAGAATTAAATACATTATAAATGTAAGAATAAGATTATTGTACTATGCATGAAGGGGATAGAAATTGGTACAGGGAAGAGATTATCGCAGATAGTACTGGATTATATAGATCCATCGAATAAAGTAGCAGTTTGGTTAGGACCAGGTCACGTACAAGAGTATGTTAATGAGATTCCTAATTGCATGGTCATTGATAGTTATGATGAAGAGATAAAACATAGGCTAGTAGATATATTTTCTAGTGACCTCATTCGTTTCTATTATGGAAATGATATTATAGGGAATGAAATCGGTGCAGCAGCTAAGAATGTTATAGGAATAGCAGCAGGCATGTTAGATGGGTTGGGAGTATCAACATTAAAAGGAGCACTTATGTCTAGAGGTACTAGTGAAATTTCACGCTTAATAAAAGCAGCGGGAGGTAATGAGGTCTCTGCCTATGGATTGTGTCATTTAGGTGATTATGAGGCTACAGTATTTTCACAACATAGTCATAATAGAAGATTTGGTGAGTGTTTTGTAAAAGGGGAGACATACGCAGAATTAGCGGAAGGATATTATACAGTAAGAGCACTTATGGATTTAAAAGAAAAGTATAAGGTGGAACTACCTATATGCACGGCTATTTATAACATATTATATAATCAAAAAACTGCCAAAGATGAATTGAAAAAATTATTTTTAAGAAGTCTAAAACAAGAGTTTTATTAAATATGCTAATGAAAGTGAAAAAGTTGAGTATGTTATCGGGTTATTACAAAATAGCACATTATAGTTAATAGAGTGAATGAAAAATATGACAGAAGTCTTTAAGAAAATAGATTTAGAAAGTTGGCCTATGGTTCAGACTTTTTACTACTATACTAAGATGGCACCAACTACTTTTTCTGTGAATGTAGATTTGGATGTTACTACACTGAGAGGTGTTTTAAAGGAAAGAGGGATAAAGTTTTTTCCAGCTTATCTGTATGTAGTAAGTAGAGTAGTTGCTCGGTTAGAACCATTCCGTGTTGCAAAGAAGGATAGACAGTTAGGACATTGGAAAGTATTAAATCCAGCCTATCCTCAGTTTCATGAAGATAATCAAACCACATCATTACTTTGGACTTTATATCATGAAGATTTCAAAGTATTTTATAGAAGCTATTTAAAGGATACGAAGAGATAGGGTGGCGATCAGGGTATATTAACTACAAAAGGGGCACCGCCTCCAAATACTTATATTATTTCATGTATTCCTTGGTTTACATTTAATAACTTTAGTTTGTATAACCATGGGATTAAGCAATAGAAAGAGCCTGAGAAAATAGAACATTTTCTCAGGCTCTTTCTATTGCTTAAAAAATATAATACTCAATGAATAAATCTAGTCCAAGTGTAAGGATTAAGCTCAGACTAATGAGTAAGAAGTTTTGAGTCACATAGGTTAGTGTTTCAGACTTAACTTGCTTGAGTTTAAAGTAATCAATATGATGCTTTACCGGAATAAAGGTAATAACACTGATTAAACAGAGCCAAGGCAGGTAGTGAACCAGTACAGCGATTACAATGAAAAAGTACACCATATAGTAACTTATTTCGAAGAGCATTAAAGCAGAAATTTGGCCTATATGAATAGGAAGTGTATAGCGTTTATTTGTAAAGTCTTCTTCTATTTCACAGAGATTATGGGCTAGCCTAATATTAGCAATCGTTATAACAAAAGGCATACATACTATAAAAATACCTATAAGTTCATAAAGGTTTATAGAAATAAAAAATTGATTCAGCCGGAATTGAAAGTTTAAAAGATTACTATTAAAAACATGAATATAAATACTCATAAAAGTGATGTTAAGGCCTAATGTTATACCTACCATAAGTTCTCCCAATGGTGTATGTGCAATAGGGAGGGGACCATATGTATAAATCATACCAATAACAAAGCAAAGAATAACAAGTATGAGTACAAATCCATTTGTTATATAGGCTAAGTATAATCCTAGTAGTATAGACAGAAAGAGCATGAGGAATAGGATAAGCTTGCTAGGCTTAGGATTAAGATTGGAATACAGAATTGAATTATGTATTTCAGAATCAGAGTATTCTTGTAAGAGGGCTCTTTTATAGTTCATATAGTGGTGTAACAAAGTAATAGCTATATTGAAAATAAATATAGTTAAAAACAGGATGATTGCCGCAGACCAGCTAAAGGTATCGAAAGCATAGAGTGCATATAAACTACCAAATAAAAAGGGTAGAATACTAGAAATTTTTGTACGCGGATCTATTAAACTAATAAAACTAGCAAGATTCATAGATGTCCTCCTGAATGATTAGATGACAATATTATATAGTAACTAGATTAAGTTATGCAATAAAGGAAAAGGGGGATAAGCTATATCATGTTAAAAATTATATATTAGCGCCACCTAATAATGGAATACATAGAATTTACTTTATATTTACGCAAATAGGGTGAAAAGTTTTACATGAGTTGTTTATTCTAGTGGAGAAAGAATAAATGATTTTGAGGGAGGCAAAGAATGAAAAGTTTAGTTAAGAAAGTAGTCGCTGTAGCAGGGATTACAGCAGTAAGTGCCAGTATGGTAGGACTAAGCTATGCAAAGATAGAACCAGAAGGGGTACCGAATTTAAAGGTACAAAGTAAAGAGAATATAAAAATAAGTAGTGATAAAGTACCTAAGTACATTTTTTTATTTATAGGAGATGGTATGAGCTATCCGCAAATTCAAGCTGCTTCTTATTACTTAGGAGCCAATAAAAGTGGTGGTGACGTGGTGGCAGATGAACTTTCATTTATGAAATTTCCAGTAGCAGGTTCAGCTCAGACATATGATAGTACATCATTTTGTCCAGACTCAGCATCTACAGCTACATCTATTTCTACAGGTTATAAGACACATAGTGGAACAATTAATATGGATACTACTAAAACCATTAAATATGAAACAATTGCTGAAAAGTTAAAGAAACAATTAGGATATAAAGTTGGTATTTTATCAACGGTAAACTTAAATCATGCGACGCCAGCAGCATTTTATGCACATCAGGCATCAAGAAATGATTACTATGAAATAGGTGAGGAACTTATTGCTAGTGATTTTGACTATTTTGCAGGTGGTGGATTAAAGAAAGTAACAGGAAATGATAATGATAGAGAAAACTTATATGACTTAGCAAAAGCTAGTGGCTATAACGTTATTACAACTCAATCTGAAGCAGAAGCACTTACAGCAGAAGATGACAAGGTTATTGTTATTGGGGAAACATTAGCAGACTCAGATTCTTTGTCCTATAGTTTAGATCGTAGCAGTGAAGAATGGAGCCTTGCAGATTATGTTGAAAAGGGAATTGAGGTTTTAAATAATGATACAGGTTTCTTCATGATGGTAGAAGGTGGCAAAATTGACTGGGCATGTCATGCTAATGATGCAGCTTCAAGTATTAACGATACTATTGCATTAAATGAAGCAGTAGAAGAAGCAATTGAATTCTATAATGAGCATCCAAATGAAACACTTATTTTAGTAACAGGTGATCATGAAACGGGTGGTTTGACAGTTGGTTTTGCAGGAACAAATTATGATACTTACTTAACCAATATTGATAATCAAAAGATTTCATTTGCGAAGTTTGATACAGATTATGTAGCAAGCTATAAAGAAAATAAAACTGATTTTAAAACTGTTCTTAAGGATATTGAGGAGCAATTTGGCTTAGTAACCAAAGAAAGTGCAAGTACAGCTTCTGATCAAAATCTTGTTTTAACAGATTACGAATTAAGCAAATTAGAGAAAGCTTATGAACGTACTTTAAGTATAGGAACAAGTAGCCAAGATAAGATGACACAAGAAGAGTATGAGCTTTATGGTACTTATGAACCACTTAGTGTGACCATTACGCATATTTTAAATAATAAGTCAGGTATTGATTTTACTTCTTATTCACATACAGGACTGCCTGTACCGGTATTTTCCATAGGTCAGGGGGCAGATTTATTTAAAGGGTACTATGATAATACAGATATTTATGATAACTTAGCAGCACTTACAAATGTTCAATAATATAGATGGTAAAGTAATAAATAGTGAGAGAAAGCATAGAAAGTGTGGAAGCTATGAAAGAAAAAATAACTAGAAATATGCCACTTATAATAGGAATTATTATGATAGTAGTATTGCTTATACTACCTACAGGTTATGAGGGAGCAGTTATTTATCGGGGGACAGATAGATGTAGCGCATTAGTCTTAGAAACGGATGAAAGTCGAGTTATTAGTTCTGGGCTAATACGTTCTGGTGAACAAACTTGTACGATTAGGTTATTAGGGGGAAAGTTTAAAGGTCGGGAAGTAGAAGGATATAACTTATTAAGTGGGGCTTTGGAATCAGATAAAATCTTTAATATAGGTGATAAGGCGCAGGTTGTAATTAACTATCGAGAGGATGAAATTCTTTCTGTAAATATGATAGATCACTATAGAATTGATAAAGAGCTTATTTTAGTGGGGATTTCTTGTATCTTTCTTATCCTGTTTGCAGGAAAGAAAGGGATTATGTCTATCCTATCTTTTGTTATTGCTGTTCTCATGATATGGAAGGTAATGATTCCTTATACTCTAAATGGTTATAATCCAATTTTTATAGGTCTAGCTGTAGTTATTATTTTATCTTTTATCATCATTATGTTTGTTTTTGGATTAGATAGAAGGTGCATGGCGGCGGTATTGGGTTCGTTATTAGGCATTATAACTACTTGTCTTTTAGGATGCATATTTACAGACTTATTTAAAATTCATGGTGCGGTAATGTCTTATTCTGAAAGTCTTTTATATGCAGGATTTGAACATTTAAATTTAACACAGATTTTTATGAGCAGTATTTTTATCGGAGCATCGGGAGCCGTAATGGATATTGCAGTAGATATTACTTCAGCTATATATGAAGTCGTACAAAAGAAACCAGAGATTGGTTGGAAAGAGGCTACGATGTCAGGAATTCATGTAGGCCAGGCAGCTTTAGGAACCATGACGACGACTTTACTATTAGCCTACTCTGGGGGATATTTAGCATTACTTATGGTATTTATGGCACAGGGGACGCCCATTTATAACATTTTAAATTATAAATATGTATCAGCAGAGATTTTAGATACGATCGTAGGTAGCATAGGACTTGTTACAGTAGCTCCATTTACTGCATTAGCAAGTGGATTGCTTTTAACTAAATGTAAAAAAGATTTTACATAAGTATACTTTAGATTACAAAGAGTTTACATGAATTTTACTTTAATAAGAGTAGAGAATTTACATAGTGCAATTATTATATGGGTATATAAGAAAACGGTAACTTTTAAATAACAATCGTAATGATATAGAAAATAAATCATAGTAAAAGGGAGCAATAGTGATGAAAAAATTATTATATAAATTAACAGGTGTAATGTTATTAGCAGGTATGTTAACAGGATGTGGATCAGCATCTTCAAATGATATCTCAGTCATTTCAAGAGAAGATGGATCTGGTACTAGAGGTGCATTTATTGAACTCTTTGGTATTGAGCAAAAAGATGAAGAGGGGAATAAAGTAGATTACACAACAGAAGAAGCCATGATTACAAACAGTACATCAGTTATGATGACAACAGTTGCGGGTGATGAATATGCAATTGGTTATGTATCATTAGGTTCTTTAAACGATACAGTAAAAGCAGTAGATATTGATGGTGTAGAAGCAACAGCTGAAAATATTAAAAATGATAGTTATAAAATTGCAAGGCCATTTAATATTGCAACTAAAGGTGAAGTAAGTGAAGCAACACAAGATTTCATTAACTTTATTTTGAGTAGTGAAGGTCAAACAGTAGTTGAAGAGGCTGGTTATATTTCTAAAGGAAATACGGGAGCATTTACAGGAACAAATCCATCAGGCAAGATTGTAGTTGCAGGGTCATCTTCTGTTACACCAGTTATGGAAAAATTAAAAGAAGCATATGTTGCACTTAATCCAGGTGTAGAGATTGAAATTCAACAAAATGATTCTTCAACAGGTATGACGTTAGCAATGGATGGTATTTGTGATATCGGTATGGCTTCTAGAGAGTTAAAAGACAGTGAACTTGAAGGTGGTCTTGTAGCACAAGCAATTGCAATGGATGGTATTGCAGTAGTTGTTAACAATGATAGTTCAGTAGATGAGCTTTCAAGTCAGTCAGTACAAGAGATTTATATGGGTGAAATAACCACTTGGGAAGAAGTTACGAAATAGAGTGAAATAGGCTGATGGAAGGAATTGAGGGTTATGAAAAAGTATAAAGAAAAGCTTATGGAAAATATATTTCTATTAGCGGCATGTGTTTCAATATTATCTGTAGTATTGATTTGTGTATTCTTATTTGCAAATGGTATTCCAGCAATCAAAGAAGTAGGCATAAGTGAATTTATACTAGGTGAAAAGTGGAAACCAGGAAATATGAAATTTGGGATTTTTCCTATGATATTAGGAAGTATCTATGTTACAGCAGGAGCACTGATCATAGGGATACCTATTGGAATACTAACAGCAGTTTTTATGGCAAGATTTTGTCCTAAGAAACTTTATCAATTTTTAAAACCAGTTGTAGAGCTTTTAGCGGGGATTCCATCAGTCGTTTATGGCTTCTTTGGCCTTGTGGTGTTAGTACCTTTTGTAAGAGAGGTTTTTGGTGGTAGTGGAACAAGCATTTTTACTGCATCCATTTTATTAGGTGTAATGATTTTACCTACTATTATAGGTGTATCAGAAGCAGCCATTAGAGCTGTACCTAATAGTTATTATGAAGGTGCACTTGCTTTAGGTGCAACTCATGAAAGAAGTGTTTTCTGTGCGATATTACCAGCAGCGAAGTCAGGTATTATGGCGGCTATTGTATTAGGTGTTGGGCGAGCTATAGGTGAAACAATGGCGGTTATTATGGTAGCAGGGAATCAAGCAAGAATGCCCAATGGTATCTTTAAAGGCATTAGAACTTTAACAGCTAATATTGTAATAGAGATGGGTTATGCAACAGATTTACATAGAGAAATGTTAATTGCAACAGGCGTAATACTCTTTATCTTTATTTTACTCATTAATATTGTATTTGCACTGATTAAGAGGAGGGAGCGTTCATAATGCAAAAGGTAGAAGTAGGATTAAGTCCTATTCAGCAGAATATGTTAGTAGGCGAATCTAATCAAAGTACACCTATTAAAGGAATCAATCAACAAAGTATGAAGCAAAAGCTAAAAGGTTATTTAAAAACCCCAGGCTCGCTCATTCTATTAATCTGTGTTCTTTTAGCAGCACTAGTAACAGTAAGTGCATTAGGATTATTAGTAGGTTATATCTTAATTAAAGGTATTCCACATCTTTCACTTAGTTTGTTCTCATGGGAATATACATCAACAAATGTTTCTATGATGCCAGCTATTATTAATACTTTAAGTATGACGGGATTAGCCTTACTCATTGCAGTTCCATTTGGTATAGGTGCAGCTATTTATTTAGTAGAATATGCTAAGAAAGGCAATAAATTAGTAGGGATTATAAGAATAACAGCAGAGACTTTAACAGGGATTCCTTCTATTGTATATGGTTTATTTGGAATGTTATTCTTTGTAACAACTTTAGGTTGGGGTTACTCTATATTGGCAGGAGCTTGTACAGTAGCGATTATGGTACTTCCTGTGGTTATGAGAACTACAGAAGAGGCATTACTTTCAGTACCTAATAGTTATAGAGAAGGAAGTTTTGGATTAGGAGCAGGAAGACTTAGAACAGTATTTAGAATTGTCTTACCAGCAGCTATTCCGGGAATTTTATCAGGTGTTATTTTAGCAATTGGTAGAATTGTAGGTGAAACAGCAGCCCTTATGTATACATCTGGAACGGTAGCAGATGTAACATCTAGCTTAATGGCATCAGGTAGAACACTATCAGTTCATATGTACGCATTATCTAGTGAAGGTCTCCATACAGACGAAGCTTATGCAACAGCTGTTGTTCTTCTTATTATTGTAATGGGAATTAACTGGTTTTCAGGATTTATAGCTAAAAGAATTTCGAGAGGATAAAGATATGAGTAAATTTAACATAAGAAATTTAGATCTATACTATGGCGATTTTAAAGCACTAAAAAATATTAATTTAGATATAGAAGAAAATAAAATTACAGCATTTATTGGCCCATCAGGTTGTGGTAAATCTACTTTTCTTAAATCACTAAATCGTATGAATGATTTAGTGGAAGGATGTAAGATTACAGGTGAAGTTTTATTAGATAAGGAAGATATTTATGGAGATATGGATATCAATAACCTTAGAAAAAGAGTGGGAATGGTATTCCAAAAACCTAATCCATTTCCTATGAGTATTTATGATAATATCGCCTTTGGTCCAAGAACCCATGGTATTCGTAATAAAGCAACACTTGATGAAATTGTAGAAAAATCTCTTAGAGATGCAGCTATTTGGGATGAAGTAAAAGATAGACTTAAAAAAAGTGCTTTAGGGCTTTCAGGAGGGCAACAACAAAGACTTTGTATTGCCAGAGCACTTGCTGTGGAACCAGAAGTCATTTTAATGGATGAGCCAACCTCTGCATTAGATCCTATTTCAACTTCTAAGATTGAGGAACTTGCTGTAGAGCTTAAGAAAAAATATACAATCGTAATGGTAACACACAATATGCAGCAAGCAACTAGAATATCAGATGAAACTGTATTCTTCTTAATGGGAGAAATTATTGAATCAGGAAATACAGAACAATTATTCTCGATGCCTAGAGATAAGAGAACAGAAGATTATATTACAGGGAGGTTCGGTTAATGAGAAATAGTTTTGATAAACAGTTGGAGTTACTGAATAATCAGATGCTAAAAATGGGAACGCTCATCGAATCAGCTATTGAACTTGCTATTAGTGCCTTAGTAAACAGAGATGTTGAAAAGGCAAAACAAGCTATAATGTTTGATGAGCAAATTAATCAGCAAGAAAAAGTTATTGAAAAGATGTGTTTGAAACTTTTATTAGAACAACAGCCTGTGGCTAGAGACTTACGTGTGATTTCATCTGCTTTAAAGATGATTACGGATATGGAGCGTATTGGCGATCATGCTTCAGATATATCGGAGATAACTTTATGTTTAGCTAAGGAAGAAGGCGTTAAACTTTTAGAACCAATCAGAGAAATGGCTAAGGAAACCACTCATATGGTGATTAAAAGTGTAGAAGCTTTTGTAGAAAGAGATATAGAGCTTGCTCAAAAAGTCATTAAGGAAGATGATAAAGTAGATGCTCTATTTAGAGAATTAAAGAGTGAAATTATTAGACTGATTAATCTGAGTGAGGAAGATGGAGAAGAGGCAACTGATTTACTCATGATAGGAAAATACTTTGAAAGAATAGGTGACCATGCAACTAATATTGCAGAATGGGTAATTTTTTCTATTACAGGAGAACACTAAAAATCGACAAAATATCTGTTGAAAATAAAATTTTACACAGATTTTACATAGAGAATCCGTATATTTTACATTCTTATTATAACATTAGGCTGACTGTGAGGCCTATGGCCTACATATTAAGTAATAAATGATTAAAAAAATGTGGCGACTATAAGGAGTATAATTATGGATTTTTTTAGTGTACTTACGATGATTGGAGGCCTCGCGCTATTCTTATTTGGGATGCATGCAATGGGTGAAGGGCTTTCAAAAGTATCAGGCGGACGTTTAGAACAAATTTTAGAAAAGTTAACTTCAAATCCAATTAAAGCAGTTGCTTTAGGTGCTGCGGTAACAGCAGTTATTCAGTCTTCTTCAGCAACAACAGTTATGGTAGTTGGTTTTGTAAACTCAGGAATTATGAAGTTATCTCAAGCAATTGGAATTATTATGGGTGCTAATATTGGTACTACTATTACTTCATGGATTTTAAGTTTATCAGGTATTGAAAGTAGCAATTTTTTTATTCAATTACTTAAGCCATCATCATTTGCACCTGTTTTAGCTATTATTGGTGTAGCTTGTGTAATGTTCTCTAAAAAAGAGAAGAAAAAAGATGTGGGAATGATCTTAGTTGGCTTTGCTATCCTCATGACGGGGATGGATACAATGAGTGGGGCTGTAAAACCATTAGCGGATGTACCAGCTTTTACAAATTTATTTGTAATGTTCTCTAATCCTATTTTAGGGATAATTGTTGGCGCTGTTTTAACAGCAATTATTCAAAGTTCATCAGCTTCGGTTGGTATTTTACAAGCATTATGTGTGACAGGTTCAGTAACTTATGCTTCAGCACTTCCTATTATTATGGGGCAAAACATTGGAACATGTATTACAGCAATGCTTTCTAGTATTGGAACAAGCAAAAATGCAAGAAGAGCAGCACTTGTTCACCTTTACTTTAATGTAATTGGAACAACTGTTTTTATGATTATTTTCTATTCATTAAATGCAGTATTCCGTTTTTCTGTATTAAATGATGTTGCAGGACCAGCAGGTATTGCAGTTATTCATACATTATTTAATGTGGTAGCTACATGTGTACTTTTACCATTTACAAGAGTACTTGAAAAATTAGCTTATCTTACAATTAAAGAAGATGAAGCAGAAATCAAAGATGAGACTGCACAAGGTGAATTCCAAGTATTAGATTCACGTTTCTTAGATTCACCAGCATTTGCGCTTGAAAGATGTAAACAAGTAACTTATAAGATGGCAGAGCTTTCTAAAGAAGCGTTATTTAAGTCTATTGAACTATTAGAAGAATATGATGAAGAAAAAGCAAAACAAGTTGTAGAACTAGAAAATCGTATAGATCGTTATGAAGATGAGATAGGTGGCTATTTAGTAAAATTAAGTAGTAAAAATCTTTTAGAAAAAGATAGTCATGTTTTATCTATGTTATTACACTTAATCGGAGATTTTGAACGTATTTCAGATCACGCAGTAAATATTATGGACGCAGGCAAAGAAATGCATGAAAAAGGTCTTGTGTTTTCACAACAAGCTAAAACAGAGTTAGCCGTATTTTCAAGAGCAGTAAGAGATATTATCAATATTTCTATTCAAGTCTTTGAAGATGAAGATAAGCAGTTAGCTGTGACTGTAGAACCATTAGAAGAAGTGATTGACCACTTAAATGAAAAATTAAAGAAACGTCATGTCCAAAGACTACGAGATGGTATCTGTACTATTGAGTTAGGATTTATCTTATCTGATATTACAACTAATTATGAAAGAGTTGCAGACCATTGTTCAAATATGGCATTATGTGTATTACAGCTTGATAATGAAGAAAACTTCGATGCACATGAATATATTGATCAACTCAAGAGAGAAGACAATAAAGAGTTTAGAGAAAAATATCAATCTTACAAATTACAGTATAAGTTACCATAGTGATTTAATAGAATGAAAAATATGTGATACAATAGGTACATGAGTAATTGATTTAAACTGGAGGATAAAAACTTATGGCGTGGATATATATTGTTGAAGATGACCGTAATATTAGAGAAATTGAGAGTTTTGCACTTAAAAATAGTGGTTATCAGGTTATGGATTTCGACTGCGCAAAAGATTTTTATAAAAAGATTACAGAAAAGGTACCAGCGTTAATTATATTAGATATAATGTTACCAGATGAAGATGGCTTAGACGTTTTAAAGAAACTTAGAAGTACGCCTACAACAAAGAAAGTACCTATTATATTGGTAACGGCTAAAACAACAGAAATAGATAAGGTAAAGGGCTTAGATATGGGGGCAGATGACTACATTACTAAGCCCTTTGGGGTTATGGAACTTATTTCTAGAGTTAAGGCGTTACTTAGAAGAAGTAAAGGGATGGAAGAAGAGAAAAAGTTAATGCTTGCAGATGTTTGTATTGATAATGAAAGACATACTGTATATGTCAAGGATGAACCTTGTGAGTTAACTTTTAAAGAATATGAACTATTAAAGCTTCTTTTAATTAATACAGGAATCGTTATGTCTAGGGATATTATAATGGAAAGAATTTGGGGCTCTGATTTTGAAGGAGAATCTAGAACATTGGACATGCACATTAAAACGCTAAGGCAGAAATTGAAGAATGCTAATGTAACCATTAAGACTGTCCGAAATGTTGGATATATCATGGAATAGTAGTAAAATAATAAATAATAGAATAAGATATTAAAAAGTTCTATGATGTTATATTAATGGAGTTATAATAGGATGAAGAGAAAAATAAATATTCAACTTGTTGTTCTTACAGTACTAGCTATAAGTGCGACACTCGTTATGATTGTAGGAATTTTCTATGAACTTTTTAGGAATGAAATGCTAGGAAATTTAAAAGCTTATACGCATCTACTAAGTGAAAGTGGTATTTTTGAGCAAGAAGATTATGATTTTAAAATAGCAGAAGAAGAGCTAAGAATTACACTAATTAATGAAGATGGAAAAGTTTACTATGATAGTAGAGTAGATGCAACGCAAATGGATAATCATGCTAATCGGCCAGAGGTTATTAAGGCGCTTAAGAATGGTGAAGGAAGCGATATAAGATACTCTACAACATTAGCTGAAAGTACATTTTATTATGCTTTAAAGTTAGATAATGGCACTATTTTAAGAGTGGCACAAGAGTCAAAGAGTATATGGAGCATATTTGAAAGTGCATTTCCTGCTATAGGCATATTTACAGTAGTTGTATTTGGTATTTGTATTGTTATTGCTCATTTTATGACTAAAAGTCTAGTGGCTCCTATTGAACAACTAGCTGAGAATATAGAAAGTTGTGATTCTATTTCTGCGTATAAAGAGCTTGTGCCCTTTATTAATACAATACAGAAACAGCATGAGGATATTATGAAAGGTGCAAAGATGAGGCAGGAGTTTACAGCTAATGTATCTCATGAATTAAAGACACCACTTACAGCTATATCAGGTTATGCAGAACTTATTGAAAGCGGGATGGCAAGTAATGAAGATGTAAGACACTTTGCTACTGAAATTCATCGAAATTCTAATAGATTGCTTGCTTTAATTAATGATATCATTCAGCTATCGGAGTTAGATACAATAGAAGTTGAAGTCAGTTTTGCACCAGTAGAGCTTTATCAAGTTGCAGCATCTTGTGTTGAGATGTTACAGGTTACAGCACAACAAAATGATGTTAAGCTAATTTTACAAGGGATGCCTGCAAGAATTAATGCAAATAGAGTAATGATAGAAGAAGTCATTGTAAATCTTTGTGATAATGCCATTAGATATAATAATAAAGGCGGGAAGGTAGAGGTAACGGTTACATCTACCCAAGAAGAGGTTATTTTATCTATTAAGGATACAGGAATTGGAATATCTGAGGAAAATCAACAGCGTATATTTGAGCGGTTTTATCGTGTCGATAGAAGCAGATCCAAGTCCAGCGGAGGTACTGGATTAGGTCTTGCTATTGTTAAGCATATCGTAGTGAAACATCATGCTTATATGGAAGTAACAAGTGAGCTTGGTAAAGGAACTGAGATTAAAGTCATATTTAAAAATATAGAAGTATAGAAAAAGAGGTATAGCTTATTAGAGTTATACCTCTTTTTCTATTGGAAAGAAGGTTATGTAAGATTAAAATTGAGAGAAGTGCAATAATAAAAATCATAACTCTTGTATGAAAAGTAAATATAATCCAAAGTTTAAGGGTGAAAAAACTAAGTAATTTCAATGAATAAGGGGATGTGATTATATGATGGATATAAAGTTAAATATTTACAAAAATGAATTTTTGGTTAATTTTAAATGCAATTGACAAATTACATAAATAATAGTATATTTTTAATGAAAAGAATTTATTGTTATAATTATTTTGAATATTAAAAAATATTTAGAATTAGGGGGGATTTAGTATGAAAATGAGTTTAAGAAAAGGCTTAGCTCTTGCAACAACAGTAATGTGTGCTATGAGTTTTGTAGGATGTGGTAGTAGCCAAACAACTACAACTTCAAATACAACAAATGAAGGAAACAATGAGGTAGCAAGTGGTGAAGTATATAAAATTGGTGCCATGGGACCATTAACAGGAGATTATGCATCTTATGGTATTTCTGTTAAACAAGGTGCTGAAATTGCTATTAATGAAATTAATGCAGCAGGTGGGGTTAATGGACATAACTTTGAACTAATATTTGAAGATGACGAATGTGATGAAGAAAAAGCAATTAGTGCTTATAACAAAGTAATGGATGAAGGCGTTATTGCAATTCTTGGTGCTGTAACATCAGGATGTAGCACTGCTGTAGCTGATGAATCTGTAAACGATGGTATTCTTCAAATCACACCAAGTGGTTCAACACAAGACTGTACAAAGCATGAGAATGGTTTTAGAATCTGTTTTACAGATCCATTACAAGGCCAAACAATGGCTAAATATATTGCTGAACAAGGTTATAAAAATGTAGCAATTATTTATGATGCTGCTAGTGATTATAGTAACGGAATTACTGAGGCATTTATAGCAGAAGCTGCTAATGTAGGACTTACAGTTGTAGCACAAGAATCATTTAATACTGGAGATGTGGATTTTAAAACACAACTTACAAAAATTAAAGATGTAAATGCAGATTGTTTATTCCTTCCACTTTACTATGCTGAAGTTGGTTACATCACAGAACAAGCAACGACAGTTGGTATAAGTCTTCCATACTTCGGATGTGATGGATGGGATGGGATCATTAAACAATTAAATGGTGAAACAGCTAATATTGAAGGCGCAACATTCCTTACACCATTTGTAGCAACATCAGAAGAAGAAAATATCAAAGCATTCGTTACATCATATCAAGCAGCTTATTCAGCTACACCAGACCAATTTGCAGCAGATGGTTATGATGGTGTTTATGCAATTAAAGCAGCTATCGAAAAATGTGGTGATGATGTAACAAATGAAAATTTAATTGCAGCAATGACTGAGATTGAAGTAAAAGGTTTAACAGGTGATATGACTTTCACACCAGAAGGTGAACCAAATAAATCAGCTAAAGTAGCTGTTATTGAAAATGGTGAATATGTAGCTAAATAAAGTGCTCAATAAAACATATAGATAGATAAAAAATTAAGGAAGTATTGAACTAGAATAAGAGGCTGCCCTTTAATAGCTTTTAGGTAAGGTAAAGAGAAGCTATTAAAGGCAGCCTTTAAATTTATACATAATCTAAACTAAGAATATGATAAAAGGAGGGACTAGGATGGGATTTATTGAACAACTCATCAATGGATTAAACTTAGGTAGTATCTATGCACTGATGGCACTTGGATACACAATGGTTTACGGTATTGCAAAAATGCTTAACTTTGCACACGGTGATATTATTATGGTCGGTGCCTATACCTTATCGCTTGTGATGACTAATTTAGGGATGCCACCTATTATAGCCATTTTAGCATCAGTGGTTGTGTGCTCACTCTTAGGCGTAACGATCGAAAAAATTGCGTATAAACCACTTAGAAGTGCATCACCGCTTACTGTACTCATTACAGCGATTGGTGTAAGTTATTTCTTACAAAGTGTGGCTTTATTAATTTTTGGTTCAAACAAAAGAAAGGTAGAATCAGCCATTACTATGTCAGGGATTAAGATAGGAGCGCTAGAGCTAACAGGGGAATCTGTGGTGACATTAGGTGTAACCATACTTATTATGGTTGGTCTAACGCTTTTTATTAAGAAAACAAAACTTGGTAAGGCAATGCTTGCTGTTTCAGAAGATAAGGGTGCAGCACAATTGATGGGGATTAACGTCAATCAAACCATCTCTATTACATTTGCTATTGGTTCAGCATTAGCTGCAGTCGCAGGTGTGCTTTTTGTTAGTTCTTATGGATTCGTAGGACCTTATACAGGGTCACTTCCAGGTATTAAAGCATTCGTTGCAGCAGTACTTGGAGGGATTGGAAGTATTCCAGGGGCAATGCTCGGAGGAATTATTTTAGGTATTATTGAAAGTTTATCAAAGGCATATATTTCAACAAATTTATCAGATGCCATTGTATTTAGCGTACTTATTATTGTACTGCTGGTTAAACCGTCGGGCCTTTTAGGTAAAGTACGAATGGATAAGGTGTAAAGGGGGGATAGGTATGAAAAAACTATTAAATAGGAAAAATATTATATCAATTCTAATGGCTATATTAGTTTATGTCCTGATTACCTGTTTAGTATCTTCAGGGATTTTATCAAGGCATTATCAAAGTTTACTCGTTCCAGTTGGTATTAATATTATTTTAGCTGTATCCCTTAACCTAACTGTTGGATTTTTAGGAGAGTTAACATTAGGCCATGCAGGTTTTATGTCAGTAGGTGCATATGCAGGTTGTATCTTTAGTATATACTCTAACTTACCAGTTTATATAGAATTACCACTTTCACTAATCATTGGTGGTCTTGTAGCAGCACTATTTGGTGTCATCATTGGTATACCTGCACTAAGATTAAAAGGTGACTATTTAGCTATTGTAACCCTGGCTTTTGGTGAAATTATCCGTTCAGTCTTTACAAACCTTGAAATTACAGGTGGTGCCGGTGGGCTTAAAGGTATTGACAAAACAAGTAACTATACCATAGTCTATATCATTGCCATTATTACGATTATTGTAATTTCTAATTTGGTACGTTCAAGACATGGTAGAGCGATTTGTGCGATTAGAGACAATATTATTGCAGCTGAATCTGTTGGTATTAATGTGGTATATCACAAGCTACTTGCATTTGTTATTGCGGCATTTTTTGCAGGAGTTGCAGGTGTACTTTATGGACAAAACTTAGGAATTTTAAAACCAAGTACTTTTGATTTTAATAAGTCTATTGAAATATTGGTTATCGTTGTTTTAGGTGGTATGGGAAGTATAGCAGGTTCTATTATATCTGCTGTTATTATTACTCTTTTACCAGAAGTACTTCGTGGCTTGGCAGATTATCGTATGCTGATTTATGCAGTGGTACTCATTGCTATGATGATTTTAAATTCATCTCCTAAGTTTGCAGAATTTAAACAAGAGGTTGTACATAAATTAAAAGGAAATAAAGTGGGAGAAGGAAAGGAGGAGGGCGATGGCTCTATTAGAGGTTAATAACTTAACGATTGTATTTGGTGGTTTACATGCAGTAGATGATTTTAGTTTAAAGATTGAAAAGGGACAATTATACGGTTTAATTGGACCAAATGGTGCGGGAAAAACAACATGCTTTAATATGCTTACCGGTGTTTATAAACCAACTGGTGGAAGAATTATCTTAGATGGTGAAGAAATCACAGGAAAAAGTACGATTGAAATTAATAAAAAAGGCATCGCACGTACCTTCCAAAATATCCGTCTTTTCCATAATATGACTGTATTGGATAATGTAAAAATAGGTCTTAACAATCAAAAGAAGTATTCTGTAGCAGAAGGGATTTTTAGATTACCACGCTATTTTAAAGCAGAAAAAGAAATGGATGAAAAGGCAATTTCCCTTCTTTCTGTTTTTGACTTAGATAAAGAAAAGGATATTCTTGCTTCAAACTTACCATATGGTAAGCAAAGAAAATTAGAGATTGCAAGAGCACTTGCCACAAATCCAAAGCTTTTGCTATTAGATGAACCAGCGGCTGGAATGAATCCTAATGAGACAGCGGAGCTTATGAAGACGATTCGCTTTGTAAGAGATAAATTTAATATGACTATTTTACTCATTGAGCATGATATGAAATTAGTAAGTGGGATTTGTGAGGAAATCACAGTTCTTAACTTTGGAAAAGAGTTAACACATGGTGAAACAAGTAAGGTGCTTAATAATCCAGAAGTTATAAAAGCTTACTTAGGAGAATAGAAAGGAGAAACCATTTATGGCTATGTTAAAGGTAGAAAATCTAGAAGTATATTATGGAATGATTAAGGCGATAAAAGGTGTATCCTTTGAGGTAAATGAAGGGGAAGTTATTGCTCTTATCGGCGCTAATGGTGCAGGGAAGACAACGATTCTCCATACCATTACAGGATTAGTAGGTGCTAAAGCAGGAAATATTGAATTTCAAGGGCAGAACCTTTTAAAAACACCTGCTCATAAGATTGTATCTATGGGTATGGCACATGTCCCAGAAGGAAGAAGGATTTTTCAAGAACTCACTGTACTTGAAAATTTAAAACTAGGTGCTTATACACGTAGCAGTAAAAGTGAGATCGATGAAACACTTCAAATGATTTATAGTAAGTTTCCAAGACTTGAAGAAAGAAAAGAACAGATTGCAGGTACATTAAGTGGTGGAGAACAACAGATGCTTGCCATGGGTAGAGCCTTAATGTCACATCCTAAAATTATTTTAATGGATGAACCATCTATGGGACTTTCACCACTCTATGTAAATGAGATTTTTAAGATTATTGAAGAAATCAGTAGTTTAGGAACTACCGTTCTTTTAGTAGAGCAAAATGCTAAGAAAGCACTTTCTATTGCAGATAGAGCCTATGTATTAGAAACAGGAAATATTGTTCTTGAAGGTGAAGCGAAAGAACTAATTAATGATGATTCTATTAAAAAGGCCTATTTAGGGGAATAGGCTAGAAGTAGAGAGCAGATACCTATGAGATAAATGAAAAGGATAAAAGGGGCCGTCGTAAAATACATCCGCTCAGTCGTCCGAAAAAAGAATTTCTTCCAGAAGCAACTATAAACTGGTACCTATAGATTAGACA
>SVDC01000065.1 GCA_015058045.1 Cellulosilyticum sp.
TTGACAATTGTCCCTAACATGCATTTCCTTCTTTCTTTATGTACTACCTACATTTTTATAACTTATAAAATCCTAATATAAAAGGGATGCTTTTCACTGGAGCATCCCTTTTATATTATACTAGCGCTTTTCTTAAAATAGACATTGCTTCATCTACATGTTCCTTAGTAATAATAAGAGGTGGTACAAAACGTATAACTTTTTCTCCTGCTCCTACAAGTAACATACCATTTGCAATACATTTCTTTTCTACATCAAGTGCTGGAATAGTGAGCTCAACACCTTGCATTAAACCTATACCACGTACATCTACAACACATTCAAATTCTTCTTTAAGCGCTAAAAGTTGTTCTTTTAAATAAGCCCCTACTTCTTGAACATGGTCTAATAAGCCATTCTCAGTAAGTTCTTTAAGCACAACTTGAGCTGCTGCTGTTACAAGTGGATTCCCACCAAATGTTGAAGCATGGTCCCCTGGTACTAATATATCTACTTCTTTTGTACATGCCATCGCACCAATTGGTACACCACCACCAAGACCTTTAGCCATAGAAACCACATCAGGATGAATACCATATTGTTCAAATGCAAAAAGTGTCCCTGTTCGGCCAATTCCTGTTTGGACTTCATCAATCATTAAGAGGGCATCATTAGCTTTACAAAGCGCTTCAACTTCTTGAAGGAATGCTTTTTCTGCTGGAATAATACCGCCTTCTCCTTGAATGACTTCTAGGATCACCGCACAAGTATTTTCATTGATTAAAGCTTTTACACTTTCAATATTGTTATACTCTGCTGCTTGGATGTTTGGTACAAGTGGCTGGAAACTCTTTTGATATTTTTCTTGCATCGTAAGCGCAAGGGCACCATGTGTTCTACCATGGAACGATTTTTTCATAGCAATCACTTGTGTTTTATTTTCACTTTTAGACTTACCATACTTTTTAGCAAGCTTAAGTGCTGCTTCATTCGCTTCTGCCCCACTATTACAGAAGAAAACTTTATCAAAAATAGAGTTTTCGACTAATAGCTGTGCTGCACCTACTAATTCTTTAGTATAATAATAGTTAGACACATGAAGCATTTTACCCACTTGCTCTTGTAAGGCTTCTGTAAGTTTAGGATGATTGTAGCCTAATGCATTAACTGCAATTCCTGCATACATATCTAAATATTTTTTACCATTCTCATCATATAAATAAACGCCATCTCCATGATCTAACACAACAGGAAAACGACCATAGGTGTGCATCACATATTGTTCACCCTTTTCAATTGTTTGGCTCATCTACTCTTCCTCCTTTTTATACATCATGGTTCCAATACCATTTGGTGTATAGATTTCAAGTACTAAAGCATGTTTCTTACGACCATCTAAAATATGGACCATAGAAACCCCTTTTTCAATAGCCTCCATGCAGCATTCTACTTTAGGAATCATACCACCTGCAATCACACCATCTTTAATGTATCCCTTAGCTTCCTTATCACTTAAGAATGAAATAAGTGAAGATGGATCATTTTTATCTTTAAGCACGCCTTCTACATCCGTTAAAAAGACAAGTTTTTCTGCATTCATAGCTGCTGCAATAGCAACTGCTGCATAGTCTGCATTGATGTTATAAGTATTCCCTTCATCATCTGAACCAATTGGCGCGATAACTGGAATAAAGCTGTTATCAATAAGTGATTGTAAAAGCATTGTATTAACCTCTACAATATCACCTACATAACCTAAATCTACTCCATCTTTTTCAATTTTCTTTGCTCTAATCATTTTGCCGTCTTTTCCTGTAATACCAACTGGACAGCCACCTTCCTGAGAGATCATTTCAACAATCTGTTTATTAACCTTACCTGCCAGCACCATTTCTACTACTTCCATGGTTTCTTTAGTCGTCACACGAAGCCCATTAATAAACTCTGACTTAATATTTAAGCGACATAGCATATTATTAATTTCCGGTCCACCACCATGTACAATAATTGGTTTAAGCCCTACTAATTTCAGCATGACAATATCTTTAACAATGGTCTCATTAATACTAGGATCCAACATAGCACTTCCACCATATTTAATCACTACTGTATGCCCATTAAATTCTCTTATATATGGTAAGGCATCAATAAGTACCTGTGCTTTTTCTAATCCATCATTCATCTTAAAAACCCCCACTTATTCTCTATTTTCCCTAAGCTGCTTCTAAGAAGTCTCCTTGTCGTTTCTCTAGTGATGATTGAATCTATATTTACTTTTTAAGATTTAGCTACGATAATCCCCATTAATCTTCACATAGTCATAGCTTAAATCACAGCCCCATGCTGTAACGGATGTATCGCCTTCACCCATTTCTACTAAAATAGTAATTTCATTTTCCTCTAAAATTCTCTTAGCTTTTTCTTCACTAAATGGTAGCGGAAGGCCTGCTTTAAGCATAGCTTCTACACCTGCTGTACTTTCAATTTTAATATTTACTTTATTAGGGTCAAAGTGTACACCTGAATAACCCATTGCACAGAATATACGTCCCCAGTTAGCATCTTCTCCAAAGAATGCTGTTTTCACTAAACTAGAGGTTAAGATACTCTTTGCTAGGCATTTACCTTCTTCAAAGTTTTTAGCACCTGATAATTGAACTTCTAATAATTTAGTAGCCCCCTCACCATCTCTTACAATAGAAACAGCAAGATATTTACATACTTCATAAAGTGCTTCATAAAACTGATCAAAAGCTTCCCCTTCACAATCAATAATAGGATTTCCTGCAAGTCCATTAGCCAGTACAAGCACACTATCATTTGTGCTGGTATCTCCATCTACTGTAATCATATTAAAAGATGTATTGATAGCTTTACCCAGTGCCTTTTGAAGCATTTCCTTTGTAATATTCACATCAGTCGTGACAAAACCAAGTAAAGTGGCCATATTCGGATGAATCATTCCAGCCCCTTTACCCATACCACCTATTGTAAAAGTAACATCTCCTACTTTTCCTTCAATGGCAATGGTCTTCTTTACGGTATCTGTAGTCATAATCGCTTCTGCTGCTGATTCGCCGCCTTCAAATGACTCACTTAAACTTTTTGCCACTTCTGGTACACCTTTTTTAATCGTATCCATTGGCATAGGTACACCAATGACACCTGTTGAGCAAACTAAAACTTCTTTTTGCCCAATCCCCATTGCTTCTGCCATTACAAGAGCCGTATCTGCTGCATCCTTCTCCCCTTGAAGCCCTGTTGCTGCATTGGCATTACCACTATTGACAACAATAGCATGCACTTTATGTCCCTCTTCTAAAATAGCTTTATCCCAATGTACAGGTGCTGCCTTTACTATATTTTGTGTAAAAGCACCTGCATATGTACAAGCTGTTTCACTATAAACAACAGCTAAATCTTTTCTCTTTGCTTTAATCCCTATATGTCCACCTGCAGCTTTAAATCCTTTGGCTGCTGTAATACCACCTTGAATTAATTTCATAACGCTTCCTCCCATCCATTGCTTTATTTTTTACGCTACACTTTAAAAATATATTCTTAATTATAATTTTATTTTTAGAATTTTCAAGTATTTTTTAGAATTTTTATAAATAAATTTGCATTTTTATACACACTTGATTTATAATAACGTATATTGATTTTAACAGACTACAAATATCTTATAAGGGGGGCTGGATATGGGAAATTATTCAATTCTACAAGAACGTGAGTTTATGAGACTTCACGATATTGAGCAATTACTTACTCAAACTTATTGGGCTAAAAACTACACTTTAGAAACAATAGAAAAATCCTTGCATCACTCCTTAAGTTTTGGTGTATTAGATGAAACAGCAGATAAACAAATCGCCTTTGCGCGTGTCATTACAGACTATGCCACCCGCTTTTATATTGTAGATGTCATTGTAGATGCTACTTATCGTAGCAAGGGGATTGGCAATATGCTTATTGATGCCATTGTTCACCATAAGGATTTAGCGCCCTTACGTGGGCTACTCATTACCAAAGATGCCCAGGAACTTTATAGGAAATTTGGTTTTGAAGAATATGGCATTACTTGTATGCAAAAAACTAGTCTATAGTGATCGTTGCTAGTACTGTATCATTTGTTGTCCATTATAAAATCAACTTTGATAATATATTGGGTGCTTTTAAGCAAAAAAGAACTGGGCACTTATTGAGTGCACCAGTTCCGCATTAACTATCTCTTTTCATATGCCGCTACTGCTTTATTATATTCATCAGGGTCTGCAATCTCTTCTACAATCACATCTCCATCCTCAGCATTATAATAACGATAAATATAGACACCTTCTTTAATTTCATCTTCTTCAACTAAAGATACAGCCATATACATTTTTCGTCTCACCTCAAAAGTATCAATAATGGCAAATTCCTTCTCTGTTCCATCTGATACAGGCATACTGATTACTTCATATTCATTCATGATATTGTCTCCTATTATTACGCTTTAGTTTTTAAGTAATATTATATTCTACTGATTAGTCAATTGCAATTATACCCTATAGATGCTTAACCTAATCTATTTAGTTCTAGTTTTGGTATAAGGCGGCTATATCATGTATTCTACGTTTCATTTCTGTGCGGATATATAACGGCTCTAAACACTCGCATTTATTCCCAAAACTGAAAAGAATATTGTAGTAGTAGTCGTTCTCTATAAAAGGAAAATTAACAATGTAATGTTCATTGTCGTCAGGCGAAAAATCTTCATACTGGCAAAAATCAAGTACTCTGTCCATGATAGATTTATGAATACGAATTTTGATTTTTGTTTGCATATTTGCCAGAATATCATCAAAATCTAACTGCGGCTTTTGATAATCTCGTGGCTTAAAAAATTCCCCTTGTATTTGTAGGTTTGACATGCGGGATATTTTGAATAAGCGAAAATCATTTCTTTTAAGACAATACCCATGCCAATACCAATTACTATTTTTCAATATAAGCTGATATGGCTCGGCTGTTCGTTCAGTTTTGTTTCCATGGCCGTCTGTATACTCAAATGAAAGTAGCTTACTTTCCTGTAAAGCTGTTTTAATCATTTCTAAATAGGGTTGTATGTTCCTGTTGCCCGTCCATGGACTTAAATCTATGTAAATCTGATTCACTTTTATTTCAATATCATTTGCTCTTTCAGCTGGGATAAAACTCTTAACTTTTGCAAGAGCGTTTACCATTCCTTCCCCTCGCATCATATTCGAAAGATTGGATAGCCCCATTAGGATAATAGAAAGGTCTTCAGTCGAAAAAAAACTTTTATCAATCTTATATTTCCTCATAATTTCAAAGCCACCACCAACTCCTGATACAGAACAAACCGGAATGCCTGCCCTATTAATCGTATCAATGTCACGGTAGATTGTGCGAGGTGAAACTTCAAACATATCTGCTAGCTCCTGTGCACCTATACGCTCTTTATCAAGAAGTATCATAATAATGCTAACAAGCCTGTCAATTTTCATCTCAAAAACCCCTTTCCAAAATTTCTTTTATAATGAATATAGATTGTTGCCACAATGTTGTCAGTAATTGCATGGTACACTAAAACAGCAAATGAATCAATCCACTTCTGGCGGAGATGATGGCAGAAAAACAATAATTAGAAAAACAATGAAAATGGAGGGAGTTTATGTTTACAATCTATATTTATGTTCTTGATACTTTAGCTGACTGGGAACTAGGGTATGTTATTGCTGAACTAAATTCAGGGCGATTTTTCAAAAAGGGCGAGCAGCCTGTATTACTTAAAACGGTTAGTTATTCTAAAGAGCCAATTCATACAATGGGAGGGGTGGAAATAGCCCCCAATTGCTTAATTGATGATATTGTTATATGTGAAACAAGCATGTTGCTATTACCAGGTGCAGATACATGGAACGCTCCAGAACATAACGCTATTATCAAAAAAGCAAGCGAATTTCTCTCTTTAGGAGGTACGGTATGTGCAATCTGTGGAGCTACCGTTGCGCTTGCCAACTTTGGACTATTAGATAATCGCCTACATACTAGCAATGGACCGGGATTTCTTGAAATGTTTTCTCCTAATTATAAAGGGCAAAGTTTTTATATAGACAAGCCATCTGTATCGGATAACAACCTTATTACTGCAAGCTCCACCGGATCTTTGCTATGGGCGAAACAAATCATTGAGCGTTTAGGTATTTTTCAATCAAACACACTGGAATCTTGGTATGAATACTTTAATACTGGTGATCCTAAACATTTCTTTGCTCTCATGCAAACTTTGTCTTCTAGCAATGAAAACTAATTTGCCTTTGTTTTAAGTTTTTTATGATTTCAACCTTTTTAAAGTGACATTCACATCAATCTTGTATCCTTGTAACGACAGTTAATTGAAATTTCATAGCATCACTTAAAAGTGCCCATTCTTTTCTTAAAACAGATAAAGACTCGTAAGGCATTGATAACCAATAACTTACGAGTCTTATGATAACCAAAACTTTTCTTTGTCAATGCTATGGAGTTTGCCTGTGTTTACATGTCCTAATGTAATTCTTTTTCTACCCTACTATAAATATCTTCAATTTGCTTTTCATCAATAAATCCATTTGCTGCGCCATCATATCCTATTTTTACTGCTGCAAATATCTCTGCTCTTATTAATGATTCAATTGGTGAGAATCCTTTTGTATAGAAATGAATAAAACCACTAAAGAGAGCATCTCCTGCACCTACTGTATTAATCACATCATCCACTTGAATTGCGGGCAATTCATAGTATTTATCTTCATCTTTTACATACATTAATGCACCTTTACTTCCTCTACCAAGTACTATTATGTCATTTTGATATTTTTGTTCTAGTTCAAATAAAAACTGCCTATGTTCACCTTCTATATTCTCATCACTTAAAAATAAAATATTAGCATACTTCATAAAATCACTATTATAACTATCCTCAATATCAGCTAATACATGTACATCCGTTGCAATCATTTTGCCATCAAGCTTTGCTTGTTTTAATAATGTTCTATTAAAATTCGTATTACAAGCTACAATTAAATCGCAATCATGATAGATTTCTTTCTCAAATTCATATGTCATCTCCTGAACATCTTTTAAATCACAGTAGATTTGTCTTTTGCCACCTTCATCATATAAAACCACTGAATTGGGTGTTTCTTTCAATATACTTTTAATATACCTTGTTGAAACACCTATTTCATTTATTTTCTGCATTACATAGCTAGCTCCATAATCACAGCCTGTCATTGTAATAAACTCTACTTCATCCCCTAATGTCTTTAAGGCCTTAGCTATATTATAGGCCACCCCTGAAACATTTGTATTTACACCAAAAAACGGATACTCAATCGGGAAATATTCAATAGGAAATTCTTTTACTTTGACTGTTGTTTCTGTATTAACTAATCCTGATATCAATATTTTTTTCATTAGTGCTTCCTCTCTTTATTTTTTGTTTTGTATTCTAACTCATTTGCCCATTCTATTTCTTTCTTTATCTCCTCATCTAGAAAATCTAATCTCCCCAGTATTCGTGTATATACATCCTGGTCATGTTTATTTGAGTCTCTCCAAACGTCTATTACTTTCCCATTTTACACTACTTTCTTTGTTATACTTATGTAATCAAAGCACCTTTTTATCTTATAATATACACTCATAATTAACAATATTTTGTTTTAATTTTCAAACAATATTAACACTTTTATTCCTTTTATTATATAATAGTTGCATTATTGATTTTTCATTCATTTAACAAGGAGGATTTCACTTGAATAAACATATTTTAATTGTAGAAGATGACCCAGCTATTTCTAATCTAATTAAGATTCATCTTAATATGGTTGGTTATGAAACCACTCAAATTTTTAATGGATTAGAAGTTTTAACCGCTTTAAAAAATCCTATTTTTGACTTAATTTTATTAGATGTTATGCTACCTGGTTTAGACGGTTTTTCACTACTTAATCATATTAAACCTCTTCATATACCTGTTATTTTTCTTACAGCTAAAAATGCAATAACTGATAAAGTAATGGGTCTTCAGTCTGGTGCTGAAGATTACATTGTTAAACCCTTTGAAGCTGTTGAATTATTGGCTAGAATAGAAGTTGTTTTAAGACGCTATACCCCAAATGACTCTATACTTCATTTTAAGCATCTTACTATTGATGAAGATAAACGTATAGTAAAAAATCAAGAACAAATCATCGAACTTACACTTAAAGAGTTTGATTTACTTGTTTTACTCATAAAAAATAAAGATATGGCTCTCTCAAGAGAATATCTTCTAGAAAGAATTTGGGGCTATGAATATATGGGCGAAACCCGTACCATTGATACGCATATCCAAAAACTACGAAAAAAATTAGATTTAACGGATGCTATTAAAACTATTTATAAAATTGGTTATCGTCTAGAGGAGTAACTTATGAAACTATGGCAAAAAATTTATCTTTTTTCTATGCTACTATTAATTTTTACTTTAAATATTTCAGGTTTTTTATTGGTTCAAAGGTTTCATAACCATTTGATTAAAGTAGAAGTCGATAAGTGTCTCACTCAACAACAACGCGTTTTATCTGAACTTAGTTTTAATACTAATCTTATGATGAAATATTCTTCTAGTATTCCTTTTAGCTTAGAACGCTCTATTAGCTCTCTTATGAGTCCATACGGAAATTCATTGACTGATGGTGTTTATCAAATTTTAGATACTCAACATAATGTCATTTACACTGATACGTTCTTTCCTGTACCAGCTTCACATAAGGAACTAGAAAATTTATCTACCGATATTACAAATTATATTATTCGCTCTAGTAATCATCAGTACTACTTATATATTGCTCAATTATCCGAAATCCATCATACACCTATTATCCTTTATTATGCCAAGGACCTATCTTCGCTGTATGCAGAAAAACATCATTATTACAATTTCTTTATCAAACTGGATATAATCATCTGTTGTGTATTTGCTTTCTTTATGTTTTTTATTAGTAGGTTAATCACCAATCCTATTTCCACACTGATTACCTCCACAAAGCAGATTTCTTTAGGTAAATACTCTGAACGTGTCATACTTCATTCTAATGATGAATTTAAAATCTTAGCAGAGCATTTTAATTCAATGGCACAAACAGTTGAAGACAAAATTAAGGATTTAGAGCTTTCTAATGAAAATAAAGAAACCTTTATTCATAACTTTACGCATGAACTCAAAACACCCCTTACTTCAATTATTGGTTATGCTAACCTCATGCGTTCCGCTAAATATAACGAAGCTATTTTCATTCAAGCTACTGATTATATTTATACTGAAGGCAAACGTCTTGAACAAATGGCTTTTAAAATGATGGATCTTATCTATGCTGATACTCAGAAAATTCAACTTGTCCCAAAAGATTTACTAAAAATCATTATAGACACAAAAGCTTCTTTTGAACCTAAGCTACATGAACATGAAATCGAAGTGAATATCCAAGGACCATCTACCATACTAATGTTAGACGAAATTCTTATACATATGTTAATAAGTAATTTACTTGAAAATGCTATTAAAGCTTCTAGCCCATGCTCTAGTATTGAAATAACGATTTTACCTGATACTCAAACAACTACCTTATCTATTAGAGATCATGGTATAGGTATTCCTGCCGAACATTTATCCCAGCTTTGTGATGCTTTCTATGTTGTCGATAAAGCACGTTCTAGAGCCTATAATGGAGCAGGTATCGGGCTATCTATTTGTCAAAAAATTGCTACCCTACATCATGCTACTTTAGCTATTGAAAGTCAACCTGGCGAAGGAACAACCCTATTACTTACATTTCCTAGTATGTGTTCTTCTAGCCTAGTATGAGCAACTATTTTACAACTATTTTGCATTTTAACCAATCTTCTATGACATTATCTCTTTATAATTAAACATGTAATAGGTGCTTATTCATCATTCAAATAAAAAAGGAGAATGTATTATGCTTTCAAAAAAATTAATGACTGTAGGTTTATCTTTATTTTGTGTAGGTGTACTATCTGTTGCTCAGCTCTATGCAACTGAATCAGAAAATCAAATAATTAAAACAAATGTAGTTTATTCAAAAGAGAACGTAGTTCAAACAGCTGTAAACTCTGATGAAGGAGCATTTCCAAAACCTGATCCTGAACTTGTTACTTATTATCGTACCCAAGTTTCTGATGCATTAAAAAAATATTTTAATCTTTCTGTAAAGGACCCTAATCAGCAAGATGTTATGATTGTTAATGATACTTTTGCTAATGACTACCAAACTTTTTTAGATAAGGGAACTTATAGTGAATATGACCCCAAAACACAGGCTAAAGCGCTTCAAGAAGACCTTGCATTTAATAAAGAGTTAGCAGATGGATTTCGTGAACGACTTAAGGAGTTCAATCATGATTATGCACTTTTAGATTATGTAGATGACGACTTTTCATATACTGCTTACTTTAACGAAAATAATAAAGAACTTATTATGCTTTCTACCAGCTTCGAAATTACCAAAGAGACTTCTGGTGGCGTAGCAATCTCTAATCCTGCTTCTAAGCAACCTGTAGACCCTAAGAACTTTGAATCATTAGGAAATAGCTTTATTACTAAATATCAATTAGGTAATATTAAGACTCCAAAACTCATTGCCTCTCAAGTTGAAGATTATAGTCCTGATATTTACTTTGCTTATGAAGATGCTACAGATGCTTCTAAAAAAGTGGTTATTATTGTTAACCCTAGTCTACAAAATGTTTGTGGTTTTTATACTTCAAGTTTTGCAGAAAATATGTTTAAAAACTTTTTCAAATTATAATTCTCTTACATAAACGCAAACATGCAACAAAAAGCTGTTAAAGTTAGAGTAAATCACTCTAGTTTTAACAGCTTTACTATATATTGGATTTCCTTTACTGCTTTTCCTCCAACCTGATCATCTAAATAGGCGCCATTTGTTTTAAACCCAAATCTTTCATAAAATGCTCTTGCCACTTTATTTTCTTCTAATACCCATAAATATACTTTGTTATAGCCTTCCTTTTTCAGCTGATCCATAACGGCTTGAAACAGCTTTTTTCCATATCCTTTTCCTATATATTGAGGCAATAGATAAATAGATATAATTTCTCCATAATCCTTAAGGTTCTCATCTCTAGAAGGTCCATAACTAGCTGTACCTATGATTTTATCTCCCTCTAGCATAATAAAACCCTCTTTTGCAAAGGTTTCTAATACACCGCACCAATGTCCTTCTGGAATTTGGTCTAAAAAAGTTTGGGGTAAAATTCCCTTATAAGCATGTTTCCAGCTTTCCTCATAAATATGGCTAATTACCTTTTTATCATCTTGCGCATTCATCTTTCTAATTTCCACTATTCTCCCCCTTAAACCTATTCATTTTGCTACTCTATTTTCCAACTATGACTTTATTGCTGTTCCTTTAATACTAAGTACTGTAATCTCTGGCAAATTTAAAAAGCGATAAGGGACCTGACTTGTTCCTATTCCCGAATTTACGTAAAGAAGCATGTCTTCCTTTTCTTCTGGATAATAAAGTCCTTTTATATATTTTTCTCCATAAGGTACAGTAAAAGGCGCACCTATAAAAGGTAACCTAACCTGTCCACCATGACTATGGCCTGATACTTGTAAATCCACAGGCTGATCTATAATTTTGTCCACTACATCTGGCGCATGTGAGATAAATAAATTAAAGGTATTTCCTGTAACCCCTTCAAAAGCTGCTTTAAAGTCCGGCTTGCTGAGCACAATATCATCTATTCCTATAAGCTTTACCTTCTCTCCATTTTCTAAAGTAATACTATCTTGCTGATTTCGAAGGAGGGTGAACCCCGATGCCTGCATCATTCTTGCATAACGCTTTGTCCCATTGCCTCCATGGTCATGATTTCCAAATACAGCATACTTTCCATACTTTGCACTTAACTGACCAAGAAGCTGGGTAGCGCCCTCTTCCTCTGTAAAAGTTTTGTTATCTTCCACTAAGTCTCCTGCAAAAATGAGTATATCTGGTTTTAAGGCATTAATTTTCTTAACTACCTTCTCAAAATCAGATAAACTATAATATTCCCCTAAATGGACATCATTAAATAACACCACTTTCATCTTACTTCCATTTGAAAGCTTCTCTGTAGGAATAACTTCCTCTTTAATCCAAATCACCTTTGGTTCTATATATCTTGCATCTACATAAACACAAATAATAATAAGTGCTAAAGTAAACCCAAGACGAAAAATAAATCGAATGAACTTCCCTAACCACCTAAAAATAAGACTTCCCCCCTCATCTACCTTTTTATTCATACTCCAAAAAGAGCTTCTTTGCTATAGGAATTTATCCTGTTTGTCTTTCCATTTAAAAACATTTGTCTATGAGACACTTTTTTTCCATTTTATCTCATTCCTTTATTACTTAAATGATTATACCCTATTTTATTAATTATTTGAATATTTAATTTTCATTTGTCTTTAATAAAAAAAGCAATCTACTTTTTAATCTTGATGTGATTCTAATAAGTTAGACCTAAACATCTAACTTATTAGGATTCGTTCACTTTTCAATTTAAGCAGATTGCTCTTTTTAATGTTTATATAATCGTTGGCTTCGTATCTTTTCCTCATGCGCTAATAATCGTGCTTGTAAATCTGTCCTAGCCCCCATAAAACCTACTAATCGCCCTTTGGCACCAATGACGCGATGGCAAGGAATAATAAGCGGTAATACATTGGCTTTATTGGCACTACCTACTGCTCTAACTGCCTTAGGATTACCTATGCTTTTGGCAATTTCCCCATAACTTCTTGTTTCACCATAAGGAATCTGCATTAAAGCTTCCCATACTTGCTTCCTAAATTCTGTTCCTTCTAGGGCTAGAGGAAGCTCAAAGTTGAGACGTTCTCCTTTAAAATAAGCATCTAATTGGCTTATCGCTTCCTGACAAAGCTTAGGATTCTGCTCCACCTCTGGATGATGCTTTAAATAATCTTTAAAACTTTCCTTGGTTAAGCAAACTTCTTCTACACCATTTTCACTTACAACCACAGCCACCGTTCCTAATAACTGTGTTTCTAGAATGTCATATCCTCTTTTCATCTTTGAGCTCTCCTTAGCTGTCACTTTTCTTTATCTTCTATTATTTAACTTTAATCCTTAATTAACTTAAGCTTTAGCACAACTAACTTTATCTCTAATTAATCTTATCTATACCTCTATCCTTCAGCTTCTCTTAACACTTCTTCAATGGCTTTTTTTGCAACCTCTGATCCATATCCTCTTTGCGCTAGAAAAGCATAGAGTTTCCCTTTTAATGTATAAGTATCACTTGTCTTTCTTTTATAGTAATCTAGTTTCTTAAACAGTAAGCTCTTGCAGTTTTCTAATGCCTCATCCTCATCATAGTTCTCTTCCAGTGCCTGTCTAATCATATCGCCCTCTACCCCTTTTGCTTTAAGCGCACTAGCAATATAACGTGGTCCTTTTTTAGAAAAACGCTTTTTATCTCTTACAAAAGCCTCTGTTAATCTTTGTTCATTTAAATAACCATAGCTATAAAGCTTTTCTATCGTAAAAGTAATAGCTTCTTCTTCATATTCTTTTTGAGCTAATTTATCCTTTAATACTTTTTCAAAGTAGTTTCTTTTACCTAATAAAAAAACTGCATAGTTAAAACATTTATTTTTATTTTCTTCTTTAATGATGACTTCTAGTGCCGCTTCATCTACTTCCATTCCCTTTTTAAGTTTAAGCTTTACTAAGGTATCTTCTGTAATCCCACAGAAAAATTCCTCATCTAAAAAAAGATTATAGCGTTCACCATTTTGTTGCATACTAATTTTTGTGATTTTTTTCATTTTATACCCTTCAACTTCTTATGCTTTATAGAAAGTCTATCCTTTTTTTCTGCCTTTAAACCCTACTCGTTCTACTTCCTTATGTTCTACTTCTATGAGTTTATAGGCACTTCTATTAGCAATCATATCATATTTTTCCTAAAAATTATCTATTGAAATTTTATTAATTGACTATGTGTGACACATTTGTTGATACTCAAACATAAAAATAGGCCTTCCTTGTAGAAAGACCTCTTTTTATGTTTCATAACGATTTGATTGTCTATAAGAATATTTATTATACCCAATACATTCTAATCCAGTTCTACTCATTAATTAAAACATTATAAAGATAAACCATAGCTTCTGCCTTTGTTAAAGGCTCTTTAGGATTTAGATTCTCTTGCTGAGGAAGCCAACCTAATCCATAAGCTATTGCTATATAACCCTTTAATGTCTCATCTATATCTTCATCTTTATAAGGATTATTAAATATCTCATAGGATTGTGCAAGCTTACTATAAGCCGTACTACCTACCAAATAATAGATTCCTTCTTCTTTGGTTAGTACTTGTTCTAAACCTTCTTTACTCATTTCTTCAGGTAGATCCAGATGAAGTTGTTCTATTAAATCTAGCATTTCTCCCTTTGTAATAGGCGCATCTGGAACAAGTTTTTTTGTATCTAAATAAATACCACTATCATAGAGACTCGTGATGATTTTTTCATAAGGATGGCCCTTTATATCTGTATAAAAGCCTGTTGTTTCTTCTTTTTCGATTACCTCTCCTCTATAATTCACTTCTTTCCCTGAAAACGCATCTAAATGCTTAGAAGCTATCGGATGATTATATGCTAGTGCATACTCACCATTTTCTTCTAACATATAAACAAGCTCTAATCCAACCTGTTTTACAACTTGTTCTTTAGTTAGAATTGAAGTCGGCTTTTTAAAACTTGCCTCACTCCAATTTTTTTCATAGCTTGTTACTTGTTTTAATTCTAGGTCATAAGATATACGGATGCTATCTCCCATTACAGGAATATCATTTACTTTCCTCTGATAATAAAAGTTTTGACCCTTTAATAAATTATCATCTGCTATTGTATCATGTAGCTCTAAAGATTCAAAAAGGTCAGGTACAATTTTCTTTACAAAAGCATTGGCTTTTTCCGCATTCCACCCTACACTTCCATCTTGATTAACCTCTATCATTATAGAATTTCTCGCACCTTCACTATAATAATAGCTTAAAATCTCTCCTGTTACGGCATTTACCACAAGCCTTGCATTTTCTTCTTCTTTGCCTTCAAAAAAGATTCTTCTAATATATTGCCCATTAGACTGACTAAGCTGAGTATCCATTATCTGCATCTCTTTTAATATTGGAAAAAAGGCCTCTGCTTGGACTTTAATGACTTCTTGGGCTATAAATTCCTTACGCTGATCCACTTCTTTTTGTTCCGCTTCTGAAAGACCATTAGCTAGGGTCATTGTATCAGCCGTATCTGCCTCAGTTACGCCTTTATCATATTGTATACCACCACTGTTTATGCCTTTTATGACTTCACCTGTATCCGCACGAATCCCTTCTCGCCTATAGTTAGCAACCTCATAAGCCAAATAGCTTTTCTCTTTATCTTCTGCATCCGTATAACAGCTATAAGCTAAATCTAAGCCTATTTTTTCAATGTAGGCCTTTTCTGCCTCTTCTAAACTAAGCTTTGGCAAGGTATCTTCAAACTTAGTATCTACGTCATAGCTGATCCCACTAAAATAAACAACCTGACCGGTTTGTTTGCTCACATTGACTTCAACTTCTTGATTAAACACTTTAATACCTTCATGTATCCATTCATAATTAAAGGTATATGTATCATCTTGATTTGGTGTACTTATTTCTTTTAGTTTTAGACTAGAAGCATAGTCTTTAGCCACTTGCTTTAAAAAATCCTCGGCACTGCTTTTGGCTTCTTCATAGCTAATACTGGCAAGGCCACTATAGTCTAGTCCATCATAGTAGTTATATCTTAAAATATCTCCATCTGCTTCACAGGTTACAGAAAGACTCTGCTTTCCCTCTAATGCCTCCCAAGATAAATAGTACTTTTCATTATTTTCGCTATACTCAAACTCCGATAAAGCTTCAGGAATCTGAATTTGTGTCTTAACTCCTAAAATGGCTTGTTCTAATGCGTTACTTTTCTCATTTTCCGTAGCATACCCTATTTGTGGCACCATTAGAGTCAATCCCAATAAACTTGCTATTAATTGTTTTTTTATTTTCCTCTCCTCCTTCTATTTTCCTCTTTCTTCCAACAAAATCATTGTTTAAAATCCTTTAAAGCAATTTTATTTATTATTCCCATTAATACTAATTACTATATATTATCTGATAAATCTGTTTTTTTATCAACCATAATCTGCTCTTATATAAACTTATTTATATTTACTTTTTCCTAGCATACTAAAAAGGCTTTGGAATACTCATTCCAAAGCCTTTCTCAAATAAGTTTTATAATCTATAACATCAGCAAATCCACCCTCTAATGAAGCTAAGTAAACTTTTTGCACCACATCTGCTGATATACTTTCTCCCATCCAATTTAATGATTTAGTAGCACAAGCATCTGCTATTAAACTCACCTCATATCCTAAATCTTTAGCCGCTCGAACTGTTGTATCTACACACATATGTGTCATCATGCCACATACCACTAACTTTGTAATGCCCTGCTTCTTAAGTTCTTCTTGCAAAGCAGTATCATAAAAACTACTTGGCTCATGTTTTACAATGACCTTTTCTGTACTTAAAGGTTCTATCATTTCATGAATCTTAACCCCCTCTGTATCAGGCGCAAAAAAAGTGGCGTCTTTACTTCCTATATGCTGAATAAAATATACAGGCTCCCCTTTTTTTCTAAATGCATCTAACACTGCCTTTGTAGCTTCTAATGCGAGTTCTGGTCCAACTAATTCACATTTTCCATTTTTAAAATAATCTTTTTGAACATCAATGATTAATAATGCTGTACTCATCTTTTCAAATCCTTCCTTTGGGTTATTTACCTCTATCCTATTCAATACCCCTAAGAAAGTAAATTACTTACTTTTTCGTATGTATCATACTTACTCTTCCTCTACTTCCTCCCTTTTAGACATGCCATGCTCTACCATATACTCTTGTCCTATGCTTTACATAATCTCTACTGCTTCTTGCATCTTCTTCCCACGCTCTGTTAAAAAATACTCTACTTTTAAAGGATAGCCTTCATATGTATGTTTATCAATTAAGCCAAATGCTCTCAGCTCTTTTAACTGCTCTAATAACATTTTCTCACTAATGCCTGTAATCTGATGACGTAAATCTGAAAAAGAACAAGTACCGTTTCCAAGTTGGAAAATAATAATAGTCTTCCATTTCCCTTTTATAATATCGTGTACAATTTCTAACGGACATGTATACTGCTCTCTTATTTTCATGCGTCCCTCCTAAGCATGCAATACTATTCTTAATTTATTATACTATTTAAACGAATAGTTCTACAATGTTAACGCATTATTTCTAATAATTTTTACATCAACATTGTTTCCAAACACCTCCGAAAATAATGTTTGATACCATCCTGCCGAACACTGACAATATAATGATGTGATTCATATACTTTAAGAGGCGTCTCATTTTACTGACTTTCGTACAGGTCGAATATACTTAAAATACTGTTCTGGATTAAAATAAAAGTACATGATTCTACCTGGAGAAGTATCCAAATAGTAACCAGAACTGGCAAAATCAAAATTTGACATTGCCTCTTCAATCTTTTCCTCTACACTGCGATTTTCCTGTTCGTAATTAAAGGGTCCATGCTCAAAAACAATATACTCTGCTTCAGGAATATCAATCATTAACATTTGTGCTGGTACTTCCCCTTTATACTCCAAAGGAAGGCGTACGCCATAACACTCTGTACGTGGAATCCCCCAGTCGCAGAGCCTACCATCTGGATCGTTCATATACGCCATAATCTGGCCGCTTCCACAATTAGACTCGCTTCCTCCAAGATCATCCAATTTTCCTTTTATACTATCAAGTAAACCACATATGGTTTCATAGTCCTGCCCTGGAATAAGATTTTGCTTTTGCCAAAAATCCCAATATCCATTACTCTCATAGTTTTTGATATGCAAAAATTTATGTCCAGGAATAGTGATAAAATAAATTTTAACATCATCTGTGGATTTCATCATACCAATCTCTCCTAATCCTAATAAGTAGCGGTCGAATGGGTTTATTTTTGTACGAAGAACAACAGGCTTAGGATTTTTTCGATATTCCCTTGGAGAGACACCGTAAGTTCCTTTAAAAGCTCTGGTAAAAGCTTCATTAGATGAAAACCCATAATTAAGTGCAATACTCATAATGCTTTTCTCACTATCCCGAATCTCTTTAAGGGCAAAGGCCAACTTTCTACTGCGTAAGTAATCTCTAAACTGCATGCCCGATATCTCTTTAAATTTCCTTGTTGTATAAAATTCGGAATAACCTAACCTAGAAGAAAGAAACTGCAACGTTAAAGCTTCATCATTATAATTTTTAATACACTCATCAATTTCATCCACAATGATTTGAATTTGCTTTTTCCACTCGTACATTGATTCATTCACCTCATTTTGACCACCCTATATTGAGTATACCTAAACAGGGAGACTAATACTTGATTTTACTTGCTATATTACATTTTTATCCTTCTTTCATTTTATATCTTTTAAGTTAGATTACAACACCATCTTGTATTCCATAAGCATATATCCTCCCTTTACAGGAAATAACTTATAGCTACAAAAATTATCGAGTAGGAGGATAATCATTAATTGATTATCCGACCTCTCACACCACCGTACGTACGGTTCCGTATACGGCGGT
>SVDC01000066.1 GCA_015058045.1 Cellulosilyticum sp.
GGTATGGATAAACTAATGGAAGGCAGAACAACATTTGTTATTGCTCACCGTTTATCAACAATCCGTAACTCTGATGCCATTATGGTTATGGAACAAGGTGAAATCATTGAACGTGGTTCACATGAAGAATTACTTGAGCAAAGAGGACGTTATTATCAACTTTACACAGGTAAAGCTGAATTAGAATAGTAAACAAAAAAAACATAAGCAGTTGATGCTTATGTTTTTTTTATTTACTGGCTTGTGAGGATTATTTTTGGAAGCTGTCAAAGGCGGCGTTTACCTTTTGTGCAATATTATTTTCTCCCTTAATATTAATTCTAATACCATAAATTAAAGCAATTACTAGACCAATAATAGAGAAAGGACAGCAGAGGATTAAAGCTAAAATAGCAATGGATAGAGGTGCATCTACATAAACATGTTCTTTTTTATGAAGTTGAAACTGGGTTGCATTTAATTTACTAATAAATGCTTTGAAGCCCTCACCTTTAGAGCAAGGTGCTGTTTTAATTTTATTTGCCTTTTCAAGATAAAGAAGTGCTTCTACAATATCCCCATTACTTTGTTCCAGTGCTTCCTTTGCCTCCGTATAAGAAACGTTAGCTCTTTGCATAATTAAATCGATTTGTTCTAAATTGATATTTTCCATAATCTAATCTCTCCTTTTGGTTTATAAAATATATGATTCATTCTAAGCTTTATGCTTGATGTCATTTCCTTTTTGATGATATTAGTATAGAACGTGTGGATGAGAATGCTATAAGAGAAAGATTAGAGGATGGTGAGAAAGTGATAAAAAATGGGTGAGAGGCAGCTTATTTTTGCAGATGAGATAGGAAAATGAAAAAGGTGTCACTAATTCATATAAATTAGTGACACCTTCTTATATTGTATTCGTTTAAAAACCTCGACCTCCACCGCCGTGGGAACGGCCGCTACTGGAGCGATGGCTAGAGGAAGTACCGGAGCCACCTCTAGAGCCGCCTGAACCTCCTTGGTTGGTTTGGATTTTAACTCTTGAGGTATGTGAGGTGAGGAAGTGATCTTCACGCTGAGTGTATTGAACACTAAGGTCATCAGGGCGTGTTGTAGGTTTAGTATAGCGTGGATGTTTGTAGGTATAGGCTACGATAGAACGAATAATAAATGCAATAAGTAAAGCACCTACTAAAGCAACAGCAATGCTAGATAGAATGCTACGTGAATTGAGTGGTTCACCAGAAGCATTTCTAAAGGGAACATGTTTAGAAGGTGCATCTTGCATATTAGGATTGTTATAATCCACTCTTGGGTCGCTAAACTCCTTGTCTACAGTTTTTTGATCGCTAGGGATACCTTTGTTAATATAGATTTCTACATTTCCGAGGAAATCACAAGCCGCACCATAGTAATCTTGATTAGAAACATATGCATAGGTGGAGTCTAGCATTTTACTAATACGTAAATCTGTAAAGTATTGTATAGCTAAGCCACAAGTTGAGATGTAGATTTCACGGTTATCCATATCAATTAAAAAGAGAAGACCATCTGCATCGTTGCCATAGCCATAGCCATAGCCATTATTATCGTAAAAATCATCTGCATAGTCTTGACTAGACTTTCCTTCAGCATCAGTGGTTGTAATAATTCCTATATCCATTTGATACTTTTCTGCCATTTCGTTAGCAGAAGTTTCAAGGCTTTCTATTTCATCAATTGAAAAGAGATTCGCATAGTCATAAACTTTGGTATCAGCTGATGCCAATAAAGGCATACTGATGAGACAGAAGCAAAGCAATAAAGTAAGTAGTGTACTTCCTTTTAATAGATTAAAAAAGCGTACTTTTTTTAGATTCATAGTGAAATCCCTCCCATATAAAGTAGAGTAACCAATATAATGGCAAATGAGATGATAAATGTCACTATAAATAGTATGTTTAACTTTTTATCACAGACAGGTAGGCTTCCAAAGGTTTTACCTGTTTGCCCATTCATTGCAAACATATAGGTCTTGTCTTTATAAAAGTAGGTCAGCATCCATACAGGCATTAAAGTATAGTGAAAACGTGTATGGTCAAATTGGACATGTGTAGAGGCGATGGAAGTTGAAGTATAGCCTGTAACAGAAGAACGTAGTTCTCTAGTGACTGCATCTTCAACACGAGATTTAATAAGCGGATAAACTTGCTCTTTGGTAACATCGTATTTCTCTGACATAAAGCCAGATAAATAGGAGTAAGAAAAGTCCTTTAAATCCTCATAGTTAAAAGGTGCGATACTTTCCATAATCTGATCATCTGCTTTACTAGAAGCATCATGAGGTAAATAAGTAAAGGACATTTGAGCTGCTCGTGATACAGAATAAATGTCTGTTTTAGTGTAGCGATAATCACCTTGACGCCAAGAGCTTATTTTTTTACCTGTTCCTCGAAGATGACCACGTGTATCACAATCCACTAGCCAATAAGGGATATAAAGTCCTGCAATATTTTCTAATTGGTTAGGTGAAGAGAAATCATCGGGTAGAAACTTCTTACGTTTACACCAGTGTAAAAAGGTTTCTACTGCTTGGTCTTTACTTTTTTGAAAAGGAATAACTTTGCTAGGTTTAAATTCATCAGAAAGCTGTTTGGTAAATGTAATAGGATTATGACAATAGTAGCAATTAGTTGCAGATGTATTAGGTTCGGTAATAACCTGGGCACCACAGCTTGGACAAGTATAGAGATTGGCAGAGCCTTTGATATCGTAATAGGCAGCATCGCTGGCATCCTCAACAATTTCTTTACCTGGCGTATCATAAGTATGCTGTTTAGTTAAATTTTCTATTTCATCTTGTTCAAAGGCGCTTAGGCAGTAAGAACATGTAAGTTTTTGAGTTTCAGGATCAAAGCTTAAGGCACCACCGCAGTTTGGACATTTATAAGAAACGACCGCCACAATAAAACCTCCCTTATATCTAGAAATATAATATTTATGTCAGTATAGCATAGATAAAAAATTTATTGTGAATAAACAATAAATTTAATATATAAACGGCTTTTATGTTCGAGGATTAATACAAGAAGATATAAGGGACGTGAACGAATAAGTCATCTCAGCCATTGTCATATTCGTATCCATTATGCTTATAGAAATGCTTATGTGATCGGAAGGTAAATGCTATTAATCAATTCTGTACTTAAGATCGGTACGGTATGTGAAAGACATGAATCTGTACAAGGTACGCAAAATAGGGGGTGTTCTAGCTGACTTAAAAAAATAAATAGATTATCGTATTGTGGTGTATCTAGGCACCATGAATTAACAGTATTAGGTGATAAAGTATATGTACTAGCTGTTAATCCATTAAAAGTATAGGCTGCCCTTAGGCTAGTTTCAATTTGAGGTGAAAAGAAGTAGCTACTGAAGCAAAAAGCTGTATTTTTAGAGAGGGACTGATAGCGTATAATCGTTTCATTTAAAGTGATAATGGCATCTTGAATATACTTATTAGGGGATGTGTAACTTAGAGAATGATAGTTAGTTTGGCTTATGGAGTTACCATCGGTAGAGGTAAGAGATTGAGAATGACTAGAAGTAAGGCAACGAGATTTAGAAGAACCAAAGTTACAAGAGGTTCCCTTTGCAGAGTTTAAAAGTGCAGTGGCATTAATATTTTTTTGAGGTTCTCTAGAAGATGAGTTAGATGAAGCAGTAGATTGAATAGAGGTTGATGAATTAGGTGAGGTGTGTGGTAAAGTGGATGAGCCAGAGGCAACAGGCTGTTTTGGGATAATGGTAGGTGGAATAGAAGAATGAGGCAGACGTGGTTCTTGTGATAAAGCAGTAGGTCTAGTAGGTCTGGAGGGTCTGTGTGCAACTAAGGTAAATGGTGTAGAGGCAGAAAGATTGGTATAACAATTACGAGACTCGCTACTACCTTCGTTACAGGAAGTAGTATTGGCTTCACTAGAATTATGTGTAGAACCTTTGGCTGTAGATGAGGTAATAGATTTAGAGTCACTTTTATAGTTTGTATAGGTTGTTTGAGAAAAGTCAGAGAGTAGCTGGTGTAGTTCATATAGTTCATCAAGATACTTGGAAATTTCAGATTTAGGAATAGGTGAAGCTAGAAAGAAAGCAAAGTAATTAGATTGCGCCCCCATTAGTGTAATGAACTGATTAAGTAGAAGGGGCGTATAGGATTGATTAGGTACGGATAAGCTAGAAGTCAGGCAACAATACTTTCTAAAATCAAATATATTCTCTAGAAACTTTAACGGATGTTCAATAGTACTTAGTTGAATATCGGGAAAAGTTGTAGATAAGCCATTTTGAAGTAGAGCAAAAGCACAATCATGATGCCCTTTAATCATGAGATAAAGTGATTGTTTACCTCTTCGATTAATGAGTAAGCAGCCAATGGTTTGATGAAGGGCAGCAAGTGCATTTAAGATATAGGTAAAGTGTTGATAGGTATCGGTATTAGGTAAAGAGTGAATTTGAAAGATATGAATGGGTTCCTCAGAACAAGAAGGCGTAGCAATGAGGGAATCTGATAACTCAGAGAGATATGGACAATGAATGATAGATTCATATCGTTTAAGTGTTTCTTCAAGTAAATTTATATCTCGTGTTTTATACATAGAAATACCCCCTTACTACTCGTAATATTACTTTATGCAAGATGAGGATTCAGTTATGACATAAGACAAGTAAGATGAAAGAAATTAGGGGATTTCACAATGGATGTGAATAGTTATGGGGAAACTGTGGATATTTTATATAACATAAAGCATGGGTTGGGGATGAATAAGAGAAACTTTCTATTCTTAACAAAACATTTATAATAGAAGTAAAAAATGATATGATGTTAATGAAAAATAGTAAAATAAATAGCATATAGGCAGTATTTTGCTGGTATATGACAGATAAAGAATGAAGATGCTATAGTTAGAAGCTGATGGAGAAGTTATTATTATTCAAAGTAAGATGGAGGAAATTATGTCAGAGCAATTTATAAGAACAGAATTACTATTCGGTGGTGAAGCCATTGAAAAATTAAATCATGCACATGTAGCTGTATTTGGTGTAGGTGGTGTAGGTGGCTTTGTGGTAGAAGCGCTTGCAAGAAGTGGTGTAGGCAAATTTGATTTAATTGATAATGATACAGTTTGTATGTCTAATATTAATAGACAAATTATTGCTACACATAGCACGATTGATCAGTATAAAGTAGATGTGATGAAAGCACGTATTTTAGACATTAATCCTAATGCAGAGGTGAATGTTTTTAAATGTTTCTATTTACCAGAGACAGCGAATCAATTTGACTTTACAAAATATGATTATGTGGTGGATGCTATTGATACAGTGACAGCTAAAATAGATTTAGTGCTTCGTGCTCAAGAATTTGGTACACCAATTATGAGTTCAATGGGTGCAGGAAACAAGTTAGATCCTACACAATTTGAAGTAACAGATATTTATAAGACTTCTATTTGTCCATTAGCAAAAGTAATGAGAAGAGAACTTAAAGCAAGAGGGGTAAAGAAGTTAAAGGTTGTTTATTCAAAAGAAGTAGCGAGAAAACCACTTGAACTTGAAAAAACAGAAGTAAGAACTCAGGTTGAGCCAGATCATATCATTATTAAAAAGAAACAAACACCAGGTAGTACAGCCTTTGTACCTTCAGTAGCAGGATTAATTATTGCAGGTGAAGTGATTAAAGATATTACTGGAGTAAGATAGATTTGAAGTTATAAACAGGAAGATAGATTAAATATTTAAAGGGAATAGAGATGGTGAGAGACAAAGATGAAAAAAAGTGTAATGAGTGCACTCATTAAAGCAGCAGTGTGTACAACAATTGCTTCAGTATATGCAGGGGCTACTGTATTTTTTAAAGATAGTTTTTATTTCCGGACAATGTTAAGTGACTTAAAAATAGGTGGTAAGACAGTAGAGACAGTTCAAATGGCAATAGATGAAAAGGGAGAAACGTTTAAGTTAACTTTATATGGTAGAGGGGTTCATAAAGATAAGCTTTTAGGAAAAGACTTTCAATTAGAGTACGCTATTAAAGAAGATTTAAATAAACTTAAAGAAGAGCAGAATGCCTTTGTTTGGCCTATTTCTATTATTAAGAAAAGCCAGCTTGATGTAACAGAAGAGGTAACTTTTAATGAAAAAGAATTAGAAGAAGAAATCAATGAGTTAAGTTATTTCAAAGAATCTAAGGTTATTGACCCTGTTAGTGCACGAATTGAATTTAATGGTGTAGAGTTTGAGATTATACCTGAAGTAGAAGGAAATAAGCTTAATAAAGAAGTGTTAAAAGAAACCATAATAGATGCACTTCATAATAGCAAAAGAGTCATTGATCTAGAAGAAAGTGGTTGTTATGAAGAACCTAAGCTAAGACAAGACTCAAAAGAAGTAATAGAAGCTAAAGATACAATGAATCAGTATATACAAACAGAAATTACATATCTTTTTGGAAGCAAAGAAGAGAAAGTGACACCAGAGCAAATCAGTAATTGGATTGAACTAAGTGATGCAGGTGAGGTTCAAATTAATGAGGATAAGATTAGAGAGTATGTGGCAGAGTTAGATACCTTATATAGTACATTAGGGAAGACAAGACAATTTAAAAGTTCAAATGGTAATATGGCGACAGTAAGTGGTGGAGATTATGGATGGCAAATCAGCATTACCAATGAAATGAATGCAATCATCGAGGCACTAAAATCAGGTATAGGAATTCATAGAGAACCTATTGCAACAGAAACTTCTCAAGAATATAAGGAAGAGGATATAGGCGATAGTTATGTAGAAATTAACTTAACGACACAGCAGTTATGGTTTTATAAAGATGGCAAACTGATTACTTCAAGTGGTATTGTAACAGGTGACCAAAGGCGAGGTTATAGTACACCGCAAGGTGTTTATAGATTAAAGTATAAGCAAAGGAATGCGATTTTAAACGGACCAGGTTACTCAACACCAGTAAGTTTCTGGATGCCTTTTAATGGTGGGATTGGACTTCATGATGCAGTATGGAGAGGAAGTTTTGGAGGCACCATCTATAAAAATAATGGTTCACATGGCTGTGTCAATTTACCTTATAATGTGGCACAAGCCATTTATAATGGCATTGATAAGAGTATGCCAATTATTTGCTATTATTAATAGATATGAAACAGCTTAAGCTTTAAGGCTAATAAATCACTTAAAGTAAAACACGAAAAGAAAGGAGGTGTCGCGAAATGCGATACCTCCTTAAAAATTAGGCATATTCTAGCTCATAAGGGAGAAAAAAGTGTTTCTGGAAGAAGCTTTTAGTTGCTTCTGGAAGAAATTCTTTTTTCGGAGGACTGAGCGGATGTTTTCAGGACAGTCCCTTTCTTTAATTGGGGAAAACATTCTATTTTAATTCGTGAATGTCATTAAAAGGGAAAATAACATATTCGGCTTTACCGAGAATGTCTTTTCTATCTACCGTGCCCCAAAATCTACTATCTGCGCTATCTTCTCTATTATCGCCCATTACAAAGTACTGATTTTCAGGAAGAGTATAAGGAAAGTCAAAAGCGTAGGCATAAGTGTTAACACCCTCTAATAAGTAGGCACTCTCATCAAGGGCAATATCATTAACGTAAATGGTATTGTCTTTAATATCAATGGTATCATTTGGACAAGCTATGACACGTTTTAGATATTTGACTGGAAAGATTTTATCTGTTTCTTTATGATAAAAAGTAATAATATCACCTTGCATTGGATCATTAAACTTATATGTCAAACAGTTAACTAGTAGATGATCTCCTACTTTAACGGTAGGACTCATAGAAGGCGTTGGAACAGAGGCATGAAGTGCGACATTATGTTGAAAAACGAAAGCGACTAAAATAACCATTAAGAAAAAGCGAACTTCTCTGAGAATGCTCTTTAATTTTTTAATTTTCACTAAAAGACCTCCTTATGTAGCTGTTGCTATGAATGATTTTATTATAGAGGAATACATGGCGTACAAGCTAAGTTTTATAAAATCTTAATAAGGATGAAAAAAATATTAATATTAGAGCTGGCAGAAAAATACCAGATTAGTAGACAAGCTATCTTAAACTTCGGGATTGAGGATTTAAATGCAGAATACATAAGATTAAAGAAACTTAATATAGGGAAAGTATCAGAGATTCTATACGTCAATATTAAGATGCCTTATTATTACTTTAATATTGAAGATCCAGATGGTAATGTGATAGAGATTACAGGGCGTTATCACATAGTGTAAAAATGTAAAAAGGAAGCATAAAAGCAGCTATAAAAAGTTGGAGTATTTACAATATACAGAATATTGTTGACTGTGCTTTTTTGTTATGTTAAGATGATAAAAATAAAAACTAAAGGGGTGTCTGCATGTTAAGTGTAAATGTAATGGAGAAGATTGCAAACTAAATATTGCAAGGGTGATTTTAGTCTTGTACTAGGAGTCTGCCCATTTGTTAGTAGCAGGAGCTATTAACTCATTCGCCTTACATACGCTTAATATTGTGGTATAAAATCCTGATCATATATAAGCATGGCTATAAAGGCCATGTTATTTTTATTTATAATCAATTAATTAGAATAAGCATGTTTTTAGCATTAACGACTGTTTTAAGAGAACATGCGGGGGGGCGTCATATTAATCGTTATAGATGAGTGAGATTAGGATTTAAATAAGGACTAAACTGACCATGGATATTATGCTTTTTGGCATCCATGGTCTTTTTGCGCTTTTTTATAGTTAAAGTGCGTGATTTTATTTAAAGCAGTATAAATGTTGCAGTATGTAAGGCCTATACCAAATCAAATAAATTGAAGGGATATGAAATCATGAACAACATTATTGAAGTAAAAAATTTATCAAAGAACTATCGTAGATATAAGAAAAAAGAAGGTTTAAAAGGAAGTATTGAAAGTTTATTCAAACGTGAATATGAAGAAAAAATAGCCGTTAATCAGATGAATCTTTCAGTTAGTAAAGGTGAATTTATAGGACTTATTGGTCCAAATGGTGCTGGAAAAACAACTTTCATCAAAATGCTGACAGGAATCATTGCGCCTTCAGCGGGAGAAATTGATGTACTAGGATTTTATCCTAATGATATGAAGAATGCTTTTAAAAAGCAGTATGCAGTAGTCATGGGGCAAAAGAGTCAGCTTTTTTTTGAACTGACTTTAAATGATACGCTGAGACTATTTAAGGAAATCTATGAAATACCAGAAGAGGAGTATCGGGAAAGTAAAAATTATTTTATAGAGCTTTTTGGAGTGAAGGAGCTTATGGATGTGCAAGTTAGAACTTTATCTTTAGGAGAGCGTATGAAAATGGAGTTAATCGTGGCTCTATTACATAATCCTAAAATCTTATTTTTAGATGAACCAACCATAGGATTAGATGCAGTCGCATCCAAACAAATTAGGAAGTTCTTAAAGGAAATCAATGAACAACGAGGCACAACAATCCTCTTAACCTCTCATTATATGGAGGATATAAAAATGCTATGTAAGAGAACAGTAGTCATCAATCATGGAACTAAAATCTATGATGGCAACACAGAAGAATTGTTTGAGAGATATCAGCGTAATAAAAGGATTCAGGTTTCTTTTAGCCAGCCAACAGAAGTGAAGTTAAGACATGACTATGAGGTTCAAATAATAGAAGATACGCCATATAAGAAAACATATGAAACAGATAAAGTACATGCAAAAGACTTATTAGAGGGAATCATGCAATATGATCCAGTAGATATTAGTGTGGAGGAAGAGGAAATTGGTATTATAGTAGAACGAATTTATGAAGAGGGATGTGAGCATAATGCGTAAGTATTTGGAAGTAGCCAAAATATATATGAAGGCACAATTAGCATGGCGTTCAGATGTCCTATTTAATATGATTCTTACCATTACTAAAATGCTATTTGCCTATTTGTTATGGGGTATTATGTTTCAAGGTAAAAGTATGATTGGAGAGTTTACCTTTCATGGGATGCTCTCTTACTATATCATGAGTTCATTTTTATCCCAGCTAGAAATGTCAGGGCGAGTGAGCTATGAAATCCAGGATAGAATCCGAAACGGTACATTCTCAAAATATATGATTATTCCTATTGGCATAGAAAAGTATTTTCTTTCTATGCAAGCGGGGATTGTAATGTTTTATTTTAGTTTTCAATTGATTGCCTCAATGGTATGGATTTTTATTTTAGATATTCAGTTTACCTTTACAGGCAATATGATGTCATTTCTTTGTGCAGTCATGATGGCTATATTGGGCATAATTTTTATGGTACAGCTTAATTATCTACTAGGAATATTAACGCTAAAATATCAAGGGATTAGTACGTTTTTGATGATCAAAGATAACCTAATGGAATTAGTAACAGGCAGTATTATTCCTTTGGCATTATTTCCAGAGGCTATTGTAAAGTTCATGCGTTTATTGCCTTTCTATTATGTAACATATTTGCCATCTATGATTTTTACAGGTAAATGTGAAGAAGAAGCAGTATTAGGTGTAGGAATCATCTTGAGTTGGTGCATAGTAATACAGTTTGTAATCTCTGTAATATGGAAAAAATATATAAGGAAATATGATGGGGTGGGAATATGATTAAAAATTGGCGCGTACTTAAGGAAATGCTACGTCTTCGTTTTCATGGAATAATGGTATTTCGCTTAGACTTTTTTGGACCATTCTTTGTAGATGGTAGTTTATTTTTAGTACAACTAATGGCTTTCTCTGCGATTTATGCCAATGTAGATACTATAGGTAACTGGGGAGAGGGAGAAATGATGATGTATATTGGTACCTATTCACTTCTTAATGCCATTAATATGACGCTCTTCTTTTTTGGAATTAATGGGATTCCGAGAAAGGTAAAAAGTGGGGAACTAGATTTATATTTATCTAAACCCATTAGTCCACTGTTTCGATTGAGTTTTGAACAAATTAGTCCTGGCTCAATACCGCTTATCTTAATGAGTTTATGTATTATTGGCTATGGCATGCAGATGACAGATAGTACCTATTTAGAGGGGGAGATATTGGCTTATTGTTTTTGGATTGTCATTATGGAAATTCTTTATTATGAGTTAGAAGTATTAATCCGCTCTATTTCTTTATTCATTGTGACAACAGCTAATATAGAACAAATTGAAGCAGCAGGACTTTCGTTATGTATGAAGCTCCCTGGCATTGCATTTTATGGTATGTATAAGCTAATCTTTTATTTGATTTTGCCGTATGGGATTATGGCAACATTACCTGTACAAAGCATGATAGGAGAGATGAATGGGAAGCTTGCATTATATGGAATAACTGTAGTCATTTTATTTACTATTTTAACAGCAATGGTTTGGAAACAAGGGCTTAAGCATTATAATAGTGCAAGTTCATAAAAGCTTAGGCAAATATGATCCTAGGTCTATGCTATATGTATTTAAAGGATTGATATTTATTAGATGAAGGTATAATGAAAGAGGATAGGGAGAGCGTATTATTAGAAGTTACAGAAGTAGATGAAAAGCGTGTCAAAATAGTTTGACACGCTTTTACTATCAGTGATATGATAAAGGTCGCTTGTAAAAAAACTTAATATTTCAAAATATAAAAATTTTCTTGGGTAATTAAAAGCAGAGTCTTATGAGAAATAAGCATGGGTGAATATAAATAGAGCGTAAGCTGATGATTACTAAGAAAAGTATACCGGCTTGGCAAGATATGAAAAAATATTACTACCAGGAGGAAGCAAACATGATTAGAGTAGAACATGTATGCAAGACCTATAAGGTCTCTAAACGAGATGCAGGCTTTATGTCTGCTTGTAAGGCACTTTTTCATAAGGAGTATGAAGAAGTAAAAGCACTTGAAGATGTATCCTTTACTATTGATGAAGGGGAAATGGTGGGCTATATTGGCCCTAATGGTGCAGGAAAAAGCTCAACCATTAAAATTTTAAGTGGCATTTTAGTACCCGAAAGTGGTAAGTGTGAAATTAATGGATGCGTACCTTGGAAACAACGCATGAAACACGTCAAAAACATTGGTGTTGTCTTTGGACAACGCTCTCAACTTTGGTGGGATGTTCCAGTTATAGATTCTTTTGAACTTTTAAGGGATATTTATAGTATTAGTGAAGCGGATTATCGTAATCAGCTAGAGGAACTAACTACACTTTTAAACCTATCTGAAATTCTAAAAACCCCAACAAGACAATTATCCTTAGGACAGCGGATGCGATGTGAAATTGCAGCCTCTTTATTACATCAACCCAAAATTCTATTTTTAGATGAGCCTACTATTGGTCTAGATGCAGTATCTAAGCTAGCAGTTAGGAATTTTATTAAACAAATGAATAAAGTACATAAGACAACCGTGATTTTAACCACTCATGATATGCAGGATATAGAGGCTTTAACCAATCGAATTATATTGATTGGAAAAGGAAAAATCCTAATGGATGGAACCATAGAAGATATTAAAGGGACTCATGAGAATATGGATGAGGCTGTAGCTACCCTCTATAAAAACTATGATATATAAGGAGGCACAGGATGAAAAAGTATTTATCTTTCTTTAGATTAAAGTTTTCTATGGGCCTTCAGTATCGAGCAGCAGCATTAGCTGGTGTGATCACTCAATTTGCATGGGGTGCTATGAAAATATTAATGTTTTGTGCATTTTATAAAGAAGACCCATCTGCTTTTCCGATGAGCCTTGAGGCAACGGTGAATTATGTATGGTTGGAGCAATCAACCATTGCTCTATTTATGGCATGGCTTATGGAAAATGAGATTTTTGAATCCATTGTAAGTGGGAATGTAGCTTATGAACTTTGCAGGCCTATCAATATTTACGATATGTGGTTTGTAAGAAGTATGGGGAATCGCTATGCCAAGGCACTTTTAAGGTGTTTTCCAATCTTATTTATTGCAGTATGTATGCCCAGTCCGTATGGTTTAACCTTACCGAATAACCTAGAGGTATGGGGATTATTTAGTATATCTATGGTTATGAGTTCGATGGTTATGATTGCACTTTGTATGATAGTTTATATGTCTTGCTTTTACACAATTTCTTCAACGGGTATTAGAATGATTGCCATGGGTGTATTTGAATTCTTTCAAGGAAGTATTATTCCTATTCCCTTTTTTCCGGAAGAAATGGCAAGGGTAATGGAGTTTTTGCCTTTTGGTTCTCTACAAAATGTGCCCTTCCGTATTTATAGTGGCGATATTAAAGGGATGCAGATATTAGAAAGTATGGGCGTACAATTATTTTGGATTGTTGTACTTATTATTATAGGAAAATTTATGTGTGCAAGAGCCATGCGAAAAATCTGTGTGCAGGGAGGATAGAAGAATGAAAACAAGTGGATTTAAAGTATATGGACGTTACTTTATGATTCAATTAAAAAGTAAGATGCAGTATAAAGCCTCCTTTTTCTGTGGAATGTTGGGACAGTTTTTAGTGGGATTTAATGTGTTTTTAGGTATCTTCTTTATGTTTCAACGTTTTCATAGCATTGAAGGCTTCAAATATGAAGAAATACTTTTGTGCTTTGGGATTTTTCTGATGGCATTTAGCATAGCAGAGAGCTTAGGAAGAGGATTTGATACCTTTTCTGGGATTGTAAGAAATGGGGAGTTTGACCGCGTTATGGTCAGACCTAGAAATGAGATTTTACAAGTTTTAGGGAGTCGAATTGAATTTTCTAAGGTAGGACGACTAGTACAGGCTATTATTATATTAGTTTATGCCATAGCAAAGAGTGAAATAGAGTGGGATTTTGGTAAAGCCATTATATTAGTAGGGATGATTACAGGTGGAACGGTTATTTTTGCAGGTATTTTCTTAATTTATGCTGCCCTTTGCTTCTATACCTTAGAGGGATTAGAGTTTATCAATATTTTTACAGATGGGGCAAGAGAGTTTGGCCAATATCCTTTAAGTATTTATGGAAAAAGAATCATGCAGTTTTGTACTTTTGTGATACCTTATGCACTAGTACAGTATTATCCTTTACTTTATTTATTAGATAGAGGAAAAGCATGGTATGGCGTATTACCTTTTGTGACACATTTATTTATTTTGCCTTGCTATGTATTTTGGAAGATAGGTGTAAAACACTATCAATCTAATGGTTCATAAGCATAGGATTAAAGGTTCAGCTTCAGTAACGGTTAAAGTTTAAGATGAACCTAAAAAATCGTCTTTTCAAAAAAATGCGATTCTGAAAAATAGTAAATGAGGACTATAAGGAGGCAAAGATGAAAGTATACTATGAATCATCCCTTTGGTATAGAAGGGATAAACAGGGAGAGAAAGAACAAGAAGGCTTAAAGCAAAAAGTAAACTGGCAGTTTGAATATCTTGGCCAAAAGCATATTATTCCTTATATTTATCAATTTAATAAAGGAATTGTAGTAGACATTATTGCTTTTTTAGATGAGGCAAAGGTTGAGGCATTTTTTAAGAAGTATGAGCACATAAATGAGGACGAACTTACTAATGCAGAACGTATACATATTGAAGAAGAATGTCCAAATAGTAAAGTAGATTTAAATCAAATATGGCTGAATGGGAAAAGAGTAAATCATGGATATTCATCATCTAGCGCATCCTTATTACCTAATAGAGAGAATAAAGAAGTGCTAGAGATTAAAGAGATCTATAAAGATATACTTGAAGGTTATTCATATTTCAGTTGCCAAAGAGTACGTATACCTTATCCAACACCTAATAGAGGATATAAGAGAATTAAAGCATTTAGAAGAGGCAAACCAATAGATAGCTTGAGATTTACGACACGTAAACAGTATAAGACCTATTCAATTGATAAAAGCTTTACTTTAAATAAAGAGCAACCAGAGTATGAACTGTCTTTTGAACATCCTGTTTCAACTAAGGTACATACCATAGTTTTTAAATGGGAGGAGCAGGTTGAAATACCATTAAAACATGTAGCTAGTGGCAAAATCTATAGTGAAACAGCAAGTTATAAGGTAACCCCTGAAATAGAAGTCAAAGAGAGTTTAATATTCGATACAAGTATGCAATATAGGCAAAAGGAAAAAAATAGTGGGGGATATTTTCCACAAGCGGTTGGGAGTATTGGAATCATTGGAGGTAGTTGTGGACCTACAGCATTATTTGTGACAGGGAAAAAGGGAAAAGAAACAGATGAGAAACTGGTACGATATTGCTTTTCTAAACCAAGTATGGATAGAGAAACTACCCAGTTTTATTTAGAAAGCATTAGAGTACAGACGGTGGATTGTAAAATTTATGAATTTAAGCAAGATTAGATATATAAGCATGCTTAAGTATTTAGGCTAAAAAAGTAAGGAGACTATGTTATATCATAAGCAAGTTATACTAGGTTTGAGCAAATAGACTGCTGCTCAATTAAGGGAGATAGAGTGGGAGAATTAGATAGAAATGAAAGAGGAAAATAGGATTGGGGCATATGAAGTTAATATGCGAAGTCATTATGATAAGGGGAAATTAATCGTATGGCTTATTGCAATATGCAATGTTATTTTTTCTTTATTAAGTAATATATTAGGGAGCTTTGATGTAAGGAGTATACTCATTCAGGTGGGGCTGTCTACTACACTTGTAATAGGCGTAAATTGGATTAGGTGGTTATTTGTAATTAATGCAATATTAGATTTAGTTGTAGGAATATATATTTATGCTTCAATAGCAGAGGTTATTAGGCAGAATTCTAAAGGTGCTATTATAGTATTAATTATAATAAACGTACAATCTATAATAACTGGTATAGTGCTTACATTTAGTAAGAGTGTTTCAGAGTTCTTTTATGAAAGAAGAATACAATAAATAATGAGCAAAAAAAGATGAATCATATTATCTGAAAATTATTGAAATGATTAAAACAAAGTGGTAGTATGAAACTAACATTTGAATAGGGATATGTCTTCAGGGCAGGGTGAAATTCCCGACCGGCGGTGATAGTCCGCGAGCACTACGGTGCAGGAGCTTAGGCTCAGGATTTGGTGAAATTCCAAAACCGACAGTATAGTCTGGATGGGAGAAGATGTGTTGAAATAATAAGAGAGTTTCATATACATAGGATAAATGAAACATTTCCTAGCTATAATTTTAACACCTGAGAGACACATCGTTCTTTCAGGTGTTTATTATGTTAGGAGGGAAAAGAAATGAAAGAAGAAAGTTCAAACAAAAAACTTATTACCATGGCAATGCTTGCAGCATTAGCCTATCTATTTATGGTGGTGGGGCGAGTTGTCATTATTCCAGCAGTAGGGTTTTTAAAGTATGACCCCAAGGATATCATTATTGCTATTGGTGGATTTATCTATGGTCCATTAGCAGCATTTATGATTTCAGCAGTTGTATCTTTTGTAGAGTTTCTTACAGTTAGTAGCACAGGTATTATTGGATTGGTGATGAATGTAATTTCAACTTGTGCTTTTGTATGTCCAGCAGCATTTATTTATAAGAAAAACCATACGATGAAAGGCGCTACAATAGGTTTAGGAGTAGGATGTATAGCAATGGTAGCTGTTATGATATTGTGGAATTATCTGATTACACCTATATATATGGGCTATCCAAGAGAAGCAATTGTAAAGCTTATTATTCCAGGATTTTTACCATTTAATTTAATCAAAAGTGGGTTAAATGCAGGCTTAACTTTAATAATTTATAAACCAGTAGTAACTGCCCTTAGGAAATCTAACCTAGTTGCACCATCTACGGATGTAGATGCAGCCAGAGATAGCCGATTTGGTTATGTGTTTGTATCTTCAGTATTACTTGTAACTTGTGTTTTAAGTATCTTAGTTTTTAAGGAAATTATTTAATTTAGTAGCTAAAAAAGGGATATCAAGGAATCCTTATCTTAAGAATAGATAAAGATGCTAGAGATATCCTTTTTTGTTACATGAAATAGAGGCAATCATTATCCCATTACTGAGGAAGCCATTATACAACGTATTGAACAAAGCAGTGAAGGGCATTATAAGGTTTTTAAAATCATGTGCCCAAAAGAGATGATTGGAACCATTGAACTCATGAATTTAGACTATAAAAATAAAAAAGCTACAGTGGGGAGATTCTTATAAACTTGAAGGGCTGAATCGTACAAATCATTAAGAAAAAGGGGGAGAAGAAAATGAGAAAAAATTATATTGATCATTTAAGAGTGGCATGTATTTTATTATTATTTCCTTTTCATACATGCAGAATTTTTACTGAGGAGAATTTCTATGTTCATGTACAGCAAGTAACAGGATGTGAACTGTTTGTACAGCTTTTAGGCCCATGGTTTATGCCATTACTCTTTCTACTTGCAGGGATGAGTACCTATTTGGCCTTGGGAAAAAGAAGCAATGGACAGTATATTAAAGAGCGAGTATCTAAGCTTTTTATGCCATGCATATGTGGTGTGTTACTTACGGTACCCATCCAAACTTATTATGCGGAAAAATACCATAATGCCTATACAGGAACTTACTTTGAGCAGTTGAAGCTATTTTTTACAAAAGAAACAGATTTGACAGGATATACAGGAGGATTTACACCAGCACATCTTTGGTTTTTATTTGTGCTTTTTGTTATTTCTGTAGCACTATTACCAATCATAGTTAGGATACGAAAGATGAAAAGGGAGACCTTGAGTCTTTTAAAAAATCCAGTCGTACTACTATTAATGATTATCCCAATAACACTAGTAAGTACCATTGAAATTGCGACTATAGCTATTGGAAAGTATATGATACTATTCCTTTTAGGTGCGATGTTTTGTACCAATGAAGACATATTAGAAACCATTAAAAAATATAGGGCATGTTATTTAGGAATTATGCTACTCATTACAATACAATATATCTTATCAAGATTTGGAGTCATACCGGAAATAGGAGGCATTTTTAGAGGGATAGCTTATCAAACAAGAATGTGGGCTACGATTTTAACTTTATTAGGATATGCTATGAAATATTGGAACACGAATAGTCGCATTATGAATTACTTCAAGGAAGTTTGTTTCCCTATTTATGAGGTACATCAGACGATTTTAGTTGTAGTAGCATATTACATTGTAAACAGTACATCTTATTTTGCGATTCAGTATGTAGGAAGTTTAGTGTGTACTTTCATAATCAGTATTGTGGTATGTGAAATTTTAAGAAGTTTTAGAGTGACAAGATGGATGTTCGCTATTAAAGAAAGAACAAACCCTAATAAAGATCTACCAGTAAAAATTTCCTAAAATAGTTTTAAAAAATAGTGTTTATTTGATTAGTTTTTGAAGATATAGTAAAATTAAGTAAGTAGTACATATAAATGATATCAAAACGATATAACGTGAGATGAATTAGGGAGAAAAAAGATGAATCATACAACTGACGCGAATCAAGAAAATAAGAATA
>SVDC01000067.1 GCA_015058045.1 Cellulosilyticum sp.
TTCTTAGGCTTAAGAACCTTAACTGTTATTGATAATGCGGTGAAGCTCGTAGAAAAAAATCATGGTATTAAATTAGATATGAGTAAGATTGATGATCATGATCCAAAAGTATATGCCTTAATTGCATCAGGTAATACAGAAGGCATTTTCCAATTAGAAAGTGGTGGGATGAAGAACTTCATGAAGGAACTTGCCCCAACTTGTCTAGAGGATATTATTGCCGGGGTATCGCTTTACCGTCCAGGACCAATGGATTTCATTCCAAAGTACGTTCAAGGGAAAAGAGATGCACACAGCATTTCTTATACCCATCCAAAACTAGAGCCTATTTTAAACAATACGTATGGATGTATTGTATACCAAGAACAGGTTATGCAAATTGTACGAGATTTAGCGGGTTACAGCTTAGGACGTAGTGATTTACTACGTCGTGCAATGGGTAAGAAGAAAATAGATGTAATGAACAAGGAAAGAGAAATCTTTCTCCATGGTGATGGGGGAGAAGTGCCAGGTTGCGTTGCAAATGGTATAGATGAAGCAACTGCTAATACCATATTTGATGAGATGGTAGACTTTGCTAAATATGCTTTTAATAAGTCTCATGCAGCTGCTTATGCAGTTGTTGCTTATCAGACAGCGTATTTAAAAACTTATTATAAAGTAGAGTTTATGGCAGCTCTTATGACATCTGTTATGGAAAATACCTCAAAGATTACAGGGTATATGGAAACCTGTAAGAAAATGAATATCGAAGTTTTACCTCCCAATATTAATGAAGGTTTTGCTTACTTTGATGCCAAAGAAAATCAAATTATCTTTGGTCTAGCAGCGATTAAGAATGTTGGTAAAAATGTAGTAGACCGCATTGTTCAGGAACGTGAGGTAAATGGACCATTTAAGAGTTTAACAGACTTCTATAATCGAATGGATAGTAAAGATACCAATAAACGTAGTATTGAAAATCTTATTTTAGCGGGTGCCTTTGATTCATTAGGTGGTAAACGTAGTCAGTATTTATCTGTTTATAAGCAAATTGCTGATGGAATCTCTCATAGCCGTAAAAACAATATTAGTGGGCAAATGGACTTATTTGCTTTTGGTGGAGAAGAGACTATGGAAGATAAAGACCACTTACCAAATATAGCAGAGTTTGATAGTAAAGAACTTTTAGCTTATGAAAAAGAAGTGTTAGGCATTTATTTAAGTGGACATCCTTTAGATAAAGTAAGAGAGCAGTTAGAACGCTATATTAGTATTACTAGCGATGCTTTTGAAGTCCATGAAAATGAGCAAGAAACAGAAGAAATAGACATTGTAGATGGACAAAATGTGGTTGTCGGCGGTATTGTAGCAGAAAAGAAAGTAATCTTTACAAAAAGTAATAAGAAAATGGCATTTATAAGTCTAGAAGATTTACGTGGGACTATGGAAGTTGTTATTTTCCCAAATCTTTATGAAGAGTTTGCAAGATTGCCAGAAGATGCTGTACTTATTATTAAAGGGAGAATTTCTATTAAAGAAGAAAGTAATGTAGTTATTTTAGGTGAAGGATTAACAACCCTAAATAACCTTTTGGATTTAGGTAGCGATGAACCACATATCCTATTGTGTATGGATGAAAGTATGCGTACAGCAGCTATTAGAAAAGAGCTTCTCAATATTTTTGCAGCTTATCCAGGTGGAACAAAAGTTATTGTGGAAAATCTAGAAGATGGAACAAAGAAAGCATTTCCAAGTAAATATAACGTCAATGTATGTGAAAATCTTGTGAAAAGTTTAGTTGAATTATTAGGAAGTAGAAGTGTAAAAGTTGTAAAATGTTAAAATATATTGAAATTTATAAATAAATTAAATAAAATGGAGTTAGTCAATAGACTAAAAATGTAAAAGGTAATGACTAGCGGCAAAAAAATCTATCACAGATAGATTAAGCCATTTGATGAAGACGGTAGCTTCATTCGTTAATTAAATGACTTGAGTATATTAAACACCCTTTAGCTTGAATATAGGTTTTATCTTATAACCAAAAAAATGTTACAACTATTTTTATTGCAAAAAATAGTTGTAACATTTGATATATATGATATTTAAAGTTTAAAAGTGATGTCAAAATCAACATTACTACAAATAAAAAAGGGGAATAGAAGATGGAAAATAAGTATTTACATCAAGTATTTGAAGAAGATTTTTTAATAGGAGCAGCTGTAACACCATGGCTACTTAAGCAGCGAGGTGAGTTTATAGCTACACAGTTTAATAGTCTTACAGCAGAGAATGAGATGAAGTTTGAAAGTCTTCAGCCACAAAGAGGTGTATATCAATTTGAAGTGGCTGATAAAATGGTAGAATTTGCTCAAAATAATCATATGAAAATGCGTGGACATACATTAGTATGGCATAATCAAACACCAGGTTGGGTATTTAGTAATGCAAATGGTAGTAGTGTTTCTAGAGACGAATTATTGGCCACAATGAAAGAACATATTCAAAATGTTGTTACCAGATATAAGGGAAAAATCTATTGTTGGGATGTAGCCAATGAAGTAATAGATGATAGAGAAGGTTTTTTTAGAGAATCTAAGTGGCATACCATTATTGGTGATGACTTTGTACAGAAGGCCTTTGAATTTGCTCATGAATATGATCCTGAGGCACAACTTTTTTATAACGATTATAATGCAGTCATTCCAGAGAAAAGAGAGCGTATTTGTCGCTTGTTAAAACAATTAATAGCAAGTGGAACACCTATTCATGGTATGGGTATCCAAGGTCATTGGAATATTTATGGACCTAGTGAGGATGATATCAAAAGGGCTATTGAATGTTATGCAGACTTAGGATTAAAGGTACAAATGACGGAACTTGATTTATCTGTATATGCGTTTGAGAATAAAGAAAGTAAGCTCTTAGCACCAACTAAGGAAATGTTAACATTACAGGCAGAAAGATATGAAAGCATATTTAAAATTTTTAAATCTTATAAAGATGTGATTACAGGTATTACGTTTTGGGGTGTAGCAGACGATTATACTTGGTTAGATAACTTTCCAGTACGTAAGCGAAAGAATTGGCCATTTTTATTTGATGAAAATTATAAACCAAAAGAATCTTTCCAGCGTGTTATGGCTATTAAATAAAGATAAATACATAAGAAAAGATGTAGTGATACATCTTTTTTTGTCTTTACTGCTTATGAAAATTAAAGATGATTATAATTTAGTGAAAGTTTAACGAGTAGTAGCTTTTGACACAAGTCATTATAAGTAGGTTATAAATTGCTTTTCATTTATCCATACTATATATCATTAAGTGAAAGGAGAAATGAATTTGCATAAAGGAAATGTAAAAGTTATCGTTGAAAACAGAGAAGATGGTAGCAAAAAAGCTTTTCCAAGTAAGTATAATGTACAAATTCCTGATGAGTTTGTAAAAAAATTAACAGGTTTATTAGGATTTGAATGTGTGATAGTTACGAATTGATTACAAACTATTGCTATTTTAAGTCGTATTAAGTAAAATAAAAAAGACTAATAGCTTTGATAGGAAAGCGCATTTTCACCTGTTTACGCAAAAAACTTTACCAATTAGGAGAGAGTTAAAAATTAAACAACCATAAGGGGGTTATTTTATGAGCAATGCAGTAAAAACAATTGGCGTTTTAACAAGTGGTGGTGATGCACCAGGAATGAATGCAGCTATTCGTTCAGTAGTACGTGTAGCAACATCCCGCGGCATTAAAGTAATGGGAATTAATAAAGGATATAATGGTTTACTTTCAGGAGATGTAGTAGAGCTTACTCCAAGAAGTGTATCTGATATTGTTCAACGTGGGGGTACAATCCTTCAAACAGCACGTTGTCTTGAATTCGTTAATCCAGAAAGTCAAAAACGTGGTGCTGAAATGTGCAAAGTATTTGGCATTGAAGGCCTGGTTGTCATTGGTGGAGATGGTTCATTCAAAGGTGCAGAAAAACTTGCTAATCTTGGAATTAACACAATTGGGTTACCAGGAACAATAGATCTTGATATTGCTTGTACAGAATATACAATAGGTTTTGATACAGCAGTTAATACAGCTATGGATGCCATTAATAAAATCCGTGATACTTCCACATCTCACCAAAGATGTTCTATTGTAGAGGTCATGGGTAGAAATGCTGGCTATATTGCATTATGGTGTGCTATTTGTTCAGGAGCAGAAATGGTTCTTATTCCAGAAAAAGAAAGACCATCTGACGAAGAGATTATTAAGATAATCTTAGATAATAAGCATCATGGTAAAAAACACTGCTTAATTATTATAGCTGAGGGTGTTGGTGGCTCTGAAGCATTAGCTAAGAAAGTTGAGCAGGTAACAGGAATTGAAACACGTGCAAGTATTTTAGGACACCTTCAAAGAGGGGGTTCTCCAACCGCAGTAGATCGTTTACATGCATCTATGATGGGTGCTAAAGCAGTTGATCTATTATGTGAAGGTAAAGGAAAACGTGTTGTTTCTTATGTAAAAGGTGAATATGTAGATTATGACATCAACGAAGCACTTGCAATGAAGAAAAATATTGATGAATACATGTATGAAGTAAGTCAACAACTTGTATAAAAATAATTAGTTACCAGGGGGGCAGCTATGCGCAGAACAAAAATTATATGTACATTAGGACCCAAGACACGTGACGAGGAAAATATTAAAAAAATCATAAATGCAGGAGCAGATGCTATTCGTATTAACTTTTCTCACGATAATCATGAAATTCATGGGGAAACAGTTAAGAGAGTTATTAAAGTAAGAACAGCTTTAGGAAAACCGATACCACTTATTTTAGATACAAAAGGACCTGAAATTCGTACAGGTGTGATGAAGGATGATTTAGAACATAAGCTTAGTATTGGCGATGTTTTTACGCTCACCACACAAGAAATTGAAGGGGATGCTCATAGAGTAAGTGTCACATACAAAGGTTTAGCAGAAGATTTAATACCTGGAAGTCGTATCTTAATTGATGATGGGCTTATTGAGCTTAAAGTGAGTGAAGTTAAAGGAACAGAGATTGAATGTATCGTTTTAAACGGTGGGGTATTAGGTTCTAGAAAAGGTATTAATATTCCAGATGTATTTGTGAATTTACCAGCACTAACTGAGAAGGATATCTTAGATGTTCAATTTGCACCTAAAGCTGGATTTGACTATATTGCAGCTTCATTCGTCAGACAAGCGGCAGATATTATTAAAATGCGCCAAGTGCTTGAAGATGCAGGAGGAGCAGATATTCAAATTATTGCTAAGATTGAAAATAGAGATGGTGTAAACAATATTGATGAAATCATTGAAGTAGCTGATGGAATCATGGTTGCAAGAGGTGACTTAGGTGTAGAAATTCCTACAGAAGAAGTACCTATTGTACAAAAGATGCTTATTAAAAAAGCGAATAAAGCTGGGAAACCAGTTATTACAGCAACACAAATGTTAGATTCAATGATTCGTAATCCAAGGCCAACAAGAGCAGAAACAACAGATGTTGCTAATGCTATTTTTGATGGAACTTCTGCGATTATGCTTTCAGGAGAAACGGCAAAAGGAGATTATCCAATTGAAGCAATCCAAACGATGGCAAGAATTGCAGAGACTGCAGAAGCAGAAGTACTTAGAAGTGAAGTACAACTTTCACGTTCAAATGCCTATGGAATTAGTATGACAAATGCCATGAGTTATGCAGCTTGTAGTGCAGCGAAAGAGTTAGACGCAGCATGTATTGTAAGTATTACAAAATCAGGCTATACAGCGCGCTCTATTTCTAAGTTTAAACCATCATGTCCAATAGTAGGGTGTACGTATAATGAGCGTGTGCTGAGACAACTTAATTTAGTATGGGGATGTAAACCTGTACTCATTGAAAGTAAAAAAGGAGATTCTACAGATGACATTTTTGCAAGAGCTGTCAGTAGAATTGAGTCATTAGGTATTGCAAGTCAAGGTGATGCAATTGTTTTATCAGCAGGTGTACCAGTAGGATTAGAAGGAACTTCTAATGTTATGCGTGTACAATATGTTGGAAAAGTATTATCAAAAGGTAAAGGCTATGGTAATAAAATGGTTACAGGTCGCGCATGTGCGATTAAAGCCATGGAAGAAGTTAAAAAAAACTTTAGACAAGGTGATATTTTAGTGGCACACAAAACATCCAATGAACTTTTACCTTATATGAAAAAAGCAAGTGCAATTGTTGTAGAAGAAAGTGCACTAGATGAAAATAACCATGCTGTTATAGTAGGTAGAACATTAGATATTCCTGTTATTATTGGCGCAAATGGTATTTTAGAAGGTTTAAAGACAGCTACAGTTATTACTGTAGATAGTACCAATGGTTATATTTATAATGGGGTTGTGCATAATTAGTTAAAATAGGATAAATAGAAATAAAAAGATAAGATGCTTATTCTGCAATAGAATAGCATCTTATCTTTTTATTTGTAAAAATTTATAAAGAAATGGTGGGAATAAGTAAAGACTTTAAAGAAATGTAGATATTTTAGATATTATGGTATAGAATAAATAGAAATAGTCGTCTATAGATTTAAGGAGAGGTTTAAATGAAAAATAATGAAATGCCAGGATTCATTGAAGCAAATAAAGAATCTACTTTAATTAAAAAGTTGAATCCTGCTCAAATTTTGGTAGGCGGTTTTTTTGTAGTGATTCTAATGGCTAGTATCATCTTAATGTTACCCATTAGTTCACGTTCAGGAGAAATGACACCTTTTGTTGATTCGCTTTTTACAGCAACTTCGGCAGTATGTGTAACGGGTCTTGTGGTAGTCAATACATTAGCCCATTGGTCAACTTTTGGGAAAATCGTTATTTTATGTTGTATTCAAATTGGTGGACTTGGTTTTATGTCTTTGGTGAGTATGCTATTTATCGCATTAGGAAGAAAAATTACTTTAAAAAATCGACTTATTATGCAAGAGGCTTTAAATTTTGATACAACAGCAGGGGTGGTACGCTTTACTAAAAAAATTGTTCAGGGTACATTAATTGTAGAAGGCATAGGTGCACTTTTATTAGCATTTGTGTTTATACCAGAGTTTGGATGGGTCAAAGGAATTAGCTATTCAATTTTCCATTCTATTTCAGCATTTTGTAATGCGGGATTTGACTTAATAGGAGAAAATAGTTTAACACCTTATGTAGGGAATGGTCTTGTGAATCTGGTTATTATGGGACTCATCATTTTGAGTGGTTTAGGATTTAGTGTATGGATTGATACTTATAGAATGTTTGAAACAAAGCATAAAGCACCTAAACACTATACATGGAAACAAGCTTTTGGTAAGTTAACCTTACATACCAAACTTGTATGGATTATTACAGGAATCCTTCTTGTAACTGGTTTTTTAGTGATTTTTCTTTTTGAATATACTAATCCGAATACATTAGGGACTTTAACTTTTAAAGAAAAGATTTATGCCGCTTTATTTCAATCTGTTTCACCACGTACAGCAGGGTTTAATACCATTCCATTAGCAGATTTAACAGATACTTCAAAGCTCTATACCATCATGCTAATGTTTATTGGTGGTTCGCCAGCAGGTACAGCGGGTGGAATCAAAACAGTTACAATGGGTGTTTTGGTTTTATGTGCCTATAATACTATTAAAGGGAATGAACAAGTGGTGGTATTTAAGAAAAGAATACCTTTTGATATTATTACAAGAGCACTTACGATTGTTATGATTTCTTTTATTGTGATTGCTGTTGTAGTTGGTATTTTAAGTATGACAGAGGATTTTACTTTTATGGAAATCTTATTTGAGACGGTTTCAGCATTTGCAACTGTAGGGACCACATTGGGTATTACAGCAGGGCTTAGTCTTATTGGTAAGATTACAATCATTATATTAATGTTTATTGGACGTTTGGGACCTATTACCATGGCAGTAGCTTTAATGGTGAGACGTAGAGACCAAGAAAAAAATAAAGCAGATATTCAATATCCAGAAGAAAAAGTAATGGTGGGATAGTTAGGAGGATTATTGTGAGAGTCAAACAGTTTGTTGTTTTTGGATTAGGGCGATTTGGTACAAGCTTAGCCATGACATTAGCAGAGGCGGGCTATGAAGTAATGGCTGTAGATCAATCAGAAGAAAAGGTTCAAGATATTTCAACTTTTGTGACACATGCTGTTCAAGCCGATGCCACAGATTTAGATACTTTAAAAGCCTTAGGCATTCGTAATTTTGATGTAGCAATTGTTGCAATGGGAAAAGATATGCAATCTAGTATTATGGCAACCCTTTTATTAAAGGAATTAGAAGTACCCTATGTAGTGGCAAAAGCCAGTACAGATACACATAAAAAAGTACTTGAAAAATTAGGCGCAGACCGTATTATTTCACCAGAACAGGATATGGGGAAACGCTTAGCTAATAACTTAATTGCAGGTAATATTATTGATTATATTCAGCTTTCTCATGATTATAGCATTATGGAAATTTCTATTTTACCAGAGTGGCGTGACCATTCTATTATGGAACTAGATATTCGCGCTAAATATGGTATCAATATTATTGCAGTAGAGCGTGGAACAGAGATTTATGTTACACCTAAGCCAGAGTGTATTTTAAAAGAAAATGACCTATTAGTTATTGTAGGAAATAATAAAAGTATTCAAGAATTGGACAGAATAAAAAATGAATAAAAAGTATATTACAAGCACACAAAACGCAACCATTAAATTAGCTAAAGAGCTTTTAAAGAAAAAAGCAGCTCGTAAGAAGCATGGACTTTTTGTAATAGAGGGTATTAGAGCCGTTAAAGAAATTCCAGTACAGGCTTCTATTGAAACCTTATTAGTTAGTGAAACAGTAGATGAAGCAATTTATGAAGATATGGAGGTAAAAGAAGCCCTTATTATCCCAGAGTCTTTATTCCAAACAATTAGTGAAACTACCACTCCACAAGGTATAATGGCCATTGTGAAAAAGGTAGATAGATCACTTGATGAACTTACAATGCAAGAAGGGGCTTATTTGCTATTAGAAAATTTGCAAGACCCTGGGAACCTTGGAACTATTATTCGTACAGCCCATGCCTTTAACTTTAAAGGGATTTTCATGACTAAGGGATGTGTGGATCTATATAGTCCAAAGGTTGTACGTTCTACTATGAGTTCTCTTTTCTATATGCCGATTGTAATGGATGGTGAAATAGAAGACTATATGACTTACTTAAAAGATAGGGATTATATCATTTATACAACAGCTTTAAGAGCTGAAGCAAAATGGACTTATGATTTAAACTTTGAGAAGAATATGGTACTTGTTATTGGAAATGAAGGGAATGGTGTTTCTGAGTATTGCTTAGAGCATACAGATTATACCATGATGATTCCTATGCCAGGTGGGGCAGAATCCTTAAATGCCTCAGTAGCAACAGCTGTTTGTATGTATGAAGTGATTCGTCAACGAAGAAAATAAAAGAAATCGTTAAAAAAACTACTCCATTGTATAAAATAGGCGTGTACAATGGAGTAGTTTTTTATGTAAATTATCGTAAAAAATGAATATGTTAAAATGAATTGTGAAAATTATATATTTATAGAATTCTTATATGTTAGAATTAGGAGAAATATGGAATAAGGAGTAAGTTAAATGTATAAGAAACTAAAACTAAAAAATAAGCTGGCATTTTGGTTTGGGGGCCTAGTTGTTTTGATTTGTATTGTCAATATTTTCTTAGCATGTTCAGGTGCTCAGTCTGTGATTATCAATAGAGAAGAAAAGATATTAACCAATAGTACTATTTATAATAGTGAAAGTTTTACGATGCAAGTTAAGATGAGTAAACATACAATTACAGGACTTGCTAGAATACTTTCGGAGCAAGCTAATCAATCTACAGAGAGTTACATACAAAGATTAGCTAAGGAGTTAGAGAATACTAATTTTAGTGATTTGGCCTATGTAGATGTAGAGGGAAATGTGTATAGTGCATAGGGAAATAACCATAATATAGCAGAAAATAAAGGATTTAAGGCTGCTATGCAGGGAGAGATCAGTGTAACGGGTCCAGTAAGCATAGGGGATGAAGTATATATACTTTTTAACAGTATATTTAGCCTGGTCTAGTGTTTTTGTGATTATTATAGGCATTTTTCTAGCCCATCTTGTAGGAAAAATAATAGCAAGACGTGTGGCTGCCTTATCAGACCAATTAAGATTTTTTGAAGCTGGAAATTTTAAAGAAGATTTTCCTAGTCAATTACTAGCCTATGATGATGAAATTGGTCAAGCGGCTAAAGATATGCAAATTTTGCAAGGGAAAATGCACGAAATGATTGGGCATATAAAAGATACAACAGTGCATATGGACTTAGAAGTAGAGCAATTAAATAGAGTATCAGAACAAATGGCACAAGGTGTTACAGAACAAACAACTGATTTAGTAAATGTATCACAACATGCAGAAAGCTTTGGAAATCAAATTGAAGAAATTGTACGTGAAATTCAGGGTGCTTATGTACAAACAGAGGATTTAAGCCAAGTACTTGGAAAAGGACAAGCAGAAAATCAAACGCTAATCACATCAGTAGATACAACAAGCAGAGTATTTAGCGAGTTCAAAGATAAGTTTAAAGATTTGAGTCAAAAAGTTATGGGGGTTATTGAAATCACCAATATGATTAATAGTATTGCCGAGCAAACGAACTTACTTGCACTGAATGCTTCGATAGAAGCAGCTAGAGCAGGAGAAGCAGGTAAGAGTATCATCTGAGGATATTAATCACTTGGTGGAAAGTGTTTCAAAAGAAACAAATCATATGGTCAAAATAGTAATGTATTAGGTGATGAAATGCTGCATCAGGTAGAGATCATTAATACAGTTATAGAGGGGTATGGACATATGACAGCAGTTATTCAAGAAATGATCCAAAAGATTGAAAGCATTACCCAAACTGCCAACTATATTAATGGCAGTAAAAATGAGATGATTGTAAAGATCTCTAATGCAACAGCAGTGGCAGAAGAAATTTCAGCTTCTATACAAGAGGTAGCAGCTTCAACAGGTGAAGCAAGAAGGGAAGCAAATCTTGTTAAAGAATCAGGTAAGAAAATGTCTATACTTGCTCAAAATATGAATGACGAAATGACTAAATTTAAAATATAGAATCATTAAAGTAAGATTTTATAGAAATTTAATGGAGAAATTTAGATAAAGTCGAGGGAATGTGGCTTGACAAATATCATCAGAATTTCTATAATGTTATCAAATAATAATCATAGACGATGAAAAGAAGAGTAGTCCTTGTCCCTCTTTTTAGAGAGCTGGTGTAGGTGGAAATCTGGCAAGATACAATGGATGAAGAACATCTTGGAGTTGCTAACCGAAAGTTTAAAATAGCATTTCATATAAGATGCTATATATGAGTAGGCTTAGACGGGTTTAGACCGATATATCTAATTTGAGGTGAATTACTTTACGTAATTAACTAGGGTGGTAACGCGGAGTATAATAGGCTTCGTCCCTTTATGATAAGGGACGGAGCTTTTTTGATTGAATTTTTTAGAGGCTTGTCTTTAAATTCAAGCGTGAGACCTATATAAATTATGAAGACACTAGTAATATAAACCAAGGTGTTACGGTATACTAGATGATAACGTGCAATTGGAAAAATGTATTAGTGTGATGATACTTAGAAGTTACAATATAAGGAGGAAGAAAAATGCAAACAACATCTATTAGATCACTATATCTAAATGAAGCATTGCAAAAAGAAGGTACACTCAAAGTAGCAGGGTGGGTAAGAACTGTTAGAGATTCAAAAACTTTCGGGTTTATTGAATTAAACGATGGGACTTTCTTTAAATCATTACAAATCGTTTTTGAGGATGGGTTAGACAATTTCAAAGAAATCGCTAAATTAGGAGTAGGTTCAGCGATTATCGTAGAAGGAAACTTAGTATTAACACCAAATCAAAAACAACCATTCGAGCTTAAAGCAACAAGCATCGAAGTAGAAGGAGAATCACCAGCTGATTATCCATTACAAAAGAAAAGGCACTCTTTTGAGTTCTTAAGACAAATTGCACACCTTAGACCACGTACAAACACTTTTGGTGCTGTATTTAGAGTACGTTCTCTTGCAGCTTATGCGATTCATAAATTCTTCCAAGAAAGAAGCTTCGTCTATGCACATACACCACTTATTACAGCAAGTGACTGTGAAGGTGCAGGGGAAATGTTCAGAGTAACAACACTTGATCCAATGAACCCACCAAAAAATGAACAAGGTGAAGTAGATTTCAAAGAAGATTTCTTTGGGAAAATGGCAAGCCTTACAGTTTCAGGACAACTTTCAGCTGAAACATTTGCTATGGCATTTAGAGATGTTTATACATTCGGGCCAACATTCAGAGCTGAGAAATCAAACACACCTCGTCATGCTGCTGAGTTCTGGATGATTGAGCCAGAAATCGCATTTGCAGATCTTGAAGACGATATGCGTTTAGCAGAAGATATGGTTAAATATGTAATCAACTATGTTATGGAAAATGCAAAAGAAGAAATGGCATTCTTTAACCAATTCGTAGATAAAGGTATTATGGATCGCTTAAATCTTGTTGCTACATCAGACTTTGGTCGTGTAACTTATACAGAAGCAATCAAAATTCTTGAAAGCTGTGGTAAACAATTTGAATATCCAGTATTCTGGGGATGTGACCTTCAAACAGAACATGAACGTTATCTAACAGAAGAACACTTCAAAAAACCAGTATTCGTAACAGATTATCCAAAAGAAATCAAAGCATTCTACATGAGACTTAATGATGATCAAAAAACAGTTGCTGCAATGGATCTTTTAGTTCCAGGTATTGGGGAATTAATTGGTGGTAGCCAAAGAGAAGAAAGATTAGATGTTTTAGTAGAAAGAATGAATGAACTTGGTCTTAAAGAAGAAGACTATTGGTGGTACTTAGACCTTAGAAGATTCGGTGGTACACGCCATGCAGGATTTGGTTTAGGATTTGAAAGACTTGTTATGTATTTAACAGGTATGACAAACATCAGAGACGTTATTCCATATCCAAGAACAACAGGTTCAGCTGATTTCTAATTAGATAACAGTGATAGAAATTAAATAAAAGCAAAAGACCACCTGCTTTTATATCTTTGATATAAAAGCAGGTGGTCTTTTTTTGAATGTAGAAACTGAAACAAGTCAGCTAATTGCGAATTAACGTACGAATCAGTTGGGACAGTAGCCATTGCTGAAAAAGAAAGAGTAGTATGAAATGTAGAGGGTGAGCTATTAAAAGATTAAATGTCCTCTTTGAATCACATGGATTACTTCTAAGTTTTGATTGAGAATCACGCAGTCTGCTTGTTTACCAGTTGTAATGCTTCCAAGCTGATGATAAATACCTACTTCCCTAGCTGGATTAGCTGTTACGCACTTTAAAGCTTTCTCAAGAGGAATACCAAAATCAACAGCTTTTCTTAAGCAGTCCATAAGATGAGTAGTGGAGCCTGCAAGTTGTCCACTTGGTGTACGTGCTTCTTGATGGGTAACTTGAATAGGTGAGCCGCCTAGAGTATAGATACCATCTGGTAAGCCAGTTGCCATAGTACTATCGCTTATAAAAATAATGTGGTCGTCGTCAAATAATTGAAAGCTTAGACGGATTGTAGCAGGGTGGAGATGAAGCCCATCACAAATAAGCTCTGTATAAATATGTCCATAATCTAGAGCAGCACCAATAACACCAGGGTCTCTATGATGAAGTGGTGGCATGGCATTATAGCAATGGGTCAGATGACTAGCACCCTTTTGAAAGGCATAAAGTGCAGTATCATAAGAAGCTATTGTATGTCCTAGAGAAACGATGACATCCGATGAAATGGACTGAATAAAGTCTAAAGCACCAGCTTGTTCTGGGGCTAGGGTAAGATACTGAATCTTATAGTCAGCTGCTTTTTGGAGTTTATAAAACTCTGAAAGATGAGGTGACCTGCACCAAGTAGCATCTTGAGCGCCACATTGCTGAGGAGAAATATAAGGACCTTCTAAATGAATGCCAGCAATATAGCTGCTCTTTTCAGAAGGAGCGTGCATAAAGTTAGCAAGCATTTCTAAGATTTTGCATGTTTTTTCTGTGCTTAAGGTCATGGTAGTGGGAAAAATAGTAGTAATACCATGAGAGAGTTCAAATTGAGTAATGGATTGGATTGCCTCAAAGGTAGCATCACAAAAATCATAACCATTAGCACCATGAAGATGGATATCAATCAGTCCAGGGATAACATAGCAATTGGTAGCATCTAGGGTAACGACTGTATTTGAGTTTTGAGGTACTTTTGAAAAGCAACCATTCTCAATATGTAAATCTTGCTTTTCAAATTGAAAGGTATCTTTATAAACAATTCCATTGATAATTTTCATGTTGTATCTCCTTATAGTGTTTTAAACCCAAGTCATTTTGAGTAGGAAAAGTGGTGATATGTTTATAGCTTGTAAAATAAGTAAAGCGTATAAACAAACAGGATAGATTACTATTTAAACTTATAGGGTTTTTATAAGCATAAAAAGAAAAGAGGAAAATCTCCCCTTTTCTTAAGGACTTCTATCTAATCAATCATAACTGAAAATGTATTTTAAATCGAGTATTATTAAAACGCGTTTACCAATTAAAGCTCAATTTTGCCTGTATCTATTTCATTAATAACATAATAGGCAGCATATTCATCAGGCTTAATATAAATTTTGATAGATGTCACGGCATTAGCCTCATGGCCATTAGCAATCCAATCAGCTTGAGCTTGTTCTACAATGTTACTGGCCCCTATTTCTTTGCCACCAAATTGGAAATATACTTCAGGTGTTATCACTTTAACAACCTCTACAGGGACTTCTTTAATGATTTCTTTTACTTCGGCTTCTTTTTTTGATTTAGATGTTTTAGTAGTCGTTTTTTTAGTTGTTTCAGATTTTGTTTTACGTGTTGTTTTTTTAGCAGGTGCTTCAGGTTCAGCTTGAGCTACTGTTATTTCAACTGCTGCAGCTGATTCTAATGTGATATCCACATCATTCATAGCTGATTTTTCTTTTTTTGCCATTTTTAAATTCCCTCCTAAATAAAATCCGTCTTAATCTATAGGATATATATTACTCTATGGAAACAATATACTACTACTTGAAAGAATTATCAAATACATTATAAAAAGATTGTGAAAATTATATACAAATAAAAATAAAATTTGCTATAAATTGGATAAAAAGTTCATTAATTGGCAGTATAAAATGCCATATATGAAATAGGGTATCTTATAAAAATTATAAATGTTATAATATATTTATGTAGGAAACTATAAATATAGACTAAAGGGGGGGAAGAAAAAATGAGAATTACCCAAATTAATGTACAAGGTTTGTATGGAATTCATCATTATCAAATTGATTTTGTAGAAGAAGCATGTTTAAAAATTATTCATGCACCTAATGGCTATGGAAAAACAACGGTATTAAAGCTCATTAAAGAGATATTAAATGGACAACTTGGTGAAATAAGAGAAATTCCGTTTGAAAGCTTTTCGGTAACTTTTAATGAGGGACAGCTCATTGTAGCTGTTCATAAAGAAATAAGTAAATTATATTATAAAATCAGTGAAAATGAAAAGCAAACAGTCTATGAAATTCAAGGGGATCAAAATTTACCACAAGCTTTACTACAACAATTACAAGATATAGAGAAGGAAATGCCTATTTATTTTATTGATGCAAGCAGATTATGGATAGAGAGAAGAAAAGAGCAAACAGAAGAAGTTGTTGTTATGCCTAGAGTATTAGAATATGCTAAGGAATTAGGGGAATGGATGAGAGAGGCTTTGGCACAGTCTAATTATTGTGGACAGGCATTAGACCGAAGTTTTCCATCACGTTTAATAACCTATTTAAATAATAAAGAGAACAGGTGTTTATCACCAGCAGAAATACATCAAGAGCTTGAGGATTTAGAAAAAAAACGTAGAGCATTGGAGGGCGTAGGTTTATTTTCAGCATTAGAGCCTATACCTATAGGTAATATAGAGACACTTAGCGAAGATATGCAAAAAGTCCTTATCCTTTATATTGAAGATAGTAAGAAAAAAATAGAAGCATTTGAAGTATTGGCGACTAAGATTAATCTTTTATGTAGTCTCATTAATAAACGTTTTTCCTATAAACGTATGGAAGTCAATATGAAAGAGGGATTTGTCTTTAGAGTTCCTACCCATGAGGTGTTAAAGGCGGATAAACTCTCTTCAGGAGAACAAAATGAACTGATTTTAATGTTCCAACTGTTGTTTAAGGCACCTGCACATGCAATGATTTTAATGGATGAACCAGAGATTTCTTTACATATTGCTTGGCAGCAAAGCTTCTTAGAGGATATGGAAGCGATTGCTAAGCTTTCCCAAATTCGCATGATGATTGCAACGCATTCACCAGATATTATTAATGGCAGATGGGAACTTACAACTGGGCTGGAGGAAGAGGAATGCGATCCTATCTAACCAGTAAAAGGCTTATGACAAAACTGGGAATGCTTAGAAGTGGTAAAAAGTCAAAAACCCTCATTGTGGTAGAAGGCGTAACAGACTATAGGGTTTATGGGAAGATTTTTGACTTAACCACATGTGAAATTGTAATAGGGGAAAGCAAGGAAAATGTAGTAGAAGCCATTAAAATGTGCGAAGCGCAGCAGTTAGAGGGAATTATAGGCATTGTAGATGCAGACTTTTGGCATTTAAAAACACAAAGACCAGCAGTATTACCTAAGACGTTATTTATAACAGATTATCATGATTTGGAATGTATGATGTTACATTCTAGGGCCTTTGAACATGTTTTCTTAGAATATGGGGATTTAGGGAAATTAGCGCGTTTTGAGCGATTGGTTGAAGAAAAATTACCTATATGGATGCTAAAGAATGTGGCACAGATTGGTTATTTACGTAAGCTTTCATTAGAAAGAAACCTAGAACTTGGTTTTAGTCAACTGACACTAGAAAAGTTTATGGATATGAATAAGTTAGAAGTAATAAAGGAGCGTATGATTCAAGAAATCTTATTTGCTTCTCATAAGCAAGGGAGTTATAAAGTATGGCAAATCAATCAGTGGTTAGGTCAAGAAAAGAGTCAAGATGAAGACTTATGGCAGGTTTGTTGTGGGCATGATTTAATGGAGTGGCTTAGTTTAGGCTTTGCATTAATCTTTGGGAACTATAATGCAAAGAAGCTCTTTTCAGGGCAGTTAGAAGGGAGTTTTAGATTGACTTATCATCGTGCATTATTTGAAGAAACTATACTATATAATGCATTAAAAAAATGGGAATATGACCATCCCACTTATCAATTATTTTCAAAAAATGACATGAACCAAGTGATTTAATGTAGTGTGTATTTTTTTTATATTATGATGCAATATTATCCATTTACTTTAATGAGAATTAACTTAAAATTTAAAGTAGTTAGTAGAAAAATATATTATGTAAGGAGAGCACTTTATGAAATTTGGTTATTTTGATGATGGCAGAAGAGAATATGTAATTACAACACCTGAAACACCTTATCCATGGATTAATTATTTAGGAAGTGAGGCATTTTTTGGACTCATTTCTAACACCAGTGGAGGTTATACTTTTTATAAAGATGCGAGACTTCGTAGAATTACTCGTTTTAGATATAATAGTGTCCCAATTGATAATGGTGGGCGTTACTTCTATATTAATGATAATGGGGATGTATGGTCACATACATGGAAGCCTGTCAAAAAAGAACTTTCATTCTATGAATGCCGTCATGGTTTAGGTTATTCTATCTTTACAGGTGAAAGAAATGGGATTCGTGTGGAACAACTTGCATTTGTTCCAAATGGAGAAAATGCAGAAATTCATCGTATTAAAGTAAAAAATACATCTGATGGGCAAAAAGACGTTAAATTATTCTCATTTATTGAATGGTGCTTATGGGATGCACAAGATGATTCAACAAACTTCCAAAGAAACTTTAGTACAGGTGAAGTTGAAATTAAAGGAAGCTGTATTTATCATAAAACAGAATATAAAGAAAGACGTAATCACTACGCATTCTATAATGTAAATGCACCTATGGATGGTTTTGATACAGATCGTGATAGCTTTGTAGGGCTTTACAATGGTTTTGAAGCACCAGATAGTGTTATGAAAGGAGAATGTAAAAACTCAGTAGCAAGTGGTTGGTCACCAGTAGCTTCTCATCAACTGAATGTAAGCCTTGCACCAGGTGAAGAAAAAGTATTTATCTTTATGCTTGGTTATGTAGAAAATCCAGAAGAAGAAAAATGGGAATCAAAAGGTATTATTAATAAAAAACCAGCTGAAGCAATGATGGAACG
>SVDC01000068.1:0-6129 GCA_015058045.1 Cellulosilyticum sp.
ATGTGTGTAATAGGTAATACTAGCGTAAACGTTGTTCCCTCTCCTAATTGACTTCTTACCCCTATATTGCCACCCATAACCTCCACTAAGGATTTAACAAGTGCAAGGCCAATCCCACTTCCTTCACGTTTTTTAGTAAAAGATTGGTCTACTTGAACAAATCGCTCAAATATAATACCTTGTTTTTCATCAGGGATGCCAATACCATTATCACTTACTTCAATCACCACGTAATCTCCTTGTCTCCAAACATTTACGATAATTTCCCCTGTCTCTTTACTATATTTTACTGCATTGGATAATAAATTAAGCATAATACGTTCCATTTTCTCGATATCACAACCTGTTATAATTTCTTCCTCCTGGCTATCAAAGATAATATTTAAGTTATTCCCTTTCACATAAAGGGCTACAGACATTGTAATATCCTCTATAATTTCAACAATATTGCATTGTTCTAGATTTAAATAGTACTGACCTGCACCTAATTTGGATATATCTACAATATTATCAATTAGCCTAAGTAACCTATAAATATTCTGTTTCATCATTTTTCTACGAGCCATATATTTTTTATAATCTATATCTCCAATTATCTCTTTTAAAATACCTTTTACATCCATCTCATCCATTTGCTCAATACTATAAATAATATTAAGTGGCGTTTTTAATTCATGAGACATATTGGCCAAGAACTCTGTTTTTAAAGTTTCTACTTCTAATGCTTTCTTATATTCATCCATCTTTTGCATAGTCTGAATTTCCCCTGTTACATCCACCCCAAACATCATGACTGTGTTTCCATAATCCGTTGCCTTCATCCACCATTTAATCGATTTAATATCTCCATTTTTACACCAGAAACGAGAGATTGTTTCTGGAATATATCCGTTTGCTTCAATATCTTTCAGTCTACCAATAAACTCTTGCCTATCTTCATCAATTACTACCTTTATTCCCTCGTAGCCGTGTACATCATCTTCATCCCAACCTAATAGCTTTTTCCACCCTGAATTTACAATGCGTTCACTTGTTTCTACATTGTATATACTATATAAGATTGTAGGTATGTCAAATAATTCTAACCTATCCATATCTAATTGTTTGTATTTATTGATATCCCGCTGAATACTCGTATATTGTTTAAGGCCTTTAATTAGTAAAGATAAATGGTGCACAATTTTAAGCATAGTATGCTCATTGAAAAGGCGAATATGGTGTTTTTTTATGTAAGTTGCAATCAATAGACCAGGAAGTTCATCACCATAATCAATAGGATATTGCGTAATATATTGAACTTGGATTGCTTGTTCTCTATTTAAAGGCCAACCCACTCGTTTTTCATATTCTTCTAATGTCCAATTTGACTTTTCTTTAACTAACCTCTTATAGTCCTCTTCTGCCATAGGTAAAGGGGCCATTTTTTTAATAAACTGCTTATGCTCACCAATACAACTTTTAATTTCTACTTGTTGTTTTTCCCTATTATACTCATAGATTCCAATATCCTGAGCCCCTAAAAAATGAGGTATTTCAAAAACATCGTCTACGCTTTCTTCATAACAATTGTTTTTATGTTTCAATTCAGCTGATTGCTCTTCTTTCATTTGCATCAGATACTCTGTATATAATTCTGCCTCCACACTTCTTCTTTCTGTCCGGCTAGACTTACAGCAGCAAACTGCTCTAATATTTCCTTTACTATCTTTAAGTGCATGTTTCGTAATATGATATACAGCCATACGGTTATCTAATTTCATAGTACGACTTCCACTTACTCTTCCTTGTACTTCTAGAATCTGATTATCTTTTTCCCATACTGAAGACTTTAAATAATGTTCCCATATCTCATCACCTTTTGCTTCATAGATTTCTTGGGCTGTTATCTTTCTACCTATCAAATGGCTAATTTCATCCACTGTAGTCGCATTAGCATAGCGATAATTACCCCTAAAATCTTCAATCCATAATGCATAAGGTACCAAATCCATAAGCTCTATAAGTTCTTCCTTCGTGTAGTAACTATTACTCCACTCCTTAATAATGAGCCAAGTCACCTTTTCTTCCTTCCACTCACCACTTATAGTCTGTCCATAAATAGTCACGGGATTCATATTTGCATCTTTTAAAATAATCCTTACATCTTTATCTTCATTTAAATGAATGATTTCATCATCATATTCCCAAATAATATCCGATAATGTATAGCCTACTAAAGGTTCTTCATAATATAACTGTTTTAAGAAACATTGATTTGCAAAATAAATACATTGTTCATGACCAAAAACTAAAATTCCTTCTTCTAGATGATTTAAAAACTTTTCATCAAACATCATACACCTCATCTCTATCTTTATTATATTTTTTGTGTGACAAATATAAAGTGTTTTGTCAAAATTTTTAAAATTTTATAACTATATTCGGTAACACTCTATTTTTATCCCTATAAAAACAGATGAGGTAGAAATTCTCCCACACTATATGGGTGATTTCTACCTCTCCTTCTGATCCATTATTTTATATTTTAATTCCTATGCTGATTCATTATCCTTTATCTTAGCTAAGACAACAAAACAACTTCTATAGCTGTAATAATAGCCGTCACAAGCCACAGCTTTCTATTATATCTATAGATCCTTCCTGCACCAAAACCTTCAAATGGATAAAGTGGAACAACAGAGAATATCAATAGATTACAGCTAATCCTTGCTACTTCATGAAAATAGGGTTGTGTCGCAAAGTCAAATAAAACTAATAATGAAAATAGACACCATTTGACTAGTTCTGGAAGAGCCAGCTGTCTTTTTAATACTTTTGTGTTTTCATAGTGATCAGGATACCAATTGGCATTCATAGGAAAAATGGTTCCTAGTGTACTTAATCCTAATGAAATAAAACTTCCACCATTATTGAATCGAAAATGCCATTGCCTTTTGCTGGTTATTCCACCAAGCAATCTAGGCAAAATAAAAACAGCTAGTACAGTGATATAGGCAAGTAGAAATAGGCATATTCTTTCTATTCCCTCATTAAAAAGACGTATACCCAGAGGACATACCACTAAGAGATTGCAAAGGAAAAATGCCAGTAATTGAGGTAAGTTTTTTGTTTTTTCCTTGACCTCATCTTGTTTATTTAGTAAATAAAAATCCATGCCTATGGCAGCAAAATAAGGGGTTTCAAAATACTGCTTAATCATTCCTACTAGTCCTATCTGCCTAATGATTTCTAAAAAGCTTGCCCTGCGAAATCCGTTATCTATAAATAACTTCCATGATCCCACATTATCACATTTAACCAGTCCAGTAATGACCTTGTAACCTTCCTTTTCCAAACAACGAAAAGTTTCTGTATAAAGTTTTTTTCCTACTCCCAATCCATGATAATCCGGGTCAACAAACGCATCATCTATATATCCAATCTTTTGTTTTTTGGTATCATGGGCTGAGTAAATAATTCCTCCAATAATCTTTCCCTCATATTCGGCAACCATTGCTGTTTTAGGCATAGGTAAAAATATTCCTTCTATTATTTCAAAGGCTTTTCTTCCAACTTTTACTACTGCCTTTCTCTCACCAGGCTCCATCTTGCGTATAATCAAATTCTCCATTTTCATAAAATTCACTCCCCCTCTAAAATCACTTGTTTGTTTATTTGTTTACTTTAACGCCTCCACTTCTTATTATCTATACTTTATGCTTCAGCCTCTTACGCTATCTAACCGATTTACTTCTCATTAAACACATAAGATAAAAGCACTACTTTTTCAGCTATAAAGTAGTGCCTTTATGAGTATAGTCCAATATTTTCTCTTATAATTTCTTATTATTAACTAGATGAATATTTTACTCATTCCATCTAGCTTCCCTGACTAAGCTTCAATTAAGCTCTTCATATAAGCATAATCACTTTGTGCTTCTTCTGGGACAATTTCTTCTCTTAGTACAGTTGTTTCAGGCATATTTACTTTAGTCCAGTCCATAACCTTTTTAAAGTTTGCTTCATTTTCAGCAAAGTTGGCTTTTTCTAATTCACCATTTTTACCTCTTTTAATACCTTTCATATGTAATGCCCAAATTTTATCGCCAAATTTCTCAAAGCATTCATCTAATATTTCATCTTGACGGTCAATATTATCTGCTGTTAAAAGATTTACTAAGTCTAAGATAATTTTTAACCTGTCTGATGGTACTCTCTTAAGTAATTCTTCTGCTAATGCTGGTGTATTTAAGGTATGTCTTGCTACTGGCTCAATGGCTACATCTAAATCAATTTCTTCGCCTTTTGCTACAATTTGTTTTACAGAGTCTACTAATCCTTCAAAGGCAATAGCTCTTTCTTCATCCGAACCATCTAATGGGAAGTTTGTTGTTTCTGAACCAATACATCTTGCACCTAAAAATTTAGCAAAATCCATTCCTTTTAAGAAGCGATTTACATGTTGTTGTCTAATCTCAGGATCACGATGACCAAGTTCAACATAACAACCAAATACAGGAATTGCTATATCATATTTTTCCATAGCTGCTTTAATATCTTTAAGTAAGTTTTCGTCTACATCATCTAAGCTTCCAATCCCTTCAATCGCTTTTGGAATGGCTAATTGAATAGCATGAAAACCATCACTACTAATTTTTGAAAACAAATCTTCTAAAGGTTGTTTTCCATAATCATGTGCTCTAAGTCCTATGTACATTCTGTTTCCTCCTGAGTATGTCATCTTTTCTAAACACTTATATATTTCAAATTTAAAAGTATCTTATATAACAAAATTTTACATCAAGCTCTTACTTAAGTAAATTTTATCTCTTCCTCTTTAACATTTATTAAAGCATCTACAATATCTATAAGTTCTTGTTCACTTTCTATATCACTAGGGTATGGATAAGTATGGCTACATTTTTCAAATTGCTTTTTAATTTTATATGCTTCTTCTTGATTTTGCTGGGCAAGTAATGCGTAAGCATATTGTGTACGTAGTACAGACGGGAATTTCTTCATAGCCTTCATAAACTCCTTCTGCTTTTTATCAAGCATTTCATCTATGTAATCCTGTCTGTTGCCATGAATGAGGTCACAATAAATACGGTCACAAACTAGTAATTTACGGTGGATATCCACAATCCCTGTATCCGTCTTAAGCAGCTTTTCCATAAGCTGATTTGCTTCATCAAATGCTTTGGCATCTATTAGACGATTGCATCTAAAAACACCTATCGTTGCATTCATACTATTTTTCATCTCTTCAGGAGTCGGTAAGCTAAACCATTCTTCTGGCATATCTTTGAGGCGAATTCCCTTAGCAATTTGTTCCGCTATTTTCATTTGAAGCCAAAATGAGCGTAATGCACTTGTACTCTTTCCAAGAGACCAAGCATTATGACCATCATTATTCACAAGTCCTGGCATTGGAATACCATTTGTTAGTGCAAAAAGAATCCCTATTACGCCCATTACAATAAGAAAAGTGGAAAGATAGTAGTACTGCTTAAATAAAAAACCAACACCCAGACAAATAAGCCCTACTATACCATTAGTTAAAATACCCCCTAGATTATATAGTACATAAGGCATCTTTCCTCCTACCATATCCGGCGGGCTCATAAGACACTGCCCACCAGTACCTGCTAGTGATAATTTCTTTAACTTTAACTTCCCATCTTTTTTTATCCACATAAAGCTTCCAATACGAAAAGAAGAAAATTGATAGCCTGTAAGTCGTCCAAAAATAAGATGTCCTGCCTCATGAATAATAATTTGTACAAAGCATGCAAAATAAATTTCAACAAGTAAAATCACCATAAAAAATATATGGCCATGATCTGTTATCATACCTTGCTTCTTCATATGTATGGCATATTCTGTCATTAATATTCCGCCCATAAAACCAACTAAGCTCATGATACCTATTAATATATACTGTCCTTTATGTTTCTTAATTTGCTTTTTACCTTCAGCCATAATTCCTCCTCGTAAGAATAATCTAATTATTTATGATTGTATCTTACTTTATATTTAAAATCTAGCCTTCTGTTCTACTTAACTGGTTTATTGAGCATATTACTCCACAATATAAAAGCACTACTTTTTAGACAATAAAGCAGTGCTTCTTTGAGGGTAATCTAATAT
>SVDC01000068.1:6229-17704 GCA_015058045.1 Cellulosilyticum sp.
ATAAATATTTGACTCATTTATTATAACTACAAAACAAATTTTACTTGGGAATAGGGTGTACTTAACATCCCTACTATTAAGTACACTCTAATTTTATATCTACGTTTTTGGAAATCAATCGCTTAATTAATAGATTGATGATCTACAAATTTACATGGTGTTTTACTATTTTAAATTTCTTGATTGAATATGATCCATATCATCAAAGTTAAGGTTTTCACCTACCATACCCCAAATGAATGTGTAAGCTTTTGTACCTACACCACTGTGAATTGACCAGCTTGGTGAAATAACAGCTTCTTCATTTTTCATAACGATATGTCTTGTTTCTTGTGGCTGTCCCATCATGTGGAATACAACATCGTTATCTGACATATCAAAGTATAAATAAACTTCCATTCTTCTTTCATGTGTATGAGATGGCATTGTGTTCCATAAGCTTCCTGTTTGAAGCTCTGTCATACCCATTGAAAGTTGGCAGCTTTTACATACATCTGGATGGATGTATTGGTTAAGTGTACGTACATTAGCCTCTTCAGGAGTTCCTAAATAACGTTTGTTCGCATCTGCATAACCAATTTTATGTAATGGATAAACTGCATGTGCTGGTGCACTATTAATATAGAATTTAGCTGGATTTGTAGCATCTACACTTTCAAAAGTAACTTCTTTAGTTTCTTTCCCAATGTAAAGACCACCTTTTGATTCCATTTCCACTCTAACACCATCAGCAACAATCACACCAGGACCACCAATATTAATTACACCCATTTCTCTTCTTTCTAAGAAATAGTCTGTACCAAGTTCTTTACTACCTTGGATTGCAATTGGTTTGTCTGTAGGTACTGCAGCACCTACAATGATTCTGTCTACATGGCTGTAAACAAATTTAATTTCGCCAGGTACAAATAAGTTTTCAATTAAGAAATTTTCTCTCATTTCTTCTGTGTTCATTCTTTGTGCTTCTTTTGGACTTACACTATATCTTACTTCCATTAAAAAAACTCCTTCCTCCACTTTATATATACGTTTACATACGTTTTTCAAGCTTATTTTTAATGTATTTATATTGTCAAAATATAAGGTAGAAGTAGCACTTTAGCCCTGCTCACTCATTATAAGCATATCGGTTTTGCATCAAACTATCTCAAAATGGAGATATCTTATAATGTAACCCCATCTTTAAAGATTGCTAAATCACGGATACCATATTCTTCAGTTTTAGATTGGATTCTACCCGAAGCTAAATCTAAGATATATTGATAGAAGTCGTTTGATACTTCTTCCATAGTTCTTCCTAATAAAAGCTGACCTGCATTGAAGTCAATCCAATTTTTCTTTTTAGCATAAAGCTCATTGTTACTTGAAATCTTTACTGTTGGTACTGCAGCTCCAAATGGTGTTCCACGTCCTGTTGTAAAGAGTACCATATGTGCTCCTGAAATTGCTAATGATGATGAAGCAACAAGATCATTTCCTGGTGCTTGAAGTAAGTTAAGCCCCTTTGTACATACAGCTTGCCCATATGTTAAAACGTCTACAACTGGTGCACTACCACCTTTTTGAGTACATCCAAGTGATTTATCTTCAAGTGTTGTGATTCCACCTTTTTTGTTTCCTGGTGATGGATTTTCATAAACTACTTGATCATGTTTGATAAAGTAAGACTTAAAGTTATTAATTAAAGAAACTGTTTTATCAAATGTCTCTGCATCTTTACAACGTTTCATAAGGAGTGTTTCAGCACCAAACATTTCTGGAACCTCTGTTAAGATACTTGTTCCACCTTGACGGATAAGTTTATCAGAAATAGCCCCTACAAGTGGATTAGCTGTGATTCCTGAGAATCCATCTGAACCACCACATTTAAGACCAATTACAAGTTCTGATGCTGGCACTTCTTCTCTAGTAAATCCTGCTGCATAATCTACAAGCTCAGCTAACACTTCAAGAGATTTTGCTACTTCATCTTCGTAATCTTGAGCAATAACGAATTTAACACGGTTTTCATCATATTCACCAATTGCTTCTTTAAAACCTTCGATATGGTTATTTTCACATCCAAGACCAAGTACGAGTACTGCACCTGCATTTGGATGGTTTACAAGACCTGCTAACGCTTTTTTAGTATTTTCATGGTCTTCGCCAAGTTGTGAACACCCATATGGATGTGCAAAAGTATGAATCCCTTCTACACTACCTTTAATAAGGCTTTGTCCTTTGTTTACAATAATTTTTGCAATATCATTTACGCAACCTACAGTTGGAATAACCCAAACTTCGTTACGAATTCCTACTTTACCATTAGGTCTTTTAAAGCCCATGAAAGTAGCTGTTTCTTCTGGTGCCACTTCACTGAATTCTGGCTCATAGCTATATTCAAGTAAGTCGCCTAGACCTGTTTTTACATTGTGTGTATGTACCCATTCTCCCTCAGCAATATCAGCTGTAGCGACCCCAATTGGGTTACCATATTTAATGACTTTCTCGCCTTTTTTAATTGGTTTGATTGCTTTTTTATGTCCAGCTGGAATACTTTCTGTTTCTCTAAGTGCTACTTCTACGTTATCTAATTCATTAATTTTAAGAAAATCTAACATAGGCCTATTCTCCCACTAATTCTTCTAATGCAGCTCTCATACCAACTGCTTGGATTTTTTCTAAGTGACCAGTTACTGTTTCATTAAAGCTTGGGAACTCGCCAAGATCTTTGCCCCAGAATCCAGTGTTAGATGTAAAGTCTTTAACGAAAGAAGCTGTATCCATTTTTCCTACGCGTTCTGCGAAGAAATCAAGAACTGCTGCATCATCTTTAATTTGATATGTATCATTTCCACGTTTACCAATTAAGCATCCTTCACCTTTTTCATTTGTGCTATAGAATGCCATAAGTGCTGCAAATGAGAATGTTAAGTATTTTGGAATGCTACCGTGTGCTTTGAAGTGATCTTCAAATGAGCAAAGATTTCTAGCTTTCCATTTAGATACTGAGTTAAGAGAAATAGCAAGTAAGCTGTGGTCAATAAATGGATTGTCAAAACGTTCCATAACTGATTCTTTAAATGCTACTACTTCATCATGTGGAAGTTGTACAGTTGGTACGATTTCATCCATTAATAAGTGTTCCATAAATGAACGAATTGTTGTGTCATGCATACAGTCACGAACGATATCTTGACCAGCAAGGTAACCAGCAAGAACTGAACCTGTATGTGCACCATTTAAGATACGAACTTTACGATCTCTGTATGGTTTTAAGTTATCTGTAAATACTACATTACAACCAGCTTTATCAAGTGGGAATCGACTAGAGATATCTTTATCACTTTCGATTACCCAAAGACCAAATGGTTCTGCTACATCGATTAATTCATCTTGGTATCCAAATTCTTCACAAAGATCTGCTGCTTCACTTCCTGGGTAACCTGTTACAATACGGTCAACAAGTGTTGAGCAGAATGTGTTTGCTTCTTCTATCCAAGTTTTGAATCCTTCTTCAAGGTTCCAAAGCTCAATGAATTTAAGGATACATTCTTTTAATTTTTTACCATTTGCCTCAATAAGTTCAACCGGAAGGATAATTAACCCTTTAGAGTTATCCCCATTAAAGAATTTGTAACGATCATATAAGAATTTAGTAAGCTTACCTGGATATGTATTTGGAGGTGTAAGCTCAAACTTGTCACTCTCATCATATACAATACCAGCTTCTGTAGTATTTGATACGATAAATTCTAATGTTTCACTTTTTGCAAGTGCTGCATATGCCTCATAGTCTTCGTTAGCTGCTACTGCTTCGCTAACGCATGTAATAATTCTTTTTGAATTAACAGTTTCACCGTTTTCTTTACCTCTAAGAATTACTGTGTATGTATTATCTTGAGCTTTGAAACGATCTAAGTTACCAAATGCAATTGGTTTTACAAGTGCTACAGATCCATCAAAATATCCTTTTTCGTTAGCAACGTCAATCATTTGCTCTACGAATGCTCTAAGGAAGTTTCCTTCGCCATATTGCACTACTTTAAGAGGACGTTGTTGTTTATTAATGCCATCATTTATTTTTTTCATGATTTCCCTCCATTAATTAAGCCCGTTTTTGTAAGCTCTTACAATTTTGATTCTAATAATAAAATCTTGAAAAGTCAATAATATTTTATATTTTTATTTTTAGTAATTGACTTTGTTTTTTTCAGATTTTATAATAAAAATGAAAGCACTTACATTACATAATCAAGTATTCCCAAATTCCCTTTATAATGAAAGGATGAAACACATTGAATATTTATGATATTGCCGATAAAGCTGGGGTTTCTATTGCAACCGTTTCTCGCGTTTTAAATGGTAGTCCCAATGTAAGCCCCAAAACCAAAGACAAGATCCTACGCATTATAGAAGAGGAAGGTTATACACCTAATGTCTTTGCCCGAGGTCTCGGTCTTAATACAATGAAAATGATTGGTATATTATGTACAGATGTCTCCGATATTTTCTATGCCAAAGCCGTTTCCGTTGTTGAAAATGCTTTAAGACAATATGGCTATGATTCATTGCTTTGTTCTACAGGTTACAAATTAGGGGATAAAAAAAAATATATTGATTTACTCCTCAATAAACGTGTAGATGCCATTGTACTCATTGGTTCTGTTTTTCAAGAAGAAAGTGATAACTCATATATTGAGCATGCTGCTTCCAAAGTACCAACTATTATTATTAATGGTGTAGTAGATGTACCTAATACGTACTCTATTACTTGTGATGAATATCAAGCAATGTACAATAATGTCATTTCACTTGTAAAAAAAGGATGCCATGATATTCTTTATTTATATGATGTAGAAAGTTCAAGTGGGATTCAGAAGTTAAATGGTTATAAAGCAGGTCTGAAAGACTGTGGACTAGCCCCTTCTGCTCGCCTCATTTTACAAGTTGAAAAAAATCCTACTACTATTAATGAGGCAGTTATAAATCTTCTAGATAAAAATATTCATTTTTCGGCTGTACTAGCCTCTGAAGATTTATTTGCCATTAAAGCTTGTCACGCCTTGATGAGTCGTGGTTATCGTATTCCAGAAGATATTTCTGTTATTGGTTTTAATAACTCTCTTCTTTGCGAATGTGCTTGGCCAAAGCTTACAAGTGTAGATAGCATGGTAGAGACCCTATGCAATACCGGAATTAGTGTGCTTAGAGATGTATTTGATGGTAAAACAGTTACACATAAGATGACCCTTTCTGCTCACTTAGTTGAAAGAGATACATTTAAACAATAAACAAATAAGGAGAGTTGAATCATGAAACAATTTATGGATAAGGATTTTTTATTATCTAACGAAACAGCTAAAACTTTATATCATGAATATGCAGCAAAAATGCCTATTATCGATTACCACTGTCATATTAACCCAGCTGAAATTGCTGAGAACAAACAATTTAAAAATATTACTGAAGTTTGGCTTGGTGGAGATCACTACAAATGGCGTGCAATGCGTTCAAACGGTGTAGATGAAAAGTACATAACAGGTGATGCTACAGACAGAGAAAAATTCCAAAAATGGGCTGAAACACTTCCAAAAACTATTGGTAACCCACTTTATCACTGGACACACCTTGAACTTAGAAAATACTTCGGTTATGAAGGTGTTTTAAACGGTGACACAGCAGAAGAAGTATGGAATCTTTGTAATGAAAAATTACAATCAGGAAACTTCTGCGTAAGAGATATTATTGAAGCCTCTAATGTAAAAGCTATTTGTACAACAGATGATCCTGTTGATACACTTGAATACCATGAACAACTTGCAAAAGATGAAACTTGCAAAGTAACTGTTCTTCCAGCTTGGAGACCAGATAAAGCAGTTAATATCGAAAAAGAAACTTTCGTTGCTTACATTCGCCAACTTTCTGAAGTAAGTGAAATTAACATCACTAACCTTGAAAGCTTATATGTTGCATTAAACGTTCGTTTAGACTACTTCCACGAAAGAGGATGCCGTGTATCTGATCATGGTCTAGACTATGTTGTATACAACCCAGCTTCTGATGAAGAAGTTGACGCTATCCTCAAAAAAGCATTAGCTGGTGAAAAAGTAACATTTGATGAAATGGAAAAATACAAAACAGCACTTCTTGTATTCTTCGGACAAGCTTACCATAAACGTAATTGGGTGCTTCAACTTCACTATGGTGCTATTCGTGACAACAACAAAGCAATGTTTGCTAAACTTGGTCCAGATACTGGATTTGACTGCATCAATACACGTAACTGTGCTGAAGGAACAGCTGCATACCTTAATGCACTTGCTGCAAAATCTGCACTTCCAAAAACAATTATTTACTCATTAAATCCAAATGATAACGCTTCTATTGGAACAATCTTAGGATGCTTCCAAGGACCAGAAACAGCTGGTAAAATCCAACAAGGTTCAGCTTGGTGGTTCAATGATACAAAACAAGGTATGATTGACCAAATGACAAGCCTTGCAAACCTTTCAGTTCTTGGTAACTTCGTAGGTATGCTTACAGACTCAAGAAGCTTCTTATCATACACAAGACATGAATACTTTAGACGTATTCTTTGTAACTTACTTGGTACATGGGTAGAAAACGGTGAATACCCAGCAGATATGAAAGCTCTTGGAGAAATCGTACAAGATATTTCCTTCAACAATACAAATAGATATTTTGGCTTTAATGTTTAATAAATAGGTATTATAGCACATCCGCTCAGTCTTCCGAGAAAAGTATTTCTTCCAGCAGCAGCTAAAAGCCGCTTTCATAAATACTTTTCTCTCCCTCCTGAGCTAGTGAATGGATTATTTAAGTATAAAGAAAAACACCCTGTGTATGATTTTTACGACTCATACATAGGGTGTTTTAGTTTTTATGCAATAACTTCTACCAGTAATAGGATTATTCTATCTCTTTAAACTTTTCTCGTTAAATAGTTCAAAGAAAGGATAGCACAAAACCACCTTGATACAATAAACAAAAGTAAGTTTATATCCCATCCTTCTTCTATGATAACAATATATATCTTTTCTTAGTTCATAGGTACGCGCCCACCATGCTGTTAATACTTCTTTGAAGTCTCTAACGGTTACAGTGGAATCAACTTCATGCTTATTGCTATACTTGTGTACCCATCTTAAATGTTGGACAATCATCTCTTGAATCTGATTTTTATCCGTATAAACTTTACATTTATCCTGTGGTCCTTCTAAAAGCTCATCCATGATTTCTGCCCCTTCACTTGGTGCATAGCGCATACAAGACTTTAAGTGTTTATTATCTTTAAGCCCTGTTTCTAAAGTAAAACAATGCATATAAGAAATTTGATTTTCCCATATGTCCTTGTCCCCCACTCTAGGGTAAGCCTTATAAAAAGCTATAGATGCTACTGTACTTGCACTTTCATTAACAAGATACCTTACATAACATTCTACCACTGCATTTTGGTGCCTAGAAAGTTTAATATACTCACTATCTTTTTCCTGTAACTTATAATCTTCCACCCAAGTGAATCCATTTGCATTAAGCTCCTTTGTCACTTGTTCTACATATTCTAAATCTATATCTTTTACAGTCAACAAACGCCATTCCTTTAGTTCCTTTTCTGCCTCATAAAACTCCTGATGCTGAACCTTCTTAGCAAAGCACAAAACAGCCCCTACATAAAGAATGCCGATGAAAAGTACAATCAATACTGTGACTTCAAGTATTAACATTACATTCCCTCCATCAGATGTATCCTCTATTACTATATATATTAAATATTCTCATCCAACATACCATAGAAATTACTTATTTCTTCTATTCCATCTCTCTATTCAATCATCCTAAAATAAAGTATAATATTCATTGACTTTTATAGGGTACAGGCCTTCGTACCTATAAAACTAAATTATGCCTAGAAAGAGAGACATTACTTATGAATCACAATACAGATAACAAATTGGCAGTTGCTCCTATTGGAAAATTAATGTTTAGTATGGCCATGCCTGCTGTCATTGCACAGATGGTCAATGTTTTATATAACATTGTGGATAGAATGTATATTGGCCATATTCCTGAAATTGGTGCAAAAGCTTTAACAGGACTGGGCGTATGCTTTCCAATCCTAATGCTCATTTCTGCTTTTAGCGCCTTTGTAGGATCTGGGGGAGCACCTCTTGCTGCTATTCAACTTGGAAAAGGAAATAAAGACGAAGCTGAAAGAATTCTTGGAAATGGTGTAACCATGCTCATTACTTTTTCAATTATCCTAACCATCGGCTTTATACTTTTTAAAAAGCCTTTACTTTATGCTTTTGGAGCAAGTGATGAAACCATTGTTTATGCTTTAGAGTACCTTTCTATCTATTTAATAGGTACCATCTTTGTACAAGCAGCTGTTGGGCTTAATACTTTTATTACTTGTCAGGGCTATGCAACAACAGCTATGCTTTCTGTTCTTATTGGTGCTATTACCAATATTGCCTTAGATCCTATTTTAATCTTTGGTTTTAACTTAGGCGTAAAAGGAGCAGCTATTGCGACTGTTATTTCTCAAGCACTCAGTGCTATTTGGGTTGTTTACTTCTTATGTTCAAAAAAGTCAAACCTTCGTATTAAAATAGGCCACTTAAAACCTAATTGGAAAATCATTGGAGCGATTTCCGCTTTAGGTGTGTCACCTTTTATTATGCAAGCCACTGAAAGCTTAATTAATGTTGTATTTAATAGTGGGCTTCAAAAATATGGTGGGGATGTTTATGTGGGTTCTATGACCATTTTACAAAGTGTTATGCAAATCTTTATTATCCCTGTTCAAGGCATTACTATGGGGATTCAACCTATTATTAGCTATAACTATGGTGCTAAAAATCACGATCGTGTGAAAAAAACCTTTAAATATAGCTTATATGTAACTTGTACAGTAACTTGCATCTCTACACTCTTAGCTATTATATGCCCAGGTGCTTTTGCTTCTTTATTTACTGCAGATACCGAGCTGATTGCACTTATTGAAAAAGTCATGCCAATCTTTATGGCTGGTATCTGGATTTTTGGTGTTCAAATGGCTTGTCAATCTGCTTTTATGGGCATGGGTCAGGCAAAGATTTCACTCTTCTTAGCCCTTCTTAGAAAAGTTATTCTTTTAGTACCACTTGCATTGATTCTGCCAATGTTTACAGATGTTATGGGAATCTATTATGCAGAACCAATTGCTGATATTTTAGCAGCTCTTACAACAGGAATAATATTTGCCCTTAACTTTAAGAAAATCTTAGCGAAAGCTTAATAGACTATAGAACTTTCGATGCCATATCATTAAGCTAATACCTTACTCTATCATTACCTTTTAAATAACCACGCACAAAAACCAGTAGTACATGCGCTACTGGTTTTTGTGTTTTCCTATATGCTCCATCCGATTTGCTTTTCCTCTTTTTTGCAGCTCGTAATTAAAGACAACTTATAAAGCTCCCACTTTTATAAGAAGGCTCTTTATCGCCAAACCACTATAAGAAGAAAAGCTTTTCCGATTGGGAGCTTAGCAAGTGGCAAAATCACATGTGTATGGCCTAATTTGTCTCTTGCTAAAGGGAAAATACTTTCTTACTTTAACTTATTTCACTCTGAAACTTTATTAAATGATTATCCATCTTTGAAAAGCAGCTTTAAACTTTAATTTCTCATCCTCCTGCACTGCGGAAGTGGTCTTTATCTATTATAAAGGTTTCAATAAACTCTACTTACTTTATACTAGAGAATGACCTTATTCCTTGGATCTAGATTTTAAGAAATCTTGATTTGTTATGCCTTCATTATTATATATGTATTCAAAAAAGAAAAACCCTAAAATTCTTATCAACTTTTTTTATTTTTTTGAGCAGCTTATAAGTTTTTATTTCACAACTTTATATGGAGTCATAAAAATTTAATACAAAGAAAAAATACCTGCATATAAAACTATGCAAGTATTTTTTCTTTATAGACTAATTAGTAGCCGCAGCATTCTCTTCCATATCAGCTGAGTTAGCTTCTTCAATGACTGCTCCAGTAGCCTCATTATTGCCTCTTGAACATTAAAATTCCCACAAGCACATAATGCTAAAGTTAATATTGATACGACCCCTAATATTAAAAATCTTTTCTTTTTATATTCCCTTAGAATGTAATTTTTACAACATCTGTATCTACAATCGTATCCCATGACTCTTTATCAAAGATATGGAATGCAAGTTCGGCATTCTCAATATTTGTAATACCATTTTGCTCTAGGTCAGACTCTAAAAATGTCACTTCAGATAGAGCATGCTTACCAACTACTACATCCTGTGAAAAGATGCCATCTATCATAAATCCATTTACTGAAATATCACGAGCTTGTACTGTAATATCTTGATTGCTATTGTTTGCAATATAAACCACAATACCAGGTCCTAATAATGAACTATCTGTAGCTAATCCTTTAACAACTACTTCAATACCATTTTCATTGTATACCACTTGACCACTGTTATCATAAGTGTATTCATATGTGTCAAATGCAGAAGTTTTTAGTTGTATCTGAGGTGTAACGATATAATCCTCCCAGCTAGATGAATCCATAATATTTAAAGAAAACGTTATATCTGCAATTGTTTCAATACCATACTTTTCTAAATCAGAATCCATAAATGTAATCGTATCGTTTGCTTTCTTTCCATTTACAACATCAACAGAAAACATAGGTTCTACCATATTCCCATTAATTGAAGTATCACGACATTGGAAAGTTAAATCCTTTCCAGAGTTATTTTCTATTAGTAATTGGACAGAAGGACCCATTATTGAATCATATGAAATCCCTTTAGCCGTTACTTTAATACCTGACTCATCTAGAATAACAGTCTCCTCAATTGTTGCCTCTTTATTTGTGTTTTCTACATTAGGCGTTACTGTAACTTCTGTACTCACTTCTTCATTTTGAGTAGACTCTCCAGTAGTCACATTAGTTGGCTCCTGAACTTCACCAGATCCTCCACACGCCGTTAATCCTAATACTAACCCTAATGAAAGTAATATTACTCCTAATTTCTTCATGTTTTCAACCCTCTTTTCATTTGTCTCAACAATAAACATCCTTGGACTTATCTCTATCCAAGGATGTTTGATTGTTATCTTTTTTTACATACCTTTTAATTATATCTTAAATTGACAAATTTTTTCAAGAGATTCTATTATTTACCATATCGTATTTTCTAATTTATGAATAATATTTGCTTTATGAGGCCCCTTAAATTTATATTATATCCTCATGTATTTGCTAATTCATATACCTAATACTATACAGCTCTATCTCTCGCCAATATATTTATCCACTTTTCATCTGAGCGTCCTTCTCTTACATCTCCTGTTATCCACATTTTTTCTATTGTAAATCCTACTTTAGTGAATAACTTAGTTGCTGCACTTTCTTCTAAATCATAAAAATAGCGTCCATTTCTT
>SVDC01000069.1 GCA_015058045.1 Cellulosilyticum sp.
AATCCATATTAATTCCAAGAGGGAGTAATCGGCACAGAAACAGTGTAGTAATATCGACATAATGATTACAGCTCAGTAATCCGGTATTATTTTAAATGGTGAGACTCATGGACAGCTTTTTGCTGTCTATGAGTCTCTTTTTTTGTGAAATAGCAACATAGATGGAATAAATATTTCACAAACTATATGGAATGGAAGTTATATATTTAAGAATTTCTATAAGTGAAGATACGAATTTTTTGGAAGGAATATTTGAAGTTTATAAAGAGCTTCGAGGGATAAACTACTATTTGTTTGGAAAAAAGGAGAGAATCAACATGGGAGTTATTGAGCTTTTTGTATTAGCGGTAGGGCTATCTATGGATGCCTTTGCAGTTTCAGTTTGTAAAGGTTTATCACTAAGAAAAATTAATGTGAAGCATATGTGTATTGCAGGTGCATGGTTTGGAGGATTCCAGGCGTTAATGCCGCTCATTGGATATTTCTTAGGAAGTTTCTTTTGTGATGCAATTACAACTTATGCACACTGGATTGCATTTATTTTATTACTGGTTATTGGTGGAAAAATGGTCAAGGAAGCTTTTGGAGGAGAGGAAGAGGTAAATGCTTCTATGGATGTAAAATCCATGCTCATTCTTGCAATTGCAACAAGTATTGATGCGCTTGCAGTAGGTGTATCATTAGCTTTCCTTAAAGTGAATATTATTCCAGCGGTTAGCTTTATTGGTGTGATTACCTTTATTTGCTCAGCAATAGGCGTAAAAATTGGTAGTATTTTTGGAACAAAATATAAAGCTAAAGCTGAACTTTTTGGTGGAATTGTACTTATCTTGATTGGCACTAAAATTTTACTTGATGGCTTAGGTATCATTTAAGTAATATGTATTTTTTTGAGGATATAAAATGAAATTAATCATTTTATATCCTTTATTGTATAAGAAAAATTAACATATTATTAAAAACTTTCTGAAAAATTAAAAATATGATAGAATTATATTTTGTGTAGGAGTAAAACTTTTTCATAAGATGCAACGTTTAAAGGAGAGTTACATGGAAGATATATTAGGCGTTCTTGATGAAGGAATATTAGTAGTAGATTCAATAGGGAAGATTAGCTATTGTAATTTGACATTTTTAGACTGGATAGAAAGTACTAAGGAATACGTTGTACACCAAAGTGTTGAAGCATATTTAGACTTCGAAAAAGGAACACATAATGCTTTACTAAAAACGAGTAGGGATCAAGTCCTTAAAGTACATGTAGATGTCTTGAAAAAGATATGGAAAGATGAAGTGTTTAAGGTTTATGTCATTAAAGAAATAGAATCTAGAAAAAGGCTACAATTATATGAGGAAGTACTCGATCACATGACATTTCCTATATGGATAAAAGATGAACAAGAAAAATATTACTTTATAAATGAAGCATTTGCAAAAGAAATGAATAGAATCAATTCCGATGTACGTTATAAGAAAAAAGAAGAAGTGCTAGGGAAGCAAGAGGCAGAGGTATTACCTAAATATATGATGAAACAAATTGAAGAAAATGAAGTAGGTAGAGAGGTGTATTATAAAAATAGCTCTTATGAGGTTATCAATTTAAACTCGGATAAGGAGCAGCATTATATAAGACATGTTATTCCATGTAAGAGTGAAATGATATCAGGATATAGCATAGGAGTGAGTCATAATACTTCTCTTTTTAATAAAATTAGAAAACAAGTTAGTAAAGAAGAAAGGCAACATGAAAAAGACGTTAAAGTTGAACTAAAATATGAGCTTATAGAAACAATCTATTCTAACTATAAGACAATAGAGTTATTACAAGCTGATATGAGAAAAATGCTGGGTTCAGAATTGGTAATACTGGGGATTTTTGCGAAAGATAGGACAAAATGCTTTGTATCTTATAGCAGAAAAGATCAAAATTTTCAAAGGCAGATACTAGATATTGATCAGGAAGTAGTAAATTCCATGAGGCAGTTTGATTCATCTAATCATTGGGGAACAAATAGGATACAGATGGAAAAAATAATATGGGAACTTATTCTTAAGCACATACATATAAAGGATATAAGATATGAGATTTGTCCTATTAAGTTAGTAGATGATATGTTTGGAGTGGTTATACTAGGAATCAATGGTGAACAATCTAGAAGCATTAATATTGGCTATGAGATACAACAGCTTACTTATCAAATTGCTGAATGGATAAAAAATATGGCTTGGAATAATATAATAGAGCAGTATTTGGGACAAAAGAAGGAATTAAAAGAAGAGCATCAGGCTGTACTTCAAGTTGCGAGTGACCTTATTATTATGATGAATGAAGATGGGCGCATGTTAAAATTAAATGGAATAAGAAAGCTTTGGAAACAAAAGTTAGGATGGCATGCTGAAGAATTTATAGGGGAATATTATTATCAGTTTATGCATCCTGATGATAGAGCATTCTATCAAGAATTGAAAGAAAAGAGACCGTTTACAAGACAAACTAAGGATAGAAGAATTCTTACGAAGGATGGAAAATATATCTGGTGTGAGATTAATACAGACTATATTCCGGATAGGCATATTTATATCAGTGCACTTAGAGATATTAATGACCAAAAGCAACGACAGATAGAACAAAAGGTACATAAACAAGCTAAGGAAATAGAAAATATTAGAAATCAATTTTTTGCGAACCTGTCACATGAGTTTAGGACACCAATAAACATTATTTTATCTAGCACGAAGCTACTGGAAGAATATTCAACATCAGAGCAAGTTAGAGGAGGAGAAATTAGTTGGTGTACTGAGAAAATTGCTAATAATGCTTTACGGTTATTGAGATTATCTAATAATCTAGTTGATTTAACAATGATGGGGATGAATAATAACTCCATTAATTTGAAGAATCAAAATATAGTAAGTATTGTAGAGGAAATAACACTTTCAGTTATTCCTTATACTCATAAAAGAGAAATTGATATTATTTTTGATACACAGGAAGAGGAAATTATTTTAGCATGCGATAAAGAAAAGATAGAACGTGTCCTATTAAATTTACTTTCTAATGCCATTAAATTTACACCTAAAAAAGGAAGAATAGAAGTCAGTGTTTGGTATAAAGAGGGGATTGTTCGTATTGAGGTAAAAGATACAGGGAGCGGTATTCCAAAGGAAACAAGAGCAGTCATCTTTGAACAATTTATTCAAGCAGATAACTCTTTAAGAAGACAATGTGAAGGATGTGGAATGGGGCTTTCTATTGCTAAAAAAATTATTGAACTTCATGATGGGGGAATTCAAATATATAGTGAAGAAGGAAAAGGCTCTTCTTTTACAGTAGAATTACCAGTGCGTCTAATAGAAGAAAATCAAGTAAATAAAAAAGTTTATATGGGCGTAAGTAATAAAGAAGAACGAGTGAAAATGGAGTTATCAGATATTTACTATAGCTGAATTAGGGAGAATAAGTAAGTGGGTGAATAGAGTTTTGATGAAATATTTAGAATAAAACGGTCAAAATAGGTAGTAGAGAATAAAAATCATATGGTAAAATAAAACTACTAAAAATATCGACGGAGGAATAGATGTGAGTAAATTCTATGTAGAATTAAAAAAAGTAGTAGATGATTCTTATGATATTGAAGTGGGAAGAAATTTATTTGATACCTTAATTAAAGATTTAAAAGGATCTTTAGGAGAAGGCATTAGTCGATACGCCATTATTACAGATTCTAATGTAAGAAGATTATATGGTGAAAAGTTATATGAACGTCTTGTAAATGAAGGATTCATAGTCGACTTAATTAGCTTTCCAGCAGGAGAAGAGTCAAAGGTTAGAGCAACAAAAGAGATGATAGAAGATGAAATGTTAACTAAGGGACATCGAAGAGATAGCTGTATTATTGCTATTGGAGGTGGGGTTGTAACAGACCTTGCAGGTTTTGTGGCAGGAACTTTTGGAAGAGGGATTCCTTTTATCAACTATTCAACCAGTATCCTAGGGTCAGCTGATGCTTCAGTAGGTGGTAAAACAGCAGTGGATACACCACTTGCAACTAATTTAATTGGCCTGATTTATCAACCTAAAAAGGTTTATATTGATCTAGCATCATGGGAGACACTACCAAAAGAGCAAATTAGTAATGGATTAGCTGAGACGATTAAACATGCTTGCCTTGCAGATAAGTCATTCTTTGAATTCCTTGAAGCTAATATAGAAAAGCTCCTTGAACCAAATGGCATTCATAATCATCCAGAGATTTGTGAGCATATTGCAGAAAAGAACTGTAAAATTAAATATGAAGTGGTTAAGCAAGATGAACGTGAAGCTAACTTACGACAAATTTTAAATTTAGGGCATACTATTGGACGTGCTATTGAAACTTTAAGTAATTATAGTTTATTACACGGTGAAGCTGTAGCTATTGGACTTGCTATGCAAGCTCAAATTGGTGAAAAGCTAGGCTATGTAACAAAAGAAGAAGTAGAACGTGTTATTGCTTTAATAGAAAAAGCAGGATTACCGACTAAGTTATTAGATTCAATGGAGACAGAAGATGTGGTACAAAAACTTTATACTGATAAAAAAGTGCGTAAAGGAAAAATTCGTTTTGTATTTCAAGAAGGTATTGGACAAATTAAGCAATATGAGGATGGCAACTACTCAATTGCATTAGAAGAAGACTTTATTAGAAAAACGATTGAAGAAGTGAGATAGAACAAGTTAGCTTAGTAAGAGAGTTGTACAAGGATATTAAAATATGCTAAAGTATTTGTTAGAAATAACAAATAATACTAGAAAAGTAGGAGAATACAAAATGAGTTTAAATAATGATTGTTTTTACTGCGTAAAAGATTCAAGACTTACAGATATCATGCTTAAAGTTTGTGATTTAGAAGTATCAACACTTTACTTATTCAAAGAACAAACTTATAGCGGACGTTGTCTTGTAGCATATAATGGACATGTAGATGAAATCTGTGATTTATCAGATGAAGAAAGAGATGCTTTCATGAAAGATGTTGCAGTTGCCGCTAAAGCAATGCACAAAGCATTTAAACCAGTTAAAGTAAACTATGGTGCTTATGGTGATACAATGCATCACTTACACTACCACTTAGTACCAAAATATGAAGGTGGTCCAGACTTCGGTGGCGTATTTAGAATGAACCCTCAAGCTGTTTACTTAACAGATGAAGAATACAATGCATTAATTGCACAAGTAAAAGAAAACTTATAATCATAAAAGAAAAGTGGGACTAGTACCTTAAAGTACTAGTCCCACTTTTCTTTTACCCCTATCCCAACCTTACTTTTCTAAACTAACATTTGGTAGTAAATGGTTAGTCTTAATTTGTAATACTGCATACCAAGCAGACTAGAATAAATAGTAATCAGCTAAATTGTTATAGTATTGTACCGCCTTGAGTACATCATTTCATTATATAAAGTTGAAAACCTTTACCCGTTTTCTAGGTTAATGTTCACCTTTAGAAAAGTACACACCTTTTATTAATTTATAGGAGCTCAGTAGTCCAGTTTTTCTCTTGTAATTTTACATCAAGTTCACGAAAAGCTTTAGATAAATCATCTATTTCTTTTTGTAATGCTGCAATATTAATAGTTGTAACATACTTAATTTCTGTACGAGTCATACGATCATACTTAACATTCGCTTGATTTAGAATGCTTGTATAAAGATTGATTTTCTTTTTAATGGTATCTCTTTTAGTAATTAAGTCACTTAATGTTTGTTGATTATCAAACATAATAGTTGCATTTGTTTTATTAATTCGAATAACGAGTTGTTCTAAATTAGATAAGGTATCTTTTAAAACAGTGAAGAGTTCGATAGGGTTTTCAGCAACTTCTTCTCCCTCTTGTACTTTTACATTATTTTGTATACGTTCTCTTAATTCGAATATTTTATTTTGATAATCCGAACGCAGTATAAGTGCTTCTGCTAATTTCATATGATTTATACGCCTCCTTATATAAGGTAAAGTATAGTAGAAGTATATATTAAGTGGAAATAGAATTCAATAAGTAAGCTAAAGTTCTTAGAAAGAGTGTGATATGATATAAAGTATAGCGTGAATGTAAGATATAAATTAAAAATTGAGGAAATAGAAATAGGGAATTTTACTAGGAAAAGAGAAAGGGTGCAACCGATGAATTACAAAGAAGCTATTATGGCATATAAACCGATTAATGAACAAGAGGAAGCCGAAAAACGTGTGATTTTACAGTATATTAATGAGTATCCACATAATATTTTATTAAGAGAAAATGAATTTGGTCATATGACCAGTTCTGGATTTATTATGAATGAGGATTTATCTAAGGTACTTATGATTCACCACAATATCTATAACACATGGGCGTGGACAGGTGGACATGCAGATGGGGATGAAGATTTACTTTATGTAGCTATAAAGGAAGCAAAAGAAGAAACAGGCGTTACAAGTATTAAGCCACTTATGGAAGATATTGCTTCTATTGATATTTTACCAGTATGGGGACATGTAAAAAAAGGCAAGTATGTAGCAACACATATGCACTTATCAGTAGCCTATATTTTAATTGCAGATGAAAATCAAGAACTTAAAGTAAATGAAGATGAAACAAGTGGGGTAAAATGGATTAAGATTGAGGAGATTGAACAATACTCTTCAGAAAAAGATATTATACCGATTTATTATAAACTTATTGAAAAAGCTAAAGCTTATGCGAGTAAAAAGTAAAATGGTATAAATTAAGTTTTATAGCGGGACTCATCCGTTAGGGCAAAGTAAAAGAGGTAAAGAACTATAAAACTGAATAGTTTATAAAAAGTGTTGCAATAATAAACGATGTGTAATATATTAAAAGTGTAATAAATTATTGATTATAAGGAGGACGTTTATGTTAAGTGTAGTGGAAGAGGTTTTAAACTATTAATTAAATAGTGAAAGATTGAAAATAGGACTTTTTTAGACGATAGTAGGGCTATTGTTTATTTGAGTACGCCATTTTCAGTCGGTGCTTCTGCCTAAAAATACTTAACAAAATGTTCTAGTTTAGGATATATAGATTTATCTTTAAGGCCTATGAGAGGGTGAGATAAATCAAGGAATGACGTACATGCTTTATAGATCAAGTATGGCTTATTTTGTGTATAAGCATATAGGGTATACTAAGGTATGTTACATGTAAAAGCAGAAGCTATAAGTCTATGGGTGACTTATAGCTTTTATTGCGTCCTCATTCTGTAAATGACCTATAACATTTCTGAACGAAAGTGGGCAGAGGTGCTATAGGTCATTTTATTTTATAATCAATAAGGAGAGAATGAAACGCCATGAATAGAGCGAAAGAAATATTAGAATTTGGAAAGATTTTAGAGAGACTGAGTGAGTGTGCTGTATCTGAGAAAGTAAAAAAGCAAGTATTAGATTTAGATATGATTTTAAATGAAAAAATCTTAAAGGATAAGATTAAAGAAACCAGTGAGGCAAGAAGGATTATAGATAGTTTGGGTATGCCACCCATTAGTAGTATGCAGGATATTGATCAGGTAATTAAGGAAGTTGAAATAGGGACTATGCTAGAGCCATCTATGCTTATTAATGTGGCTTCTTTTGCAAAAGGAACCAGACAGATGAAACGCTATTTACAAAGGGCAGAGTATCTGGAATGTGAATTAGCTTTCTATGGAAGAGGTTTCTATAGCATGGAGGAATTAGAAGAAGAGATAGATAGAAGCATTAGAAATAATGAGGTATCTAGCGATGCAAGTAGTATTTTGAGAAATATTAGAAGAAATATTGAGCTTAAGAAAGAAAATATGAAGACTAAGCTGGAACAGATTATTAAGGCGAAGAAGGAATACTTGGCAGATACCTATATTATGAATCGAAATGGGCATTATGTGATTGCAGTTAAGAAAGAGTATAAACATCAAATACAGGGGCAATGCCTAGATACTTCAAGAACAGGAAGTACAGTTTTTATTGAACCAAGTATATTAGGAAAATTACAAGAGGAACTTACTTTATTAGAAATAGAAGAAAGCAATGAGGTTAGACGTATTTTATATACGATTACAAATGATGTAGGGGCTTATATCAGTGAAATCAAAAGCAATATGGAGATGATGGAAGCTTTGGATTTTGCCTTTGCTAAAGGAAAACTATCCGCAAGTATGAAAGCAAGAACGGTAGAAATTACATCAGAACGACATATTTTAATTAAACAAGGTAGACATCCTTTACTTCTAGAAAATAAATGTGTGCCTTTAGATTTTGAAATGGGCAAGACAGAAACAGGTATTGTCATTACAGGGCCTAATACAGGGGGCAAAACAGTTGCACTTAAAACCATCGGTCTACTTTCTATGATGGTGCAAAGTGGACTTCATGTACCAGTAGGAGAAGGAAGCCAATTTACTATGCATAATCAGATTTTATGTGACATTGGTGATGGGCAAAGCATTGAAGAGAGCCTATCTACTTTCTCGGCACATATTAAATCGATTACAGAAATTTTGAGTATAGCAACTCATGAGAGCCTTGTTTTATTAGATGAATTAGGGTCAGGAACAGACCCAAAAGAAGGAATGGGTATAGCTATTGCTATACTAGAGGCTTTAAGAGAAAAATCTAGTTTATTTGTAGCAACAACTCATTATCCAGAGGTTAAAACTTATGCGCTAGAGACTACGGGGCTTCAAAATGCACGTATGCAGTTTGATAAAGAAACGCTTATGCCACTTTATACTTTGAAGATAGGAGAGGTAGGAGAAAGTTGTGCCCTTTATATTGCAGAGAAGTTAGGTTTTCCAAAACATTTATTAGAAATTGCAAGAAGTTATGCACTAGAAGAGAGTATTATAGAGGAAGAAAATATAGGACAGCAAGACCACGCAAAGAAGAAGAATGGATCGTCAGAGACTAAGGCGCCTAAGCTAATCCATGAAAAGAAGAAAGTGGTTTCAGCAAATAAGAGTCAGTTTTCAATAGGTGATAGCGTATTAGTATTTCCACAAAAAGAAAAAGGTATTGTATTTGCTACTGAGACCAAGGAAGGAGCAGTAGGTGTTCAAATCAAAGGATGCAAGAGATGGGTTAATGTGAAACGTGTGAAGCTACTAGTTCCAGCCAGTCAGCTCTATCCAGAAGGATATGACTTTTCTATTATCTTTGAAAGTGTAGCCAATCGTAAGGCAAAGCATGATATGGGTAGAAAGCAAACAGACTTGGTAGCAAGCTATGAAAGTGTAGAAGATGCTAAATGGGGGGCATCTCGCTAAGACTAAGATGATAGTAGATGAGACTAAAGTAGTAAATAAAACAGGAATAAAAAATTGGATTATGAGGAGAGAAGTAGATGAAAGCAATTATAGTTTGTTCTGAAAGACTAATCATGAAGCCTAGAAGTTTGAAAGAAATGCAGAATTTATATGAAATAGAATCTGATATGGAAATGAAACAGGCCTATTTAGAAATGATAGAAGAAATGAAAAAAGATACTTCTAATGAATATTGGGCATCAGATTGGAGCATTACTTTAAAAAGTGGAGAAGAGATAGGAGGAATTGGTTTTAAGGGAAAACCTAATCAAGTAGGAAGTGTGGAAGTGGGGTATGGGATTAATCCAAATTATCAAAGGCAAGGATATGCTACGGAAGCACTTAGGGCAATGGTAAGATGGGGCTTTACACAAGATGGAGTAGAATGTATAGAGGCACAGACAGAAGAATGGAATGAGATTTCTAAAAAAGTATTAAGGAAGAATGACTTTATGGAGATCGGCATGGGAATGGAAGGGAATTTATTTGCAATAAGGAAAGAAAAATGAATTTAAACTAAAGTTAAATATAAGTTTATTCTATGGAGGAAATCTGATATACTATGTCGTGGACAGGTTTTGGGATAAAGATATAAATAAGCCGTGAGGGCTTGTGAATGCGTTATAACAATAGAGAGGATAGCTGGGTGAATGGACACTTACCAAGCTATCCTCTCTATTTAGTTAATTTGGGATTAGAGGTTCATCACTTTGAATTAGAATATGTCCATCGCTTAAATCAACTTCGACGATATGAAGGTAATTAGAGTCTGTAAGTGAAACAATATATTCCGGATGGGCGCCATAAGGATTTTTAACTATGGAAATAACCGTACAATTAGGACATTGCTTTAAAGCAATAGATTTAGCGGTTTCTACACTAATGGTAGGAGGAGGTTCATGTCCACATCCTACTATTAAGAAGCAGAGAATAAAAGGAAAAAGATATCGTTTCATAAGAGGACTCCTATTTTAAAGAAGATAGAATGAAAGAGATAAATATATGTAGTGACATACTGGGAGATACTATTTAAAGAGCTCATCTAAAGGAGTAAAAATAGGTGAACTTATGGTTAGTTTGTAGAGTTAGTGTGGAAATTATGTACTAAATGAATGAGAAAAGTTTTGATGCCATCTATAGGTCATAAAGAAGGCACTAAAAGGTAGAAACGAGTAGTAAAATTCCATAAAAATACATAATTATCAAGTGAAAAATGATTTTACTTTAATAAAAGGACTCATATATAGCTGAAAGAAGGGCTATATGTGAGTCTTTTTTCATAGGATATTGTGATGAGTTGATATTTGGATAAAGGAGGCAGAAGGACCTAGTAAAAGAAGGGAGAAGAGAATATGAAGGCATATGCACAAGAATATCAAGAAGTTTTAAGCAAGCTATGTGTCAATCAAACTCAAGGACTGAATGAAGATGAGGTTAATACAAATAGAAAATTATATGGTTGTAATCAGGTTGATTCAAATAAAAAGAAAAAACTCATCTATAAGATTTTAGAAAATATGAAAGAACCTATGGTACTCATTCTATTAGTAGCTCTTTCTATGACCATTGGCGTGAATTTATTTAAGTATTTTAATGGCTATGAGACAGAATTTATAGAATGTGTAGGTATTGGTATTGCCATCGTATTAACCATTGTCATTACACTGGTGATGGAAGGAAGAAGTGAAAAGGCTTTTGAATTACTTAATCAAATGAAGGAAGATATACACGTTAAAGTAATACGTGAAGGTGATGTAAAACTTATTAATCAAAGTGAAGTAGTTGTAGGGGACATCATGCTTGTTCAAACGGGAGATAAACTGGTGGCAGATGGCAGAATTATAGAATCCAATGAGCTACAGGTTGATGAATCGATGCTAACAGGAGAAAGTCAGGCTATTTATAAACAAATAGAAAAATGCTCTATAGATACGGTTATTGCTGAACGTAACAATATGCTTTATAGTGGCAGTTTTATTATTGGGGGAACAGGAAAGATTATCATAACAGAAGTAGGTGCACATACGGAATTTGGCAAGATTGCAGAGGAATTAGGAAGTAGTAATACAACTCAAACGCCTCTTCAAGAGAAGCTTCAAAAATTAGGAAAGATCATTACAGTAATAGGCGCAGGCATTGCGATACTAACTTTTATATTGCAAATATTATTATTAAATGGACAATACACCATCGAAACGATTTCAGAGGCCTTTGTCTCTAGTATTGTACTGATTGTAGCCTCTGTACCAGAAGGACTTTCCACTATAGTAGCAGCCTCCCTTGCTATTAATGTCATTAAACTAGCGAAGCAAAATACTTTAGTAAAGAAAATGGTGGCATGCGAAACAATTGGAAGTACCAATATCATTTGTTCAGATAAAACAGGGACTTTAACGGAAAATAAGATGAGAGTTATGAACATAGAAGTAGCAAAAAAGGAAGATGAAGCGTTAGATGACTATCTTCTAAGGAATATGTGTATTAATAGTACGGCGGATTTAGAGCTAGACGATGAAGGGCAAGGTGGATTTATAGGAAATCCAACAGAAGGGGCCTTGTTATGGCACTTATATGAGCAAGGTATAGCCTATAAAAAGATAAGAGAAGAAGGTAAAGTGCAGTATGTACAGCCTTTTTCATCAGAGAAAAAAAGAATGACTACTATTATATTAGATCAGAATCAATGGATCGTCCTAACAAAAGGAAGCCCAGAAAATATTTTGAATTGCTGTCAACTGACACAGGTAGAGCAAGAACAGATAGAAGCAAAAATGAAAGTGTATCAACAGAAGGCATGTAGAGTCATTGCTTTTTGTCATAAAGAAGTGGCAGCAGCCTTAGTTGAAAACTGTGATGCTTGTAATGAAACGATGATTTATGATGGATTTGTAGCCATTGCAGATCCACTTCGAAAAGAAACATTTACGGCAGTGGAGCAGTGTAAGGAAGCTAGCATCGAAATTAAGATGCTGACAGGAGATAATAGGATTACAGCACAGGCAATTGCAACAGAGCTAGATATTTTAGGAGAAAATGATTTAGTAGTAGAGGCAAGAGAAGTAGAAGGATTAGATGAAGATAAATTTAAAGAGATTTTACCACATATTAGAGTCATTGCACGAAGTACACCACTGATTAAGATGCGCGTGGTTAATACTTTAAAGCAAATGGGGAATGTAGTAGCAGTTACTGGAGACGGTATTAATGATGCACCTGCCTTAAAGAATGCAGATATTGGTATAGCTATGGGGATATCAGGTACAGAGGTGTCAAAAGAAGCAAGTGATATGATTTTACTGGATGATTCCTTTTCGACTATTATAAAGGCGGTAGAGTGGGGAAGAGGATTATATGATAATTTTCAGCGATTTATTCAGTTTCAGCTTACTGTTAATATAGCTTCTGTACTAGTCGTAATAGGTGCTTTACTCTTAGGATTTGGGACACCATTTACACCGCTTCAGCTTCTATGGATTAATATCATTATGGATGGCCCACCTGCATTAGTATTAGGACTAGAGCCTATTCAAAAGGACTTAATGAAACGAAAGCCTATTTCAAGGAAAGCAAGTATTGTATCTAAAGGTATGCTAAGAAGTATTATAAGAAATGGCATCATGATTGCCTTTATTTGTTTACTACAAAATAGCTTAAATTTTATAGGTGGGACAAATACGCAAGGTGCTAGTATTTTATTTACGCTATTTACGATTTGCCAACTTTTTAATGCTTTTAATAGTAGGAAACTTGGAAGTGAAAGTATTATAAAATATGGCTTTCAAAATAGCAAAATGATTGGTGTTTTGATTTTAACTTTAGGATTACAAGTTATTATTACCCAATTTGGGGGGACTTTATTTAACACAGTACCATTAAGTTTAGTGATATGGCTAAAAATCTTAGGAGTTGGACTGCTCGTTATTATTTTAGATGAAATAAGCCGCTGGATAGAAAGAGAATTAGATTTAGGAATATAGAAAAAAGTGATGGCACTGAAATAGACTTCAGCGCCATCACTTTTCCTGTTAAACAGAAATTTCCGTATAGATTAAAAATCCTGCTAGGGCAATAGCAAAAAACAAAGAGATAAAAATGCAATGATTGACATCGATTATAAAAATGAGATAAAATAGATAGCGTGCTATTTATTGAGGGGTGATAAAAAATGGAAGACTTAAATCAAGAAAAGCATATTGGTATGTTGCTTAGGGATGTTCACAAGGATATTTGCAATTTGCTCAATAAAGACTTAGATGAATACGGGATTACTATGATGCAGTATGAAGTTTTAAACTACATACACTTGATTGAAAAAAAAAGGGATATTAATCAGAAAGATATTGAGAAGTTTTTTAACTCTACCAATCCAACAATTACAGGTATTTTGAGCCGTTTGCAAGCAAAAGATTTAGTTACGAGACAGGCAAGCACAGAAGATGCACGGTATAAGATAATTAAATTAACAGATATAGGTAGAGGCATTGTAGATGAATGTCACAATAAGAAATCTATGATGGAAGAGCGACTAACAAAAAACCTATCTTTAGAAGAACAGGAGCAACTAAGGTATTTACTTAAACTAGTGATTAAAGGACTAAAATAAGTGACTAGCATAGAGGTTATTAAATCTAGGAAGATAGCCTGCTATAAAGATGTGGGGTATAGCATGTTATCTATCTAGATTTATGACCTAGATAGGATTTAGAAATTAGAAGTGAAGGAGTGGAAATATGATCAAAAAGCTATTACCTTATATGTCAAAATATAAGAAGGCAGCTTATTTAGCTATTTTCTTTGCTGTATGTGAGGCATTATTTGAATTAGTGATTCCTCTTATTATGGCACAGATTGTAGACGTAGGTGTTCAAAACCTAGATGCTGCCTATACGATTAAAATGGGTATTATCATGATTTGTACCGCATTAGTTTCATTAACTTGCGGATTACAGTTAGCCAAATATGCAGCTATTGCTGGTCAAGGCCTGGGCGCAGAACTTAGAGCAGCACAATATAGAAAAATTCAAACTTACTCATTCAAAAACATTGAGAAGTTTAGTACAGGTTCACTAATTACGCGTTTAACAACAGATGTAACAGCGATTCAAAACGCAGCAACAATTGGGATTAAGCTTTTGGTAAGAGCACCAATTATGTTAATTTTTGCATGTATCTTTGCAGCATCTATTAATGCAGAGTTAGCAGTTATTTTCTTAGTAACTATTCCGATTCTTACAATCGCAGTTGGAAGTATTCTTATAAAAGTAAGACCAAGATTTAATGCGATGCAAAAATGTGTAGATAAGCTGAATACAACATTACAAGAGAACTTCATTGGTGCTCGTGTTGTAAAAGCTTTCGTAAGACATGAAAGAGAAGCAGAAAAGTTCAAAGATGGTAATGATACATTATTTAATGCAGCAGAAAAAGCATTTGGTTTAGTTGTATTTATCATGCCAGTTATGCAACTTGTTATGTTTGGAAGTGTTATTGCAATTTACTGGTTAGGTGGCCATATGGTGTTTGGTGGGAGCTTAGCAGTTGGTGAAATGACAAGTTTCAGCAGTTACTCATTCCAAATCTTAATGTCACTTATGATGCTTGCAATGGTACTTATGATGATTTCTCGTTCTATTGCTTCACTTGCCCGTATTATGGAAGTTTTAGAAGAAGAACCAGATATCGTTGATCCACAAGCTCCTATAACAGAAGTAGCAAATGGAGATATTGAGTTTAGAAATGTTTGCTTCAAATATGAAGAAGAAAGTGAGCTTAATAATCTTGATAAAATCAACCTTACAATTAAGTCAGGTCAAACCGTTGGGATTATTGGGGGAACAGGTTCAGCGAAAACATCTCTTGTTCAGCTGATTCCGAGACTTTATGATGTGACAGAAGGTGAAGTACTTGTAGGTGGGGTTAATGTAAAAGAATATCATCTTGAAAGCTTACGTAATGCCGTAGCGATGGTACTCCAAAAAAATACATTATTCTCAGGAAGTATTCGTGAGAACTTAAAATGGGGTAACCCAAATGCTTCACAAGAACAAATAGAAGCAGCTTGTGAGGCATCATGTGCTAATGAATTCATTGGTAGACTACCAGGTGAATATGAAATGGATCTTGGTGAAGGTGGTGTTAATGTATCTGGTGGACAAAAACAAAGACTTTGTATTGCTAGAGCATTACTTAAAACACCTAAAGTATTAATCTTAGATGATAGTACAAGTGCTGTAGATACTGCCACAGATGCAAAAATCAGAGCAGCATTTGCTAGAGATTTAAAAGACACAACAAAGATTATTATTGCACAAAGAGTAATCTCTGTATGTGAAGCAGATCAAATTATTGTAATGGACGATGGAAAGGTTGTAGCTATCGGAAAACACGATGAGCTTATGGAAACATGTGAAATCTATCGTGACGTTTATACATCTCAACAGGAAGGAGCTGGTTTAGGTGAGTAAAGCAGGCGGACATAAAGGTCCAAGAAAACCTCAAAATACAATGGGTACTTTAAAAAGGCTAATGGGTTATTTAGCTCATCATAAACTTGCCCTTTTAACTGTATTTCTATTAATTATTATAAGTTCTGTATCTATGGTATCTGGTGTATTCTTTATGGCACCAATTATCAATAATTACATTTTACCAGGGAACTTTGAAGGACTTGCTAAAGTACTTGCAGTGCTTGCATCTATCTTTATTTTAGGGGCACTATCTTCTTATGGATATGCAAGAATTATGGTTCGTGTTTCTCAAAAATGTATGTACCGTATTCGTACAGAGTTATTTAATAAGATGCAAACTTTACCTATTAAATACTTCGATGGTCATACAAACGGAGATTTAATGAGTTTATATACAAATGATATTGAAAGTATGAATGAAGCGCTTAATAACAGTGTTGGGTCAGTTATGTCTTCATCTATTACTTTTGTAGGGACATTAATCGCTATGATTATGCTTAACCCATATATGACTGCTATTACATTATGCTTATTAGCAGGGGTTATTTTCCTATCAAAAAATGTTGCTAAGAAAAGTGGTCGTTACTTTGGTATGCAACAAATGAAAATTGCAGAACTTAATGGTTTTGTTGAAGAAATGATTGAAGGACAAAAAGTAGTAAAAGTGTTCTGTCATGAAGAGAAAGCCATTGAGGATTTTGATAAATTAAATGAGAGCTTAAGAGAAGCTTCAACAAATGCACAAAGATTTGCTGGTTCTATGATGCCTCTTATGGGTAACTTAACACATATCAACTATGCAATTAACTGCTGCGTGGGTGGTCTTTTTGCAATTAGTGGTGCATTAAGTGTTGGTTCATTACTTGCGTTCCTTCAATATGTACGTCAAGTATCACAACCAGTGACTCAAATCTCACAACAAATGAACGTTGTTTTTGCTGCTTTAGCAGGGGCAGAACGTATTTTTAAAGTATTAGATGAAGAACCAGAAGTAGATAATGGTCATGTTACTTTAACAAGAGTAGAAGTTAAAGAAGATGGCAAACTTGAAGAAACAGATCACTACACAGGTCATTGGGCTTGGAAAAATGAAGGTAAACTTACAGAACTTCGTGGGGATGTAAGACTTGAAAATGTAGTATTTGGTTATAATGAAGAGAAAACCATCTTAAAAGGTATTTCTTTATTTGCTAAACCAGGTCAAAAGATTGCTTTCGTAGGAACAACAGGTGCTGGTAAAACAACAATCACAAACCTTATTAACCGTTTCTATGAAATTAATTCGGGTTCAATCATTTATGATGGAATCAATATTACAGATATTGCAAAAGATGAACTTAGAAAATCAATCGGTATCGTTCTTCAAGATACACACCTTTTCACAGGTACAATTGCAGATAATATTCGTTATGGTAAATTAGATGCAACAGATGAAGAAGTCATAGCAGCGGCTAAACTTGCTAATGCAGATACATTCATCAAGCATTTACCACATGGTTATGACACAGTCCTTACAGGAGATGGGGAAGGTCTTTCTCAAGGGCAAAGACAACTTCTTGCTATTGCCAGAGCAGCAGTTGCTAACCCACCTGTATTAATCATGGACGAAGCAACAAGTTCAATCGATACAAGAACAGAAAAACTTATTGCTGCAGGTATGGATAAACTAATGGAAGGCAGAACAACATTTGTTATTGCTCACCGTTTATCAACAATCCGTAACTCTGATGC
>SVDC01000070.1 GCA_015058045.1 Cellulosilyticum sp.
GGAGGGAAGATAATGAAAGTATTAATTACAGGTGCAGCAGGTTTTATAGGATCACAGCTAGCATATAAATTATGGCAGCAAGGTGCAGAGCTTGTATTAATTGATAATTTTTCATATGGAAAAATGGATAATCTTGAGTTCCCTGACCACAGCTTCGCTGATGACATTATTAAGATGGATATAAGGGATAAAGAAGGAATTGAGAGCATTATGAAGGATGGAGATATAGACTATGTCTACAATATCGCTGGTATAGCACCATTGCCAGATTGCCAGTTAGATCCGGTAGAAGCTATCAGTGTAAATCTTACAGGACTTGTTAACATTCTTGAAAACGGTCGTAAATATGGGGTGAAAAAAGTAATACAAGCTAGTACAAATGCTATGTATGAAAACGAAACAGAATTTCCTACTGTTGAAAATAGTTTTAAACAGCCAACTCTAATCTATCCAAATACAAAGTATTGCGCAGAAAGATTCGCTCAATCATACTGTGATACATATGGAATGAATGTGACTTGTTTACGTTTTGCAAATGTATATGGGCCTCATATTGATTGTCTAAGAAAAATGCCTCCTTTTGTGGCATATATGATAAGAGAATTATTCTATGACAGAACACCTGTATTCCATTCAGATGGTAATCAGAGACGTGACTATATATACGTGGATGACCTTGTAAGATTGGCTATTTTGGTTCAGAAGGGAGAAGGATTCGATTGCGTAAATGTTTCGTCAAATAAAAGCTACTCCGTAAATGAGATGTACGATATAGCTCAAAAAATTATGGGAAAAAGCATTAAAGCGGAGTACGCATCTGATGCACATTATTGGGAAAAGTATACTGGTTTGTATGAAGGAGCATATACCATAAAAGAAGAAATACTTAATCATGAAATTAATAAGTTTTCTCAGTGTGACAACACGCATGCTAAGGAAAAATATGGTTGGATTCCAGAAGTAGATATGGAAGAGGGATTACGTAGAGTAATTGAAAACGAGTGCGAATTGTTAGAGAAAATGGGAGAATAATAGTATGAGCAAAATACATTTAGTTATGCCAATGGGTGGTGGCGGAACAAGATTTGGAAATAAAGGTTTTAATTTACCAAAACCTTTAATCGAGCTGCAAGGTAAACCTTTTTTTTATTGGGCAACACAGTCGATTGTGAAATATATAGATGTAGAAGATATTATTTTTGTAGTCCTTCAAGATCACATAGATAGATTTAACATTGATACTCGAATTAAGGAATGCTATCCGGATGCGAAGATTCAGGTAATACCAGAAGTATTAAATGGAGCAGTACTTACATGTTGTGAAGGTATGAAACAGATAGATGACGATTTGCCTATTTTATTTAATGATTGTGACCATGCATTTATTTGTAATTCATTCGTAGAATTCTGCAAAAAAGCCGATTTTAATGAAATAGATGGAGCATTATTGACATTTAAATCTAATAGCCCTAATTATAGTTATGTTAAATTTAACGATAGTAAAAAAGTAATTGGAACCATTGAGAAAGTAGTAGTCAGTGATGAAGCAATATGTGGAGCATATTACTTTAGGAATAAGGATATATTTAATAACGCTGTTGATTCATATCTTAAGGAATGTGAATATAAAGAATTTTTTGTCAGTGGTGTTTACAATGAGATGGCTAAATTGGGCGAGAGTATTATAACTTTTGGTATTGATGAGCATATTTCTTTTGGTACGCCAGATGAATATGATTTAGCTATTAATGATAGTAGATTGAAGGAATTAGAATAATGAGTGTAGTTTGTTTTATGTTGTCAATAATTGTAATTTGTTTGGCACATTTAGTAAGAGTATATCGATGGGAATTGTTTATTTCTATTTATGAGAAACCTAAAGCAAGGAATCTAATAAGAAGCTTATCTTTAGGTTATTTAATAAATAATATTGTTCCATTTAAGTTTGGAGACTTGATTAGAGCTATAGTTTCCGGAAAAAAGATGAAGAATGGTATGGCATTAGGATTATCTACAGTAATTGTTGATAGATATTTAGATGTTGTATGTGTGGGAATAATATTTGTAGTTTTGACAATCACTGGGAATAACAATTATTCGGCAGCATCTACAGCTACACTTTACATGGGTATTGCAATCATTGGAATGATTCTAATGATTGCTGTATTTGTGTTTAGGGGATATATAAAAAAGATTATTAGGGCTTTTGCGAGTGTTTTTAACAAACAGATTGAAACGTCTATATTAAAGTTCGCATGGGCTCTTATTTGGAATTTTAAAGACATATTTCAAAAAATAGGAAAAAGAAAACTTGTAGCAACAACATTTATTATGTGGATGAGTTATTTAGTTTCATATTATATATTTGCTATAAGCTTAAAGTATGCAGGTTTAAATGCTACATGGATAGATATTTTCACCATGCTATTTACACAAAATGGTATAAAGGATAGTTCCTGGAGTTCAATTGTAATAGGCAATTCTATTATGAAAGAGTATGAATTATATGTAGCAGGCTATTTGTTAATACCTATTGTTTTGTTATATACCGTATCGTATATCGTTAAATACAATGTGGGAGAAAAAGATGGTGAAGACAATTATTTGAACTTACTTCCACATTTAGATCCAAATGAAAGACTAGATTTTTTGGAAACATATTTTTCTAATAGTAACAGGGAATATGTAAGCAATTATTTAAAAATCAATCAGGATATTACTATAATTAGAGACTATTCTGCAGGTTCTAATGCAACTACTATGCTTTGCACAGACGGAGAAAAGACATTCTTTAGAAAATATGCCTTTGGAGAAGATGCAGAAAAATTGTATCAGCAAATAGAGTGGATAGAGGAAAACGCTGATAAACTTCCTTTGCCACAAATAATGAAAAAGGATAAGACTGATATTTATTGTTATTATGATATGCCTTACAGTAGTAATTCAGTTGGTTTGTTTGAGTACGCTCATTCAATGCCAGTTTCAAATGCATGGGATATGATTAGAGAGGCATTAGAAAGTCTTGAATCTAGCGTATACAAAGTAAATACAAGGAATGCAGATAAGAAGACAATAGATAAGTATATTCAATCAAAAGTTTTAAAAAATCTTGATACAATAAAATCAGCAAAAAGAATAAGAAATCTTCAGCAGTATGATGTTGTTTATATTAATGGAGTTGCATATAAGAATCTAAAATACTATGAAAAGTATTTGAGCGAGGAATATTTAGAGAGAATTTTTTCCAATGATACTTATGCAACAATTCATGGTGATTTAACAATTGAAAATATAATATGTACAAGAGATATAAATGGAAAAGATGATTTTTATATAATCGATCCTAACACTGGAAATCTGCACGATTCGCCAAATCTTGACTATGGAAAACTATTGCAATCTATTCATGGTGGATATGAGTTCTTGATGTCGACCAAGGATGTTCAGGTTGCTGAGAATAATATCAATTTTATGTTTACAAGATCATCTGTTTATATTGAACTTCATAATCGACTAAAAGAGTATATGTTAGAAACATTTGGAAAAGAAAGAACAAGAAGTATTTATTTTCACGAGATAATACACTGGTTGAGACTAATGCCTTATAAGATTAATAAGGACGGAAAGCGTGCCTTATTGTTTTATGCTGGAATGCTAATGGTTATGAATGACGTAATAGATATGTATGGAGATTTGGAGACTGAATAGTGAGTAAAGAATATTTAGCGTTGTTTGATTTGGATGGTACATTATTTTACACAGGCGATGTGAACTATTATGCATATAGGGATGCGTTAAAACCTTATGGTGTGGAGCTTGATAAAGAATACTTTGTTACTAAATGCAACGGTCGTCATTATACTGAGTTTTTACCAGTCATTATGGGAAGTGATGAACATATTGAAGAGGTTCATAAACTTAAGAAGCAGACGTATGTTGATAATTTAGATAAAGCAAGAGCAAATAAACATCTTTTTGAAATAATCGATGGATTGAAAGAAAAATATAATATAGCAATTGTTACTACTGCATCAAGACAAAATACCCTTGATATATTGAAATTTTTTAATAAAGAGGATGTATTTGATTATATAGTGACACAAGAGGATATAACTAAAGTTAAGCCAGATCCACAGGGATTTTTGTTAGCTATGGATTATTTTGGGGCTAAACCAGAAAATACAATGATTTTTGAAGACTCAGATGTTGGAATCAGAGCGGCAAAAGCGACAAATGCTACTGTTTTTGTAGTTGATGGCAGGTGGTAAATAATATAAGAACCTGTTGAAAGGAATATAGGATTTGAAACTATTATCGTTATGTATACCTACTAATGGAATAAGTGAATGGGTATTTCCCGTGTTAGATGCAATATATTCACAGAAAGTAGCAACTGATGAATGGGAAGTAGTTGTTACTAATAATGGAAATGATAAAGAATTCCATGAGAAGATACTTTCTTATGCACATTCGCATGATAATTTGATTTATAAGCAGACAGATGCATTTATGTTTAAGAATCAAATAGAAGCACTTAAAATAGCAACTGGAGAGTATTTAAAATTTGTAAATCACAGAGCAATTTTAGTTCCGGATACAATTGAATGGATGCTATCTGTGATAAAAGAAAACTTGGGAGAAAAGCCTATTATATTTTGGTCAAATGGTTCGTTAAAATATAAAGAACCTAGAATTAATAGTACATTTGACGGGTTTGTTAGAGATTTGAGAGAGTATGCTTCATGGACCACAGGTGTGGGAGTATGGAAGTCTGATTTTGAAACTATACCAGAGGAATGGATATATAATTCTATCTCGCCTCATTCAGATGTGCTTTATTGGGTAAGAGATAGAAAGCAATATATTATTGAAGATAAAAGATGGTCATACGAATTGGAACATTCTGATGTGAAAAAAGGAAGTTATGATTATTATAAAGCATTTGGCGTAGAAGAAATAATGATACCAGTTCAACTGTATATAGATGGAGATATAACAGCAAAAACTCTTAAATCAGTGATTAAATCCTATGAAAAATGTGTTGCGAAGTTCTACACTACATTTAATCATTTGAAAGTCCCATGTTCATACGATTTGTCAGGATTTAAGGATAATATGGGGATTTTTTTGAACAAGAAAAAGGTTATATTCTTATCATATATGTATATACCAAGAATCTTTTTTGGAAGAATGTATTATAGGATGATAGCACGGAAAGGTAACAGTAAATGATAAGTGTTATAGTACCTGTCTATAATGTTGAAAAATATCTTGATAGATGTGTAGAAAGTATATTAGCGCAAACGTTCAATGAGTATGAGCTTATATTAGTTGATGATGGCTCGACGGATGGAAGTGGTGTGATATGTGATAGATATGCTGAATTAGACAATCGAATTAGAGTCATTCACAAAGAAAATGGTGGTCTGTCAGATGCAAGAAATGTAGGAACTGAAAACGCTAAAGGTGAGTATGTGACATATATTGATAGTGATGATTGCGTGCATAATCAATACTTGGAGTTGCTGCATTATTCGATAACAAAATATAATGCGGATATCTCTTTATGTAATTTAAAGTTGTTTTATGAAGGGGATGATATAGATTTAACGGGACCAGTTGATTCTATAAATACCTGCTATGAGGCTCAAGAAGCATTGAATTTAATGTTGTCTGGTGCGATTCACGGTAGTAGTGCTTGTGGCATGCTAATACCAATGGATTTGGCAAGGAATACTCTATTTCCAATTAATAAATATCATGAAGATGACTACACTTCTTTTAAATACTATTTAGGCTCTGAGAAGGTGGCAAATGTAGATGCTTGCTTATATTTCTATCTTCAAAGGAGAAACAGTATTATGCATAAAGGATATAATCAGGCTGTCGTCGAGGAATTAAATGCAGCAGATTATATTTATCAGGAATGCAAGAAACAGGGGAAGGATTTTATTGCTGCTGCTACAATAAAAAAGTTTTCAAATTACTATCAGGTTTTGGTGGAAAATCCCGAGATGGAAAAGATTGATAGGGAAAATTATTGCCGTGTAATAGAGGAACTAAAAAACATGAGATTTGAGCTGTTATTCAATAAATATAGCAGACCAAAGATGAAAATAGCTGCACTTTTGCTTTGTGTAGGCGGGCCTAGTTTATTAGGATTTATTGGACGTAAGTATTTTAATAGATAGTAGGAAAATATAGTGAAAAAAATATCTGTAATAATACCAATATATAACGTAGAAAAATACTTAGATGAATGTATAGAATCGGTTGTTAAACAAACATATGGTAATCTTGAAATAATATTAGTTGATGATGGTTCAACAGATAAATCTGGGGCTATATGTGATAAGTGGCAGGAGATTGATGAAAGAATATCAGTAATTCATAAAGAAAATGGTGGTCTTTCAGATGCTAGAAATGTGGGAATGACTATAGCGACTGGGGAGTATATTGCATTTTTAGATAGTGACGATAGGATTTCTCCTGTGATGTATGAAAACCTAGTAAAAGAAATGGAGAAAAAAAACTGTCATATAGCAATAACAGGTTTAACATCTGATATAGAGGCTTTAGATCTAAATCACACTACAGATGATGAGGCTGTTTTATATCAGGGGCGAGAACTTGCAAACATTACCTTTTTTCAAGAAGACAAAAAGATGACTTATCAAATATGCAAGTGTATTTTTGATAAAAATAGCTTACAGGGATTACTGTTTCCAATAGGGAAATATTACGAAGATGTTTGCTTTTATATGAATGCTTTATGGAACACTACGAATGTAGTTTATTTAGATAAAAATTATTATTATTACAGGATAAGAGAGGGCAGCATTACACATATAAAGTTGACAGACAAGCATATTGATGATTTATTATTGTATTCAAAAAATATGCTGGAGTTTTATAAGTATAAAGGTACAACGCAAGAGATGAAAAAGGCGTGTAGCGCCGTACTGAAAGATATTTTAGCATATAGATGGTTATGTAAAAAACAAGGGGGATTAATTGAGGCTATATCTAAAATTGATAAATTTATGAAAGAAAATAATCTTAGGCTTTTGCAGATAAATGGAGGGGTTATAGAGTTAATGAGATATACGAGATACAGTTTATAGAGAATATTAGAGAATTGTCACTGGAGCAATATAGATGAATTCTAAAAAAGAATTAATTATCAAAATAGGAATATATAGTTTAATTATAGGGATATCTATTATAGAGGAGGTTATGTTTGAGCTGAGTGCTCATAATTTAGCTGGAATAGTCTTAAATTTTAATGTTAATTACTTTGTTTATACAATGGTAGCTACGCTTTTTTTTGTGGCGGTGAATGTGCTTATATATAGTATATTCGAGAAAAAAACGGTCTTGGCATATGGTGTATGTATGTGTTTTGTATTATGTGTATCACTATCGTGTTATTTTATTTATTTGTGGCATGGGGTACCATTTTCTTTTGTAGAATTGAAAAATATAGACACAGCTAAAAGTGTTGTAAATTCATATTTAGGAGACATTATTTCTTTTCATTCTATATACAGTGACTATTTAATTATCATAATTACGTTGGTCATTCTACTTGTATTACTTCACAAGCTTTTAAAAAAAGACATCGTAAATATAAAAATTAATATAGGTATTATACTTATTGCTATACTTTTATTTTGTTCATCATATACTAATAAGGTTATTCCGGAAAGCGTTGTATCTTTTAATTGGGCTGAGGGAATAGTAACTTATGGATATTTTAATTGCATGCTTAGGGAGTCGCTTAATGAGTTGCAGCCGTTATCACCAAGTATAGCCTATGACAAAGACGATTATAAAGCACTAGAATCGTATGAATATAATGAGGATAGATCAACTAATACTCCAGATATAATACTTATATTAAATGAAACTTTTTTTGATATTAGTCAAGTTATAGATGTAGATTATAATGAGAATCCTATCACAGTAATTCCTTCATTAGAAAACGCGCTTACAGGGTACGCTGTTGTACCAAATGAAGGCGGTGGAACTAATTGTTCAGAATATGAGTTGTTGACAAGTAATAGTTTATCACAAATGCTGCAAAGTATAACTCCATTTCAATCACTAGATACAGATGGAGCAAATTCTATTGTATCAGTGTTAGAAAACTCAGGCTACGAAACGTTGGGGACTCATGACAGTTATGGAATAAATTATAGTAGAAACCGTGGATATACAGATTTGGGATTTGATACAGTATATTTTATCGAAGACTATACTGGATTAACAACATGGGGCTCTCGAACTACGGACGAAAAATACACTGACGAATCTCAGTATAATAATTTGATTAATTGGTATGAACAAATGGGGGATGGGCCTAGATTCTTATATTGCCTAACAATGCAGAATCATGGAGCTTGGTCGTTGAATAGTTATGATGAAAATATTATTCATCTTAGTAATGATTATGGCGATTACACAAGTCAGCTTGATGAGTATAATTCTTGTATATATTTATCAGATCAGGCGATTGGAAAGTTGATTAGTTATTACGAGACAGTTGATAGAGATGTTGTAGTGGTTATGCTGGGAGACCATTGTCCTAATATATTATCAAATGTTGTAAATGAATATTATTCTGATATAGATGTGGATGAGCGTAATCTAAAAATGAGAAGTGTTCCATATGTTATCTGGTCAAATAATGATGAGCTATTAACTGACAATCGTCCGCAAGAGACACTTGGGTTAGTATACTTAATGCCTACTGTTTTAGAATCGGCAGGAATGCAAATGTCTGCTTATTATGAATATCTACTTGAACTGAGAGATGATGTTCCAATATTAACAAAGTACGGTTATTATTATGATAAGTATGGGAAGATGTATTCATATAGTGAAGATAGCGAGTATACAGATGATATAAACTATTATTTCGGATTAGAGTATTCAAATATAGAAGATTATAAAGAAAGTGGATTCTTTAAATGAAAAAGGAGATAATTCTTGAGAGCAGAGCAGAGCAGAGCAGAGCAGAGCAGAGCAGAGCAGAGCAGAGCAGAGCAGAGCAGAGCAGAGCACTGTAAAAGATTAGTTTGTATTGTTTTAATAGCTATTATTGGCCTTGTTATCATCATTATGGCTAATAAATGGAAGTATGATACTACAACCGTTAAGATAGAACCAGAGTATGAATACTATGTTTCGAATGATAAAGTAGTAGAATTTAGTATAGATGATGCAACGGAAATTCTTTGGGATATAAACAACAATCCACAATGGGAAAGTATATTTGATGAAGAACGTATGGCTATGTTGAAACAGTTTCATGAGACATATGATGCTGATGTAACACTTTTCTTATATGAAAATGTTTGGGATTGGAATATTGATGATTTCCCATCTAAGTATAAAAATGAATTCGAAGAGAATTCAGATTGGCTAAAACTAGGATGGCATTCGTATGATGATCAGAATCCGGAGGATTCAGGTATTACAAGTTCTGAAATGATTGAATCATTCAACAGAACCTATAGAGAAATAGAAAGATTTGCCGGAAAGGACAGTTGGGCTAAAGAATTACGACTTCATTACTGGTATGGAGACGAAGAGTTAATGATGGCTTTAAGCGAGGCTGGAATTGATTATATTTATTATCCTGATAGAGATACCATAGGGTATGACTTTGATGAAAAGGAAGATGAGCTGATTCGTCAAAACGGTTCCTTAGAAAAAGAATATAATGATGATAGCATGGTATATGTGCTGACAGATTTTAGGTTCGAAGATGACGACAGATTATATGACGAACTGGAATCGGTGAATAAAGACAAAATAGTTGTTTTTACCCATGCATGGATTATAAAGGATAATCTTGATGAACTTGAAGACTTAGGGCAATGGGCTAAAGAAAACAATTATTCTTTAAACTATTTTAATTAGGAGAAATATGATAGAACGAAAAAATATCTATAGAGCTATTATGTACGGTTTTGTAGCAGTGGTTGTAATACTGTTAGCAAATATTAATAAAGCATTTTTTGATTTTACAGATACACCTAATAAATATGCAAATATATATTGGGTAGTGTGCGTAGGTTTTACTATATTGGCTTTATGTTTTATTACTTATAAAGCTATGGATATTTTATATGGATTACGAAATAGAGACAAATGGAGTCGAGTCTTTTGTGGTGTATTTATAATCGCTATTGTCCTATTTACAGCATTGGCTTTTATAACAAGACCTGGAAATTGGGGCTTTATTGCTGATGAGTTCTATGTGTATTATGCTTCAAAAAAGTCTTACATATGGTATTCACAGGGCTTTATTTCAAGCATATTTATGATGATTCCATTGGTGCTTTATCCTAAAGCTCTATCAGTTGTGCTATTTGAGGTATTTATATATGCTGCGATAGTATCTAAGTTATTGACAGATATCTTGTTAAAAGTAAAAAGAAAATGGTTTCTCGTTTTTTATATAGCTTTATTGCTAAGTCCTGCGATTATTGCATATATGCTTTGCCCTATTAGGGGTTCGTATTTTGCTGTTTTTACACTTTTGCTAGTTCATCGTATTTATAGTAGCTGGAATCAAAATAGCTTAGACAAAGGCACTAGAATTGATATTTTTATAGATGCTTTATTGGTTTCTGTGTTAAGAACCGAAGGGATAATAATCCTATTCTTTACAATTGTCTATTTGGTATACAAGGCATCTTCAAAAAGAGCTAGATTATACAGTTTGATAGTGTTTTGCATGGGGGTTATAATGTTTAAGGCATGCTATGCAGGGGTAACAAATCTTGGAGGCGGATATACTCCAAGACAGCACGCTTTAGTTTCATATGTTTCTCCATTAAGCATGATTCTTTCAGATGATAAAAGACTAGCTAAAATTGATAAAGAAGATTTGAAAAATATAGATACTGTATTCCCTATAGATACAATGCTTGAATATCCAAGTGAGACAACCACTTGGGAATGGCATTATGGTAGTAGAAGCTTTCAAGAGCCAACAAAAAAAGAAGCTAAGTTGTTCAAAGAAAGCGCAACTAAAATATGTATAAGCAATTATGATGTTTATTTAAAATGTAGAATTAAATCTTTTTTACATAGTGTAGCTCTTTCAGATGAGATTTCTATTTATTGGTGGGGTAATGATTCTTTCAGAGAGTCTGAATATATAACTAATATAGAAGAGTTTATTTTTTCACCATATAGAGAAAGCGTTTTATTCACAATTATTAATCTAAGAAATAGATTTGGTAATAAATGGTTTTATGTGTTCTATGCATTTTGGATTCCAATGTTAGTTAATGGTATTTTATTTATAAAAGGAATTATCAGGAAAGATTATAGAAGCGTGGCCATCCTATTTGTGTATTTTATGACTTTGGGAGTTGTGATTATTACAGCGCCGGCAAGATATAATATGTATTATTTGATGTTTTATGTTGTTGGTTGGTATTTGATTTTTAATGATATATTGCCATCAAAAGAGAATTGAAAGATTTGTGATTTGTATAGGAGATAGAATCAAATAGTATGAATGTTAAGAATAAAACTGAGATGCTTGAATTCACGGAACGAGGCGATGATAGAGGACACCTTGTGATATGTGAAGGTGGAATAGATATTCCATTTGATATTAAGAGAATCTTTTACATATATGGATCAGACTCAGAAGTAGTTAGAGGACAGCACGCCAATCGTAATAGTGAGTTTGTGTTAATTAATGTAGCAGGTACTAGTAAAGTGCGAGTAAAAGATGGTAAAGGAAATGAAACTGTTTATTCATTGAATCGTCCTCATACAGGTATCTATTTACCTAAAATGGTATGGAAAGATATGTATGACTTTAGTGATGATTCCGTCCTTTTGTGTTTGGCTAGTACACATTATGATGCTAATGAATATATTAGGGATTATGATGAATTTGTTAGAATCATTAATGAAGAGGGAAAACAGGAGTAAAGCATGAAAGTATCTTTAGTTATTCCGGTATATTACAACGAAGATAATCTTCGTCCATTATATGCTGATTTGAAGGAAAAGTTTATAGATAAGATAGACTATGATTATGAGATTGTTATGGTAAATGATGGCTCTGGAGACGGCAGTTGGCAAGTTATGCAGGAAATCGCCGCTATAGATAGCCACGTTAAAATATATAGTTTGTCTAGAAATTTTGGAAGCCACGCAGCATGCCTGTGTGGCCTTTCGAGGTCTACAGGAGATTGTGCAATTATTAAGGCTGCGGATCTTCAGGAACCAACTGAATTAATCCTAGATATGGTAGAAAGCTGGAAGCAAGGAAATAATGTGGTGCTTGCTTGCCGTGAGGCTCGTGAGGAAAGTAAAGCGCAGACAGGTTTTGCAAATTTATATTATTGGCTTGTTAGAAAAACATCGCTTCCAAACATGCCAAAGAACGGTTTCGATATTTATTTATTGGACAGAAAAGTTATTAATGTTTTAGACTCATTGGATGAAAAGAACAGTGCTATTACTGGTCAGATTCTTTGGAGTGGATTTAAGACAGGAATTGTTTATTATACACGCAAGGCTAGAGAGATAGGAACTAGCAGATGGACTTTTAAAAAGAAAATTAAGCTTGTTTCAGATACATTGTTTAGTTTTTCAACTATGCCGGTAAGATTTGTGGAAGTTGTAGGTTTTGCATCGTTTGTAATAGGCTTGATATGGGCAATTTTTGAAATCGTAGCTAAAATTATGGGATTAATAGAAGTTGCGGGATGGACAACTTTATTCATATTTAATTTGCTTTCATTTGGAATAGTAATGATCTCATTAGGAATACTTGGTGAATATGTATGGAGAACATTCGATGCTTCTAGAAATAGACCACCATACATAGTTGAAGATGAAAATAAAGAGGGAAAAAGATAGTGGTTTATTTAAGAGAATTAAAAGCGGAAGATGCACCATTAATGTTAGAGTGGATGCATGATTCAGAGGTTCAAAAAGGATTCCAAAAGGATATGACATCTATGACAATAGATAATGCAAAAGCGTTTTGTGAAAATTCAAAAATCAAGGATACCATTTCTGATGGAGAAAGTCTTAATTATGCTTTTGTAAATGAGTCAGATGAGTATTTAGGAACTATAAGCTTGAAAGATATTAGTATTACCAATAAAACTGCTGAGTATGCAATCAGCATGCGTCGTGCAGTTTGGGGACATGGGTATGCAAAAGCAGCATCTATGCTTATATTGGAGAAGGCTTTTGGTGATTTGGGGTTACATAAAGTTTTTTTGACTGTTCTTGCAGACAATGAAAGAGCAATTCACTTGTATGAAAAATGTGGATTCAAAAAAGAGGGGCAATTACGCGAGCATATATATAAAGATGGTAAATATGTAGATTGGTATTTATATGGTATTCTAGAAAATGAGATCCATATGTAGAAAGGTGGCAATTAAATGGAAAAGATAATGCCAAATAGACTAGATAGAGGCTTTTTTAAATATCAGGATGAATTTGAAAACAAAGCAATTGAGGTACTTCGTTCTGGATGGTACGTACTTGGAAACGAGGTAAAGCAGTTTGAAGAAGAGTTTGCGAATTATGTTGGGGCAAAGCATTGCGTAGGTTTAGCTAGTGGTTTGGATGCTCTTTGGATTGCATTTAGAATTTTAGGCATTGGTGCAGGTGATGAAGTTATCGTTCAGGGTAATACATATATTGCAAGTGTAATGGGTATTACAATGAATGGCGCAACACCAGTATTTGTCGAGCCAGATGAGTATTATAATATAGACGCTTCAAAAATTGAGGAAAAGATTACAGATAAGACTAAGGCTGTGCTCGTTGTACATTTATACGGTCAGGCTTCTAACATGGCACCTGTAGTTGATTTATGTAAAAAATATAATCTTCGCTTAGTAGAAGACTGTGCACAGTCTCATGGGGCAAAGTTTAATGGGCAAACAACAGGTACATTTGGAGATATAGGATGTTTTTCATTCTACCCTTCAAAGAATCTTGGTGCATTTGGAGATGCGGGAGCTATTGTTACGAATGATGATAAAATAGCAGAGGATACAAGAGTATTTAGAAACTATGGTTCAGAAAAACGTTATTACAACAAAGTTGTAGGAGCAAATTCGCGTCTTGATGAAATGCAAGCAGGATTACTACGAGTTCGTTTATCTCATCTTGATGAGCTTGCCGCGGAAAAACGTCTTATCTGCGAAAGATATTTGAATGAACTTCACAATGATAAAATCAAGTTACCAGAGATTCGTGAAGGTGCTACGCATATTTGGCATCAGTTTGTAATCAAATCTGATTATAGAGATGAGCTTATTAAACACTTAGATGAAAATGGAATAGGAACAATTATTCATTATCCAATTCCACCACATCTTTCGGAAGCATATCAGTATCTCGGTGTAAAAGAAGGTTCACTTCCAATTACAGAGAACTATGCAAAGACTGTTCTTTCGATTCCGCTTTATAATGGAATGACAAAAGAGGAGCAGGATTATGTTATAAAGATGATAAACGCATTCTAATAAATGGAGATTTACATGCTAAATATTAGTAAGAATAGTAAAAGAGTAATTGTAATAATTGCTATGGCAATAATGGTCGTATTAATGCTACCTACGATAGTATCAAGTGCTTATTCGGTTATGATAGCCGATGATTTTAGCGCCGGAAGTATGTTTAAGCAGGGATATACTGGATTAAATTATGTTAAGTATTATTATAATTCATGGCAAGGAACATACACAGGCTTAGGACTTATAGCAATTTTATCTCCTATATTGCATGGGGGTCTAAAGTGGCTGAGAATTATTGCAGTTATAAATGCATTAGCTTTGTTTATTTCTTTTGCAGTATTGTGCGATGCCATAGTTGCTGTTGTGTATAAACAGAAATCTGTAGTTATTAGGGCGTTAATTTGTTTACTGTCAGTTTATGTATTCACTGCATACAATTCATATTATGAGGGCATATATTGGTTTACTGGTATGGCAGTATATACAATGCCTTTGATAATCACAATGGTTGCGTTAGCTTTGTTTATAAAAAATAGTGAGAAGATTAATATCGTATATACGGTACTAATTTCATTACTTGGTTTCTTTGGAATGGGCGGCTCGTTAATTATTTCGGGTTTTGGCTGTTATGCGCTTATGCTATTAGTGCTATTCTTTGCAATCAAAGAAAAAAAGATTAATTATAAGCATGTCTTTATTTTTGCAGTGTGGGTTATAGGTGCCTTAGTAAATGTAGCAGCACCTGGAAACTATGTTAGACATGATGTTGCAGATTCATCTGGAATTCATCCTCTGTCAGCAATAATTACATCTATCAAAGTCTATGTTTCTCGAATAGAATGGTTCAACAGTAATACAAGCATTTGGGCTGTGTTTATGTTGATGGTTTTATGTGGCTTATTATTCTATGAGGCTAAAGGATTATCAGTTAAGAATATTGTATTTACGTTATGTGCAATAGTACTTCTTCCATTTGTAGCAGTATTTCCAGTTGCATTAGGACAGGGCGATAATATGCCTAATAGAGTACTATTTGTTCTAGATGTATCTATCATCCTAGTATTGCTGGTAATAGCATTGGTGGTATCTGATTTCATAAAGAAAAATGTGATGACAGAAGATAACACAAAACTTATTATCACATTTATGGTGTTTATGATATTTACAAGTATGGCACTAGATAATTTCAGTTATGAGAATAACGTTTCTTATAAAGTGGCGGTGGAGCTTAAGGACGGAGTATTCCAGGACTACCACAGTGCTGTTAGCAAAATCTTGGTAAAGTTGGATACATATGAAGAAGGTAGCGATGTTGTAATTTCAACTCAAGAGATTCCAGCAGATATTGAAAATTATAAAAATTTTTATATCGACATGGACCCAGCTGATTGGGTAAATGTAGATATGAGTAATTATTATGGATTTAATACATTAAGGGTAGAGTAGAGAAAAATGAAAAAGATTTGTTATATTACTACAATTTCATTGACATTAAACACATTCGTGCTTGAGACTGCAAAGTATATTCATGAACACACAGATTGGGATATCACATTTGTATGTGACAATGATGAAGAATTTGCAAAAAAATTACCAGACTATATTCATTACCATCCAATAAAGATGGAACGAGGAATAAGTATTGCTGGTATAAAAGCTATGCTAGAGATGAAGAAGTTTTTTAAGGAGCAGAAATTTGATTTGATTCAGTATTCTACTCCTAATGCATCTTTATATGCTTCAATGGCAGGGAAATGGGCAAAAGTGCCGGTAAGACTATATTGCCAATGGGGAATGGCTTTTGTTGGCTTTAAAGGACTCAAAAGAGCGATATTTAAAGCTGTCGAAAAATATGTTTGCTCTTCTTCAACATGGGTAGAACCTGACAGTAAAAGTAATTTGGCGTTTTCACACAAAGAAGGACTTTATCCTGTAAATAAAGGTTCGGTAATATGGAATGGAAGCGCATGCGGCGTTAAACTTGATAAATTCGTTTATGAGAACAAAAATGAATGGCGTGATTTAATCCGTAAAAAACATAACATTCCAGAAGATGCCTTTGTGTATGGTTTTGTGGGTCGTATTACGAGAGACAAAGGTATCAATGAACTATTAAAGGCAAGCAAAAGACTATTTGAGACGAATAAAAACGCATACTTACTATTTGTAGGACCTAATGAAGCAGATGCAACAGTTGATGTCGAATTAGTAAATTGGGCGAAGAGTGAGTCACGTGTTATATTTGCGGGTTATACCAATGTAGTTGAACAATACTTATCAGCAATGGATGTTTATATACTTCCAAGTTATCGTGAAGGATTTGGAATGGGAGTAGTTGAGGCGGAAGCTATGGCAGTGCCTGTTATAGTAACGAATATTCCAGGTCCTATTGATGCTATGCTTAAAGATAAATCAGGCCTTGTAATTGAAAAGCAATCAGATGAATTATTACAGCTGGCAATGGAAAAAATGTTACAGTCTGATTTAGATAGTATGGGACAGAATGGCTTAAAATTTGCTAGAGAAGGTTTTGAACAACAAGAGTTTTTTAGAAGGGTATTAGAAGATAGAAAGCAACTACTTGGTGTAGAGTAATTGTAATCTAGAAGGTTATTATAATGGATATTATTAACAGAATTAAACATTGGCAAAAAGTAGCGTATGTATTAATCGCATATGATTTGATCACAGTAATGCTATCCTATTTGCTGGCACTATGGATTAGGTTTGATTGCAAATACACAACAATTGGCCAGGGATACATGCTAACGTACTACAAAACAATCATTCCATACGCTATCTTTACAGTTGTGATTTACCAGTTCTTTGGCTTGTATCGAAGCATTTGGCGTTTCGCCAGCTTCTACGAGCTCAAGAAATTGGTTCTTTCTACAGCCGTAACACTCGTAGCAAACGCAGTTATCGTCACAGCATTCATCTACAGAATGCCAATTTCATACTACGTATTCGGAATCGGATTCCAG
>SVDC01000071.1 GCA_015058045.1 Cellulosilyticum sp.
ATCAAAATGAACTATTGTTCATCATCGATTAACTAAAAATCTATCATTTTGTAGTATTTGTTTTTCAAAGTACAAGTGTTATCGTCGCTTACTTCCGACGACTTTTATTATGATACACTATGAGCTTACATAAGTCAATACTTATTTCATTTTATTTTTCCACTATATTATACCCCCTATAGCTATTGCTTTACCTGTTAGAAAATACATCCTTTCTCGAGGTAATATGATTATATCTTAATGATGATTAAGGCATTTTCTAGTAATGATTGGGCCATTCTATATAATGTCTTTATCATATAGAGTACCATTTAAAGTTCATACTTATTCTTTCAAATATAATGAGCTATTTTAGTCACACTATTAAATTGTAAGTCTCCAATTAAATTCGTTTATCCATAGACTTACGATATCTAACTTTTTAAATCGAAAGGATTCTTTTAATGAAGGAAATATGTATAAACGAAATTGAAAATATTAAAATTGGTCATGCCCAAGACTTTGAAGCTGCTACAGGGTGTAGCGTTATTATTTGTGAAAAGGGTGCACCTGCTGGTATTGATGTACGTGGTGGTGGTCCTGCTTCTAGAGAAACTGAATTGCTCAATCCTCGAGCTGCCAGTCAAGCAATTCATGCCGTACTCCTTAGTGGAGGTAGTGCTTTTGGTTTGGATGCTGCTGGTGGCGTCATGCAATATCTTGAAGAAAAGGGCATAGGATTCGATGTGGGGATTACAAAGGTTCCTTTAGTCTGCCAGTCTTGTATTTTTGACCTTTGTATTGGCTCTATGACTACTCGTCCAAATCAATCTATGGGTTATGCGGCTTGTGTGGATGCTGAACGTCATCTTTTACAAGAGGGTAATATTGGTGCTGGCACTGGTGCTACTGTTGGAAAATTCCACAATACAAAGGGAATGATGAAAACCGGATTAGGGACCTATGCTATTCAAATTGGTGAACTTAAAGTAGGTGCAATTGTTGTAGTCAATGCTCTTGGAGATATCATTGACCCTAGTTCTGGTAAAATTATAGCTGGTCTTCTAAATGATGAGCACACAAAATTCCTAAACTCAGAAGAAGCTTTTTATAACGCCTATCAAGATATGGGTGATCTCTTTACTGGCAATACAACTATTGGCGCTATTATCACCAATGCCAAATTTTCTAAATCTGAAATGGGCAAAATTGCCGCTATGGCTCAAAATGGCTATTCACGTACAATCTGTCCTGTGCATACCACTGCAGATGGAGATAGCATATATGCTATGTCTGTTGGAGAGATTACAGCCGACATCAATGTAGTCGGTACGCTAGCTGCTCGTGTAATGGAAAAAGCTATTCTAAAAGCCGTTTATACCTCAGCCCCTGCATATGGTCTTATATCTGCTCAAAACTTTAAATAAAAATAGACTTCCGCTTAAATAAATCTTTATTTAAGCGGAAGTCTATTTTTTTATATCACCCATTTTTGCATTTAAGCATATTTTTTAGGACTTATTTATTAATCTTTGAAATTAATCTACTCACAAGACCTTTTACCAGCTCTTTGGTATTGATTAAGCTTTTTTGAGCTTACTATTTAAGCGTTGCACCAGAACCGTTTCCTTTTCCTTCTTTAAGCGTAAGTAGTCCATTCATATTAATTGAACCATCTTCATTACGAGTTGGTGCTTTTGTAACATCTACACTCTCAAAGATATCTGCTGTTAAAGCTTTACCTTCTGAGTTTACAGATTGTTTGCCATCAAAGAAGTAGTTATCCTTTGTTTTAAGGCTAGCCATCTTACCATATTCATCTGCTGCTCCACCGTGCATAGAAATGTTGTTTTTAGCTATAAATTGAAGTTTAGCATCACCTTTTCCGTATAAAGTAATGTTTAATCCTTTATTACCAAAAGATGTGTTGTTTTCAAGAATAATTGCTGGATCACTATTAGATGTAATACCTGCTGTATTATTATTGAAAGAAATACTATTTTTAAGGACATGTGGAACAGCAATACCATCTCCACCTAATTTAAAGCCGTTACCATCACCATTACCTTCACCATTAGTTAAAGTACCATTAGCATAAGCAATACAGCTATCAATTGTTACTGCCCCAATTGGACCTGATTCAATTTTAGAGAATAAATCCCAACCATCATCTAAGTTATTGTAAGCAATACATCCTTTAAATACGTTTCCTTCACCACAAGTAATTTTAGCTGCAAAACCATCTGCATTATTCATACCTGGGTCACAGTTATCATATGAAGTGCAGTTTAAGATTAAGTTGTTAGCTGGCCATTTATCAATAGTTTCAGATGATGTACCACTAATTTGAAGACCTGTATCTCCATTATTATATGTATTTACAAGTTCGATTTTATTATTGTTACCTGCAATTTGTAATCCTTTAATGTTACCTGGTGTATTACATACATCAATACCATATACATGCCAGTAGTTACCCCATAACTGCATACCTGCTGGTGCATTACTAAAATCAAATACAGCTCTTTCGCCTTCTTTGCTACGAAGGGTAATCATTTCTTTTTCTGTACCATCGATACCTCTTTCGATTTTAAGGGCTGACTTCATTGTATAAGTACCACCTGCAAGATAAATGGTTTGACCAGGTGCTACATATTGTGTTGCTGTTGAAATATCTACTGGGTTTGCTTCTGTTCCATCACCTTTAGATGTTCCTTCTGGTGATACATAGATTGCTTTACCATCAAATTTTTGATGTTTTACTTTAAGTGTTGTGCTTACTGCATCATATGAAGTTAAAGAAAAACCACCAATTTTATAGCCTTCACTTGGTACAAAACTTACACTAAATTTATTTTCGCCTTCTTTTAAATCAAATGTATTTGTATAATCTTTACCTGCTGTAATAGCCTCATCTTTTACAATTACATTACCTTCTGAATCTTTTACAGTAATTTTTCCATCTGCATTAGCTGTATAAACAAATGGATATTTATCTAGTGCATATGTAGTTGGTGAATCAACTTTTGTTTTTACATCTACTGTTTCTTCTGGTGCTGGAAGCGCTGCTGGATCTGTTTTTGGATCTGTGATTTTCATGGATACATCACTTACTGTAACATTACATCCTCTAGCTACTGCAAAACCTACATAGATTTTCTCTGAATCTAATTGTAAAAGCTTGTCCACGCCATACATAATTCTTTCTTCATCATAGCCTTCAAGTTCTGCTTCGAAACCTGTATTTGTTTTCTTTAAAGTTAAAGTATAACTTTCACCTTGTTTTACTAAATCTTTTTCATCTAGGCTATACGCTGTAGAAACGTTTTTACCTGATGCTGCGATGCCTGTATCCCCTTCAGCTAGTACATCTTTTGTGATACCTGAAACAAAACGTGTTCCAATAGTATCTTTAGAAGAACGTTTCGCACCATCTACCATTCCTTCAAATTTAGTTGCTAAAATAGCAGCTGAGTTTGTATAGTGATTTGTACTACTTACACCATGTTCTCCTAAACTATCCATCGCTAAAATACCAAAACCTTCTTGGCCATCTGCAGTAGGATTGATGTAATCTACTGTAAATGTTCCTGTTAACTCAAAGTTTTCTGTATCTGCATCAATCTCTGTATAGTAGTAAGAAATACCATCATGATAAGTTGTAAACTTCCCACCTTTTTTATCAATGGTGCCATCTTCCTTGTATGTACATGAATTGAGCTTAAAGCTAAGTTCTTCTGGATCAATCATCTCAAAAGTATTACGTTCTTCATTAGAAGATTGACCGAAATATGTAAAGTTCCAAGTTCTATCCTGTGCAACATTTTCTACTTCCGCAGCACATACTGGTAAACTAAACATTGTCATGCAGTTCATTGTCATTGCAGCAGTCATCGCATACGCAAAAAGTTTTTTTGATTTTCTTAAAGCCATTATTCTCACCCATTTCATTTATATATCACTTATGCAACAAAAAAGCATATTTTCATAATCATTTTTCACCATTATTCCAAATATGTTTCTTTATTCTCAGTAAGTGATTTGTTTAATATGATTATATTTTATACTATTTATAAAATTTTTATATATATTTCTTATGATATATCACAACTTTTATCAAATTCCATTATAATTAATTATATTTTTATAAATTTACAGAATTATAAATTATATTTTCCAAAAAAATAAATGCAATTACTTATTCCTAAGCATTTGCATTTATGTATTACTCTATAATCCACTCATTTCTCTAAATATTTTAAAATATACCTCTATTACGAGTCGTTCATTTATAATCTCAGCCTCTACCTTTCCACCTAAAAGTATAACTAATTTTTTTACTACTGCTAGGCCAACACCTGTACCTTCTCCATTACGTACACGATTTCCCATGAAAAATCGATCAAATAAATAAGGTACATCATCTTCTTTTAACTCACCTGATTCATTTATAATGGATAGTTTTATGTATATACCTTCTTGAGCTAACTTAATTTGTATATTCTTATGTGCATATCTTAAGGTATTTTGAATTAAGTTTAATAGAATACGTGTTACTGCTCCTTCATTTGCATATGCACTTGGCAAATTTTCCTGTATATCGATTTGTAAAGATAAACCTTTATCCACAAAGTCCTGATAAAAACTTGCAATTAATTCACACATTATACGCTCTATGTGGATTTCTTCACACTCCAGTTTATACTCACTGCTATTTAACTGAGATAATTCATAAAAACTTTCCACTAATCCTTGTAGGTTTCTTGTCCTTCCACTTATAATCTGCAAATATTTCTTTTTCTTCTCTTCATCTAAATCTTCCTGTTGTAAGAGTTGCAAATAGCCACTAATGGAAGTAAGGGGTGTTCTTATGTCATGAGATAAATTAGCAATTGTTTCTTTTAATTCCTTTTCCATTTTTATATAATCTCTTTGTGACTGCTTTTTTTCTTCAATTGTTTCATTTAATTTAGTAGCTAATGTCTTATATAGTGCACTACTACTTCTAACCATTATCTTTTGATTTGTTTCTTTATAATTGATTTCATTAAGTTGCTTTATTAAACTTCTTATTTCTCTTTGTGACAGCCAAAAAAGGGTGATACCAATCACCCCTATTAGAATGCCTATTCCACTTATTATATAGTCCACCCATCCCATATCCATTTCACCATCTTTAAAATTTAAATATCTCTTTTATTGATAATCATAATTCCTATTACAGTTAAAACAATTGTATAGATTAAACCTATTGCTCCTGATGTGATCAGCATTTCATTAGTGACCTTGTCTGCCATAGCAATGTTATTAAGTTGGGTACTAATTAGGTATTTGTGCATCTTCGTAAATATAGGATTTATATATTGACCTAGTGCACTCACTACCTCTCCAACAAACGTCAATGCAAATATATAAGCTAAACTTGCTATCGTTCCACTTCTTAGTACTGCATAGAACAGGGTAGATAATGCAATTGCCCCTGACCAAAGAAATACAGCTGCACTTCCACGTTTTAAGCATTCCTGAAATGTACTGCGTATACTTTCATTTGTATTGATCCCTAAAACAAAATATCCACCTATACTTGTTACAATTAATAATATAATTGTACAGATTATTACTAAAATAATTGCCTCAATGACTTTACAGATATATATTTTCCCTCTTGAAAATCCAGAGCTAAAAATATTTTTAATCGTGCCATTTTTCAACTCTTCACCTATGCTAATATCTGCAAATAACCCCATTAGATACGTAAATACAGGAATCATATTAATCCCTATTAATATCAATACCTCAAGGGTTAAGTTCTTATCATAATGTACATTCATATAATTTAAGGTCCAGCTTCCTAATAGCCCACATGTAACTAAACAAATCATTATCACCCAAAAAAATAATCTCTTAAAATTTCTAAACAACTCTGCTTTTAAATAATTACGCATATTTTTCATCCCCCATAACTTTCATATAGTACTCTTCTAAATCTCCCTTAATCTCTTGGACAGTAAATACTGAAACTTTATTCAGCACAAGTGTCTCTACCACTTGGTCTGGTGCTTCTAAATAATCGAAGAGCTTAATTGTTTGGGTTTCAATAATTTCATAATTATTTGTTTGTAGCTTTTCTTCTAAAACGATTGCTGCTTTAGCACTATCATTCACTTTAATAAGTAGGTGATGCTTACACCTCTCACTTATGATTGTAGCTGGTATTTCTTCTATCAACTTCCCATTATTTATAAAACCATAGGTATCTGCTAAGTGAGAAAGTTCACTTAATATATGACTAGAAATAATCACTGTAATCTGCTTTTCTTTTACTAATTTTAATATCATTTCTCTAAAACTAATAATTCCCTGTGGGTCTAGTCCATTTGTTGGTTCATCTAAAATCAATAGATCCGGATTTCCTAATAACGCATAGCCAAAACCTAATCTTTGTTTCATCCCTAGTGAAAAGTTTTTAAACCTCTTTTTACCTGCATGCTCCAATCCAACAAATTCTAGCAACTTATCAACACACTCTTTTTCAGGAATCCCCTTCTGTATGCGATAATACTCTAAATTATCTCTAGCAGAAAGATATGGAAAGAAAGCTGGTATCTCTAAAATATTCCCTATTCTATCAATTCCTTTTACCATTTTTCCTTCAAAATCTTTCCCCATTAACTGAATTTTTCCTTCTGATGGAAACACTAGACCACATAGCATTTTCATGATTGTTGTCTTACCTGCACCATTTCTCCCTACTAAACCATAAATCTCACCTTTTTTTACATTCATGTTTACTTTATCAACCACTAAATTTTTATTATATGACTTACACAGGTTTTGTGTTTGTACAATATACTCTCCCATTCATATTCCTCCATCTATTTTTGTCTTGCTGTGTATATCATATCCTCAAAAACTCAATATCTCATAAATCATATCTTAAGAAAGTCTTAAGTTTGCTATTTTCTATGTTAAACTATACATTTTAAATCCAATTCCCCATACTGTTTCTATATATTCCTCAGTAGGATTTAATTTATTAAGCTTAGAACGTATATTGCTAATATGTACATTAATTGTATTGTCATCTCCTATATAAGCATCTTCCCATACTGTTTCAAAAAGTTGTGCCCTTGTATAAACTCTTTTAGGATGTGTTATTAATTCCTTAAGAATTTTATACTCCCTTGCCGTTAAATCGACTTGTTTATGATTTACATAGGCACTACATGCTTCTATATCTATTATAAGGTCTTTATATTGAATAAGCCTTACTTGATCTTCTTCTCTAGAAAAAACTTGGTAACGCCTAAGCTGAGCTTCTATCCTAGCAAGCACTTCCTCATTATTAAAAGGTTTAGAAATAAAATCATCAGCACCCATTCTTAAAACTTCAACCTTTGTTTCAGCTCCAATCTTCGCTGAAATAACGATAATGGGCATCACTTTAACTTTTCTAATTTCCTCTATAAGTTCTTCTCCTTTAATCCCAGGTAGCATTAAATCCATAAGTACAAGCTGAAAAGTTTCTAACTCCAACCTAAGCTTTGCTTCTGTTCCAGAATAAGCTGACTGTACTTTATATCCTGCCTTTGTTAATAACTCTACTAATAAACTATTAATAGCTTCATCATCTTCAACAACCAAAATATTATTTTTCTGATTCATTTTCTATCACCCCTACATCACTATCCCTTTAAGATTTACCTTAATTATCCTTAACCTATTTTATATCTTTAACCCTAGTATCATCACATTCTTTAGTTTATTTTTAGTTTTATATAACCCAAAATAATGACAATTAATCTTGCCATCTTCACTGTATGAACATGAATTAAATCTATTTACTAATAAAAAAACTATAATTCTTAGGCTTATTGCTCTAAGAATTATAGTTTTTTACTTGCTCATTATCAATAAATACTTAATAAAATATATTCCCCTAATACTATACTAATAACATATCACTTGTCCCATTTATAGTATAATCGATTCTTAAATAGTCTATTATTTCCTTAACTTAACTATATTACCCTCTATTTTAAAATCTACTACATATGTCTTCTCTTTATATATTACCTTTAACTTTTTATAAACTTTATCATATCCTTTATGCAACAAGTCTGCATATAGATAGTTACCCTCAACCACAAACTTATACATATTATATTCTCCCTGTTCATAAGCATAATCTATTCCATTATCCTGGTAATAAATCAATTCACCTTCATCACAATATAATTTAAGTATAAGCTCTTCTATATCCTCTTCACCTGTATATTGCATTGCCTTATACATTGGGATAATACTACCTTTTTTAATATAAATAGGACAAATTTCTAATGGTGCATCTTTGATCATAAACTGTTGGCCTAAAATTTCTTCTCCTGTCCAATAATCAATCCATCTTCCTTCTGGTAGATATACCAAACGGCACCTTTTACCTTGTTCTACAATTGGAGCAACTAAAATATTCTCACCTAGCATAAATTCATCATTTAATTCCTTTACTTGTGCATCGTTTTCATATTGTAAAACTAGTGGCTGCATAATAGGTATACCTGTTTGTTCTTGATTAATAAAATGATTATATATGTATGGCAAAAGCTCATATCTAAGTTCAATATACTTCCTAATAATATTTAATGTTGTCTCACCAAATGACCACGGTTCTTGTGAAATACTTGCTAGAGTATTATGATTTCTGAAAAACGGGTAAAAACATCCTACTTGATACCATCTAATTAACAATTCATCTGTTACATCACTACCATATCCCCCTACATCAGCACCTGCAAAACAAAATCCACTTAATCCCAGATTGCAAATCTGAGGAATACTCATCTGTAAATGTGCCCATAGACTATGATTGTCCCCTGTCCATACCGCTGCATATTTTTGAGTTCCACTATAACATGCCCTAGTTAAAATAAACGGTCTTTTTCCTGTGTATTTCTTTACTCCCTCAAATGTTGCCTTACACATAAAATGCCCATATATATTATGAACTTCTTTATGTTGTAAAGGTCGTTTTTTAGATTTAAAGATAATATCATCTGGAATTGCACCACGGAAGCTTGCTGGTTCATTCATATCATTCCAGATTCCCTGTATTCCCATATCCAACAAATCCTTATGATGATCTCCCCACCACTTTCTTACTTCAGGATCTATAAAGTTAGGATAAGCAACTTCTCCGGGCCATACTTCATTAGTATAAATTTCACCCTTAACAGTTTCTGCATAATACTGATTAGCCTTTCCTTCTTCATAGATCTTATAACCCACTTCTGTCTTAACTCCTGGATCAATGATCGGTACTATATTAAACCCTTTATCTTTTAAATGCTTTACAAACTCTTTAGGATTAGAAAAGTTATTTTTATTCCAGGTGAATACGCGACATCCTTCCATATATGCCAAATCTAAATGAATGGTATCACAAGGTATTCTTAATTTACGCAATTTCATCGTAATATCATATATATCTTTCTTACTATTATATCCCCATCTAGATTGATGATAGCCCAAACTCCACATAGGTGGTCTTGAAGCTCTTCCTGTTAAATAAGTATAATTTTTTATTACTTCTTTCATATTAGATCCGTATATAAAATAGTAATCTAGATTTCCATCATTTGCAGCAAAGTAATAATACCTACTGTCTTCTTTTCCTAAATCATAAAAGGTCTTATAAGAGTTATTAAAATACATTCCAAAGACGCTATTACTTCTTAATGTAATCAAAAAAGGGATACTCTTATATAATTGCTTAAAGGATTCTACATGTGGTGTTGGGTTATCTGTATTCCACATTTCATAGTCATATCCTTTTTTATTTAAAAAACCTGTCTTTTCACCTAATCCATAAAAAAATTCATCACCTTCCATAGATTTAATCACTTCAACTTTATAACTTTCTTTGCTGCTCCCTTCATCTTGTCCTTCTTTCTTTAATAACATCTTGCTTTCATTATCTAATCCTGCTATTCCCGTTCTTTTCCCTCTAAAATCTTTACATAAAAGAAGCCCATTCTTATCATAAATATCCACTTTAAAATCACTCATTATTTTTATTATGAGTTTACTAGTTCTTAACACTATCTCATCTTCTGATTTTACCAGCTCTATATGGACCGGTATTTTTGAATCATTTATATCTAATAATGAAATAGCATAATTGTCCTCAGATTTCACCATAATCCTTACAATACTCTCAGTTATAAATTCTATATAAGCTAAAGATTGCTCTAGTCTAAATTCAACTAAATTTCCTTCTTGATTAATATCTACTATATTCCCTAATTCCATATTCCAGCTCCCCTATATCTATAGTGGCATATAATAAGTAAAAGAAGGGGGCCTTGAAAAATACATCCCCCTTTTATAATTTATTTCACCTTATTCTTACTTTACTATTTTCCATAGTAATGATCATATTCCTCTTGTAAGATTTGGACATATTCTTGTGCACCCAATTGATTCATCTTCTCTACATAAGCATCCCATTCTTCTTCTACACCACCACCTACAATCCAGTTAGCAATTTGTTCATCTCTATAAGGTTCCATATCTGCCTTATAGCCTACTATTTGATCAACTACGTCCTCATTAAACATAAATCTTGGATAATATTCTTCTGAAATATATGGCTGATACTGCTCATTAATTTTTAACTTAACAGCCTCATTACTTGTATCTGGTAGAATAATTTTACTTTCTGTTTCTTCACTTACATATTTAGGCCCATTACTCTTAGGTGCATTTGTCCAGGTCCAAATATCTCCTGACAAACCATCTTGTGGCTCTAAAACTTGATATTTATTATCATCTGTTTTTTCTACGCATAGTCCTTCTGGTCCAAAGAATGTTTGAATAGATATTTCTTCATCATATAAAGCATCTGCCCATTTCATAGCCGCTACTGGATTTTTACATTCTTGAGTAATAGAGAATTGTACATCAGCTACATTATAAATTTCCGGATTATATCTAACATATGTCGTATTTTGTGGTCCTTTCACAGGTAATAAAGTAGTATACTCATCAAGATGTTCACTTGATACAATAGCACTTGGTACCCATGCTGTTCCCATTCCCACAATACAATCTCCTATATTCTGGAACTTCGCTTGCATCATACTATAATCTTGAGTAAAGGCTTCCTGATCCAAAATACCTTCTTGATACAATTTATGGAAAAACTTTACTGCCTCTTTTAATCCTTCATCTATAGCTGTATAAGATACTTTTCCATCCTTAACCATTACTTTGTGTTCACTCATATTATCAATCAATCCAAAGAATGGTAAATATCCCTCAATTAAATCATATCCTCTACCTTGTGTAGCTTGTGCCGTAATTGGAATTTCATCATCAGGATCTCCATTTCCATTTGCATCTTGTTCCTTAAAAGCCTTTAGTACATTATATAATTCATCTGTTGTTGTAGGCATTTCTAATCCTAAATTATCTAACCATTTTTGATTAATAAAATAAGCATCTTGTGTATTAGGCATACAAGGCTGCCTATTTGGCAGATAGTAAATGTGTCCATCTGTAGCTGTAACACGTTTTTTCATCTCTGGATTTTTCTCAAAAGCAGCCTTTATATTAGGGCAGTACTCTTCGATGTAATCCTCTAGTGGTACAAAGTATTCTATACTATTCATTATATCTTCAGCTCTAAATCCATCTCCAAACATCACTTCTGGTAAATCTCCACTTGCTAGTAAAAGTGCTCTTTGGTCATCCCAATCCGTATCTCCATAATAAGTCCATTGAATATCTACTCCTACTTCTTCTTCTACTTGTTGAAAAACAGGATTTTCCTTTAAGTCCTTGGTTAATGTATTTTTCTTATATGCAACATCTAAAGTTATAACCTCTGCTTTTGATCCATCTCCTTCTTCACTTTCTGTACTTTTTATGCCTTCTGTAGTTCCTGCACTTGCTAATGTTTCATCTGATGCTCCTTGACCATTATTTCCGCATCCAGTCAACACTCCCGTTGTCATTGCCGTAATTAACATCGTAAATAACACTTTACTTCTTAGTTTATTACACATAACTATTTCCCCCTCTTATTAATAATTACCTTTTACTCTTTTACAGAACCAATCATAACTCCTTGATTGAAGTATTTCTGAACAAAAGGATAAATACACATGATTGGAACAGTAGAGACAACAATTACACTATATTTCATAACTTCTGCTAATTGTCTAACTGCAACCTGACTTGTTCCGCCAGTAAAATTCATTGATTCATTTTTTACTAGTATATTTCTTAGTATAAGTTGTAAAGGTTTCAAGCCATCATCCTTAATGTATAATAATGCGTTAAAATATGAATTCCACATGCTGACTGCTGTCCACAATGTCATTACTGCAATAATTGCTTTAGATAACGGAATAACAATAGAGATAAAATATCTAGTGGTACTACAGCCATCTATACGAGCAGCATCATATAAGCTACTTGGTATACTATTATCAAAGAAACTCTTCATAACAATAATGTTATAAACATTAACACTAAAAGGTAAAACCATTACCCAAAATGTGTTATATAATCCAAAACTCTTGATTGTGAAATAGGTGGGTATCATCCCTCCATTAAAAAACATAGTAAACATAAAGTAAAACAAGATAATTTTCTTTCCCTTTAAATCTTTTCTTGAGAGTGCATAAGCTGCAGGCATATTAATTACCAAGAATAAAATGGTACCTACAATGGTATATAAAATTGTATTTCTGTAACCTACCCATATCTCACCACTCTTAAATACTTCTCTATACCCATCCAAACAAATACTCGTTGGAAATATCCATACATTCCCTCTTGCTACATCCGATGCCTTACTAAACGAGGCAATAAGAATGAAATATACAGGATAAACAATAATAATAAAAGTAATAATACAAAAAGCTAAAACCACTACATCAAACAGCTTATCTCTTTTTGCTGAAGTCACTATTTTTGTTTTCATCGCAATACCCCCTTCCTACCATAAACTTTCGTTAGACAGCTTTTTCGCAATTCTATTAGCTGCCACTAAGAGTATTACATTAACAACCGTATTAAATAGCCCTACTGTTGAAGATAAACTATATTGCAGCTTCAAAATACCCATTCTGTAAGTATACGTTGCTATAATTTCACTTACTGATGTATTTAATGAATTTTGAAGTAAGTACACCTTTTCAAATCCAATATTCATAATGCCACCTATACGCAAAATCAACATAATAATACATGTAGGTGCAATACACGGTATATCAATATGAAGGATCTTTTGCCATTTTGTTGCACCATCCACTGAAGCTGCTTCGTATAAACTCGGATCTATTCCTGCTAGTGCTGCAATATAAATAATGCTATCCCATCCTGCATTTTGCCAAACGCCCGACCATACATAAATAGATCTAAAAGCTGATGTTTCCGCCAATAGGTTAGGTGCCTGTATATCAAATGCTCCAGCAATTGCACCTAGAATTCCTATGGATGGAGACAACATTATCTTCATAATTCCTACTAAAACAACTGTTGAAATAAAATGTGGTAGGTATGTAACAACTTGATAGACTTTCTTAAATCTACAGTATTTTAACTGATTAAGTAATAATGCTAGGATAATTGGAATAGGGAATGAAACGATAATCTCATAAATACTTAATATCAATGTATTTTTTAAGATAGTCTCAAATTGATAGGAATGAAAAAATCTTGAAAAGTTGGCTAGGCCAACCCATTCGCTTCCTATCATACCTTGGGCAGGCTTGAAATTCCTAAAGGCCATTTGGATTCCATACATCGGAATATAGTTAAAGCAAAATAAAACAATAACTGCTGGTAATAAAAATAGATAGAGCTCAAAGTTATTCAAAAAGGTATTTTTCCATTTACCTTTAGTCAATGTAGTTTGCATAGTTTTAGCTATATCTTTATTCTTTGTCACTCCTATTTCACCCCTTTTCTAGGAAATAAGTTAACCGCTTAACTTGGTTTAATATTAATCCCAGAAAGTAAATGTGTCAATAAATTTATCTGAATTTTTATATAATTTATTAAATATTCACATTTAAACAATCATGTTATTGTCTTTATTTACAAAATATTATAAAATGTAATTACAAATATACGCTAACCGTTTAACGAGGAGGACAAAATGACTACACTTAAAGATATAGCCAAAGAAGCCGAAGTTAGCACTGTAACAGTCTCAAATGTCATTAATGGTAATTATAAAAAAGTATCTGCTACTACAATCGAAAAAGTTAATGCTCTGATAAAAAAATATAACTATATCCCTAATGCTTCTGCACGTACATTAGCTATGAAAACTTCAAAAATCATAGGTGTTATTATTCCTAATGTGGATGACACAAGTAACTTCTTACAAAGTCCCTATAATGCCGAGGTACTAGGTGTTATCGAACGTATTATACGTAAAAATAACTATTATCTAATGTTTCGTTGTGTATCAAACTATCAGGAAGTATCAAGTATCTTGCAAATGTGGAATGTTGATGGTGCTATCTTCTTAGGGATGTTTGCAAACGATGTTAAAGAGATTCTTAAACGTAACCATCTACCTACTGTATTTCTAGATACATATGTTTCTAATCTATCTATTACTAATGTTGGATCCGATGATTTTAAAGGTGGGTATATTGCTACCCGCTATCTATTAAATAATAACCATACCCGTATTGCCTTTGTGAGTCCGGATATTACAACTTCAGGTGTAATGCAAGAGCGTTTTAATGGTTACTGTAAAGCTCTACAAGAAAAACATCTTTCTATCGATAAGAATCTACTATTTTCTAGTAATGTTTCATACGAATGTGGTATACGTATCGGTAAAGATATTAGTAATCATATCGAAGAAATTTCAGCTATTTTTGCCACTGCAGATATTATTGCCCTAGGTATTATTGAAGGCCTTAGATTAAATGGCGTTCAGGTACCAGAGGACATTTCAGTTATTGGTTTTGATAATATATCAACTTGTAATTACTCTTATCCCAAATTAACTACCATTAATCAAAACATCTCGGCTAAAGCTGAGGCCGCTGCTAATCTCATTCTTTCTATGCTAAACCAAGAACAATTTACTTCTTCTCCTATAAAAATTGATGTTGAAATTGTTGAACGACAATCTGTACGATACAAAAAATAAAAAGGCGGATATTTATATCCACCTTTTTATTTTTTGTTTATTCATTACTTAGACGCCGTATTGTTATTTTCCTACTTTATTTAAGCAAAATAACCGCTGATTCATATGGAGCAAGATCAATGATTATCTCACCTTCCTGCACATCATAAACTTTATCTTCTAAATAATCCTTAACTTGATCTACATCAATATCTAACTTTAAAGCTTGTTTTTCTTGATGATCTGAATTATTAAATATTATTATTAACTTTTCATCACCATCTTCTCTACTATATCCATAACAACTACCTTCTGCTATTAAAGTTCTATATTGCCCTAACATAAGATTCATATGATCTTTTCTTAACTGAATCAGTTTCTTATAATATTTAAAAAGACTTTCATCTTGTGATTCCCAATTCATTGGTTTTCTATAATCAATCTCCTCTATTCCATTAATGCCTTGTTCATCACCATAAAAAATCATTGGTATTCCTAAGTGTGTTAAAAGAAATATAGCACCTAATTTCAATCTTCTAATATCATCGCCTACCATAGATAAAAATCTTGATACATCATGACTATCAATTAAATTCATTTGAACTTCTTGGATTTGAGTTTTATATCTTGTCAGTAGATACTGTACACGGTCAGCAAAACTTTTAGCGTCCATAATTCTTTCAGCAAAAAAATCTCTACATGCAAAATATAAGTTATAGTTCATAGCAGAATCAAATTGATCTCCTTGTAAGAATACATGCGCATCATCCCAAATTTCACCTATTAATAAGGCATCACTTTTGACACTTTTAACTGCCTGTCTGTATGCTCTCCAAAAATCCAAATTGACTTCATTAGCTACATCTAAACGCCAGCCATCTATATCAAACTCTTTAATCCAATATGTAGCTATATCAAGAATATATTTCTTAACCTCATCATTGCTAGTATTCAGTTTTGGCATCGTTGCAACATATGCAAAGCATTCATAATTAGGCTTAGGTTCAGTAACAATTGGAAATTCTTTAATGTAATACCAATCTACATATTTTGATTGATTTCCTTTCTCTAATATATCCTTAAATGCAAAGAAGTCTGGACTACTATGATTAAATACACCATCTAATATAACTTTAATACTTCTCCTATGACATTCCTTAACAAACTCTCTAAATTCACTTTTTGTTCCTAAACAAGGATCAATTTCAAAGTAGTCAATCGTATCATACTTATGCCAAGATTGAGCTTTAAAAATTGGCGTTAAATAAATACAGGTAATACCTAAGTTCTCTATGTAGTCTAGATTTTGAGTTATTCCTTTTAAGGTTCCCCCAAATTTAGATTTACTTATACTTCCATCAAGATTTATTATTTCCATTCCAGCCTTGCTAATATGAGCTTTTAGGGTTGCAAAACTATCTGGATATATTTGATAAATAATAGCATTTTTTGCCCACTCTGGTACATCTGCAATATCCTCTTCTCGTACATAATGAAAGTTATAATATAGCTGTCTATTTAGTACAACTTCATTATGAAATGCATTATTATAATAATACACAGATTCATTGTTTGTATCAGTAAGCTTAAAGTAATAGCAAACTCTTGTAATATTAATATCAAATACAGCCTCAAAATAATCAAAAAGACCATCTTGATAAATTCTTTTCATCTCTATCTTTGTAATAGCAATAGGTGTATTAGGGTCCATACGATCCCCATAATATAAATTACAATTTTTCAAATCATCACGTTTTGCACGTAATCTAATAACAATTTTTGTTGATGTTAATGCAAAACCATACTCTGAATAAGGCCTATGCATTACTGCGCTCTTTTCCATACAACCTCTCCTTTTATATAAATATAACTTTTTAAGGTAGGTTAATCGGTTAACTAAACTCAGTATATATTCCGCCTTTTGTTCTGTCAATACTATATTTTCAAATTTTTCTTTCTATAGTTTTATCTTCTTTTATAACTCTTTAATAATATAGAACACGCAATAAAATATGATTAATATAATCTATCCCAAAGTAGAAAAATCTAAACTAGAGTATACTTAATTTTGTAAAATCGAGTAGGAGGATAATCATTAATTGATTATCCGACCTCTCACACCACCGTACGTACGGTTCCGTATACGGCG
>SVDC01000072.1 GCA_015058045.1 Cellulosilyticum sp.
ATGTGCTTGGCACTATCAACCCGCACTCAGGACTTTCACCTGTTAGATTGCGCCCATGCTGGGCGCACATAAAAAAGCCTTATAGATTTGACTCTATAAGGCGTCTTATATATTGTTTATTTTAATCATTAAAAATTCTCTTATATCCTATAAGTGGTGCATCACCATTTTGCCATAGCGGTACAATGCAAACGCTTTTTCCTGGAACAGGTGCATGAATCACTTCATTATCCCCTATATAAATCGCTACATGACATACACTTCCATAACCATAAAAAACTAAATCTCCTGGTTTTAATTCACTTTTAGAAACGGCATATCCATTATTAGCATATTGACTACTTGATCTTCTTTCTAGCTGAATGTCAAAATGCTTATAAACTTGTTGTGTAAACCCTGAACAATCTACTCCTGAATTTAAATCATTACCACCTGAAACATATGGGGTTCCAATAAACTGCTTGGCATAGTCTACAACGCTTTCACCTGTTGAAACTTTTACTTCTTCTGGTTCTATAATAGGTATTTCTTCTACATTATCTAATGTTTCATTGACTTGTATACTATATTCATTGATATTTTCATCCATAATGTCTATCTCATCAGCCATTATATTTGTATAACAACATGTCACTAAAATCGTACCTAACACCATATGTAAAAGTTTCTTTTTCATATTTTTCCCCCTTATCTTATTCAACTACTCTTTTAATTCCTATAATAGGTTTTCCATAGTGTAAACTACTCATAATAATCCCTGTAGACTCTGTATTTGCATGAATAATCTTACCCTCACCAACATAAAGCGCTGCATGATTGACACTTCCATTATATCCGTAATAAACCAAATCGCCTGGCCTTATATCTGCTTCACTTATAGCATATCCACTGTTTGCATATTGATCTCTAGAGCTTCTTCCAATAGAAATATTAAAGTGTTTCATGACTTGTTGAGTGAATCCTGAACAATCTACTCCAGTATTTAAGTTATTACCACCATAGACATATCTTCCACCTAAAAATTGCTTTGCATAATTAGCAATTTCTTCACCTTTACTTGAGGCACGCTCTACTTCTATAAGATTTTGTAATTTAGACTCATCCACACTTTTGCTATATATGTAGCCTACTATCCCATCCACTTTAACCTTATAAAAGTTTCCTTCTTTTTCTAATGCCATAACCATATCATCTGCTTCTACATATCCCAAAACCGCTGTATTGGCACTTGTATCTGCTACAATAACTGCATTATTTTTTGCCCTTGTAATGGTCCCCTGAAGTTCAACAAAATGTTTTCCCACTAAATTATTAGTGTCTTTATCTATACAAATTAAATAATTCAGTTCATCTTCATCAATAATACTAACGCCTGCTCCTGATGATTTCACAACTTGATTTCCCTCAACATCAAAATACATATCTTGTTTTAATGTTCCATATACTGCTGCTTGTGTTGGCACTGCAAGCCCCATAATAAGTGAACCTATTAAAAAAAGCTTATGAAATCTCATGTTCTTCCCCCTATTACCTGCCATGATTTTCTTTATTGCTAAGTCATTACATTTATTAATGTCTTTTTATATTTATTAAATATTTATTACAAATTTATTATATATTTCTGTACACTTTCTGTCAATGCGTTTTTTAGCAAAAAGTCAAAAAAATCCCTAAAGTTAAAAATCAATCTTTAGGGATTTTTTATATTTTTATTTAACAGAAAAGCTAAATATTGTACATTGTTTATACATTTCGTCAGGTTTTAGGGTAACAGCTTGTCTACCTACCTCATTGTAACCAATAGCTGGTTTTTGAGTTTCTAAACAAACTGCATATCTTGGCTGTTGTATTTTTCCATTAGATAATACTAGAGGTTCATCTGCATGATTCATGGTATATACTACAACACTTGGTTCAGAAGTTGTAACAGACATACTTCTTTTTGAAATAGAATCGTAAAGAACAATCGCCTCATTACTAGTATTTAACTGCCATGCATGGTCATAACCACATCCATTTTTAAGATGTATATTCTCTTTCTCAATATCTTGTCCAATACATTTTGGCTTTCTAAAGTCAAAAATAGGTTCATCATCTAATTGAATCATCTTTCCAGTTGGAATAAGTTCTTCATCCAATTCATAAATTGCATCACTACTAATATATAATGTTTGGCCTAAAACATCTCTTTTACCATCACCTGATAAATTGAAATATGCATGATTGGTTAAGTTAATAATTGTTTCTTTATCCGTGGTAGCCTCATATTCTAGTGTTAAGCTATTATTATTTTTTAATATATAGGTCACCTTCACATGTACATTACCTGGAAAACCTTCTTCACCATCTACACTTTGATAGCTCATTGTCAAACGAATTTCATCTTCTCCTTTTGTTATGCTACCATTCCAATCTTTTGTGTGAAAGCCATGTGTTCCACCATGTAAAGTATTTTCAAATTCATTAGTGGAAAAATGATATTCTTTCTCTGCAATAGTTGCTTTTCCTTTATGAATACGTCCAGCAATACGTCCAACAATTGCTCCAAAATCACCTGGATGTGCCTCGTAAACATTTAAATCTTGCCATCCTAAAATCACATTTTCATAATTTCCATTTCCATCAGGTGCTGTAATCTTTATTAATGTTGCACCAATACTAATCACTTCTACTTCCATGCCTTGATCATTTATCAATGTGTACTTAATAACTTCTCTTCCTGAGTTTAATATAATCTTTTCACTTGTACTTTGCATCTTTTCCCCTCCAATATACTTTATCTTATCCCATTGTTATAGAAGCTTCCCCTTCCATCCTCCTTCTTTTCTAAACTAAGGTTATAGCTCTTCCTTATTCCCATTATATATTTTCTATTTTTTTATTTCAATTGTATTAAATTTTATATATTTATAATATTCTTTTTATATAGTTATGAGGTCTATATACCTCTATAGACTGATAATATGATTCATTTAATATTAATACATCTCTGTGCATTTCACCTTTGCTAGGATTATAATTCCAAATCACATAAGGGATAATAACATATAACTCATTATTTTCTAATTCAAATACACTTTTATACTGTGGAAATTTAGCATCATAAATTCCACGTCCCATCATATAGCCTGTTGTTCCATACGGAATTTTTTTTGCCTCTCCGTGAATTTGTAATGTTCCTACTGTAACTGCCACAATAGGATTGTTATCAATATTTTTACATTTTAATGTGTCTGAATAACTTCCAAAGTATAGTTCAGCTTCTTTACTATGTGCAAAACATACAATTGAATTATCAGGATATTGCTGTCCATATGTTGCCACACTCATTAAGGTCTGTTTCTCTAAGATTTTTAAGACTTCTTGTAATTTCATAAGTACATTCTCCCCTTTAACAATTTCTCTAATCTCTAACTTCTATCTATTCATATTTCATTCTCACCACTCTCTACTACTCCTTCGAGTAAAGCCAACTGATTAATTGCATGAGAATCTGAACCATATACATATGGTACCTTATATTGCTTTATAAACTCCAATAACTTACCTGATGGATAGGTTTCTCCACATAAGGTCTTTCTTAATCCTGCTACATTAAAATCTATTTCATAACCATCTTGTTTAAGCTTCTGTACCAATCTCTCTAATAAGCTTAGATTGACATAATCTATAGGCCATCTTTTTTGAAAAATACGAACTAGGCTAGGATGTCCTATACGCCTCGGTTTATATGGACCTAAGTCTGCTTCTACAGACTTTATAAGTGTTTTAAAATATAGATCATATATGGCTTCCACATTAGGAAGGCACTCCATCAGTTTTTCCATATCTGGTTCATAATCTATAGCATAATATTTACCTTTATAAAACACAAAGTGTACAGATAGAATGCTATCTTCTATCTCTGACCCATATTGATTCAGTAGTGCTTTAATCTCCTCTTCTCTTCCTTCAACATAATCCACTTCAAATCCTTTATAAATTTTAATCTTTCCTTGATACTTTACTTGCATTTGTTCTACTTCATGAAAATATTCAGGAATAACTTGTTCTGTCAAAGCACATTCCTTCGCAAATGCTTCATCTGTAATGCCTTCTGGTAATGGAAAATGTTCTGTAAAACTAATTTCTTCTCGACCTAATCGGATAGCTTCTTCTACATAACCTTCCATAGTATCCTTTGAACCATGTGGGCAAAAAGGCGTATGAATATGCCCATCTCTTTTTATCTTTTGTTTCATTATCCTACTCCCCTTTTCTCTTATTTCCTACCTTATTCACGTCTATGCGCTGATCTTAAACTTGTTTCGTCTTAATCCTTTTATATGCTAAAAGAGAGTGTTACCACTCTCTCTTCTAATCTCTGCCTTTAAGTCTTTTATTTCTATAAAATCAATACAAAGGTCCCTGCAACAATTAAAAGACCACCAATAACCCCTTTAATGGTAAGTTGTTCATGTAAGAAGACAAAGGCTAAAATCATTGTCAACACAATACTAAGCTTATCAATAGGTGCAACTTTTGATACTGGCCCCAGTTGAACCGCCTTATAATAAAAAAGCCATGAAAGCCCAGTGGCAACTCCTGAAATGATTAAAAAGAATAAATTCTTAGAAGTTATATGGGGTATTTCTTTTTGAGCCCCTACAACAAATACCATTCCCCATGCCATAACAAGTACTACAATAGTCCTGATTGCCGTTGCTAAGTTTGAATTGATTTCTCCTATACCTACTTTTGCTAATACAGATGTCAAACTAGCAAAAATCGCTGATAAAACAGCATAAATTATCCATGCATTTTCCATTTATATATTCTCCTACTGGATTCTAGTATAAACTCTATTCAAGTCACTTTTAGTTTAATCCTTAACTTTCTATTTCTTTTGGACTACTAACTAATATTTTACCACTATATGGCTTGAGTTGTATATGATACTGGCTATTTTCCGCCAGAAGTAATTCTTCTTCTTCATCTAGTGCATTACTAAGTGGCTGCTCACTATTGCCTTGGAATGTTAAGGTTTCAGGTGTTTCTGCTAAGTTTAATGCCACATAGACCTTTTCTTCTCCTAGCGTTCTTGCAAAAATTAATTGCTTATTTCTTACAATCACCTGCTCATAACTCCCTTTGTATAATGAAACATACTTTTGGCGAATAGATGAGAGCTTTCCTATATGCTCTACTAAACTCTGATCTTTCTCCAACATAACTTCTAAATCTAATTCTGGACGAAGACTTTTATCTGAGCCTTTTTCTTTCTTTCCTTCAATTCCCCATTCGCTGCCATAATATATACTTGGGACTCCTGGCATAGTAAAGAGTAAAGTATAGACATTTTCTAAGTGTTTCTTTTCCTTTAAACTAGACCCAATCCGTTCTACATCATGATTATCTACAAAGTTATACAAACTTAGATTTTCACATAAGCCACCTTTTCCAAATAGTCGATTAAGGGAGTGATTAATTTCAAAATAATTTTGATCGTTATGGCTAGAGTAAATTCCCTTATAACACTCATAGTTGGTTGTAGCATGTAATAATTCTGGCTTAATGAGACGACTATAATCACCATGAATCATTTCACCCATTAACCAAAAATCTTGTTTCTGAGTATCTACAAAATTTCTTAGCCCTCCTAAAAAATCTTGATCCATACAGTAAGCTACATCCAATCTCAACCCATCAATATCAAAATCCTCTATCCAAAATTTCACTGACCCAAATAAATAATCTCTAACTTCCTGATTCCATAAATTGAGCTTAACTAAATTGTAATGCCCTTCCCAAGCCTCATAACTAAAAGGATCCTGGTACGGACTAGAACCACTAAAATTCACACCTACAAACCAGTCTTTATACTTAGAGTCACACTTCTTATCTTGTAAATCTTTAAAGGCAAAAAAATCTCTCCCTACATGATTAAATACACCATCTAATATAATTCGAAAACCCTCTTTATGAAGTTCTTTACAGACTACTTTAAAGTCTTCATTGGTGCCTAACCTCTTATCCAGTTTCCTATAATCTGCTGTATCATAACCATGACTTGTGGATTCAAAAACAGGACTAAATAAAATTGTATTGACTCCTAATGTTTTAAAATGCTCTATCCAATCTAAAACCTTTTTAATCCGATTTTTAACTAAAACTTGCTCACTATTTATCTCTTCACCTCCACAAAAACCCAAGGCATATATATGGTAAATACTCGCCTTACTTACCCAATCTTTCATAGCCTTAACCCCCTTCATACACTTACTTTAGGTAAACTTTTATTCATCTTAACTTTATTCTCTTTAGACCAGTCCTATGATACTTTCCTCCTAAATTCCCCTCTATATTATACTAAATATTCTAACTATTACGTTATTATAATAGGTTATTCTTGCTTTTTCATCAATCCTCTTTTTCATTTTATATTATCTGTATTTTATAATCTTTTCCAACATGGACACAAAGAAATAAGCGTAAATATCATTGCTCCTTTAATTGATATTTACACTTATTCAGCATCTAAGCTCACTATTGCTCTCCTACATGATAACAAGCAACAAAATGTCCTCGTTCTACCTCTTTCCATCTGGGCCTTTGCTTTTTACATTCCTCTGTTACTTTAGGACATCTAGTACAAAACGGACATAAATTAGGTGGATCAATAGGACTTGGTATTTCTCCTTGTATCTGCATTCTTTCTCTTTTCTTCTCTATATTAGGATCTGGAATCGGCACTGCAGAAAGCAAGAACTGAGTATAGGGATGTAGTGGATGTTCATTTAAAGTATCACTATCTGCCATTTCCATCATTTGTCCCAAGTACATAACTAAAATACTATCTGAAATATAACGCACCATAGATAAATCATGGGCAATAAATAAATAGGTTAATCCTAATTTATCTTGTAAATCTTTTAGTAAATTAACCACCTGTGCCTGAATAGACACATCTAGAGCAGAAATAGGTTCATCACATACAATAAACTCTGGTTCTATAGCTAGTGCTCTTGCAATCCCTATACGCTGTCTTTGGCCCCCACTAAACTCATGAGGAAATCTAGAGGCATGTTCTTCATTGAGGCCTACTAATTCTAACAGCTCTTTAATACGCTGATGCCTTTTCTCTCCTTTGGCTAATCCATGGATATCTAATGGTTCTCCAATAATATCTTCTATAGTCATTCTAGGATCTAGGGAGGCATAGGGATCTTGAAATATAATTTGCATTTGTTTTCTTATTTCCTTTAAGTTTTTTTTAGGTAAACTATAAATATCCTGTCCCTTAAAAATCACCTTACCTTCTGTTGGTTCATATAACCTAAGTACTGTTCGTCCTGCTGTAGATTTACCACATCCACTTTCTCCTACTAATCCTAAAGTTTTACCCTTACCTAGTTCAAAACTTATACCATCTACAGCTTTTAAAGTCCCGCCGCCTACATTAAAATATTTCTTTACTTGCTCAACCTTTAGCAAAATTTCTTTATCACTTTGTGCTATACTCACTACGCTTCCTCCTTCCTATTCTTTATTGGACACATAGGATGATGGAGCCAGCAAGCAGACTTATGCGTTCCACCTACCTCCTGTATAACAGGCATATGTTCCTCGCAGATTTTCATCGCCTCTTCACACCTAGCATAAAAAGCACATCCTTTAGGTGGAGCAAATAAATCAGGCGGTGTACCTACAATACTATTTAAAGCGTTCTTACGACTCATGTCCATCCTAGGTACAGCTTTAAGCAGTCCTCTTGTATAAGGATGGGTGGGATGTTCAAAAATCTCTTGGACTAGCCCCTGTTCTACAATTTGTCCTGCATACATAACAATCACACGATCACACATTTTGGCAATAACCCCTAAATCATGAGTAATGAGCATGATGGACATATCTACTTTTTTTTGTACTTCTTGAAGTAACTCTAATATCTGTGCTTGCACAGTTACATCTAAAGCTGTAGTGGGTTCATCTGCAATCATTAATTTAGGGTGACACGCCAGTGCAATGGCAATCATGGCTCGCTGCCTCATACCACCTGAAAACTCATGAGGATATTGCTCCATTCGCTTATGTGGTTCAGACATCGCAACTAAATTTAGCATCTGCTCAGCCTGCTTATAAGCTTGTTTTTTAGATAGTTTTTTGTGTTCCACTAAAACTTCCATAATCTGCTTTCCTACTTTTTGAGTAGGATTTAATGATGTCATAGGATCTTGAAAGATCATACTGATTTGATTTCCACGTATAGCACGCATATCTTTTTCTTTTAAAGCAAGTAAATCCTTCCCCTCGAAAAGAATTTTTCCCTGTTTGTATACTGCTGGTGGCACTTTTAAAAGACGCATAATAGACTGAGAAGTAACACTCTTACCACATCCTGACTCTCCTACAATGCCTACACATTCACCCTTCTCTACATCAAAGCTAATCCCTCTAACCGCTTTGATTTCACCTGCATAGGTTTTGAAAGACACATGCAAGTTTTGAACTTCTAGCAATTTATCTCCCATATCCTCTTCCCCCTTTATCTTCTCAGTTGTGGATCTAGTGCATCTCTTAGCCCATCTCCTAGTACATTAAATCCAAACATCGTCAAAGAAATAAAAAATGCTGGAAAAAATAATTGATACCCATCTCCAGTAAAAAGTCCTGACAGAGCATCATTTGCCATAGAACCCCAACTTGCCATGGGTGCAGAAATACCTAACCCCAAAAAACTTAGTGTTGCCTCTGCAAAAATAGCACTTGGTACACTAAGGGTTAAATTGACTAAAATAGGACCCATTGTATTAGGTATTAAATGCTTTCTTAGTCTCCATAACATACCGCCCCCTAATGCCTCAGACGCTTTAACATAATCATTTTCTTTAAGCTGAAGGACTTGACCACGTACTAGCCTTGCCATCCCTATCCATCCTGTAATAACAAGAGCAATAATCATAGGCATTAGACCAGCTCCTAATAAAACCATCATTAAAATAACGATTAGCATATAGGGAATACTATAAAAAACTTCTGCAATACGCATCATTATATTATCTACTTTTCCACCAAAACTTCCTGATATGCCCCCATAAACTGCTCCAATTACAAACTCTATTCCTGTTGCTAGAAAACCTACAAGAAGTGAAATCCTAGCACCATACCATGCCCTTGTCCATAAATCTCTACCTAAGCTATCGGTTCCAAACCAATGAGTGTTATTAGGCTGCAAGTTCCGTTCCTTTAAAGATTGGGCATCATATGTATAGGGGCTTACTATAGGTGCAAATATAGCTAATAAAATCAACATTACAATAATACCAAATCCCAACATAGCAAGCTTATTCTCTCTTAGCCTTCTCCATACATCTTTCCAATAAGTTAAACTTGGCCTATTAATAGTCTCAGCATCTTTTAGATTGACATCTACTTTTTCAAATAAATCGGGTGTGATTTCAAATTCTGTTTTCATTGTTCTACCCCCATTTGCTTTCCACTGTTTTCTTCTTAAAGAATGAGGTCTTCTTATCACTATTTGTAAGTTGTATACGGGGATCAATTAAAATGTACAGTAAATCTACAATGATATAGGCTACGATTAAGATGATACTATAAAAAATAGTAGTTCCTAAAATAACAGAATAATCACGATTGGTAATAGACTGTACAAAATATTTTCCCAGCCCTGGTACTCTAAATATATTCTCCACTACAAAACTGCCTACTACAATATTGGCAAAAGTAGTTCCTACAATTGTAACCACAGGCATAATTGCATTTCTAACGGCATGTCTTCTAATTATTTTCCCTTCAGATAATCCCTTTGCTTTAGCTGTTCGAATATAATCCTGACCCAAAACCTCAATCATACTTGAACGCATCATACGTGCAATATGGGCAATAGGCATCATACTCATTGCAATTGCTGGTAAAATCATATGGCTTACTGTCCCCCAACCAGAGGTGGGTACTAAGCCTAATCTGAGAGAAAAGATTTCAATAAGAAGTGTTGCCAAAATAAAGTTTGGTACCGACACCCCTATAATAGCCATAATCATGCAGATATAATCTGGCCAACGATTTCTTTTTAATGCCGCAATAATTCCTAATAAAATACCCACTACTAAGGCAAAACTAAATGCTGTTACACCTAACTTAGCTGATACCGGAAAATTATCTGCTATATAATCATTAACTGTTCTTGTTTTACTTTTAGTAGATGGTCCTAAATCGAACTTTGCTAAATTCTTAAGATAAATGACATACTGCTCACCTAAAGGCTTATCTAAGTTATAATAAGACATTAGATTATGATAAACCGCTTCTGTCATCTTTCCTTCTTTAGCAAAAGGATTACCAGGAATATTATGCATAATTAAAAAAGTAATCGTTATAATTACCCATATAGTTACGCCCCCCATTATCACTCTTTTAATCATATACCGAAGCATTTTTTCCCCTCCTTTAAACCCATGTCATGTCCCATAAATCGATTAATCGTTATGCGTACTTATGATACTGTATTTCATAAAGTACACATACTCTGCTCCCCTAAGTCCATTTATCCTATCAATATATAGAGCATATAGGTTGTAGCTTTTAATCACCACAACCTATCATTCTCTTTTGATTTAAGCTATTCGTATTATTCTTCCTTATTTATATCTGCATATATTAAACAAACTTCACGATTTGTTGCTTTGGTTACACCTGTTAAATAAGGCTTAGTCACATAAGGTCTGGTGTAATAGTAAATAGGCATAATAGGCATCTCTTCCATGAATATTGCTTCTGCTTCATGTAAATACGCCATACGTTTTGCCACATCAAATTCACTATTAGCATCTGTAATTAACTTGTCAAACTCTTCACTAGTCCATCCTGTATCATTTTGACTACTCCAGCTTGTAAACATATCTAGGAATGTATTGGGATCTATATAATCTCCAATCCAACCCGCTCTTGATACCTCATAATCTAAGGAATGTTCCCTATCAATTTTCACCTGAAATTCTGTGTTCTCCAAAGATACATCTACACCTAGATTATCTTTCCACATTTGTTGAATAGCTTCTGCAATCTTTTTATGAGCTTCACTTGTATTATAAAGAATGGTAAAAGATAACGAATCCATACCTTCTTCAGCTAAACCTTCTGCCAGAAGCTTCTTAGCCTCTTCAATATCTTCTTTAATAAAATCTCCACCATTTTCTCTAAAATCACCTTGGGCATCTGAAACACCACCTGGTATTAGAGCCAATGCTGGAGTTTGACCACCTTGGACAACTTCATCAATAAGCAGTTGTCTATCGATAGCCATACTTAAAGCTTTACGTACCTTTACATTATTAAAAGGTGCCTGTGTAGTATTAAAGCGATAAAAATAATTGGCTAGCTCTGCACCTATGGTTAATTCAGCATTATTCTCTGCTCTTAATTGACCAATCACATCTGTTGGCAAATCATAATCAATATCGATTTCTTCATTTTCATACATCTGCCACATGGTATTTAGATCTTCGGAAATATAGAAAGTAATACCATCTAGCTTAATCGCTTCTTTATTATAGTAATAGTCGTTCTGAATCGTTACGACACTTTCATCATGATTCCATTCTGTTACCACAAAAGGGCCATTAGATACAAAAGTTGCCCCTTCATGAGACCAATCAGAACCCTTTTCCTCTTGAAGTGCTGCATTAACTGGATAATAAGTATAAAAAGCGCATAACTCTAAGAAATATGGGGTAGGTGATGCCAGTTTAACTTCTAGTGTTTGATCATCTATTGCTTTAACCCCTACTTTATCTTCTTCTATACTGCCACTATTATAAGCTTCTCCATTTTCTAAGTAATATAGTTGATAGGCATAATCTGAACCTGTGTCCGGATTGAGTACAAACTTCCATGCCACCTCAAAATCCTTTGCCGTTACAGCATCACCATTAGACCACTTTGCATCCTGCCTTATTTTAAATGTGTATGTAAGCCCATCCTCACTAATTTCATAACTTTCTGCCATACCAGGTACAATTTCACTTTTTTCATTTCGTTTCATTAACCCTTCAAAAACGTGGTCTAATATAATAGATTCATGGGTTCCTTGTGAAAGTGCAGGATGTAGGGACCCCGGTTCTCCTCCTGAAATTAACCTAGCAATCTTTTCACCATCTACTTCGACCTGTTCCTCTGAACTTTCATCAGTGCTTGTATACCCATTAGTGTCTGCTTCTATCTGCTTCGTACTAGTTCCACTACCACATCCTGTTCCTACCATAATTCCTAATATCGTCCATGATAAAACCTTAATCCATTTCTTGTTCATATAAAGCTCCTTTCTTTTCAACAGCTTCAATATGCTATATATACACTATTCTAAATAGAGGCCTATACTATTTTATTCCTTTACTTTGTATTTATACCATTATGTCCTATTATTACACTTTTTTCTAACTAGCTTTAGAATATATATTATATTTCAATAGTTAGCCACTTATCTTTATATGCTAAAAGGCGTATCAGTTCTTTAAAACTGACACGCCTTTTACTTATCTTAATTACAACCTAAATTTTAACTATACAACTTCTTTCATTTCTATTGATCTAATAAGATTTTTTTAGCTCCTAATATAGATGTTGCACTCATTGAAAACTCATCTAAACCATATTCAAGAAGAGTCGGAATAGCTACTTCATCTCCAGCCATTTCACCACACATGCCAACCCATTTTCCATGCTTATGTGCCCCGTCAATGGTCATTTTTATTAATCTTAAAACAGCTGAATGCATGGGATTGTAAAGATAGGATACTTTCTCACTCATACGATCTGCTGCTAAAGTATACTGAATCAGGTCATTTGTACCAATTGAAAAGAAGTCAACATGTTTGGCAAGTTCATCTGCCATAACAGCTGCTGCTGGAATCTCTACCATCATCCCCCATTCAATGGTCTCTGAGTAAGTAATGCCTTCTGCCTTTAGTTCACATTTACATTCTTCCACAACTTCTTTAGCACAATTAAATTCTTCAATTCCAGAAATCATTGGAAACATAACGGCCAACTTACCGTAAATAGAAGCTCTAAGTAGCGCTCTAAGTTGTACTTTGAAAAGGTCTTTCCTATCTAAGCATAAACGAATGGCTCTATAACCCAAAAATGGATTCATTTCTTGTGGTAATGGTAAATACGGAAGTGTTTTATCTCCACCAATATCTAAAGTTCGAATAACAACCTTTTTACCTTTCATTGCTTCAAGCACATGCTTATAAGCTTCAAATTGTTCTTCTTCAGTTGGTGCGGTCTCTCTATCCATGTATAGGAACTCCGTTCTAAATAAACCAATACCATCTCCACCATTTGCAATAACTTGCTGAACATCTTGTGGTTTACCAATATTCCCGCATACTTCGATATGCTTACCTTCTTTAGTGACTACTGAAACATTAAGAAGCTTTTTAAGTTCTTCTTTTTCTATTTCATAGGATGCAATTTTTTCTTCATATGCTTTAACTGTTGCTTCATCAGGATTAATCATTACAAAGCCTTCTACTCCATCCACAATAACAGTGTCCCCATTTTTTACTGATGATGTAATATCTCCAATTCCTACGACAGCAGGAATTTCAAGTGTTCTTGCCATAATAGCTGAGTGAGAAGTTCTACCACCAATATTGGTAATGAAACCCTTTACTTTAGTTTTATCAAGTTGTGCCGTATCTGATGGCGTCAAATCATGTGCTACAACAATTGTATTGGCTTTTTCGATTTCTAAACCAACAGTATGTCCTGCAAGATTAGCGAGCAGACGTTTAGAAACATCTTTAATATCTGCAGCACGTTCTCTTAAATAAGCATCATCAATGGCTTCAAAAACCATCACCAAGTTATTTGAAACCATTTCTACAGCTTTCATAGCATTGGTATTATTATTTTTAATTTCAGCTTCTACAGAACCTACGAATTCTGGATCATCTAAAATTAGCATATGTGCCTCAAATACAGTTGCTTCATGCTCACCTACATTTTCTATTGTTTTTACCTTAATTTTCTCCAGTTGTTCCTTACAAAGTGCTACTGCTGCTTGAAGTTTTTCAAGCTCACTAGCAGAATCTATTACCTTCTCATCTGAAATGATCATCTCATGTTCTTCATAAAGAAATACCATTCCAATTGCATATCCCTTAGAAGCTGCGATTCCTTTTTTCATCTAGTCTCCCTCCTAAGCTTTGGATTACTCTTGGAAATTTTGAATAAAGTCTGCCATATGTTTAGCAGCCGCCTCTTCATCTTCACCTTCTGCTACTACTTGAAGTTCACTCCCAGCAGTCAGACCCATTGCTAATAAGGCAATTAAACTTTTTGCATTACCTTCTTTATCTCCACAAATGAGTTTGATATCTGATTTAAATTGTCCAGCTTCTTTACAGAATAATGTTGCTGGTCTAGCATGTAACCCCTGTGTATTGTTAAGTTTTGTATTTAATGTAGTCATGATGTCTCCTCTATCCCCTAAGGGTATTTAAATTTATTTTTTAGCATATTTTATCCAAAAGTATATTTAATTATAACCTCCTATTAAATTACTATTATATATACATTTTTTGATACTACTATTTGTCTATAGTTTCTTCATGGTCTTTTTTACTTTTGTGATTTGTCTTCCTTACTTTATTTTTATCTAGCTTTTCACCTCTATATTCTGTACATAACTGTGTGCGCCTCATTCCTATTTTATAAAATGCTTCATTAAGCTCAATCCCTATTGTTTTTCGCTTAAGGCGTAAGGCTACACTTGCTGTTGTAAAACTTCCACTAAAAGGATCAAGTACTACATCACCTTCATGACTAGAAGCCAAAATAATACGCTCTAAAAGCGCTTCTGGTTTCTGAGTTGGATGATTTTCATACTCCGCCATTTTATAGCGCACTCTTGGGAATTCCCATACATTTCCTGGAACCTTTTTTGTATTATAAGGCTGTGGAGGCGTTTTTCGATAATCTATTAGTTTCCTTTTTGCTCCAGTCTTAGCTTCTACTAAGATATCTTGACTATTAAAAACATACTCATGCTTAGCACTTTTATTAAACATTAAAATAGGTTCATATAACGAACCAAACTTCTTTTTAGACTGCATCCCTGAGCTATCATAAGTCCATACAATTCTTGAAATTACATGGTAATTCTCCGATACATAAATATCTATATAGGGCATATACTGGGTTGCTGTCATAAAATACATGGTGCCTTCATCTTTAAGCACACGCATGCACTCATCTATCCAATCTTTACACCACTCCACATAAGCTTTTGTACTTTCCCAACAATCTTTATTGTTACCAAAATCTTTCCCAATATTATAGGGTGGATCTGCAAATATTAAATCCACACTCTCATCTTTCATTTTCCTAAGAATCTGAATACTATTTCCTAATATTAACATAGCATTTTCATTTTTTACCATTTCTAGAGAATGATCTATTTCTTTAAAGTATACTTCTTTTTTCATACTACTCCTTACTCTATATGATTCTACAATTTCGTTAGTTATTGTATCTTTATTATATACTTTTTTCCTTTGGAATCTTTCCATCTTCTAAAAATAACATTTCTTATATCATATGATTAATCAAATTATTTTTCTAGGCATGCTATACCCTCTTACTCTCTAATGGTCATATGAATAGTTCATAGAATAAATGGTATTGTAATTCTGCCTCTACAATGCCCTTCATTCTTATTAAATTAATAACATCTAGTAAATTTTTATGCTATAATCATTTTACCTAAAAATAATTTAAATATTTTTTATTTATTAAATTTTTAAAACTTATTAATTGAAAGGATGAAACACTCAAATGAATGAACGATTTGAATCTGATTTTTGCACTGTAGAGTATATTCCAGAAGACCATATAGTCTTTTTAACTTGGAAGAAATTTGCCTGCCTTGACAACTATAGAAAACCTACTACCTTTGCCCTTGAATTACTACATAAATATCCTAATAGTCAATTTATAGTAGATGCTAGAAACGGATTTGAAGATGATCCTAGAGATGTAGAATGGGGATTTTCATTTTTACTTCCGGAAATGGCTAAAACATCATGCCAATTTGTTTGCTTTATTATGAATGAAGTTAATGAAGAAACGATTGGTGAAGAAATGGATATGTGGACTAAAGAATTTGGTAAATACTTTGCAGTAACTAAGAGCACTGATTATCAAAGTGCTTTATTAAGTACACAACAATTTTTACTTGTTCATGTACGTTATACCATCAAAAAAGGGAAACGTGCTGAATTTTATCATGAAGTTCTTAAACATAACATTGTAAGCGCTTCTAAATGCGAGCCAGGTAATATCAAATATGATTACTACTATCCTTTAGATTCTGAGCAAGATATCTGTTTAATGGAAATGTGGACCACTGAATTTGCCCAAAAACTTCATGGTACTTCTCCTCATTATCAAGTTTTGCAGACCTTAAAAGAAAAATATGTAGAACATGTCAGCATCTCTAAATATAATATTTATAATTAAA
>SVDC01000073.1 GCA_015058045.1 Cellulosilyticum sp.
AAGGTTAATTTTCAAACCAAGTGCAAATATATGGTTGCACTTACTTTGAGAAATGAAAAGTTTGCACTTAGTCTGAGAAATTTATCCAAAAATTAAGAGCCAGGTGCGCATCCTGACTCTTTAAACTATTATGCAATTTTCTTTCTGGCTTTTACTCTATCTTGAAGCAACTTAGGTTTCATTATAACTTCCTTAGTTGGAATTTTCTCTAATCCTAAAAGTATAAAAAAGTCTTCTGGTAAGACATTCATCGAAATATCATACGGACATTTGCCACCAAGTATTCCTCTTGGATAACTATTTACATGATTCATCATTAACACTATATCTGCTTGTGTAAAATCTTCGAAAGATGTTACTTTCTTCGGAATGATTTTGCGCATCTCTCTGTGGTTACGTTCACATGAACCTTTCTCGTCGGATCTATTAGGCTCACAGAAAAATATTTTCGTTCTCTTAATATTTCTATCAAAGTATGAACCTTCCATACCCTTTATATCAGTAAATTCGTGACCATTATCGGTTAAGATGACTGGAAAACATTGCTTGAATAATTCTGTGCCTAAAGCTTGTTCTATTTTATCCAGTGCCTCTACTACGTGTTCAGAATCTTGCTTATCCATTATTATTGCTATTTGAGTGTGCAATTGTCTCCAATGAAGCGTTAACAGTGTTGCATCATCTGTTTTTAAACCTTCAACGCAGTCTTGTTCAACGGTCATTACATCATGCTCACTCGTATACTTTAAATAATCTGACCATAAATGACCAATCTTTTCCTTTGATAATACAGCATAAGCTTCTTTTGATTTCCGCTTCTTTATTGGAATCTTTCTTGATACCTTTTCATGTAAATCTATGTTACGGACGCTTATAGCTCCTGCGTTAATTAAACGATACAAAGTAGATACGCTTATATTTAATTTATCTCCTACAGCCTGAAGTGCTGCATACGGAGATTGCCCATTTTTGATTAACGGAGATAACAGCTCATCTATATATTTTAATTCATCTTCTGTAGTATCAAATCCAGAGCGTTTATCATGTAACCCTGCCAAATACATATCATTGGCTTCCTTGCCATTGTATTTACGTTTCTCGTAAGGGCATGAGTGATATTTGTTACAGCCATTACATACAAATGGTGACGATTGCAATTTATCACAGTAACTTTGAACATAACTATCGCAATGTTCCGTGCAATTTTTACGAGTACAGCTTTTACATTGCTTGTAAAAACATTTGAGATTGCAAGCATCTTTCTTTTTGCATTGTTTCTTTATTAAACAATCATTTCCAGTATGCCCTGTTACTTTTGAGTATCGCTTAATCTCTCTTTGAATAGTAGATAATGAGCGTTTTAACATTTTTGATATAGCATATGGTGTTGCACATTGATCTAATAACGTTTGAATAGTAATTCTGTCCTCTAAAGATAGATGTTTATAGCCTTCATTATTCAGTTTTTCTGCCAAATATAATAGTCCTCCTATTGATGTATTTGACAAGTTATGGGTAATCACTAGTAAAGAATTTATGTTTAGAAATGATTTTAAATCACGTATTGACAATGCCATTAAAAGCATATATATTAGAGTCACAAATTGAATTTTATTTTTAAATGTGGTGAGTACCCAAGGTATTCACGATAACCCCAAGGAGTTCGCACCTTCTTGGGGTATTTCTTTTTTGTTATAAAAAGAAATCGCAAATATGTTCTTGTCTAATTATATAATGCAAACATTTGTGCTTTATCGCAAGATATAAGTACTTATTTTTATCATAAAGCATGTCACTCCAGTGATACTTTGGCTTAAAATCAAGGATTATGAGCAATTTGAAACATATTAGAACTGAATACGGAATAACTCAGGGCCAACTTGCTGTTAAGAGCCATGTGAAACTCAGGACGATTAGAGCTTACGAGCAGGGATATAGGGATATTAATAAAGCTAGTTATGAAAATCTTAGTAAACTGGCAACCGCTTTGAAATGCAGCGTAAATGAGCTTTTAGAAGAATAAAAAAAAGACTTCGCAACCATATATGGAACGAAGTCTTTGATTGTTTAAGAATAACTAGATTAATTATTCTTCTTTAATACTATGTGGTAAGTATTAGACATAACTTAGTTTTTCATTTTCTACATCTTTTAATGTAGCTCCATCAATAAAACGTTCTTTTTCTGCATCAGATAATTCTGGAACGGTTTTGTTTACAGAATGAGCATAATTAATAAGTCCTCTATAATCAATTTGAAATTTAGGAATTTCATTGATCGAATATGGTCTAAATTCTTTCATTTGTCCACTCATAATCGTAAACCTCCATAATTTTCCGAGCTTCAATCTCAGGAACAAATATTTGATAATCATGTAGCATACAAATTTCTTCTGCTCCAAAAACATCACAATAATGTTCCATCAACTTTCGATTTGCAGCAAATCCACATATTGCACCATCATATCCCCATTCAGATGAACGTTGAGCGGCTATAGCAAACAAATGTCCACCAACGCCATTATATCTTTTAGGAATATCTCCCAACTTATCTGGATTATTATGTGGTGCAGCAACCATCCATGTTATAAAAGCTGATTTCATATTATCATCTTTTCTTACAGCTACCAATCCCTGTATATCCACAGAACCTTTTATAACAACAGCATATATTTCGTTTTCCTCTAACAGGTCTTCCCAATTTGTGTACCAATCAGTAGTTTTGTTATATTTACGAAGAAAACTTGCTCTTGTACATCTGATTACCTCTGTTTCAACAATTTCACCTGTAGCATTGTTAACTAAACATGGTGTTAATTCATCAATGTAAACACAAATCATTTTTTTATCCTCCATTGCTAATAATTATATTATAAACAGAGGAAGCTTACCACATTAGCTTGCCTCTGATTATTTTCAAAGGCTAAGCCTTATTTCATTTTTATATCTCCATTCATTAAATATTTTTATAAATTAAATATGGTATCTAATGATATGGATGAATAATTCTGTAGAACATCATAAATATGAATCCATGACATTCGGGGGGTATTTAATTAGTTTAATTTATCTACATCTTTATTATACCACATTTTAACCAATAAAAATAGCCTCTCCAGGCTATACTGGTAGGGGCTTCATCTTGTGTGCTTCATTTATTTGCATATACAATATCATCACTTATACTTTTTGTCAAATTTGATGTTTTCTCAAAGTAAGTGCAAACTTTTGTCTACTGGTTGCACTTACTCTGAAAAACTTTATTTTTGCATCGTACTAAACGATTTAATGAGCATGAATAAAGGGATTACTGCTAATATATAAATAGCAATAATCCCTTGTTAATACTAAATTTCTTTATCAAACTAACTGCAAGTATAGTAGTTGCACTTAATTTGAAAAATTACGCTCGGTTTTAAGCCGAAAGCCTTGTGTTAAGCCACTTGGTAAAGTCCGCTTTGATACCCTTCTTCTATCATATCTTTAGCAGTAAAAAACTGCCTATCATATGTAGGATAAAGTATACCATTTTTATAAAATCCAACTGACAACTGAATACAGTTATCGTTCTTTGGACTTCTAGTATAGCATTTGAAGGACTCATCACTTATAAGCGAAAAGTAATTATACTCCTCATTCATAAGACGATTGAAAACTTCTTCTAAGATAGCTTTATTCTTGTTACTGCCTCTATCATATCCTTTGTACTTTCCAATACTACGAATATTTCTGCAAGCAGCATCATGTAGATTTTTCAATTTAACAACTTGCATATACTTTTCCAATCCATTGCTCCCGCTGCACCAGGAGCAATAAAAACTCCCATGTGCAGGGGATACAAATTGAATTTTAAGCAGCGCATAATCTATTAGTATCGATGGCCCAAACGCCTTCAGATACTCTGTTAAAATAGTTATGCATTTGCAAAGTCTGTCTTACCTTTGCCTGCCAGTTGTTATTAGTCTCACACTTTTTGTGGCCCGCTATTTTCTCATATATCTGAGAAAGACTAGCCTTACCTCCAAGTGAAGATAATACAGCTGATACAACATCTGCCCATGTTGCAGAACGTGAATTTCTAATATCAAGCTCATGCTTTGTTGGAAGCTGAAAGTCAATAAATAAATCTGAAGCTTTTTTAAGCACCATAATGTATTCATGGACTATTGGCGCAAAATTGTAGCTAGAGTAGCTTCTACCATTTGAAACGCAATTGTGTTGCATCTTGATATATACCTGCTCCATAGTGCCAGGCTTTACGATATCAGTAAACATGGAATGAAATCCCTGCCTTCTAACATCGCCCATAAGCACCGCCATTCTGCTTCCTTTACTCATACTAGAGTAAAACTTCATAATAACCTTGTTAAGCTCCTTCATGAACTTATCCCAAGGCATCTGACCTAGGTCAGATTTAGCGCACTCGCCTGTCTCATCTTTCCACATGCTTCCTGCGTAGGGTATGCGGATAAGCTCCGAATACGGTGGGTGCATAAAGCACATATCAGACTCTCTTACTTCATCTGGCACTTCATCAATAAGCGCATCAAAGGTAATAATATCTTTTCTTACTGGATTTGGATTGAGATCCATTCCAAAGTACTTTATACCCATATCCTTACATACATCAGAACCTGTTCCGCTTCCTGCAAAAAGTTCGGACAGATAATTTACATGATACTTCCATATCATGTAGGCCTGAATATAACCTGAGCAATTGCCACGGTATTTATTCGAGCCCCATTCATTTCCTCTATCTGGAAATGAAAGTACTGTTGAATCAGTAGCTTTAAGAGTTTTAATAATATCTTCTTTTCTCATTTACTTGCCCTCTACTTTCTTGATTTCAGCATCGTTATCAATCCAGATATCTTTAATATCAAGTTTGACGTTATGAGCAAGCAAATGGTCATCGAACACATCAGTTACAATGCATTCATCTTCAGAATAACCATCAAATTCATCAACTACCCAAAGGAAATGATCATCTACCTTTAAATCCTTCCAAGAAAGCTTCTTTTCTTCCTTAGATGCAGCCATATTTGCAAGCATTTCCACGTTACAAAGTAACTGGTACGCATCATTTAAAGTAATCTGACCTCTCTGATAGTTGTTTAATACTTTTCTGGCTCCAGGAAGCTTTGAAACTTCCTTTGCCCAGTTTTCTATATCTTTAGTAAAATCTAAAGCCTTGTGCATCTTTATTTCCTCCTTTAAAAGCTCCCCAATGGGAGCTAAAATAATAGTTCCCTATTGGGTTGCTCCATAAAGGAGCTAGTTACACATTTCTAAAAGCTTTTCTAAAAAAAATAGCATTATTAAGCTCGTTATAATAAAATCCTGGGTCTAGTTTTCCTTCGAACCAGTCCCTTACCAACTTAGCAAGTTGCCACAAGCTTTCCTTTACATTTGCCTCAATGTCTAAATCAGCAATTTCCCTTGCAGGGTTATCATAACTATCAAGTAGTTCTGTTATTGCTGTTAAAACGCTTTCAACATCATAAATGAATTCTACGCTACTCTTTTCTTTTAATCTTTTAAAAACATCTCCTCCTATAAAGGTAAGATTAGGAAAAGTCTTTTCCATGTCACCATTAGGATCGTGAATAATAGTTATTTCTCCGTTAAGCTCAAGCGTAATTGTTTGATTACGAAGTTTATTATTCATCTGCTTATCAACAAGATACAACTGTTTTGGTGTCCAATCCCTGCTCATTAAATCACCTACTTTCTACACTTCAGCTTCATAGGCTTTGATGAACTGCTCACAGATATCTGAATCATATCTGTCGAACCTTTCATACCAACCATCATTAAGCACATCTTGCATAGCGTGTAGGTCATTACCCGAAAAGTGGCCAAGCACTTTTTCTTTGAGCTTTTGATCATCATTAACTGCTGTAATCATATCTTGAATATCATCATTTGAATATATCTTTTGCATTTTTATTTTACCTCCGAACAATTCTTTGTTAATTCATCTACGTCAATATCGTAATCACTCATTACTTCTTTGAAGTTTTCTGAGTGAAACTCAAGCCTATACGAAGGCTGCTCTACCAATCCTGTAATATGGTCAATGTAAAAGCTTTCATAATCAGTTACTAATGAACCGTCCGATGTATCAACAATCGCAACGATTTCATTTTCACCAATGTAAGCTCCGTACTCTACACCATTTGCAGAATAACAAGCATCGCATTCTAGCTTATCGAGATTACTATTAAGAATGTATAAATAGATTTCTCTATCGGAGTATTTGGCCTTGCCAAGACCTTGATTATCTTTCATGAATTCTTCTTTGAATGCCTTTATTTCATCACATACAAATGAAAAGTACATTGCTGTTTCTTCATTCACATATGCGCTAATTGCCTTACAAAGTAAATCGAAAGATTTAAGGTCAGAGCCCGCAAAAGTTTCTCCAAATTTTTCTTCTGGTTTACCATCTTTTAAAACATAAAGATTTAAAACCTCTGGCCACTCACCTTGTTCTATAGCAAAGTCATCGCCATAGATTTTAAAGTTATATGGACCATCTTCTTTTACACCCCAATCAAATTCAATGATTAGGTTTCTTTCTTCGTTATGCATTGTTTTTCCTCCAATCCAGGGCTATCCTTACGGATAGCCTAAGTTAATAGTTCTACCCGTAATGGATAACCTCGTAATTTGAGGATTTCTGCAATAAAAAATATCCCTGCGAATCAATCGTGGGATATCGTTTATTTACGATATTTAGTTTTTACTCATAATAATCATACTGCGATACTTCAGCTTCTAAGTCTAAATCATCATCAGATAGAATCAGTAACCCCGCATCATCGTAATCCTTCCACTCTGATTTTGGAATGATATTTCTCATAAAGATATCATATAATCCAGAATCATCTCCTTCAGAAAGTGATTTAACACTAGCTTCAAGCATTTGCTTATGAGTTGTTCCTCTTAGGTTAAAAATATAACCACACTTGAGACAAAGCTCTCTAGCAAATTCTCTTTGTGTTCTACCATTTCCTTCTCTGAATGGATGTAGAGCATTTACTTCACCATAATGCTTGGATAAAACTCTTACGAATTGTTCTTTATTATTTCTGGCTTCGAAGCAATCAGGATAATAATTTTCAAAAATAGACTCACCATAAGAAGGCATTATTCTGTAATCACAGAAATTATTCCCTTTACTTATATTGATGTTTCTAGTCTTACCTGCCCATTCATAAAGATCCTGAAAAATATATCCATGAATCTTGCATAGATGCTCAAAATCAAAACGTCCACGAATAGGCATCTTTTCTAACTCATAGAGTCGAGTCATTGTAAACTCTTCTTCAGCAGCAGCTAACTCTTTTAAGTCAGTCAAATTCAATTTATTGATTAAAACTTTTGAATTTGGATAACAATAAGTTTTATCTTGCATACTTTACTCGCAATTCAGTTAGTAGTTCATCAGATGTTTTTTCACCTCTGGCTACCATGAGTAAATTTCTGCGAGCAGACTGACTGACATGCATATCTTCTATGCCAAGTGTCGCAATTACTTGAAGAGCTGCATTTTCATTTCTCTTAATCTGCTTCTTACTAAGTTTTGCCATAGTTGTTGCTCCTAACATGAATTTTATCTCCTTCCTCTATTTTACTATATATATGTGAACAGAGAAAGACTATGGCCATCTCTGCAAAACAAATGTTGCAGGGATAAGCCCTGAAAATCTATATAAACGTTCGATAAATAAAAAAAAGATATCAAACTGATGTTGATATCCTTACAAAGTAAAAATATTTAGTTGTTACCTCATAAGGTATCGGGGTTTATTAATAAGTGATAATTTATTTACTTAGTTATAATATCATAGAATACTTAAATTTTCAACTTTCCAACAAAAAAGAGGCTATTGGAACCATGTCCAATAACCTCTACGTTTTTAGAATAAAGCATTAACTAAATCATTGCATAACCCAGTTTTTGCTTCGAAGATATCCTCAAAGCGTTCTGGTGTATATTTAATAATATCTCTCTTGTCTGGAAATACTATTGTCAAGAACGAGTCTTCAACATAATCGATAACATAACCGTTGTATGTCGTGTCCTCTTCAAACTTTAGACATACTTCTTCGCCCATTTTAAATGAGTATTCTGGCTTTTTGAAAATAGGAATTGATAGAGCCTGTTCAATAGCCCATTCGATACGAGTGTATACTGCATCATATTCAAAATTATCCGAAGTTTCCTCAGCGATAATTCCTCCCTGGTTATCTACAAGTCCTGTATCAAACTCATCATTAGAGCAATGGATTCTCCATGAGTAATAACGGTTATTTTCACCTGTATCCTCGTAAGTAATTTCAAGTGATCTACCATTTGGCAAATCCATCCAGTGTTGAGGTTCACCAAATCCAGTCTCCGAATTAAACTCCGAAAAATCCTTTGGCATGGCTGATACTAGTACCGCCATTGTCCCCTCATGATGTAACGCTCTTTTTGTATTGCGCACATCCTCGCCATTGCTTTCTACAGGCGTATAACCATTAATATCGGCAATGTAGTCATCTGGACAATACATAGGGCTGTCTGGGTTTTCAGTACTGTTTTCCCAATCTACTTTAGCAATATTCTTTTCAATTTCGCTAAAGTCATATCTCTTCTCTACATTAAGCATATGTGCAAGCTTATTCATAGAGATGATATCAAGTCTGAAATCCTGCTCAAAACCATTCAATGTTACGTTTGAAATCAAATCATACATGTAACGTCCTTCAGCGTAATCTGAAAGAAAATTATTAATGTCAAAATACTTTCTTTCAGTTCCGTTTGTATCGGTGAATATCAACTCCCATCTTTCTTCCTCGTCTGGCAGCTCCTTTTGAGATGATTCATTAATATCGAATCTAGTATTTCTCTCGTGTTCATACGCTGCCTGCTCTTCTTCATTTATTCGCTCATTATAGCCAACAGCCTGCATTATTGAACAAATATGCCATATTGCAGGAATGTTATCAAAATGAGGAATACATCCAAGCTGATCCTTTAAGTATCTATCCTTGTAATCAAAGAGCTTATGACCTTCTTCAATTTCCAAGTACAATACAAGGTCATCGTTGCAAGGGCCGTCGAAGTCTTCGCTATTATACCAATTAGTTAAACTGCTAACATTTTCATTGGTGTACCAAAAAAGCATGGTATCATCACAATTTACTGTAACAAACTTGTTCTTTGCCTTCTTATAGTCTTCTGTTTCTTCTGTAACTGCTATTATTTTAAAATCCATATTATTTAACCTCCAAATTATAAAAGGCTACCCACAAGGGATAGCCTAAATTAATAGTTCCTATCCCTGCGGATAAACCTCTTATCTAAGAGGTCTTAGGCAATATTTCTATCGCCACCAATTTTATCGGAAAACAACCATGTTTTATGGCCTATTTCCTCTTCATTGTCATTTCTGTAGATAGCTGTTATACCATATACTAATGACTTATCTTTTAATGAGTTCTTTTTGATATACTCACTAGCTTCATCATATGTTAAGAACACATCAACCTGATTTATAAAATCCTGTGTATCATGATTGAATATTTCTACTGCATACTCGTTGCATGATAATAAGTTATCTATAGCAACCTGCAAAGCTTTATTTGTAGTTATATCAAACTGCATTATAGACATCTTCACTCCAGGCTGTGTAAGCCAAGAATATGCTTCGAAATTATTCATTATGCATATGCTCCTTCCTTTAACTGTGCATCACCATTAACAAACTCAATTCCATAAGAGGAAATAAGTTTACGCATTCTCTTATGATATTCGTCCTCATTGTCAATATGGCCAGGATCGTAACATAACTTATAATTCAAATCCACAAGTTCCGTTACTTCTCTTTTCTGCTTAAAATCAACCATACAATGATTCTGTATGTACTCCAAAGCCAAAAGATCAGAAGTATTATATATAGCTGCAAGAGAATTTACTAAATCCTTTGCTATTTCCTTCCAATCAAACGAATACCTTGATGCGTGGTGACATTCTTGGCAAATCATGGTCTTGCCCATGTTTTTACAAGTGCCACAATTATTAAAATCTGCAACATGCTTTGATGCATACTCGACTACCTGTTTTCTTTTTAACATCTATACACCCTCCCTATGCCACATTCTTCTCAACATGAGCTGCAAGCTTCTTGTCGTCAAATGAAATGTATTTATCTTCAACATAGAAGAAAATTCCTTCATCTATAGCCTGCGCTTCAGATGATGTATATTTGTCGTCCTTGATAAGTTCATGTACTAAGGACTCTGTAGCAACTGTAACGTCGCCAAATCCTTTTACATGAATATATCTTGTTTTATACTTTTGGCCCTCAAAAGTAATAATTTCCATACTGCTTATCTGATCAGTATTTTTCATTGTTATACCTCCAATCAAAAGACTGCCCCTAAAGGCAGCCTAAATTAATAGTTCTGCCTTTTAAGGCTATCTCCAAGTGGAGATTAACTTGCTTTTCCTGTACGCCAATCAATTCCTCTTTTAGCGCACATTCTTCGAGCTGCCTGTACAGAAGGATTATCTGGATGCCCGTTGGCTCTTCGAATAGTACGCTCAATAGATGTAAGAGGTCTAACCTGACCGCTTTCTACTAACGCATTGTATTCTTCAATAGCCTTGGAACGTCTTTCTTGATACTCTCTTTCTGCATCAGCGCATTCTTTTTCAAATCGCTTTCGTCCTCGCTGTGTGCGAACCTGGCGATTACTTCTTAACTTATCTAAACAATATCCAGATGTAGCAAATAAAACATCTTTTTGGCCCAGATAATCGTCTAAATCCATTACTTGTATCTCCATGATTATATTTTCTCCTCTGTACTTACTTCTGCAACCTTCCTTCATTAACAATATTCGCAGCAAGGAGCTGTACATCCTCCTTCTCCGTTGCCCATAGGACAATTTCTACAGCCTACATCGTCTTTTAGATATTTATTATCTTTAGATTCAATATAGTCTATATACTCTTGCCTCGCTTGTTCTTCAAAACAATTTATGTCATCTGTTAGAAAGAATGTTAATAATGGCATTTTTCTTGTAATACCTCTTAAGTGCTTTGCCACACCTTCAGGTTCACCATAATGCCCACAGAGATTTGAAATCAATTTTTTCTTGAAGAAAATAACTTCTAGTAGCTGCTTTATATCTATCACAATTGCACCATAACCATAGTCGTTTATGGTACCGATTTTCTTACCATCCAAATAGTAATTAGTTTTTGCCATATACACCTCCAAATAATGAGACTATCCCTGTCAGTAGGATAGTTGGTTAATACTTTCTACCCTCTGACATTGGGTGGCTCTTTTGGAGCTATTTAGTTTATCCATTCTCTGCAGCTTTCGACGTTCCAATCAACTGAGTCTTTAAGAACCAAAAAGCTAGTTCTTGCAAGTGCTTCTAATCGTCTGTACTCGTCGTGAGCCAATAATGAATGACCAATAATATTATCAAGATTATGCTGTTGCTTACCAATAATTGCACTATCGCTCCAAGCATCCTCTTCATATTTTTCTTGCAACAAAACAAGTACCTCTATTACTTTGCCTTTTTCATTTAACGACATCTGTAATTCAATGTACTGATCTTTTGCATCTTCATCAAAATTCTTCTTAATAGAGTCTTTTTTCTTTAAATCATTGATGTTTGTGACATAAGCTAAATAACAAAATGCTACCTGCTTATTGCCATTATCATCCTCATGAATCCAAGATGTAATATTATTTCTATCGGAAGATTTATTGCTGCTAATTCCTTTTATATAGGATATTCTTCTCATGCATACTCTCAATCTACTATCCCTGATGCACCAAGGATAGTTAAAACATATCCCGTGCATGGGAATATTAAATTGATAAGTTAATCGCTGAAAAACTGTTTGCTTTCTTGTTCATGAGCAACCTCTTCGGCTTTTTTCTTTGCTCCAGATAAGGTCTTATAGACTTTATCCTTCGCTAGATTATTGCCATGAGAATCTTCAACAATATACTCCTTATCATCATATTTGCTAATCCAAATAAAATGATTTCTATTGTTGCCCTTCATTGAAATCGCCCAACAAGTATGCTCTCCAGTTTCCTCATCATCGCATTCTGGAACCACAATCAAATCTCTCTTTTCCACTGTAGCTCCTCCTAAATAAGACCATGCTCTTCAGCGATTTTTTCAAACCAATAAACAAGTGTCATGTCGCCATCATAAGCTTTATAGATAGTATCACGATCTATGCCACGCTCAATGGCCATAGCCACAAAATCAGCTTCGTCTACACCTGAATCAGGTTGTTTAGAAAACTCGTAGTAAGCCTTAAACCACTTGATGTTGTTTCTTTCTTCAGAAATACCTAAACGATCTTCAAATATCATTGAAAATACATCGTAATCTTCTCCGTAAATAGAAACATAAAATGGCTCATTTCTTACAGTATCATAGCCTCCCATTTCACCTTCATCTTGTGCTTCCTTGCTTCTAGGAAGAATGACACCTTGTTCTGATAAAAAGTCCTCAATATCATCGATACAAGCACCGATAAAATCAAGTTTATGCTGATGAACACTCGCTCTTGCTTCAGTTAAAACCTCTTCAAGTTTGCCATTATCATCAGCAGCTTTAATGTTTGAAAACAATCTCGCTTGCATTGCAGGGTTTGTAATTGCAATATCCATATAATCTTTATCGTCTTCATATGTAGCAACTACATTAATTCTAGTTACTAGCTCTGTACTAGCATCAATAATTGCATACATATCAACGTATTCTGTATCGACACCAAATAATAACTTAAAGTTCTGATCAATGTTTCCTGTTACTACAACTGAAACTTCACCACTTTCCTCGTCATCAATATTAATGTCACTACATAAATCAGGCTTTAGATTTAAGAAACAAAAGTCATTAATTATTCCTCTTTTCTTTAGCTCTAACTTAAGAGCGTCGTCTGATGCTTCTGATAAACTACTATCACCAATAGTGTAGCCACCATCAGAAACTTCTATTACAGCTCCATCATATTCGCTAGAGTCTGAAGAAATAACAAACTCTCCTTCAATCCTGTTTCCAAGCACCTTGAGTAGTTCATCCAAAGGCTTTTCGATATAATCCGTAAAAGGTGTAAGTCCCTCCATTTCATCCATTGCAAATGATATATAAGGAATTGCATCTTCTACAAAAACAGAAAAAATAGTCTTACCTCTCTTTTCGTTTTTAATAGATTCTACCGTTTTGATCTGCTCCGATGTCAAATCACCTTCAACCTTTAGTGAACCTTCTACTGTCACATAATAACCCATGTTGTTTACCTCTTTCTTTTAAATAAAAATATCCCGCTCGTCAGCGGTTACTAATACTACCGCCAACTGGCGACCTATTTTCACGTTAAAAATAGGTTAACAATATGAAATTTTTCTTTAAAATACGGGTGTTGATAACGCCCTTGCGAGAACGACTATTAGGCATATAATAGCCTTCAGTATAATTCTTTCTCCAGGCGTTAATAAACGCATTCTTCTTGCTCCTATGTTTTGTAACACAGCAGTATCCTCCTCTTTATAGAGTTATATTCTTGCTTTATCATCTAAAGCATATCTATATAATCAGCAATTAAAGCTGTTATTTTATTGCATAAAAAAATACCCCTGCTAATGCAAAGGCACTCCTTTTGCAACGGGGTATATATTAAGTCTTATTTATTTACTAGCAAAGTATAACATAAAAATTGCAAAATTAAAAGCCCTAGCAATTTGTTTGCTAAGGCTTAATATTTGGTGAGAAAACTAACTGTTAATTCTTAGTATTGACGGTACTAAGACAGTTTAGAGGTCTTACCGCTTGAATTAATTACAATATAACATCAATTCATCTTTTTGTAAAGAAAGCCGTTGTGGTATTAGTAACCTCTTCCTCGCCCCTGCGAGTGTATTTTGTTTGGTTCCGTCAAAACCGTTGACGATTATAATTACCTCTGCCACAACGACATTTCCTATTCTGTTACATCAAACTTGCAATTGCAACAGCTATATGCTCTAAAATGTGAGTTAATACCTCAGCTAGTATGAGCATAGCCATAACCTTTTTATAAGTCTTTTTCTTCAAGCATTTTTCCTCTGCGGTTTTCTCACCCGCAGAAGATAAGTCCGTTACATGCGGTACTAATAATACCACATCTATTAGCCAAAATAGTAGTAGATTCCATCAATCTTTACTCGACAGCATTTGTTATCTGGATAAATGTCAGATAGAGTTATCTCATACTGATACTCTTTACCATTATGAACAATCCAATCATCGCAATTTTCTGATGGTTCTATTGAATGTCCAAATACTTCATCGTAATAAGGCAGTTCATCTACTAATTCTTCTATGGCCACTTTGTATGAATAAATATCATCGATATTTACCTCACGAAAAGCCTGATCGTGAGCAGGGTCAATTACTTCAAGCTTATGAAAAACAATATCTTCCTTTACCTGCATTTCCGCAAGCCATTTACCAAGAGCAACAAGCTCGTTGTCGCATATAAATTCAGATACCATTTTTAAGCTTTCTTCTGATTCATAAGTAACTCTAGCTAAGAAATATATATTCCCTGCAAAATGAAGCATGTGCTTCTTATCTAATCCTTCATCAAAAGGAAGTGATACAAGATTTTCTCTAACCATTATGCTGCCTCCCATTCAATAAGCTCTTTACTAAAGTCGCTGATAAGAATATCTACGCCATCCTTGTAATCTGAAATAACAGAATCAATGATAGCTTTGAGCTGCTTATAACAAATCTCTGGATCTGATGTAGCTCGAACAGAAAAACCTTTCCAAGTTCCATGATTTCCATTAATTCCGTTGTAAACTTTAATTCCTATCTTTTTGGTTCCTTTAGTTGCGACCTTATCGGCTTTACTTTCACCGAAAACAGTAAAAACAGAACGGTTAGCCACATCGCTACCAATATCCTTTGAAATTCGTCTGATTTTAGAACGCATACAACCATCATTCAATACAGCTGATGCAATCTTTTCCATTCCAGGATATTCATTATTAATTCTTTGTGCAGCATATAGCATTGGCCACATATGTTCCTGCGTTAATGGATAGTCAGCCTTGCCGACATCCTCAAGTGTTTTTGTTGAATCCCACACATAAAGAGTTCCATCAAAATCAAATATAATCGAATTCATATTAGTTTACCTCCTAAAAAAGCTCCCCGAAGGGAGCTATAATTAATAGTCCCTATCGGGTTACTCCATACAGGAGCATATTTTATGAAACTAGACTCTTACTTTTCTGGAACAGTAATAAACTGCTTCATGTCTGCAACTAAGTTCATAGTATCATCAGCTGTATATTCATCTAGCCACTCTTCAAACAGACCTTCATCAGAAACGCCCTCGTCTATATCTGGTCTAAAGCTTTCTAATACATTTTCTTTAAACCATTCATAGAGCTTGTCTTTTGGCATTCGAACATCTATAAGATTTTCGCCATCCTTTGTTTCATCATAATCTGCCTTAACAGTGTCGTAATATACAGTGACAGAAATCATCTCAGGTTTATAAATAACTACTAAGTTATACCACCTTCCAGTGCCTTTGCTGTCAATTCTATATTCTTCATTCTTAGAGTTGTAATGCTCATCTCTAAAAACGTAAGACATATAGCTGATTCCTCTATAATCGCAGAAATCTTTTAATTCCTTGTGAGTCTCGAATCTTTCATAGCCATCGCACCATGTAATGAGATATGGTTTCTTCATTAATTTTCACCTCCTGCTAAAACCTCAATAAGTTTCTCTTTGAAATACTTCTTCGAGAAATCTTCGAAATCATCTTCGCATTCAGCTTTTCCACAATAGGTATGTTCAAAATCCATAACCATATCATCTACATACTCTGCAAGACAATAAAATGGATAACCTTCCTTTTCAAATATTGTTTCGAGATCTATAACTCCATCTTCTAAAAGTTTCTGGAGTGTAATCATACAACTCATCGTTGACTCGATTATCAATCTATACTGAGAACGAATATCAAGCTTTTCAAAACAACCATTTGATACTGGCTGATTATCTGGAGCCTTAATGCCTTCATATGGTGCTAACTCATACGACTGACATAAGCAAGCATTATACTCTTCGCCTATCTTATGTCCCTGCCATTTAATTAAATATAGCCCTTCATCATCTCTGACTTCTGCTATATAGCAACCAATCTGACCTTTTAATTCGCTCCAATCTGCAAGCACGACAACTTGCTGTCCTAATTTGAATTTCATTTTCAATTCCTCC
>SVDC01000074.1:0-4715 GCA_015058045.1 Cellulosilyticum sp.
AGTATGATATACAGTTTTGGAGTTCTTTTTTATTTTATAAAATGGATTTTATTGAGATAAAGTAGATTGAGTGATTTTAGATAAGCCTGCCTTTCCTAATGTCACTCAATCAGTTTCACAAGGGGGATTGGGATTTGACTATAAATGGGATATGGGATGGATGAATGATACTTTAGAGTATTTTAAGGTCAAATATAAGAGATTCAGGTATATAATAAAATAAGAGGATCCTAAAGGAGGAGAAAATATGGCACATTATCATTTAATACAGTGGGTACTATTTTTTTATATTTACTGTTTTTTAGGTTGGGTATGGGAGTCATGTTATGTTTCAGTCAGGCAGCATAAGTGGGTAAATAGAGGCTTTATGCATGGGCCTTTTTTACCAATCTATGGATTTGGAGCTGTTATGATTTTATTAGCGACTATTCCAGTTAAAGAAAATCTAGGATTAGTTTTTATTTGTGGCATGGTAGGCGCTACGCTTTTAGAATATATAACGGGTACATTTATGGAGGCGTTATTCCATGTACGCTATTGGGATTATAGCGAGGAACCATTTAATTTAAATGGGCATATTTGTTTGCTATCCTCATTAGCATGGGGGGGATTTTCGGTTCTAATGATTAAAGTGTTACATCAGCCTATTGAAGCAGTAGTACTATTACTGAATTATTCATGGGCAGAAATTATAGCACTATTAGTGAGCATAGCGATTATGATGGATTTAATCGAATCCTTTAATGAAGCAATGGATCTTAAGAAAATGCTTATTCATCTATCTGAAAGCAATGTAGAAATTCAACTGATTAGAAAACGATTAGATGTGGTAATTACAGCAGTGGATACTGATGCAGCTAAGCTAAAAGAAAAGCTTTTACAAAGTAAGCAAAAGTTAGAGGAAAAGTGGTGGGAAGAAAAGGCGCATTATGAATTGCAACTTAAAGCTATGTCTAGTAAAGCATTAATAGAAAATGGTATGGAAAAGATAAAAGAGGGCAAAAATCTTGTGTTACAAGCTTTATCTGAAAAAGCGAATACATACTTAGGGCAAATTGAAGAGTATACAAGTGAAAAGGGTAGGATGCCAGTTAAAGAACTTGGTAAATTAAAGATTGAACTGGAAGAGTTAACTGAGAAAATAATAAGCCAAAAAGAAAAAGTACTTCAATTAAAGAATAAGGCCTATAAACATTCAGTTGGTATTTTACGTAGAAATCCAAATGCTATTTCTAAAAAGCATAAAGCTGCTTTAGAGGAAATTAAACAGAAAGTACGCTTAAAACGTAAAAGCTAAGATGAATTATAAGGATATCATATGTTAAGAATTGTCCAGTTTGTATAAGATTGAGAGATATTGAAGTGAATTATAGAATGAAACTATGATTACATTATGATTTTAAGTATACTAGTTATGAGTATGGAAATAGATAGGATGTCTTACTCAATTTACAAATAACGATGGAGGGCTCTATGAACAATTTTAGATTTAATGTTTGTACGGATATCAGATTTGGCAAAGATCAGGTAGAAGCATTACCAGAGATTATGTCTTCATTAGGGAAAAAGGTATTAATGGTGTATGGAGGCGGGAGTATCCGAAAAAATGGGCTGTATGATAAAGTGAAGATGCTACTTGCAGACTTTGAGGTATTTGAATTAGCGGGAGTAGAACCTAATCCTAAAATTACTTCTGTTCGTGAAGGGGTAAAACTTTGTAAGGCACATCAGATAGATGTGGTTTTAGCAGTAGGTGGCGGAAGTACTATTGATGCTGCTAAAGTGATTGCAGGTGGTGCCCACTATGAGGGAGATCCTTGGGATTTAGTTGTAGATAGCAGTGAAATTGGAAAAGTACTTCCTATTGTAACTGTCTTAACATTAGCTGCAACAGGTTCAGAAATGAATAAAAATGCTGTTATTTCTAATATGGAGATGAATGAAAAATTAGGTACATCATCTCGTGATTTTATTCCATATGCCTCTATTTGTGACCCAACTTATTTATTTACACTTCCTTCAAATCAAACAGCAGCAGGGACAGCAGATATTATGTCACATATCTTTGAACAGTATTTTCAACCTCAAAAAGGTGCTTTTATCTCTGACCGTTTTGCAGAGAGCCTTTTAAAAGCTTGTATTAAATATTGTCCAATTGCACTAGAAAAACCTGACGATTATGAAGCAAGAGCTAACTTAATGTGGGCGAGCACACAGGCACTTAATAGCCTTTTAACTTGTGGAAAAGGTGGTGGATGGACTTGTCATCCTATAGAACATGAGCTCAGTGCCTTTTATGATATTACACATGGTGTAGGATTAGCAATTGTGACACCTAGATGGATGCGTTATATTTTAAATGAAGATACAGTGGATAAATTCTGTGAATATGGAAGAAATGTATGGGGTATTACAGAAACAAATCCTTATAAATGCGCTAATATGGCAATTGATGCCACAGAAAACTTCTTTAAGGCATGTGGTATACCGATGACGCTTGGTGAAGTTGGAATCGATGATTCTAAGTTTAAAGTTATGGCTGAAAAAGCGGTGCGACTTGGAGGATTGCAAGATGCCTATGTGCCTCTTAATGAGAAGGATGTAGAAACGATCCTAAGGGCTTGCTTATAAGAGAAGGCTAGGAAAACTAAGATCTTAAAGCACACCAATAATAGAAAAAGCTGAGGGTGAGTTTTATTTCTTATTAGATGTGTTTCAAGTAAGACAGTCCACCTTATCACATCATATGAAAATATTAAAAATGGATTGCCATAAAAGAGGAGCAAATGAAACCAATAGACTTAACAAAAGGAAAGGTATGGAAAGTACTTATTACACTAGCTGTCCCGCTTATGGGTAGTTCACTTTTGCAGTTTACGTATAATTTAGTAGATACCTTATTTGTAGGGCGTTTAGGTAGCGATAGTGTAGCTAGCGTAGGATCATCTAGTTTCTTTATAGGCTTGGGCTATTCATTAAATGCACTAGTTGTCATTGGAACAGGCATTAAAGTGGCCCATGCCATAGGTAAAAGAGAAGATGAGGAAGTAAGAGGATATATACATGCAGGGATAGGTATAAACTTTATCTTAGGTGTGCTATATATGCTATTTTTAATCGGTTTTGGAAAAGGATTAATTGGATTTTTAGATTTGGGTAGTGAAGTCATTGAAAGGGAGAGTTACTTATATTTAGCATGGAGTGCACCAATGCTCTTCTTCTCTTTTTTCAATACATTATTTGCAAGGATTTTAAGTAGCAGTGGTAATACTAAGATGCCTTTAAAAATTAGTATGATAGGGATTGTACTTAATATTATTTTAGATCCTATTTTAATCTATGGACTAAAATGGGGTGTGGTAGGTGCAGCAGTTGCAACCCTTATTGCACAGGTGATTATGTTTGTGGCTTATATCCATTTTGGAAAAGAAATTTTAGCGCTTAATGACTGGACTATAATAGATACTCAAATGAAGGGAAGAGTGAAAGAGATTTTTGCTTTAGGATTTCCGACAGCATTTCAACGTATATTGTTTACTCTAGTCAATATTATTATGGCGAAGATGATTGTAACATTTGGAACAGATGCTATTGCGGCACAGCGAATAGGACTACAAATTGAATCTGTGGTTTATATGGTTACAGGGGGATTAAATGGTGCAATGGCTAGTTTTGTAGGTCAGAACTATGGTGCAAGAAAAACCCAACGTATTTATAGAGGATATCAAGTAGCCATAGGAATAGGGATTGGATATGCGCTAGTTAGTGCACTAGGATTTTGGATTTTTCCTGAAATGCTGGCAGAATGTTTTGTAAGTGATTTAAATACTATTAACATAACAGCAGGTTATTTAAGAATTATTGCCTACTCTCAGTTCTTTAATGCCATTGAGATGGTTTCTACTGGACTTTTTATAGGAATAGGAAAGCCTAGAATACCAGCTACAGTGAGTGTTATGTTTACTGTGCTAAGAATACCAGTGGCTTGGTTTGTGATTAAAAACTTAGGCTTAGAGGGCATATGGTGGACTATTTCAATTTCTACTATATTAAAAGGCAGTACACTTTATAGTCTGTATCAAATAAAGACAAAGAAACGAATCCTAAGTCAATTAGGAGAATAGGATAATCTATTAGATTAATAAAGGGAGTAGATGAGTATACGAACACACTGAAATAATAGCACGAATCTATTTATATAGTAAAAGGAGTAGAATATGAGTCACAATAATAATAAAGTTAAAGTTGCATTTATATGCGTGCATAATTCGTGTAGATCACAAATGGCAGAGGCATTAGGAAAAGCTTTAGCCAGTGAGGTGTTTGAAAGTTATTCTGCAGGAACAGAGCTTAGGCCACAAATCAATCAAGATGCAGTACGTATGATTAAACAGTTATATGATATAGATATGAATGAAACACAACATAGCAAATTATTAGGAGATATTCCAGAGGTAGATATAGTCATTACTATGGGATGTAATGTCCAATGTCCAAACTTACCTTGTAAGCATAGAGAAGATTGGGGATTAGAAGATCCATCTGGTAAAGAAGATGAGATGTTTATTGAAACTGCTGAAAAAATCAAAGAAAAGGTATTAGACCTCAAGACAAGAATTCAAATGGGTGAGATTTAAAAAATATTATTCTGATTTAGGATTAAAAGATTAAGCCCAATAGCAGTGGATAAAGAAGTATAAGAGTCCATATCATCT
>SVDC01000074.1:4815-16236 GCA_015058045.1 Cellulosilyticum sp.
GGTAAAGATGTTATATTAGACAATATTTATTGACATGATAGAATACAAAGCATATTATTACTACGATAATAAAAATGGTATAGATATCATTTTTTTATTTGCTGAAATAGGACATCTAAAATAAGAAAGTGAGGCTAGATATGAACTTTTTAGAGGATATCACAAGTAGTTTTGAATTAAATTTAATAGGTATTAGTATAGTCAAGCTGACATTAGCCATTATCTTAGGTGGTATTATTGGTTGGGAAAGGGAGCATACCAATAGACCAGCAGGTCTAAGAACGCATGAGGTGGTTTGTATTGGAGCGACCTTATGTATGATGGTTTCTGAATTTGTTAGTTTCAAATATGGAACAATGATTGACCCAACTAGAATGGGGGCACAGGTAATTAGTGGGATTGGTTTCTTAGGGGCTGGAACGATTATAAAAGAAGGATTTAGTGTCAAGGGATTAACCACAGCTGCTAGTTTATGGTGTGTTTCTTGTATAGGACTAGCCATAGGGGCAGGATTCTATTCAGGAGCGATTATTGCTACTTTATTTATTTATATTACCTTACTTATTATGAAAAAGGTTTTAATTTATCATGCCACAACAAGAGTGGTTTCATTATTAGTAGACGAAGTGGATGAGGTTTATTTTCAGGCATATGAAATGTTTAAGAAGTTTAAATGTACCGTTTACTCAACAGAGATTGCTATGAGTGAAGATGGGACAACCAAAGAGATTCGCTTTTTAATTGCATCACCATCTACAGAAGAAAGTTTTCACCATTTAATAGCTTGCATTAGAGCAATTAGTGGTGTTAAAGCACAACATATTGAATAGTAAAAATATAGGGTATACATAGCTTTTAAGCTTTACGAGGCATACTAAGTGCATCGTGGAGCTTTTTTTCGTCTAAAATTTTGAAGCTATTTTGATAGTAGTCAATGAGTCCTTCTTCCTTCATGCGTCCTAGTTCTCGGCACATGGAAGTACGAGAAACATTAAGATAATCTGCAAGTTGATTACGATTGAGATGAATAGTAAAAGAAGCACTTTGGTTAGAGCATGCTTCGGATAAGAGGTAAGTGACTATCTTTTCACGCATCCCTTTTAAAAGAACTAAGTCCATTTTTATGTTTAGATAGTGATTTTTTTCTCCTAATAAAATCATCATATTATGAATGAGACTGTGGTGAAAAGAGCAACTATGTTCACAACCTCCAATGATACGTTCATAAGGAATAAGAAGTAAAGTAACAGGTGTTAGTGCAGTTACCACTACAGGTGATATACGTTCCTTAGTGCAAACAATTCCTTCTCCAAAAAGATGGCTAGGAGGTAAAATAGAAACAATGTTTTTTTGCCCCGCAAAGTTCTCTTTGGCAATTTCAACATTGCCCTCTAAGATGATATAGATATACTGTACTTTTGTACCTTGAGTAAGAATAACATGTTCAGCTTCAAAGGTTTTAGTTGCTATTTTAAGACATGGAAGGAGTTTAATAAGATCTTCCAAGCAAATATTTCTAAAAAGTGCAGATTTTAATAATGTATGAAGTTGGTTTTGAGTGAGCATAGTTTTCCTTTCTTTTTTATATACAAGTCAAAATAACCCGATTAATATTGTGCTTACTATAATATGGAAAAATATTAACAAAGTCAAGGTGAGCATCATCATTTAAAATCTATGTAAAATTATTATCTTGTAGCTATAGCTACAATGATATAACTTTAGATTCATTATAATGTAACTATTAAAAGAGATGAACGGAGTATAAATCCGTTGATATAGAAGGAGAGATTATAATGGATCATTTGATGTTTTGTATGCAATGTCAAGAAACAGCTGGCAATAAAGGATGTACTAAAGTAGGTGTATGTGGAAAGTCATCAGACCTTGCTAATATGCAAGATTTATTAATCTATGTCACAAAAGGTTTATCAGAGGTGACAACAAGATTACGTCAAGAAGGGAAAGAAGTTCCTAAAGCGTTAAATCACTATATTACATTAAACTTATTTACAACCATTACTAATGCAAACTTTGATGATGAGGTTTTTTATGCGCGTGTTAAAGAAACTTTAGCTAAGAAGAATGCGTTAATGGCGGGGCTTTCTAATAAGGAAGGTTTATCAGAAGCTGCAACATGGGATAGCGAAGATGTTGATGCAATGCTTAAAGCAAAAGCTGAATCTAAAGAAGTAGGTGTACTTGCAACAGAGGATGAAGATATTCGTTCTTTAAGAGAATTAATCACTTATGGATTAAAAGGTTTATCTGCTTACTCTAAACATGCGAATGCTTTAGGGTATGATGATCAAGCAATTGATGCATTTATGCAAGAGACACTTGCCAAATTATTAGATGATACCTTAACTGTTGATGACTTAGTAGCTTTAACTTTAGAAACAGGTAAGGTAGGGGTAGATGGTATGGCATTATTAGATACAGCAAATACATCTACTTATGGCAATCCAGAAATCACAAGTGTTAATATTGGGGTAGGCAAAAATCCTGGGATTTTAGTATCTGGTCATGACCTCGCAGATATTGAGCAATTACTTATTCAAACAGAAGGAACAGGAGTAGATGTTTATACACACTCTGAAATGTTACCAGCTCACTACTATCCACACCTTAAAAAGTACAAACATTTAGTAGGAAACTATGGTAATGCTTGGTGGAAGCAAAAAGAAGAGTTTGAAAGCTTTAATGGACCAATCTTAATGACGACAAACTGTATTGTAACACCTAAAGTTTCTTATAAGGATAGAATGTTTACAACAGGTGCTGCTGGCTTTACAGGATGCAAACATATTGAGGGAGAAGCAGGAAGTCAAAAAGACTTCTCAGAAATCATTGAAATGGCCAAAAAGTGTGCGCCTCCAACAGAAATCGAAACAGGCACAATTGTAGGTGGATTTGCTCACGAACAAGTATTTGCTCTTGCAGATAAAGTAGTAGATGCAGTAAAATCTGGAGCGATTAAAAAATTCGTTGTCATGGCTGGTTGTGACGGTAGAGCGGCTAAACGTAACTACTATACAGACTTTGCAAGAGCTCTTCCACAAGATACAGTGATTTTAACAGCAGGTTGTGCAAAATATAAGTACAATAAATTGGATCTTGGGGATATTGGTGGCATTCCAAGAGTATTAGATGCAGGTCAATGTAATGATTCTTACTCACTTGCCTTAATTGCACTTAAATTAAAAGAAGTATTTGGTCTTGCGGATATTAATGAATTACCAATTATCTATAACATTGCTTGGTACGAACAAAAAGCAGTGATTGTCTTACTATCATTATTATACCTTGGCGTAAAACAAATCCACTTAGGACCAACACTTCCAGCATTCCTAGCTCCAAATGTAGCAAAAGTATTAGTAGAGAACTTTGGAATTGGTGGCATTACGACAGTAGAAGAAGATATGAAAATGTTCTTTAGCTAAGTTAGAAAAGTCCCTATGGAATAGAGAAAAAAGAATCTATCCTATAGGGACTTTTCTAGTGTAAAGGCACTAATTTTATCATTAAGTACATAGGCACTTTCATTAAGTTCATGACCTTTGGAGGCAAGTGCTATAGCAACTTGAGTATTTTCATCAATAATAGTCGTTATTGCATGAATAGAGCTATGGAAGTTTTGAATGGCATCGGATTGATTACGTGTAGCTTTTGCAACAGATTGAATATGGTTAGAAATGGTTTTAGAAAGCAGAGTAGCATCTTCAATCATAGATGCTGTGTGATATACAGCGTCATGGCTTTTTGAGATATGCTCTAGGGTATTTGTGATTAAATGCTTTGTAAGCTGAACAGCCTTACTTGTTTCTAGTGCTAAATTTCCCATTTCCATAGCTAATATAGAAAAAGCATTACCTGAGGATCCAACACGAGCAGCTTCAATAGTAGAGTTCAGTGCAAGTAAATGCGTTTGCTTAGAAATACCTTCAATTAAACCAATAATTTTTTGAATTTCCTGAGCAGATGAAGCTGTGGTGTTCATTAACTCTAAGAGTTCATGCGTACTATGATTACCTTGGAGTAGTTTTTCACCTAGTTGCAAAGTGTTACTAGAAGCGGTTTGTACATTTTCTGCATTTTGCTCAACGCGATAAGATAGATTCTCCATAGTGGCAGAAAGCTCTTGAACAGTTGAAGATTGTTGGAGTGAGCTTTCAGATAGTACATTAGCTGTAGTAATCATTTGATTGGCAGACCGTGTAATTTGGAGTGCTGTTTGATGAAAGGAATGAATCATTTCATTAAGCTCTTCAATAATGGTATTAAGAGCTTCTTGAATAGGTAGAAACATACCTTTATATTCAATATCCACCTGAGTATCATAATTTTTATGGGCAAGCCTAGACAGTATATCAGAGATATTAGAAATATAATTTAGAAGTTCCTTACCCATATAGCGCATTTCATTTGCTAAATCTCCAAATTCATTGGTAGCTGTATAAGGAAGCTCAAAATGAAGTTCACCTTGAGCCATTTTACTCATGGCTGTGCCAATTTGAACAAGAGGTGATTGAATTTGACGAATTAATTTTTTTATGAGTGAAAAAGAGATAGCAAGCATTAATATAAGGCAAAGTATTACAAGAGAAAGTGTAATAAGCATTTGATTGTTATACCGAGATAAAAAAGAGGCGTTTTGGTTAGAAAAAATATTATAAAGTGTCGTTAGCTCGCATTGAATGGAAATCATACGTGGAAAATATTCAGCCTCTAATAAGTCCAGTGCTTTACCAGATAGATTTTGTTTACAATATAATATGGCTTGATTTCTATAAGATAAAGCTTCCTGAAGTGATTGCTGGATTTTAGTAATATTACTTTTATATGTAGGTGCATGTTTTAAGAGATATTTAAGCTCTTGTTGGAGATTCATATCATAGGCATTTTGCTGGATTTCATATTCTTTTTGAGAGGTTAAATCTTCGGTAAGGCATAATTTATGCATAACATTTTGTGTGGAAAGATGATTACAAATAGCAGACTGTGAGGATTCCATTAAAGGTAGATTAGTATTTTTAAGAACCCTAAAGTTATTCATGATACTATGAATGAGTAAAAGTAATAGTAGAAAAATAAGAGTAAAACTTAAGATAATACAAGAAAAAGTGATCTTTAAACTTTCTCTAAGTGAACGATTATTAAAATTTGATTTTAGCATGGATATTCCTCCTATGACTTTAATCTAGCATGGGGATGTAAGAGATGAATCATAACAATGTAAAATAAAAGTGATTTATAGGTAAAGTGTAAAATAGAAATAGATCCAAATGTAGCCATAGCTACAGAGATATCAGCTTAGGTTGAGTATAATATAATTATTCTATTAGTTAAATTTAAGGGGAAAAGAACTAGTTGTAGGATAAAGTAAAAAGAAATGATTTTTATTGAATCAAATTAAGATAGATGAGTAAAAAAAGGTAATTAAAGGAGATAAGCATGAGTGCATTTTTAGGACCAATTCATTATTGGTTATATAACAAAATTAAATTACAAGAAGATTTAGTGGATGCAGTTGTAGTATTGGCACAGGAAGAAGGAATAACTGAGCTTTCAGATACGCTTGCTATGAAATATGGAAAGTTTGATAGAAGTCCACTTGAAACCATTATTGATGAAGGTAATATTCATGGATGGCTTCAAGATAAAGTTTCTAGAGCAGAATATAGGTTAGCTGAAGGAGTTACGACTTTACTAAATAAAGATGCAAATGTACTTGGTAGATTAGAAGCCATTTTCTATGAAGCTGGAGAAGAAAAAGCAAGTGAATTATTACAACAAGAGGATTTAAGTCTTTTAGTGGTTTATAAGGCAATTTCAGATAGTTTATTAGATGGGATGCCATGTGACAGAGCGGTAGCTCTTGTTAAGCAAGAGGAAGATGAAATCGTATGGCAAACTGTACACTGTGTACATGAACATTATTGGAATGAAGTAGAAGGTAATGTTGAAAATTACTATAAATTAAGAGCCGCGTATTTAAGTGGTTTTGCTCATGCTTTAGGTTTGAAATTTGAAGTATTGGGAGAAAGAACTTTTGCGATTAAAAAAGGATAGAGATATTCCAAGAAGGAATAAGAGAGCGTATAAAAAATGCTAGGGTAAAGAGGAGGAGAAGCAAGATGAATAGTATTGAAGTAATGGTTAAAGAACATGAGCTTATTTCTAGAATGTTAAAGGTAATGCGTAAGGCATGCTATGAGATTTTAAAGGGCGAAGAAGTATGTACTGCTGACCTTTATGAAATGGCAGATTTTGTGAAGTATTATGCAGATAAACATCATCATGATAAAGAAGAAAAGTTTTTATTTAAAGCGATGGAAGAACATTTAGGCGCTTTAGGACAAAAGCTTATTCGAGGAGGAATGCTTGTAGAACATGATTTGGGTCGTTTATACATGAGTGACTTAAGAGAAGCACTTCAGAAATTTGAAGCAGGAGAGGAAGAAAGTAAATTAGATATTATTGCTAATATGATTTCTTACACACATCTGCTTGAAAGACATATTGCAAAAGAAAATGAAGTCGTTTATACATTTGGTGAAAAACAATTAGCACCCTCTGTATTAGAAGAAATCCATGCACAAGCAAAAGTTTATGAAGAAGAAGCTATGGTAAAAGGTATTCAAGAAAAATATAAACAGGTTGTAGAGAAATTTGAAGCAAAGTATCTCTAATATAAAAAGCTTCTATGATGAGTTTTAAATAAAAAATGATAGAGTGTGTTAAGAAAGTGTAAAGAAAACCTGATTTGGTTGCATGATATAGTTGAAGTTGTTACAATGTAAGTAATTTATAACAGAATCCATAGGGGAGTAGTCAGCACGATCTGTGTGGTTAAATCAACATCATGAATTTAATTCTGGTTTAATCTTAAATGGCGAGACTTATATACCACAAAGTATATAAGTCTCGCTTTTTTTGTTAATTAGATATACACTGGAAAAGGACAACTTTAAATAAGCCACCATAACAGCCTGTTATAAATCATAATAGTTATAAGAAGCCATTTCATTTATAAAAACTTATACATACAAAAGGTGGATAAGCAGTTTATAGGGAGAAAATCTTTCTATGGAGTGCTTTATTTATTAAATGAGATGAGCATAAAAGGAGTGAGAAAAGGATGAAATATTTTAATGAGTCTAAAGAAAAAGCTTTAGAGGAACTTAAAGTGAGTTTTGAACAAGGACTTTCGTCGGAAGAAGCAAAGACAAGGCAAGAAAAGTATGGTAAGAATGAATTTACACCGGGTAAAGAAGAAACGCTTTGGGAATCTATCAAAGATAGTTTAACAGAACCTATGATCATTATTTTACTTATTGGAGCAGCAGTAAGTTTATTAGTAGGGGAAGTGGCAGATACCATTGGTATTATAGTAGCAGTATCACTTGGTATCGCTATTGGAATTGTAACAGAAGGTAAATCTAAGAAGGCGGCAAAAGCACTTTCTAAGATGACAGAAGATATTGAAGTAAAGGTTATAAGAAATGGAAAAGTAACAACGGTACTTAAATCGGATATTGTACCAGGAGATATTGTACATGTTGTAACAGGTGATATGATTCCAGCTGATGGACGTGTTCTTGAGGATGTTAATCTTAAAGTAAGAGAAGACATGCTTACAGGTGAAGCAGATGATGTTACTAAAAGAGCTGAATTGGTAGTTGAACTTGAGCAGATTCAAAATAATAAGGGTGAGATCATCATTCAAGATCCAGTACCAGCAAAGCAAAGAAATATGGTATTTGGTGGGACTTTTGTTGCACAAGGAACAGGAAGTTTCTTAGTAACCAATATTGGTGATGATACAGAAATGGGACGTATTGCACAAAATCTTAATGAAGAAGTAGAGCAAACACCTCTTCAAATTAAATTAGGACGTTTAGGTGCAATGATTTCTAAAGCATCTGGTGGTATTGCAGGTTTATTATTTATTTTTATGACGGCAAAGATGATTATGCGTGGCGAGGTACATACAGATACAAGCGGCATTACCGCATTTTTAAGTTCTATTGATGGCATTAAGACAGCTTTTGTTGTATGTATTGCACTTATTGTAGCTGCTGTACCTGAAGGTTTACCAACAATGATTAATATGACACTTGCCATTACAATGCAAAAAATGGCTAAGATTAATGCCTTAGTTACTAAAAAAGAAGCTTGTGAAACAATAGGTTCTATTTCAGTTATTTGTTCAGATAAAACAGGAACTTTAACTCAAAATCGTATGACGGTTGAAACTGTTTATGTAGAAGGTGAGTATGCTAAAGAGCCACCGAAACAAAGCAAAAGTTTATTTGAATTAAACTGTTTAATTAATGGAACAGCTGATATTGAAAAAGAAGGAAATGAGTATAAATACTTAGGTAGTGCAACAGAATGTGCGCTTTTACTTTACTATAAAGATACAGACTACAAAGTAGAGAGAAAAAATGCCGATATCGTAACACAAATTCCTTTCGATTCTAAACTTAAACGAATGACCACTTTAGTGAAGCTTAATGGAAAAACAGCTGTTTTAATGAAAGGTGCACCAGAAGTTCTTTTACAGTCTTGTGCTTATTTAGCAGAAGGGGAAGAAAGTGTTACTCTTACAGATGAGAAAAAAGAAGTAGTATTAGCTGAAATTCAAAAATTACAAGTTAAGGCGATGCGTGCATTAGGTTTTGCCTATAAATATTTAACAGAAGAAGAAGCAAAAAATGTTTTAGATGAAGAAGGCAATGTTGATGAAAAACTTTTAGAGAAAAATCTCATTTTTAATGCCTTTGTAGGTATCCGCGATCCACTTAGAGAAGATGTAAAAGACGCTGTAGAAACAGCTAGAAAAGCTGGCGTAACAACTAAAATGCTTACAGGAGACAATATTCATACTGCTCGTGCTATTGGTCAAGAATTAGGACTTTTAGAAGGTGGAAAAAAAGCAGTAGAGTCTTCTTATATTGATACCTTAACAGATGAAGAGTTAAGAGTAGAGATACAAGATATTAACATTGTAGCGCGTTCTAAACCAGAAACAAAAATGCGTATTGTAACTGCTCTTCAAAATAGTGGAGAAGTAGTAGGCGTAACAGGAGATGGTATCAATGATGCGCCAGCACTTCATAAAGCAGACGTAGGAATCGCTATGGGTATTACAGGAACAGAAGTAAGTAAGAGTGCTGCAGACATTATTTTAACAGATGACTCATTTAGTACTATTGTAAGAGGTATTCAGTGGGGACGTGGAATCTATGAAAACTTCCAACGCTTTATTCAGTTCCAATTAACAGTTAACGTGGTTGCATTCTTTATTGCAGTGGTTTCACAACTTCTCGATCAAGAAATGCCATTTACAACCATTCAATTATTATGGGTTAACATCATTATGGATGGACCTCCAGCATTAGGATTAGGATTAGAACCTATTAGAAAAAGTGTATTACAACGTAAGCCAGTTAATAAAAATGCTTCTATTATTACAAAAACAATGCTCATTACGATTTTATGTAATGCATTAGTTATTTCAGGTATTATCCTATCACAAATGTTATGGAATCCATTAGGTGTTGCAGATACAGAAAAGGGAACAGTTCTATTTGGACTCTTTGCATTTTTAGCATTATTTAATGCACTTAACTGTCGTGAGCTTGGAGCAAAAAGTATTATTCCAAACTTCTTAGCGAATAAAGTAGCGCTTCAAATCATTGCAGGAACAGCAGTTATGCAATTACTCTTTACACAAGTCTTTAATAAGTTTTTCAATACTGTAGCATTAAGTGTAGCTACATGGGGTAAAGTGATTATGATGGCTGCTAGTATTGTTGTAATTAATGAAGTAGGGAAGTTTGTTATTCGCCTTGTAACAGGTAATCAAAAGGCACAAGAAGGTACTAAAGCAAGTGCATAAAGAAAACAATAGAATATAATTTTATATGAAATGATAGAAGAAAAAGATGTCACATGATTTATTGTGACATCTTTTTTTATGAAAAGGAAATACTGATATAAGAAGATTTATGGTTCTAGATTTTGAAATATAATTATTAGAAAAGACTTTACAAATTAAGAAAAATAAATAATAATTTAGTAGTATGAATCAGAACTACTATAGTGAGTATATGATAGAAAATTGTTTGGGAAATTTAGGGAACTTAGGAGGAGAATAACATGAGTGATAAAATCAGAGTAGGAATTGTTGGATATGGCAATGTAGGACGAGGCGTAGAAACTGCTCTTAGACAAAATCCAGATATGGAACTAGTAGCAGTATTTACAAGACGTGCACCAGAAACAGTAGCTATTAAAACAGAAACTGCAAAAGTCGTGCATATGGATCATATTGAAAGCTACAAAGACGCTATAGATATAGTGATTCTTTGTGGTGGTTCTGCAACAGATCTACCTGTTCAAGGACCAGAAATGGCAAGATTATTTAATACAATTGATAGCTTTGATACACATGCAAGAATTCCAGAATATCATACAGTCGTAGAAGAAGCAGCCAAAGCAGCAGGACACACAAGTGTGATTTCAGTAGGTTGGGATCCAGGCTTATTCTCAATGATTCGTATGATGTCAGGTGCATTCTTACCAATGGGTGAAGACTATACATTCTGGGGTAAAGGAGTAAGCCAAGGACATTCAGATGCCATTAGACGTGTAAACGGCGTAAAAAATGGTATTCAATATACGGTACCAGTAGAAGAAGCCATTACACAAGTAAGAAATGCTGAAAATCCAGCTTTATCTACAAGACAAAAGCACACAAGAGAATGCTTTGTTGTAGCTGAGGAAGGCGCTAACTTATCTCAAATAGAAAAAGATATTAAGGAAATGCCAAACTATTTCTCAGATTACGATACAACTGTACACTTCATCTCAGAAGAAGAACTTAAAGCAAATCACAATAAAATGCCACACGGTGGATTTGTATTTAGAACAGGTGTAACAGGTGATAATGAAGAACACAAGCAAATCATTGAGTTCTCATTAAAGCTAGATAGCAATCCAGAGTTTACAGCGCAAGTTTTAGTGGCTTATGCACGTGCAGCAGTCCGTATGAATAAAGAGGGCAATACTGGTGCAAAAACAGTCTTTGATGTACCACTTTCTTATTTATCACCTAAATCATCAGCAGAACTTATCAAAAATTTATTGTAGTTTTCGGGAAGATAGTTAAATGGATTTAAAAGAGTATTGCCTTATTTGAATGAGGTGATGCTCTTTTTTATTTACTAATGATTAAGAAGCCATTGATTGGGATATACTTAAGTAAATTGTTAATAACGAGGTGAGAAAGTGATTATCGTACAATGGGATTTACGAAAGGTACCTATGGAATGGTTAGCAGAACATGGATGGCAATATGTAAGACATGTAAATGAGAACTGGGTTGAGATGCGTTTGGGAGAAGAGCAATAG
>SVDC01000075.1 GCA_015058045.1 Cellulosilyticum sp.
CCAATAGATGAGGGGATGATCGTTTGAATAAACCAACAGCTTTAAAAAAGGGAGATCAGGTAGCCATTGTTAGTTTATCCAGTGGCATATTAGGGGAAGAATTTTGCAAACATCAAGTTGAACTAGGGCTTAAACGACTACAAGAATTAGGGCTCAAACCTGTTTTTATGCCTAATGCTTTAAAAGGGTTAACGTATCTTAAAGAAAATCCAAGGGCAAGAGCAGAAGATTTAAAGAAGGCTTTTGAGGATGAAGAGATTAAAGGGATTATTTGTATCATCGGGGGAGATGATACTTATACTTTACTTCCGTATCTGATGGAGGATGAGGCATTTGTTCAGAAAGTAAAGTCTACGCCAAAGCTCTTTACGGGATTTTCAGACACTACCATTAATCATTTAATGTTTTATAAACTAGGTATGCAATCCTTTTATGGACCGAACTTCTTATGTGATTTAGCAGAATTAGGGAAGGAAATGTTACCTTATACCAAAGAATTTTTTGAGAGTTATTTTAAAGTAGAAGGAAAAGAAAACATTACTTCTAGTGCTATATGGTATGAAGAACGTACAGATTTTTCAGCAGATGTAGTAGGTACTGAGCGAATTGCCCATAAAGAAAAGAAAGGCTATGAGGTTTTACAAGGAAAAGGTACTTTTTCAGGTAGACTTTTAGGAGGCTGTTTAGAAAGTCTTTATGATATACTAACGCAAAATCGTTATGAAGATCAAAAAGCAACCTGTGAAAAGTATGGAATTTTCCCATCTCTAGAGGAATGGAAGGGCAAGGTTTTATTTATTGAAACTTGTGAAGAAAAACCAACACCAGAAGTACTAGAAAAAGAATTACATGCCTTAAAAGATCAAGGTGTTTTTGAGGTCATTAATGGTATTTTAGTAGGTAAGCCACAAGATGAAGCCTATTATGAGGACTATAAAGCAGTCTATGAGAAAGTCATTGAGAATAAAGACCTCCCTATTTTATATAATATCAACTTTGGGCATGCAACGCCTAGATGTGCCTTGCCTTATGGTGTATTAGTAGAGGTAGATTTAGAAAGTAAGAAGATTTGTTTTAAGGAAAACTGGTTTGCTTAAAGAAACTAACTTACAGTGAAGTAATCCATTAAGAAAAACAATAAAATAAAGAGAAGAAAAAGTTCTTTATAACCTCTAAATAAAAAGGTGATAAAGAACTTTCTTTTATTGTGCAAGAATGATTCTAATGATTGTTGATATTGTTTCTATCTTAAGGAGTAGATACAATAAGTTTATACCAAGGGCGCCAATGGGAGAAAAAAGAAAAGGGGAATAGATATGAAAAATATAGATAAAGAATTAATCAATTGGGCAGTTGAAAAAATCAAAAAGGATTATAAAGAGGATGTAGCTTTATTAATTGGGCAAAAAGGAGCATGTAAAATCCCAACAGATGAACAGAATGTAGCTTTTGACTTTTATGTACCTTGTACGGATAGAGGCTATCAATTAGCTAAGACATTTATTATTGAAGATATGGGGTATGATTTATTTCCAATGAGTTGGGAGAGATTAGAAGGTATTGCAGATTTACATGAAACCATTACTTTTGCATTTGCAAATGGTGTGATTTTATATGCAAGAACTAAAGAAGATGAAGAAAGATTTTTAGCACTACAAGCATTATTAAAGAAACGTTTAGAAAATCGAACTTATTGCATGCAAAAAGCATTAGAACAGCTTGATGTGGCCATGGATATCTTTAAGACCATGGTTTTTGATGAAGATATGAGTCATGTGCGTAAAGCAGCAGGTGGTATTATGCAGTATTTATCTATTGCTGTTGCGACCTTTAATGGGACTTATTTAGGTAGAAGTTATGGAGCTGGTCAATATGTAGGTGAAGTAGCTAGTATGAATAAAAAGCCTAATCAATATGAGCAGCTTTGTAATGAAGTTATTTTAGCCACTACATCCAGTGAGATTAAAGAAAAAGTATATAAGTTGATTCAAAAAACAAGAAACTTCTTTGCATTAGCTAAAGGACAGTATGTTACTTCAACGAATACAAACTATGAAGAACTAGGGGGATGGTATTATGAAGCAAGATATACTTTCCGCCGATTAGAATATTTTTGTAATGCAAAAGATTATACAAGTGCTTATGAATTAGGTTGTTATTTGCAAATTGAGTTTGATGCAATACAAGAGGAATTTGGGCTTAAAATCATGGATTTAATGGGCGTATTTGATGCTAATCATTTAATGCCACTACTTTCTAGGGCAAAAGAACTAGAGAACTATATTGTGGAGACATTAAAACTTTGGAATGTGGAACTAAAAATTTATTCAGATTTAGAAAGTTTCCTAGCAAAAGAACTTTAGGTTAAGGGGCGTGCGTGATGAACTATAAAAATGCACTACATGTATTACCTGATGAACTTTTAAAGGAAGTCCAAAAGTATGCAGCAGGAGAAAATCTCTATATTCCAAGAGTAGATGAGCGAAAAAAGTGGGGAGAGGGCTCAGGAGCTAGGGCATACTACAAAGAGAGAAATGAAAAAATAAGAAGTGCTTATGAAAAGGGTAAAAAGCAAGATGAAATAGCTGATGATTTTGGCTTATCTTTGGATTCTATTCGCCGAATTCTAAGTCAAAAGCCTAAGGATGCTACTTAAGAATAAAATGAAGCCCAGTATTTGATGCAGGAAGTTAATCTAAACAACAGCTTTTAGATATGCTAATATAGGGATAGGTGGAAAATTTATTTAATTGGGGGGTAGTAATTATGAATCAAATTATGGAAAATATTTTAACGAGAAGAAGTATAAGAGCTTTTAATGAAAAACCTATTCCAAGAGAAGAACTAGAGCAAATTTTAAAAGCAGCAGCTTATGCACCAAGTGGGATGAATCGTCAAACTTGGCAATTTACAGCCATTGTTAATCAAGATAAAATTAAGACTTTAGCAGGACTGATTGAAAAACTCCTAGATCGAAAAGGTTATAATTTCTATAAGGCCAATACTATTGTTTTAACATCTAATTTAAAAGAAAGTCGCTGGGCAAAAGAAGATAATGCCTGTGCCTTAGAAAACATGTTTTTAGCGGCACATTCATTTGGTATTGGTTCTGTTTGGATTAATCAGCTCCAAGAAATTTGTGATGAAGTAGAGATAAGAAGCTTTTTAAGAGAAGTGGGTATACCAGATGAGCATAATGTCTTTGGAATTGCTGCATTAGGTTATGCAGAGAAAGAACCGAGTCAAGCGGTAGATAAAAAAGGTATAATTAAAATTGTAGAATAAGCGAGATACAACTGTACAAACAGAACGGCTTCAGTATTTTTATAAATTAAGATTATATGCTGATGGAGTGATTATAGATAAACAGTTTAATGGACTAGGATTCTTTTTAACTAAACAAGTAGTTTTTTTATATAGAGATAGGGCTTCATTTTAAGAAGCCCTATCTCTATATGTAAATATGGATTGATGAATGTAACACAGGAAAAATAAAAGCAATATTTGTTAAAAATAGAAAGGAATTGTGCATTGCTATAATAATATTTCATATATAATAGAGAAATGAGTCAAAATTTATTAAGGGAGAGAAATGAGCATATGTTAGCAGGCATTCAAAATAAACTTTATGATTCCTCTAAAATTGATAAGCAAAATCTTTTGTTTACAAACAAGGATTTAAAGATACTATTAATCCCACTTATTGTAGAACAAATATTAAATTCTATGATGGGAATGGCAGATACTGTCATGGTAAGTAATGTAGGGAGTGCAGCCATTTCAGCAGTTTCACTTGTTGATTCTATTAGTAATTTAGTTATTCAAGTTTTTTCTGCAATGGCGGTTGGAGGAACGATTGTATGCTCTCAGTATTTAGGGAGAGAGGATAAAAAGGGATGTAATATAGCAGCTAGGCAGGTCCTATTATCTATGTTTGTCATTTCTATGGTTATTACAATATTAGGAATCACGATGCGTGAATCACTTCTAAGAAATGTCTTTGGAGAAGTTGAAGCAGAGGTTATGAGTAATTCGCTAATCTATTTCTTAATAACAGCATTATCGTATCCATTTCTAGCACTATTTAGTGCAGGTGCTGCATTTTACAGGGCAGGTGGAAATTCAAAATTCCCAATGAAAATATCGGTGATTTCTAATATCCTTAATATTGTAGGAAATTTTATATTAATCTTTATGTTTCATATGGGTGTAGCAGGGGCTGCCTTAGCAACTTTAGTCTCTAGAGTTTTTTGTAGTATTACAGTTTTATATTTCTTACATAAACCTAATCAACCTATTGTACTTAATCACTATTTACAGATTAGACCACAGTTTTCTATGATCTCCAAAATTTTATCTATAGCCATACCAGCAGGAATTGAAAATGGTATGTTTCAATTTGGAAAGCTAATGATTCAATCTACTGTATCAACTATGGGAACAGTAGCTATTGCGGCACAAGGAATGACTAATATTTTAGAAAATGTAAATGGGGTAGTAGGTTCAGGTATTGGTATTGGACTAATGACTGTAGTTGGACAGTGCATGGGGGCAGGGCGTAAAGAAGAAGCAAGGTACAATATTGTTAAATTAACAGGTTTTGCAGAAATTGGCATTATCTTATCTTGTCTATTTGCTTTTGCTATTACAAAGCCTGTTACAATCATTGGCAATATGGAAGCAGAAAGTGCAACACTATGTTTTGAGCTAATGATATGGATTACGCTTATTAAGCCTTTAGTTTGGGTATTATCCTTTATACCAGCTTATGGCATGCGTGCAGCGGGGGATGTGAAATTCTCGATGATGGTTGCAGTAAGCACTATGTGGCTTTGTCGTGTAAGTTTATGCATCTATTTATGTAACTACTGGGGATTAGGTCCAATAGCAGTATGGATTGGGATGTTTGCAGACTGGACATTAAGAGGCATTATTTTTACGACAAGGTTTATCAGTGGTAAGTGGATTGAAAAGAAAGTTATATAATAATTTAAAATAAATATGAAAAAATATTGTATTATAAAAAAATGTTATAATATAATATAAAAGATATATTTTTAGAAAAAAAGCAAACATCAAACATCAAATAGGAGAGGTGGAGTATGGATTTAGCAAAGCAGCAATGTAAGGAAAAAAATAAAGTGATTTGTAGAGTAATGAGCCTAGCAATGGGGTACATGTTTTTGGCTACGATGGCTCAGGCTATATCTGATGGATGGCCGTTAACGGGAATTATTCAAATAGCAGCTACAGGAATAGGGATTGCTATAATGAATGGTGGATATTTTAAGTTTAGGGAAGAAGAGTTATATACAAAAATCTGCTTATGTACTTATACGATTGTGTATGCATTTATTATTTTATGTGGAGATTCACTGCATAGTTATATCTATATAGTACCAATCATTTTATTAGGAATCTTATATATGAATAATCGATATATAAGATGGGGAAGTGTAGCTGTTTTAGGAATTAATATATTAGATTGTATACAGGTTATTATTTTTGTAGGAGTTACTCCAAATGCTGCTGAAAATCTATTTATACGAATGTTCATTTTAAGTATTACTATATATGCGGCTATAAAAGTGACAAGTTTGTTAAAGAGATTTAGTATTGAAGAAATGGCAATTATAGAAGAGAAAGCCAAAATTCAAAAAGCGACTGTATATAAGAATACTAGAACAGCAGCAGAACTTGTAAAAGCTTTTGATAAAGCTAAAACACAGATTATAAATTTAAATAAGAGTATAGAGATTAGTGGAAATGCTATTGAAGAAATCGCAACAAGTTGTGAATCAACAGCAGAGTCAATTCAAAAACAGAATGAAATGACATATGAAATAGAGAATAATATCAAAGATACCGATCAGGAAATTACAGAGGTATTAAGTAGCTCAGTAAAGAGTAAAGAAATGATTGAAAATGGTATCGATCTAATTGAACAACTAAAAGTTAAAACTGTGAATGTTAAAATGACAAGTGATCAAGCAAAAGAGTCAGTACATAATTTGGTTCAACAAATTTCAAAGGTTGAGGATATTACAGGAGCCATATTAAATATTTCTTCCCAAACGAATTTGCTCGCATTAAATGCTTCTATTGAGGCGGCTAGAGCAGGTGAATATGGTAAAGGCTTTGCTGTAGTAGCTGATGAAATTCGTAAGCTATCTGAGGAAACTCAAGCAGCAACTAATCAAATTACAGATATTATTAATGTATTAATGGAAGATGCAAAAATAGCTAGTGAAAATATGCAACAGTCAGTAACATCAGTAGCAGATCAAAATGGATTAATGGATGTAGCAGGAGAAAAATTTGTTGGTATTGGGACAGAAATAGAAAAATTACACGAGTCTATTGAGAATATGAGTAAGAATGTACAAAGTATTGTTACATCTACAGAAGAAATAGCTCATAACATTTCTGAACTATCAGCAACAACTGAGGAAGTAGCTGCTTCTTCACAAAATGGTATGGAGCATGGAGAAAATTCTAAGTTAGCTGTTAAAGAAGTCCAAAATAGTTTAACTCAAATATATGAAATAGCCAAACAATTAGAAGAGGCTATAGAATAGTGCTTTAATAAATAAGAAAAAAATAAAGCTTATCTCAAATAAAAGAGAGATAAGCTTTATTTTTTTGTAAAAGGGGATTAGAACATTAGAAGTGAAGTTAATCTAATTTGAATTAGATTAAATGGGTTATAGAATAAGGTTTTGTTAAATTTATTTAGAAAAATAAAAATTGGTTGATTTAACTGTGTATTTGGTGTATATATATTTATATACAGTTCATATACGATTTTATAAGATAGGTCTGCAGATAAAAGAATAAAAATGTTTCTAAACCAGTATTGAGGGTAGGAAATAGAAGGATAAGGGAGGATGAAGAAGTGCTAAAGGTCAATGGTATAAGCAAGAGGATAGGTAGTTTTAGATTAGAAGATATATCATTTCATTTACCTAAGGGTTATATTATGGGGCTAATAGGACCTAATGGTTCAGGAAAGACCAGTCTAATTCATATGATTTTAGGGTTAACGTATCCAGAGCGAGGTAGTATTCAAATAGAGGGACGAGATTTTAAAGATTATGAAAGAGAAAATAAAGATGCCATTGGCTATATTTTAGCAGAGCAGGTATTTGACTATGATTTGTCTATAAATAGATTAGCTAACTATTATGGGAGCTTTTATAGCCACTATGAAGAAAACGTTTTTCAAAGATATGCTAGAGAGTTTGGGCTCGACTTAAAGCAAAAAGGTAAAAAGCTTTCTAAAGGAGAAAAGTTTAAGTTTCAGTATGCCTTTGCGCTGGCACATCATCCCACGTTATTGGTGTTAGATGAGCCAACTGCTAATTTTGATCCTGAGTTTAGAAGTTATTTTTTAAAACTAATGAGCCAATTTGTATCAGATGGAGAGCATAGTATTTTAATTTCCACCCACTTAACAGCGGAACTTGATCGATTAGCAGATTATATTACTTTTTTGCACAAGGGGAAGATGGTCTTTTCACAGGACAAGGAAAGTATAATGGAAACTTATCGACTAGTAAGTGGCGAAGATTATAAGATTAATCTAATCAAAAAAGAGTATGTTGTTTATAAGGAAAAAGGTATTTATGGCACTAAAGCCTTAGTGAAAGGAGATCGTTTTAAACATTATACTGAGAAGTATGATGGGCAGTTAACTTTGGAAATACCCAATATAGAGGACATTATGTACTTCACTATAAAGGGGGAAAAATAATGGGTGTAAGAAAGAAGCGATTTATTTTACTAGAACACTTACAGTGTGGAGAAAAATCGGAACTTTATAAGCAGTTGGGATTTGTTTATGCTTGGGGTTTTATCAATATTTACATGGGGGATATAAAACAGATTGTAGCGTATATCCTATTAGCTATTAATATAGGCTGGGCGTTTGTAAGCCCTAGGATGTATCCGAATGCTCTAACTAAAGAGTTATTCCTATGCCCTATAACCAAAGCTCAGCAGAGAAAGTATTTACTAAATAATATAAGGCACAGAACTTTAAGAGATTATCTTCTATGTCTAGTAAGTATTGGGATTGCAGTGGTAATAGGGGGTATTCATTTATCAGGTGCTATAGCAGTATTTGTAAGCTATGTACTATGCCATTTGAGCAATCAGTTTTATATAGATGTGAGTGATATCAGCCCTTCTATTAGAGAAAAAGTCTATGGGCTTAAAGGATATAGTGTTAAAAGAGTATGTCTTAATGTATTTAGCATGATCGTATGGATAATTGTTTTTTACTATGCCAATGGACCAACATCAGGAGATCAACTTTTAATTTCTATCCTATTAGGAATCCAACTTATTGCAGTTGTTATTTTTATCAGGCGATATGGCAAAAATTTAATAGAATGCGGTATTGATAGTGAACTGATGTGCTTTAGAGAAAGTACACCTAAGAAAGGAGCGACAGCATGAAACTCATTATTAAGACACAAGGAACATTAGCTATTTATGAGCAGATTGTCAATCAGCTCAAAGATGGCATTATAACAGGGGAACTTAAAACGGGAGAGGCATTACCTTCTATTAGAGCGTTGGCAAGTGAACTAGAGGTCAGTGTGATTACCACCAAACGTGCTTATGAGGAATTAGAAAAAGAAGGGCTCATTCGCTCAGTAGCAGGTAAAGGATTTTATGTATGTGAGTATAATACAGACTATCTTAAAGAGAAGCAACTCATGGGATTAGAGGAGCGAATGAATGAACTGATTTTAGATTGCAAGAGAGCAGGCGTAACTAAAAGAGAGATTATAGGTATGATAGATGCACTATTTTAGTAGGGATAAGGAGGTAAGAGTAGATGGTTTTAGAGTTTAAAAATGTGACCGGTAAAAGAAGAAAATTTAACTTAGAGCAAGTCAGTTTTGCCTTAGAACCTGGTTATATGATGGGTTTAGCAGGAAAAAATGGAGCAGGGAAAACCACATTACTTCAGTATATTTTAGATGAGAAAAAGAAATTTTCAGGAGAGATCTTTGTAGATGGGAAAAATATCAAACAGCATAGAGGGGCTATATTAGATGAGATTGGTTTTATATCAGAAGAAAATAGTTTCTTTAAGGAGCATTCATTAGCTAGAAATGCAGATTTATTGGGTCCTTTTTATTCTAGATGGAACCAGGAAGTTTTTGAGACTTATTTATCGGAAATGGGGGTAAGTAGGGGACAAAAAATATCTAAACTTTCTAGAGGAGAATATATGAAATTTCAGCTTGCCTTTGCGATGGCACATAAGCCTAAACTCTATTTAATAGATGAGGCAACGGCAGGTATGGACCCTATCTTTCGCAAAGATTTCTTTCGTTATCTTAGAAAGGTCATAATGGATGAAGAGGCATCCGTATTACTCATTACCCATATAGAAGAGGAACTAGAAGAAAAAATGGACTTTGTAGGCATTATGGAAGAGGGAAGATTGATTTCTTTTAAACCTACATTAGAAGTTAGTGGGTAAAAGCTACTTTATATAGGATAATTGGAATAACCATAAAAAAGAATGAAGAATAGGATAAAACTAAGGAATGATAAAGTCTTAGAGTCTAAATAGGAAGAAAGGAGGAGATGGGTAGTGGAAAGAATAGATACATTTCATAGCAAATTACAAAGCTATGAGGCTAACCAAAGCTTTAGCCATAAGCTATTACAGCATATGATGGAAGTTATGGTGGTTATGTTTGAGGTGGTAGTGGCTGTAATAGATATAGAGTTTATTAAAGAAAGTTGGTGGATGCTAATCAATCCTGTTGTATTTATGAATTATGTAATTATTTCTAGATTAGGGACGATGTTAACAATAAAGGAAAATGGGAAAATCGTATCTGTTATGCAGAAATTATGTTATACACCTGTTCAAAAGAAACAATTAATTAAAGTAAGGGGCGATATCTTAAATCAATATCTTCTAAAATTTATATTGATTTGTGTAGTGATTAGTATGGTTACAGCAAGTATTTTTTGGGGTAAAGTCACATTATTCAGCATAATATATCCTATTGCCTTAGGCGTTTATGGATGGGCTATAGGCCAGTATATGATTAGAACATAGAATATAAGGAAAATATTAAAAATATAGAATGAAAATTAAATTAATTTATGATAGAGAAAAAATAAGTAGAGGAAGAATGCTATGAACTATCAAAAATTAAATCCTAAAGCAAAAGGCTGTATGTATGTCGCAGAGGGCATTATGAGTATTTTAGGAATCATCATTATTTTAGGGCTCAATCAATGGTTATGGCTACCAAAGGGGATAAAATTTGCAAGTATAGTAAGTTATGGTGTGATAGTAGTACTTTTACTGAATGCACTAATAGGACCACCATTACGTTATAATCGCTATGGGTACGCAATCAGTGAAGATTGTATCGATATAAAGGAAGGTTATTTCTTTGTGAATCGGTATATTGTACCTATTGAAAGATTACATAAGCTTAAAATGGAAAGCGGTCCTATTGACCATTTATTTGGTTTAACTAAATTAACCGTAACAACGGCAGGTGGAGATGTTACCATACGGTTTTTAGAAGAGAAAGTGGCACAGCAAATTGCAGATTGGCTAAAATATAGAATTAATACAATAGCTTTAGATGAAAAAAGGAAAGCTCAAGAGTTTCATAAGGAGGTAAATTATGAAACAAAAGAGATTTAGAAATCATTTTAGCATTGTATTAGAACGAGTGGGAAAATGGATTCTCTTTTTCTTGATGATTATATGGAGTAATGCAGAGAAATGGTGGGAAGCATTTCAGCCGGAGCATATAGCAGAAAATAAAACGACAGCATTTTGGATGATGCTGATTGTTATCTTACCTTTTGTTTTACTTATGATTTACCAAATCATTGTATGGTCTAAGACTTATATTGGAGTGAATGAAAATGCTATTGTTGTAGAACGTAATACCATCAATAAGCAAACTCAAACAATTGGTATAAATCATATCTCCAATGTTAATATAGAGCAAAATCTATTTGAAAGAATAATGGGAACCTGCAAAGTAAAGTTAGATACCAATACTTTATCGACAGCTAATACAACAGATGTATTGATTCTACTCAAAAAGACAATGGCAGAGCAATTTAAAGCAGATATCATGGAAAAATTACAGCAAGATGAGTCGGATTTAAGTAAGGAGAAAGATCAAGAAGAAGGCAAAAGAAAGAACCAGTATGAAGCAAGTAGAAGGGATGTGATATGGAATGGTATTTGTGAGATTTCAGTTGTATTACTGATTATAAGTATGGTGATGTTAGGGGCAGGGATTATAGGTGGATTTAATTCTATTAAAGAAATTAAGGCAGGACAAAGTAGGGGAATCAGTCTTAATATGATTTTAGCAATAGGCTTTATGGGAAGTAGCATTTGGGGGATTGTAAAAGGTTTCATTAAATATGTGCAGTTTAAAGTATCTAGAGAACAAGATAAGATTTATTTACAATATGGTCTTTTAAAGAAAGTAGAATATACTGTACCCGTTGATAAAATAAGTGGTGTTGTCATTAAACAAACATTCATTGCCAGATTATTGGGGCGATACATACTAGAAGTGATTAATATAGGAAGTAGTGATGAACAAGGAGAGACAGGAAATCGATTAGGGCTAGCTTGCAAAAAAGAAAAGTTAGATGAGCTCCTAATAGCTTTGCTACCAGAATATCAAGAGGTCAATCTTAGTAGGTTACAAAAACAGCCGAAAAGTGCCATGATATTAGAAGGTTTAAAGTGTATCATAAGCTTGCTGATATTTTCTATGTGCATAGGCATAGGAGCCAGGTTTTTTTTCGGATATAGTTTAAAGCAGCTCCATCTTTGGATAGGGATAGTATGGAGTATGATATTTATTGTATTAGCTTTAGCGTGGACGTTTTCTGGTTATGAGAGTCAAGGGCTTTATATAAATGATCAGTATATGATGATTGCAACAGGGAGATTGGGGCGAAAGATTCAAATATTAAAATATGAAAAAGTACAGTATGTTAGGGTAAATGAGAATATTTTAGGCCATGCTTATGGCATTGCAAAAGGGCGAGTGCACTTATTGGCAAGTGCTATGCATCAAGAAAAGGAAATACCTTATTGTCCTTATACAGAACTAGAATGGGTTTTGGATAAAGTAATACAAACGGGAAAAGCAGATATTTAATAAAGTGAAGGAAGTATGGGTTAAAGTAATAGACCAAAGGAATACAGAAAAAAGGGGAGAAATTAAATGAAGTTGGAAGTGAAACAGATTTATAAAAGCTTTGAACAAAAAGAAATTTTGCATGGGATAAGCCTCGAAGTAGAAAGTGGAAAAGCATTAGGATTATTAGGAAGAAATGGAGCAGGTAAAACCACAACCATCCGTATCTTAATGGATGTTTTTCATGCAGATAAAGGGGAAATTTTATTAGATGGAAAAAGATTTAAACCTGAGAAAAGTAAGATAGGTTATTTACCAGAAGAAAGAGGATTATATCCAAAAAGAACAGTACTAGACCAAATGATTTTCTTTGCAAGACTAAGAGGTATGAACAAAGAAGAGGCAAAGAAAAGCGCTTTAAAGTGGCTGGAGCGTTTACAAATTGGAGAATATGCAAGTAAAAAGTTAGAGACCCTTTCTAAGGGAAATCAGCAGAAGGTACAACTTGCTACTACTTTAGTATGTCATCCTGATATTGTTATATTAGATGAACCTTTTAGTGGACTAGACCCTGTAAATTCTCAGATGCTTAAGGAGATTGTACATGAGTTAATCTCGGATAACAAGATTGTAATTTTTTCTAGTCACCAGATGAGCTACGTGGAAGAATTTTGTGACCAAATTGCTATTATTAATCATGGGGAAATTGTATTAAGTGGAGATTTAAAAGATATTAAAAAAGAATACGGCAAAAATAGATTGATTTTATCAGCGGAAAATTATACCCTAGATAAACTGCAGGAAAAGCTTAAAGAAGAACTAGCTGACTATGTTCAAATTAAAGAGCAGAAGAAAGATTTTCTAGTACTAAAGCTAAGCAGTAATCAAACTAGAAAACAACTTTTAGATCGACTAGGAAAAGCAGATATTGAAATTGAACGATTTGGTACATATGAGCCTTCTTTAAATGATATTTTTGTTGCAAAGGTGGGAGAGTAGGATGAAACGATTTTTAGTAGTGTTAAAGTATGAACTTAAGGAGTATTTTACATCCAAGGGATTTATGGTAACAACAATATTAATTGGATTAATAGGCGCGATTTTATTGAGCCTGCCTCGTGTCATAGATTTATCGGAATTTACAGGGGTAGAAGTGGTAGCACAGCAAAAGAAAGAAGATAACAAAGAAGAGCAGGAGGAAAAAGATAAGCTCTATTTAGTAGATAAAATAGGACTCACTAACCAAGCTATATTAGAAGAGTATTTTCCTGATAGTGAATGGATCATGGCGGAGAGTGAAGAAACCTTAAAAGAGGCAGTACAAAATCAAGAGGCAGAAGCAGGATTTGTCATTCAATCTGAAGATAGCTATGATTATTACCTTTATAATAGAGGATTAGATGATGAAATCAGTGATCAGTTTGATGAAGCCATGCAAATTTTTTATCGCCAGGCATATTGTGAGGCAAACGAATTAGATTATCAACAGATTGAGGAGATGTATGAGGCGGATATTCATGTTAATGAACAGATTTTAAATAAAGATACCAGACAGAATTATTTTTATTGCTATATATTAGTGATTCTAGTATTTATGATGATTATTATGTATGGTCAAAGTATTGCTATTTCTGTAACGAATGAAAAGAGTAATCGATCAATAGAGGTGCTAGTTACTTCAACAACTCCAAATAGTTTATTATTTGGAAAGGTAATGGCAGGTGCTATTAGTAGTTTGCTTCAAGTAGGCTATATTTTAGGTTGTATTCTAATATCTTATCAATTTAATAGAGAGCAGTGGGGTGGTATGTTAGATATGGTCTTCAAAATTCCATCAGAAGTACTTATTACTTTTGCTTTCTTTGGATTAGGTGGATTTTTATTTTATGCTTTTTTATATGGTGCTATGGGTGCAATGGTCAGCAAGACAGAAGATGTTAGCAAGAGTTCGGGTGGTCTTATGACAATGGTTATGATTGTTTATGGTGTTTCTATGGCATTATTAAGTAATGTAGATAGCATTGTAGGAAAGGTTTTTTCCTTCCTTCCATTTAGCTCATATAGTGTGATGTTTATGCGTATTGCTATGGGAACAGTGGAAATATGGGAAGTGATTGTTTCTTTCGTTATTTTACTTGTATCCATTATAGGAGCAGGATTACTGAGTGCCAAACTCTATCGATTAGGAACACTTCGATATGGTAATCCAATCAAGTTAAGAACCGCATTAAAGGGCATTAGAAAAGTAGATTAGTTCATTCAACATAGTAACGATATAATGATAGAAAATTATCATTTCTACTTTAAAGTATGCGGGAGGTAAATCATGTATTTATTATTATTAGCTTTAATTTACTTGGCTTTCATTAGCCTAGGGCTGCCAGATTCTTTGCTTGGTTCGGCATGGCCTACTATGCAAGAAGTATTTAATGTTCCCATTTCTTACATGGGCGTTATCTCTATGACTATTTCTGCGGGAACGATTTGTTCAAGTCTAGTATCAGAACGACTAACAAAAAAGTTTAGTACGAAATACGTAACAGTAGTTAGCGTTTTTCTAACAGCAGTTGCCCTTCTTGGTTTTTCGTTTACAACAGAGTTTTGGATACTATGTATTTGGGCAATCCCTTATGGTTTAGGTGCTGGTGCAATTGATGCAGCTCTAAATAATTATGTGGCACTGCATTATAATTCTAAACACATGAGTTGGCTTCATTGTTTTTGGGGAGTAGGTACGATTGTTAGTCCATATGTCATGAGCTGGGCATTAATACATTCCGTATGGCAAACTGGATACCGTATCGTGTCAGGGATTCAGTTTGTAATTGTTATTATTTTAGTGTTGACATTAGCAGTATGGAAGGTTAATAAAAACACTAGTAATGAAGCAGGAAAAAATGAAGTTCTTGGGGTTAAAGGTGCACTTAGAATCAAGGGGGTATCATATTTGTTACTTGGATTCTTAGCATATTGTGCTGCTGAAAGCACAACAATGCTATGGGCAAGTAGTTATTTGGTAGAAACACGTAATATATCAAAAGAAATAGCAGCTGCTTTTGGTTCATTATTTTTTATTGGGATTACCGTAGGTAGATTTGTTTCTGGTTTTATTTCAGACAAATTTGGTGACAGAAAAATGATTCGCATGGGAACAGGTATTCTTATAGCAGGTGTTGTATGTGTAGTTCTTCCAATCAAGATAGATGCACTTGCATTAGTAGGTCTTGTCATTATTGGTTTAGGGTGTGCACCTATTTATCCAAGTATTATTCATGCAACACCTGATAATTTTGGGGTGAAGAATTCTCAGGCAATTATTGGTATCCAAATGGCAAGTGCTTATATGGGTTCGACTTTTATGCCACCGCTTTTTGGTTTTATTGCAAAGTATATTAGTATGAAGTTATTTCCAATCTACTT
>SVDC01000076.1 GCA_015058045.1 Cellulosilyticum sp.
AAGACAATGCACAGAGTGATGAAACAGGAACTTCTGTTATTGATTGTTGGGTTAATGAAGGAGCTCTTTATACTGATATAGACATAGGAGATGATCTAGAATGGAAATATCAGGACTTCGACAGTTATGGGGTAACTCTTTCATCTGAAGACAGCAATATTAATAGTTACTATAGCTACGTTGTTCCAAGTAACATTTTTGATGAAGGCGTCGGATATGTTGTTACAGCTGGTTTTGACAGAATGACCATGGCTAGTGATCCTTCATATTACTGCGTAGTTCGTGTATACATAGAAGACTATCAGATTGTAGATGCTGATGAGCCAGTCATTGTTGAGGATCTATCTGAATATAATTATGATTGAGTGAAGCAGGACTTGCTAAAATGTTCACCCGCAATTAGACTGTCCATTCAGTCCAATCTATATGGTTGTACTTCATTACGTCATCTGCTTTTTCCATGCCTATTTTCTCATAGAAGGGCACTGCTTGTTCATTAGCAATCAGATATACGGCTATATCCTTCGTTCCACCTGCGATTTCATGTGCAGTCTTCATTAGCTTGCTTGCGATACCTTGTCGCTCATAATGTCTGTCAACTCCGAGGTCTGTCACATACAGCCAGTAACAGAAATCTGTAAGACCAAACAAGACACCAACAATCAGATTCTCGTCATTACGGGCTATCAGGCTGATGGAAACATTCTTAACCAGCTTCCTGATGCGTTCTTCAAAACGCTCTTTTGGATACTGTGATCCCAAATCAGTTCTTTTTAGAAAATCAATGTATTCCTCTGCAGTAACTCGTTCTTCAACAATATGAATATTTTCTTTCATTTTTACCTCACAATCCCTAGAAGGTTAAGTTGCGGCTTGTTTTAGATCAACCTGGGCAAATTTCAGTCACATCTTCATATGCCCCATGTTTTATTATGCTACTATAATAATTAATTATTAATTTACTAATATCACCAACTCAATTCAACAGGTGTTAGTTAAAATATAAAAGCGACTCTAAATGGTAAGCAGATTGGTGGTATAGTAGTTGTTAAGAAAATTGGAGGGATATTGTAGTAGAGAGAGGATGGATAAATGAATACTATTTTTAAGGCAGATAATGAATACCTGGAAAATATCCGAAGCTATTCAATTAAGGATTCGTGTATAGCGCTTACATTCTACATTTTTGATATGTTTGCACTTTATGTTGTCGGGATAATATATTCAAGGTCAGGAAATTATTTTGGAGAGGTGCTTACGGTTCTTGCCATTGTTGTAGTTCTTTTGCTTATTAGGTTTAAGTGTTCCACAGTTGGCATAAGATGGCGAAACGCCTCAAAAGGATTATTAACGGGTCTGATCATGGGAATCATCTTTCTTTTATGCTATACGATAATTCCAGGGATAATAGCTGGTTCAGCGCTTCTTCCAGCAAAAGAGATCGGTTATAATATTTTTTACTATTTTGTGATCATAGCTTTCGAAGAAGAATTGGCATTTAGGGGATTCATTCAGCCCAGGTTGTTTCCTTTACTAAAGAAAGAGTGGCTCATGCTGATTGTTGGAGGTATCCTTTTTGTTTGTATGCATTATCCATTTCAAATGGCAGCCAGAGGAATGAGCTTTGTTGAGTATTTTCCCTTTTTTTTAGCGGGAGCACCTATGCAACTTTTGTGGCATTTTGTTTTTAGCTGGTTATACAGAAGGTTTGGCAATATCTTTGGCGGAACTATCCTGCATGGATTCGTTGATATGAGCATGGGTATCTTTAGCTGAAGATATATGTGTACTCATTTAACAGTGGAGTTACTTCCGAGACTAAATGCAAAAAAACGTTAGAAGATAGATATTTCCTGAAGTATGATTCTAAGGACGTCGGTGTTTATTAAGGCGGATTATTACTAATCCGCCTTAATTGATCATGTCTTAGAAATAGTTTCTAAATGTACTTACTTGCTAGAGAAGACCTTTACATTTTTATTTAGAAACTCCAAAGCCAAAAAATTCATTAACATTATTAAAACATATGTCTTCTATTATCTTGGCCAAATCTTTTTCATCATTAAAATATTCGCCTCGTTCAATCAGTTCTCCAAAATAGTTGCAAAGAACACGCCTGTATAGCTCATGCCGAGGATAGGAGATAAAACTCCTTGAGTCTGTTAACATACCTATGGATAAACTAATAGGGTAAAGATTTGCACAGGCGGCAAATTGTCTGGCTATTCCATATGCTTGATCATTGAACCACCATGGAGCACCTAATTGAACTTTTGCTTTAGTGCCATTGTCACAAAATCCTGCGGCAAGGACAGCCCAAGTTTCTATTTTTGTACCATCCAAGGGATATAGAATTGTCTTTGGCAATTCATTAATAAGAGTCAGTTTGTTAAGTAACTGACCAACTGAGGTTACGCTTGCTTGATCGTCTGTACAATCGAAGCCAGTTGATTGACCTACTGTTTGTACACCTCTTGTATTGGCATCTAAATATGTTCCGATGTGAAGTTGCATGACAAAATTATTTCTGTTATATATCCGTCCCATTTCAAACAGGAAAGCACTACGGTATTTATCTTCTTCTAGTGGCGTTAATTTTTCATTTCTAAGCGCCTTTTGGAAAATTATATCAATTTCATTTTCTGTATAGTCAGCCCAAGTGAAATGTGGTATTCCATCATCTGAAACGGATGTGTTTGTTACCTCTTTGAAATACTTAAGGCGTTTTTCAAGGGCGCTTAAGAGGTCAGAAAAACATTCAATCTTAAAGTGAGATATATCAGACAGCTTATCAATGTAATCATTGAATGAATCTAGTTCCAAAAACATGGCTTTATCTGGTCTAAATGCTGTAATGACACGAGTATACATTTTTTCACTATTCATCTGTTTGTGCCATTTTAAATCATCCAAGGGATCTTCTGTAGTGGAAACTAGTTTAACTTTGGAATGTTCCATGCAGTATCTTCTTGTTATGTGCTTCTCTTTAATCATGTTTTTAGTTTTCTGATATATTTCTTCTGCATTCGCTTCAGATACAGCCTCATCAATTCCAAAATATCTTTTTAGTTCGAGCGCACACCATATATATATAGGATTTCCTATCAATTTTGGAAGGATAGCAGCAAATGCGAGATACTTTTCATGATAACTAGCTTCACCTGTGATGTATTTTTCATCTATTCCAAAGGTACGCATTGCGCGCCATTTGTAATGATCACCCTTTAGCCAAAGTTCACCTAGATCCTCAAACTCCTTGTTTTCTGCAATTTCCTGGGGTAGAAGATGGCAGTGGTAGTCAATTATCGGGATATTCTCAGCATACTTGTGATAAAGATGTTTTCCTGTTTTGTTAGTAAGAAATAAATCTTCGTTAAACATTTTGCCTCCTGTTAAAATCCAATCAAAGCGCCACCGTCTACCGGAATACATGTGCCACTAATATACCTTGCTGCATCACTACATAGGAATGCTGCGCACATACCAATATCTATAGGATCACCTACTGCTTTTGCAGGTATTCTTCCAAGTATCTTATTTAGGCGTGGAGGATCATTATCAGTTGCTTGGTGGAACATAGGAGTTTCAATCCAGCCTGGAGCGATTGCATTAACTGTGATTCCATATTCTGCTAATTCAGCAGTAAGAGTATGTATTAATCCAAGGATTCCGGCCTTTGAGGTAGAATAACCAGATACTTGTGGCTGGCCTATATAACTTGTCATGCTTGCTTGGAAAATAATTCTTCCCCAACCTTGTTCTTTTAGATACGGGACAACAGCTTTAGTCAGTGCAAATGCACCTACAAGATGTACGTTAAGCACAGATTTGTAGTCATCAACTGACATATCCCAGATGTATTTTTTACAGTGATTTCCTGCATTGTTAATTAGGATGTCTATGCGTCCCATATCATCATATATATTCTTAACTAATTCTTCAGAGTGCTCAGTATCAGTAATATTAAAGGCATAGAACTTTACTTTGTCTTTAAACTCATCTAAAACACCATCAGGATTAGTACGGCTTACCACGCAAACTTTTGCACCTGCACTTACAAGACATCTTGTGATGGCAAGTCCAAGTCCAGTAGCTCCACCGGTTACAATGGCTACTTTACCGGACAGATTGTACTGATCATACATATTGAAGTTTTTTAATTGTTCATTACTGAAAGTATTCATTTGTTGTTCCTTCTTTATCCGTTGCATATTTTAGTTTTATCTTGGTACTTGTAAGGAATGAAGAACTCTTTGTGTCCCAATGCTTCACTTTTTGTTGGATTTCCCTTGGCAACTTCTTGTATTTCTTTCGCCAAATCTAACATGACAGATTCTTGTGAGCTTTCTCCAGTAAGCATAGGGCTTGCATCAAAATCCATATCTGCATTCATCTTTTCATATGTATGATGGTTGCCTGTAATTTTAATGCATGGAGCAATAGCAGATCCTACTACGTTGCCTCTTCCAGTCACAAGGATCACTATATGCGCTCCTGTACTTGCAAGATCCATAAGCCCTTCATTGTCATTTGGGTTAGTGATACCAAATTGCATCCAATACGGATCAGGTGTTGAATCCAGAAGCCACAATCCAGAGTGAGGAGGAGAGCAGGACACTTTAATTACTCCCTGAATTGGACGAGATCCACTTTTTATAAGAGCTCCCATGCTTTTTTCTTCAATTGTAGAAAGACCTCCTGCGAAATTTCCCGGACTAACAGAGTATTGTCTGACTGATTTACAGTAATCCAAAGCCTTATCGTAGGTATATTGGATTTCTTGTCTGGCTTTTTCATCAATAGCTCTTGAAATAAGGTGCTTGTCTAAACCGATAGCTTCAACTATTTCTTCAAATATTGGTGTTCCGCCATTATCCACGAGCCAGTCAAAGAATCTGCCAACTACAAGATTTCCAGCGAGGCCACTTGTATAATCAGAACCTCCGCATTCTGCTCCAATCACAAGATCAGAAAATCCCATTTCTTTTCGAGGTGTATCTTTTAATTGTTCTAATGCATCATTAACAAAATCTAAGCCTTTGTTTATAGCTGGAATAGTTCCACCTTCGTTTTGTATGAATAGCCAATATGCTGGTTTGTCTTCAGAAGCAGCTATATCAGCTAGTTTTTCAGGTTGAACGTATTCGCATCCAAGTCCGACTGCTATTACCGCGCCTACATTAGGATGACGAATCATACTGATAAGCAGGTTAACTGCATATTGGTTATCTGTACAACCATCAAATCCTATAAGTTCTACATCTTTATTGGCTGCTTTTACGGTTATTTCGCGGGCAACAAATTCAGCACATTTGACTGTATAGATCACTAAAATTCTATTACGTATGCCGAGCTTCCCATCTTTGCGAAGATATCCGTTCCATTTAATACTATTTATAGTGTTATTCATATTTTGTATCCTTTGGAGCTCCTGTATTTACGTCCAGATGGCTCGATCTTTCATCGTAGACACTTTTTATATTGTGCAAATGAACCCAACTACCTTTTGCGATATCTTTAGTTGCTGTACCAATCACTACGCCATATTTGATAATGGATTCACCTGCTGTAATATCTTTAAGTGCAATTTTGTGTCCGATTGGAATTTTATTTATTGCTGAGATAGTATTATCTATGTCTGTACAGATGTTTCCGGTAAGAAGAGCACTACAGCCTGTATCAATTTCATCAAGCATAGTGGCAACATTGTCAGCTGTGTCTATTTGAAAAGCTTTTATATTTGTCATAGAATTCCAAATTCTGCAAATGCTGCTGTTGCAGACATTCCTCCTTCAATTGCTTTACGAACTTTTTTCTCTCCCTTGGCTTTTTCAATTGCTTTTTCGAGAACTTCATCTTTTATTTGTTTAGGAATTATAAGTACGCCATCAATATCACCGAAAACTAAATCGCCGTCGTGAATCGTAGTCTGACCAATTTCAATTGTGCATCTATAATCGCACACATAAGTCCTTATTGAAGAGTCCTGCGCCCATGTAGCTGAACAAAAAACAGGAAAGTTTTGGCTAAGAACTTGTGGTGTGTCACGACTGTATCCATCTAATACAGCACCTACTGCACCACGGGTTTTTGCTGTGGCAGTCAGTAGTTCTCCCCATAAAGCGCTATTGTGTGCTCCCGTGGCAACATATATCTCATTAGGTTTTAATTGGTCTAGGGCTTCAGTCAGATAGCCAAATGGTTTCTTAGGAGCTTCAAAAACATCATTTTCAAGTACAGTACACGCATAACCTGCAAGTTTTAGTCTGTTGTCAGGCTCTGACCTATCAATATAGGCATCAGCCGGTACCATTGACTCTAGTGGTTTTATATATGATGGAAGAAATTGATGGTTATAACCCATTTGATCAAGAATATCTCCGACAACAGGTGTGTATAACACTTCTTTCATTATTGAGAACATTTCTTCATCGTTTTTCCATTGTTTCATTGTTGTCATCTCCGTTAGTATTATTTGTACAGCATGTTAGGAATCCACATGTATAGGTCAGGAAAATAAGTAAGAATTATAAGTGCAATAACCATTACTATGTAGAAAGGTGCCATTTTCTTTGCCAACGTTTCAATTTTAATTCCTGATATAGCAGAACCTATGAATAGCGTAGAACCTACAGGTGGTGTAAGTAGTCCTATTCCTAGATTAAGAACCATTACAATTCCAAGCTGTATCGGTGAAAGACCAAGTGCAACCCATATAGGAAGGATAACTGGAGTAAGCATCAAGATCAGGCAAGCCATTTCAATAAGGCATCCAAGCACAAGCATGAGAAGATTTAACATTAGGAGTATCAGGAATTTGTTGCTTGTGAGAGAAAACATTACTTTTGAAACATTTTCTGGAACTTTTAAATATGTCAAAAGATATGTGAATGCTCCTGAAACACCTATAAGAATCAATACTTTTCCAAGCATTGTCGTTACGTTATGGAAAAGATGTGGTATATCACTTAATTTGATACCTCGATATATAACTAGGCCTACGAATAATGACCATACAACTGCTACGGCGGCTGATTCTGTTGTTGTAAAAATACCTGCGATGACACCTACAACAACTATAAGAACCGCAAGTAATCCCCAGACTGCACTTATAAAGCTCTTTCCAAGAGCTTTAGGAGAAAATTTACCGGTAACAGGAATCTTGTGCTTTCTTGCATAGTAAGCAGAATAAATCATTAGAACAATAGAGAGGACTGCACCTGGAATATAACCAGCAACAAATAATTGTCCTATTGATACTGTTGTTACACCTGCAGCAGCCAGCGTATAAATAACCATATTTTGACTAGGTGGAACTAGAATACCTTCCACTGAACTAGCCATTGTCAGGCTTGTAGAAAATTCTCTGTCATATCCCTGTTCTTCCATCATTTTTATTTCTATAGGACCTAATGAAGCACAATCGGCTGAGGAAGAGCCTGATATACCTCCAAAAAAGAAGGAAGCAACCACATTTACCATCGCAGCTCCTCCGGGGAACCAGCCTACAAGTTGTTTAGAGAAAGCAATCAGAGTATCGGTGATGCCTCCTGCACTCATCAGTTCGCCCATAAGGATAAAGAAAGGAACAGCTAAAAGTGTATAAGAGTTAAGATTACCTACAAATTTTAGTGCCATCTGCATTGGATTTATTCCAAGATAGAAAAAGTCAATCAAAGAGGCAATACCGATTGAATAAACGATAGGCACTCGTAAAAATACTAAAACTAAAAAAACTCCGATAAGAATAAGCGTTGCAATAGCAGCTGTACTCATGAAGAAAGCCTCCTTACCCACTGTGATATCAATGCAAAAATGTAGACAATGCCCGTAACTGGCATTGCGAGGTACATATAGCGATAGGGTATTTTTATGCCGCCCATCATGTTATTTCTAGCTTGGATCATTAGTTGCCTGCCATATATGATCATGAATAATGCAAATACGAGAACTAATATAGTGGAAAGGATATCTGTTATAAGAACCCCTTTTTTGCCAAGTTTTTCATCAAACATCGTTACTTTAAGATGCTCATCAGTCCTAAGAACTGTTGATGAGCCTAATATACTCATCCATGTCAGGAGCAGAAGAGATAAGGGTTCACCCCATGCAGGAGAGTTATGTAAAACATATCTTCCCAAAAAGATGTAAAAAACGATAACTACTAAGGCTGCTAACATAAGTACACAAGCATACTTAACCAACCCAAACACAATCTTATCGATTGGATCCCATATTTTTTTGAACTGTTTCATGTAAGACAATCTCCTGTTTGTAAAAAAACTGGGAAAAAGGCACAGCTGGTCTTTTTCCCGGCTTTTTAAATAATCAAATTATTAGTAATTGCTGCTAGCAAGCTTCTGAACAAGTTCTGGATCATATCCTGAATATACACTTGAACAAGCTTCCTGCCATTTTTCGAGATCTGGTACTTCGAGTTTAGTAACACCTAAAGATTCAAAGGAATCAAATACTTCCTGTTCCTGCTTTTTATTGAATTCATAGCAAGCTAATGATGCTGCATCACCAGCCTGTCTCATCCATTCCTGCTGCTGTTCTGTTAAAGAGTTCCATTTATCCTTGTTCATTAGTATTACACCGCAACCAAATGTATGAGCATCAGTTATAAAATATGGAGCTACTTCATTAAATGAGTTAGATGCATAAGATGTAACACCATTTTCAGCGCCGTCAACAACACCTGACTGGAGGGATGTGTAAAGCTCTGCATAAGCTATAGGAGTAGCAGATGCACCAAGAGCTGACATGGTATTTACCATAAGATCTGTTTCAGGAACACGTATCTTTAAACCCTTCATCATATCGATTGTAAATTCAGATGGACTTCCAAGTTTTTCATATGTAGCCTGTGTTATGAATAACTGACGAGGACCTTCTACGAGCCAATCAAGTGCGATATATCCGCAATCTGCTTCATCTACAGAATTAAGAAGATCTTCACCTGTCTGAGAAACAGCCATTGCTTCAAAATCATCCATATCTGAGAATAAGAATGGAAGACCTGTAACACCGATTGTTTCAGCACCGTAGTTAGGAAGTGATGATGCATTTCCTCGGAATATATCAAGTGTACCCATCTGGATTCCCTGCATGGATTCCTGTTCATTTCCGAGAGTACCATTAAGATATAACTCTATAGTCATAGTTCCACCGGAAACTTCTTCTAATGTTTCTTTAAAAACTTTAGCGCCTTCAACAGCACCGTATCCTTCTCCGTTTACTTCGTTCCAAGTAAGTACTATTTCAGGTTCTGAAGCAGTAGTTTCAGTACTGTCAGGCTGAGCGCCCAAAGCTGTTTCTTGAGCAGGAATTTCAGTTTGGCCAGTTGCCTCATTGGATGTCTCGGATCCACAGCCTGCTACTGAAGCTATCATTGTACCGATAATTGTAAATGCCAACAGTTTCTTTTTCATTTCTATACCCTCCTACAATATGTTGTTTAGCCCTCAAAACCCCAATACACAAGAACTAAACCGTTTTATTAGTTGCCCTAAAATGAATTTATCACGGTGCAAAATTCATGTCAATAAATGTCAAAATTTTAGCTTGTTTAGTAAACAGAATTGTGCAAATTTACTTAAAACTACTTAATAACCTTTTTGCATATTAACGATTTTTAAAAAAGTTTTTGTATAGTATTTACTTTATTCCGTAAAATGCCTAGACTAAAAGAAACTAGAACGTTTTAGTAAACGTTTAGTAAACGGAAAGGGAGTTACCCAATATGAAAATAGTTAAATTTGAAACTTGGTGGGTTGAAAGAGGAAAATGTCTTTTTGATGAGAAGAGACAAGGCGGAGCCAAAATGGGCTGGGATGTCATAGTACTAAAGCTGACTACTGATACAGGTATTGAAGGTATAGCAACTTGTATGGCTGCTAGAAGCGGAGCTGTAAGTGAGAGTTATCTTCAAGAAAGCATAGGACCTGTTGTACTTGGAAGAGATCCTCATGATAGAGAAGCTATTTTTCAGGAATTGTGGGTTATAGACAGGCATGAAGCTTTTTTCCCTGTTTTTTTACCTGGACCAGTAGATGTAGCCTTGTGGGATATTTGCGCAAAAGAAGCTGGACTGCCTTTATACAAGTATATAGGCGCATACAGAGACAGTCTTCCTGTTTATGCTAGCAGTAACTTTTTACCATCCATTCAGGATTACATTGATGAAGCATTATACTACAAGAATAAAGGAATAAAAGCTTATAAGGCGCATCCATATGGTCCTGCTAGCTTTGATATGGAGTGTCACAGAGCATTACGAGAAGCAGTGGGGGATGATTTTGTACTTATGACTGATCCTGTTGGCGATTATACTTTGGATGATGCTATAAGAGTGGGAAGAGACCTTGAAAAACTAGGATATAAGTGGTTTGAAGAACCATTTAGAGATTTTGAACTGAACAAATATACACAGTTATGCAAAACGCTGGATATACCTATTGCTGCTACAGAAACAACACGAGGATGTCATTGGGGTGTTGCGCAAGTAATCAATCAGCAGGCTGCTGATATAGTAAGAGCTGATGTTTCTTGGAAAGATGGAATAACTGGAACGCTTAAGATCGCACACTTAGCAGAAGCGTTTGGACTAAATTGTGAAATACACACTACTACTATGAATTACATGGATATGGTGAATCTACATGTGAGTTGTGCTATCAAGAACTGTGAGTATTTTGAGTACTTTGTTCCAGAAGATAACTACAGACTTCCTATGAAAGGAAATCTGCCTATAGATGAAAATGGAATCATTCATGTTCCTGATAAGCCTGGTGTAGGTGTTGAGCTTGATTGGGAACTAATAAATAATGCATGCAAGAATTATCTGTGTCAGACATTCTAATTGTTTAGAAAAATAGGTTGCTATATCTGTGGTGTTCATACATGGCAAGATTGCTTTTGAAAACAACTTCACAACCAACATAAATTCTATGTTCTTCTGGAGTTTTGTCATTTTCAAGGTAATCGACCAATGTTCTAAGTCCAACATAACCCTGTGCATATGGATTTTTTTGAATACTGTTGTTGAGAACACCATTTCTTATGGCAGCCTTAGCTTTATTGGATAAATCTGAACCCACAGCAAAAACGTGACCTGCTTTGCCGCTTTCTTCCAAAGCTCGACACATCATGACGGTCCCTATGGAATATACACTGCAACAAGCTGAAATATCAGGGCGTTTTAGTTCATTAAGGATAGCCTGATAATTATCATCTGATGAAGTCCATGAGTGGTTATAGTAGACCATGTTAGTTTTATTATTTTCAGTAAGAAATTCTTTAAAGCCTTCTACTACAAGAGAGTGGCTAGGCCAATTAGGATTTCCTGCAACCATTAGTATACTTCCATATTCAGCTACACGGCCGCATATAAGTTCAGCCATAGTACGACCAATGACTTTGTAGTCTGGTTGCACACAGCAAATGCTAGAAGAGTGATGATTCTGAGATATGATAAAAACAACTGCTACACCAAGATTTGAAAAGACATTCCAATCTTGTGGAGTTATGTTGTCACTATCAAGGTTACCGACAGTAAGGATTCCATCGACTTCACCCTTATTGATCAATTTTTTTAATTGATTGATAGCTTGTTTTTCTTCATTTGGTCCAAAGGGAATCTCTGTGAATTGGACATTGGCATTGGTAGAGCTTTTATAATCCTTAATTCCATGCCATATTTCAGGATAATAATATCCATTGTCGCCAAGTTCGCTAGGAAGAAGTATGACTACATGTTGAGTGCGCTTTTTCAATTTTGAGGCATATGAATTAGGCTGATATCCTAATTCATCAGCAACAGCTTTGATGTGCTCACGTGTCTCAGAACTGACACCTTCTTTACCACTTAAGGCTATATGAACCGAACTGACAGAAACGCCGGCTTTTTTTGCAACATCGCGAATAGTAGACTTTTTCTTCATAATAAAAATAATTATAAACTAAGTTGATAGGAGGAGCAAATTAATGAATACCATGGAATTACAGGGAAAGGTAGGAATAGTAACTGGTGGATCTAGTGGAATAGGTTTTCAGATAGCCAATGTTTTAGCAGAAGCAGGAGCCATTGTTTATAATATCAGTCGTACAGGAAAACCAAAAGATGGGTATGGAAATAGCGCCGAAGGAGTAATACATATTAAGGGAGATATAGGTGATTTCCAAGCTATGGAAAAACTTACAAAGGAGATAGCGGATAAGAATAATGGTGCTATTGATTTCTTGATCAATAATGCGGGAGCTTCATTTAAATGCCGTGCAGAAGAGTTCCCTGAAGATCAGTTTGATAGGGTTATGGATATCAATGTTAAATATGTATTTTTCATGAGTAAGATTGCTTATCCATACCTAAAAAAAGCAGAAAATAGAGGAAGAATCGTGAATATAACAAGTATGAGTGCTCACCTTGGTTTTTCACAGGTTGTTCCATATTGCGCTAGTAAGGGTGCAGTTCTTTCCATGACAAAAGGATTGGCTGTTGAATGGGCGCAAGATAATATCTGTGTTAATTCAATTGCACCGGGATGGTTTAAAAGTGAATTATTGAAGGAAGTACTTGATCCAGAAAGAGAAAAGAAGATTTTAGCACGTATGCCTCTTCATTGTTATGGAGATACAAGAGATCTGGGAGCAATGGCAAGATTTTTGGTTGGACCTGATTCAGCATATATAACAGGACAGGATTTTGCGGTAGATGGTGGAGCACTGGCTTTTGGATATTAAGAAAGGAACTATAGCGTGCCGTTTATATTTTTGAAAATGAATATACCTGTGGGAGCAGAGAAAAGATTAGAAAAATCGAATAATAAATGAATGCTTTCAATAAAAAAAGAATAAAATTCAATAATATTATTGACATATATAGTTTTATGCAAGCTTGATAATTACAAACAAGAGCTTACAGATGCACAGGCCATGTTAAAGAAACCATTTGCACAAGAGAAGGAACTCAATGATAAAACATCTAGATTAGATGAACTTAATCTTAAGCTATCGCAATCTATTCCATCACCTGAATTATCGTCTAAAAATAATGTCATAGAAGAAAAAACAAATACTCAGCTCCATAAAAGTACGAGTGTTTTGGAAGCACTTCACGACAAAATGAACATTGTACAAAGCTATGAAAAAGGTGGTTCTTCGAAAACCCTTGTACCAGTAATCTAGCAAATAAGAGGCATGAGTAACACTCATGCCTCTTTAAATGCCTGTTTTATCGGTAAATCGATTGTATGCTTATTGTTGTAATGCTATAATAATATAAAGATACAACTTGAAACCTATTCACTTAACATCATGTAAGGCGGTATATTATGGATGAAATGTGTGCTAATATTGGCGGTTTAATTGTAAATCTTGTAATTCTTTTTATATTTTTTAAATTCCTTTGGCCTTTCATAACAAACTACATATCAATAATCGATAGTGCGGCAATTGCCCTTATTGGTGGACTAATCATTCGCAGTAAAGTATTTAATAGTTCACTTCACCCTGTATTCCTCATACTAATCATTGCAGGGATATTCGCAGGTTCAATGTGGTTAATGCATACAAAGTATGGTTTTGTAATATCGGCACTACTTATGTCTTATATCTGGACCGATATAATTGTTAGCCTGTTCAAGGGCTGGGCTTCTTACGATTTAATTTGGGGAATATTTATTGGAGTATGTAGCTTTGTATTAATCTTTTATTTCCACTACAAAGATTACCGATCACTTCAAGCTACATCTTAATCCGTATTAAAGAAATATTATTCAAAGAGGTTATAGAAGGAGAGTCCTATGTGTAGATATTGTGAGAACCATGATTATTATTATGAGGGAAGCCTGATTACAGCAAAGATTGACCTTGGATTTGGAGGAGAAGAACACATCTGAGTTCTTGTTGATCCAGATACTAAGAAGCTTGGAACTATTGTGTTCAACCAGAAAACATCAGAGCAGAAAGAGTGGTATATGGAAATTTTCTTCTGTCCAATGTGCGGAAGAAAGCTTAAGTAACTGAAGATTGATTCACCTATGCTGTCGTGGGAGGTTTGCTTTTTATAAACTTAATTCATTGACTTCTAAATCAATAATTAGTATTGAGGGCTGTTCAAAAATAGCCCCTTTTTATATGCACGGTGATTGCTTTACAAATCGTTGAAGTAAATAATGGAGACTGATATTATTATCTTGTTGGGTATAAAAATCATCGTTATGTTATATAGGGAGGAAGTATGACTGAAAAAGATATAAATAAAAAACTTAAAGAGTATTACAAAAAGAAATGGGGAATTGTCAAAAAATTATTTATCTGTTTATTTTTGATGATAATCTTTGTTATTGTCAATGCTGTACTTTCCATGTTAAAGCTTCAGGGTTACGAAATAAAAAACTACGAAATCATATCCAATGTCTCCGCAGCTGTGGGGGTTTGTGCTTACATCTTGCTTATTGTCTTTGTTATAAAAGCTGCCTCATTTCCTATCGGCAGCTACAGCCTTAATAGGAATATGGCAAAGAGTGATATAGTAAATATTCTAAAATATATTGGCTCTATGAATTGTGGATTAAATGAGCAATATGATAATCTTATGGTTCTTTCAAGAACAACAAATAACATGGTACACGACATTCATAATTGGGGACAAAAACCTGGCTCTGAGGAAGATTGCTATAATAATGCATGGAATCTATTAGACAGATATTTTCAAGAAAAAAATGATATTCTTAGTATTGATATTGAAAACATAAAAGAATATGTAAATAAATTATTATCACAGCTAGATAATCGACTTTTCGACGTAAATATGCTTGCTGAAATAATGAGACGCCCATCTTCTTCTGTGTTAAACAGTGGCAAAAAATCGTTAAAGGTCAAGTTCAAATTTCGTCTAAACGCAGAGACCATCATATGTGCGATTTGCACCATAACATTGCTTCTTATTGTCGTCTATAAGTCTATAATATTTTGGGAAATTTGTACCGCGCCGAACCGAATCATAGAATTTTTCCTAACAATTGGGTCTGATATAATCGCAATTGTTTTTGCTGCTTTTTCTTTAAAAGCATGCTGGCATGCAGAATATAAGGAATAATTATCAACTTTTGAGAGGCCCGTCGGGCCTCTTTTGAAGAACAAGGTTCCAATAATTTCTCTAAGTTGTGGCTTCCATAAAATATTATAATGCTGACGCTGGTATTGTAATCACAAATAATAGTTTTACCGATGCCGCTAAAGAACTGGCTAGCGTGAATGACGTTCAACTTATTGATGGTGTTATGTTAAATAAAATGATAGAAAATATATAAAATGTAAGGGGCTATTGAATAATATAGCCCCTTTTTATAAGTGGGAAATGTCCAATGAATTTTTTTAAATAAATCAAAGCTAGCTAAGCGGAGTGACTCAGCGATTTTTACTATTTTTACATTACACGTTACAGAGTGAGTTACTGAACTGACTGAACTCATTTGACATTTTACTGATGATTCTTGTAACATCCGGACAAGATTCTTGAATTATCCGGACACGCATTCTTCTATTATCCGGACACGCGTT
>SVDC01000002.1 GCA_015058045.1 Cellulosilyticum sp.
GAAACTTGAACATTCACGGACTCATAGCCACCTGTAGAATGAGTACCGTTTGTTGTAATTTGTGTTGGATTTGTGCCACTTTTAGCTACAGCTTTTATCTCTGAAGAGCCATCATGATAACCTTCTGGAATTTTATAAGAAGAACCAACCTGAACGTCCTTTGAAACTGCTCCAGAGAGGTATGTTTTTATAGCTCCAAGAACACCTATTACAATAGGAAATTTAGACCCATTAGCCCCTACTGCTTTAGCTACATCTGTATTTTTTAAATCAGTAAGGGCATTAGAAAAAGACTGGTTTAACCCATTTACTGCATCGGCTAAATCAGCTGCTGTCTCACCAGATGTAAACACATCATTTGTATTACATCTAATAACATCGTTTGAAATATCTTTTGCTTCTGCGTTATCGTTTACAGCTGCTTTAACTACAGGCATATTGCCCATTTTAGAAAGACCAAATAACCCTGCCAAGCTGAGTATTCCCCATTTTTTTATGAAACTACGTCTGCTTGTTTTATTAGTATTTACGTTTTCGTCTTTTAATTCAATATTATTAAATTCTTGAGCCACGATTATATTTCTCCTTTCATGGTGTTTTTGACATCTTCTTTTACTTCTTTTATTGGATCTGTTATATCTTTGATAGACTCCATATATTTATCTTTTTCTTCTTTATAGGCTTTCGCACTCTTAGAGGCTATAGAACTGATTTTGGCGAGTCCTTGGCCAATATCAGTTGCAACCTTGTCAGAGTCCTTCCCACTTAGTTTTACAACTAAGAATACGCCCACAAGAAGTATTACTGGTACCCATTCCATGATTACTCCTCTACACACGAAGAAAGCTTTTCTTTCTTCCTCTCTATATGCTTGCAAATTAAAATACTAACTTCATATAAACCATACATCGGTACATCTACAAGTAAAGCTGTAAATATATCTGTTGTAGGTGTGATAATGTTCGATAGTGCCATAATAATGATTAGAGCTACCATCCTACCCTTGCACATTGTCTGGCTTTTAATTAAGCCTAAAGTAGATAAAAAAGCCGCTACAAGCGGTATTTCAAATACAACACCCAAGGCTACTACCAAAGCCACATAAAGGTCTGTGTATTTTTGAACACTTATTTGAGCTGTTATTTCTGTCTCAAGCCCTATTTGATAGAACATATTGAAAGAAAAAGGCATCAAGATAAAATAGCTAAATGCCGCTCCTATCAAAAACAGAATAAGAGCAAATAAAAACACCTTAACAAGCTCAATCATTGGCCCATCGATGGCAGGCTTAATGAATATAAGTACTTGTGTAATAAAAAGAGGTAACGTAACAACAAAAGCAATAATAAATGATATTTTTATCTGTTGAGCCACAATCTCTATTGGAGACAAGTAAATAAATTCATAACCTATTTGCCTACCACTGTTTAAAATAAAGTCTAGTATGGATTTACTAAAACAAAAGCTAATAGCAAATGATATAAGAAGCACAACGAAGCTTGATACAATGCCATTTCTCATTGCTCTAAAATGACCTGCATCACTATCATATACTTCTCGCCATTCAGCCTCTTTACTGTTCTTCTCCATTTACTTCTTCCTCTTTTTTCGCATTATCAAAAGCATTTTTTGCTTCTTTCATCCATGCGTCAGCCCCTTCTTTACCTTGGCCAATAATTCTAGGAGCAAATTTCTTACCGCCAAAAAATAATACTGCAAAGCCAATAACGGCTACTACTGGTATCCATTCCATAATTAATATCCTTTCTTACTGTGCATTAACCATTGAATTATCAATGTAAAGCTTACCTGATATAGTTGCAGGTGGTGTTGCATTAGCATTAGCTAATAAGCTTAGCTGTAATGAACCATCACTCTGCTGATAAGTTACTGTATAACCTATTTTGCAGGAATCATCATAAACAACATTAATGTCTGAATAAGTCTTTAAATGCTCGTTTGAAATACCAACAGTTGCCTGGCCATCTGCCCAAGGAACGTCTACACTAAATTCTACTTCAAAGTAAACATCATACTTATCATCTAACTCATTTAACATTGCTGTAAGATCATTACATAGAGTAGTTAAATCATTTGCTGTCTTCAATGTTGCAGCATTAATCTTGTTTGTAAGCTCTGTTTTAGTCGCCTCATCTAATGCTGTATTGGCATTAATCAAATCTGTAAGCTTTGTTTTTGCATCTCCCAGATTGTTGTTTGTATCATTAATGCTTGAATTAAGATTTGTAATATCATTCTTTAAAGCACTGATATCACTTCCGCTTCCCTTTTCATTTTCCTTTACTGAAGCTTCAACATCCTTAATAGATGACTTGATATCATTAATGCTGTTATCCTGAGCTGTATCTCTCTTTTCTGAAGCCTGCTTATTGTCAGTAATCTGCTTTTGAATAGAGCCGAGCTCTGTTGTAGATGACCGAGTGATGTACTTTGCAATCTCTTCGTAGTCGTTTTCTGTAAAGTACTGAGAGAGATCTGACTGCTTGAGTACGTTTTCAATGATATTCTTCTTTAAGTTTGTAATGAGCTGTTGCATCTGCTCATTAGATAAACTCATAAGGTCTGTACCCTTTAAAGTCTCTAATATCTCAGCTGTACATAATGTCTGCAGAGTTGCCATTTCCTCTTCATCAAGTTCAACTGTGTTACCGTTTTCATCTGTAATAGTAACAAGTCTTTCTTCTACAGCTTTCATAACCTCTTCGGTTATGCCTGCTGCAACCTCATCGTCTTCGATTGTTACTGTCTCAGTAAGACTTGTCTTTTGTTTTTGTATGTAAGCATATCCTAATGAACCGCCTACAAGCATAAGTACTAAGCAACCTATAATTACCTTCACAATAGCTTTAGGTTGCTTATCTGAAAAGCTCTGCTGTGGAGTATTTTGTGCTTTCATATTCCTCTCCTTATCGTTATAAAAAGTCCTATTATTTAATTTCACTATTGCTAGAATAACATATAGTCATCATTAAAGCAATATATAACAGCATACAATCACTTTTTATTAATTATATATAAATCACGCTTAATTCAAATAAAAACACTCCGTATTCTAAATTAAGAACTAACGGAGTGTTTGTGATTATTCTGTTATGTACTTTTAGTTACTGGATACTTATACATGCATCTGTCTTTGTTGTCTCATTTCATTTAGACCAAGCCTCTCGTACTGGCTATAATCATCTGTATCCTCTTCGCCCCACTGACTATTCGAATAATTGTCAGTTTCGATACCGTCCCACTGATTAAATACATTATCATGTCTTTCGACTGCCTTTGCAAAATCAGCCTTGTCTTTCTTTACGAGCTCGATCCATTCATCATATTCGATTTCATATTCAAGCAATTCTTCTCTATCCATATCACCACTTGCTACTTTCTGTAGCATCTTAGAAATCCAAGCAGGAACATGCACTGCTGAATTGGTCTGTAGTAATGCATTAACAAATGGATGTTCCCAATAAGGCATTCTATACATGAACGCTGCATTATGACCAGACGATACTACCATAATCTCATTTGGAGCCATTCTATATATTCTACCAAGTGGAGCTACAGTATACTTTACTGGCTTTACCGATACATGGTATTCGTCAAATCTCTTATCGAACTTATGCGATTTTGGATTCTCACTATACGAATAACTCTTTTCTAGTGCCGTACCAGTCCCTGCTCTATCAGAGAACCATTTGGCCGTCGTAGGCGAATTGGTTGACAGTAGTATCTGATAAGCAAAATCATTAAGTACTGACTCCCACACCAAATTAGGATACATAGACATAAGCTGTGGTAAATCCTGCAAGATGATTGTAAAGTCAATATTACGTCCTCTTGATGTTGCTGTAATTCTCTCAAAATCTGGAATACGACCAATATTTCTAAACTCATCAAGAAGGAATGTAACTCTACATGGAAGCTTCTTTTCTACTGTATTGTAATCTGCAAAATCAGTAAGTACGCCAATAACAAGCGTAAAGAACAGTGCCTGGATAAATGTCATTGTACTTGAATGGTCTGACATTGATACAAAGTAAACCATCTGCTCTTGGCCAAGGTCAGAAAATGACACATCATCTTCTGAAATAAGCTTTTGTATAACCTTGTTTCCAAGAAGTGCAAGTCTGATACCAAGACCTGTCTGAGTATCACCTGCAACAGATTCAGATGCGTTTGCGAAAATATCACCGTTTGAAGATGAACACTTGAGCATGCCCTGTAAATTCTTAGTATCATTTTCAGTAATCTGCAAGTAAATATCCTTAATTGTCTTCCTTTCTCCTGTAGGATCTTGCATGCTATATAAAATACCTGCAAGTAGCAGTGAACCTTCATTCTTTGTCCAGAAATCTTTTGGAAGCTCTCCTCCTGATGTATTTACCATGATAGTGTTTGCGATATCAATAGCCTTCATTTCATCGTATACACCGCTCATTACATTAAATGAATCTGAATGCATCATAATGTGAGGGTTGAACTCAATCATTCTACATTTAACGCCACAGGCCCTTAAAAACATTGCAAATCTTGCATAAGCTTCACCTTTTGAATCGGCAATTACAGCTGAATGGTTCTTTTCACGAGGTAGCTGCATTACAAATGTAGAAATAATACCTACACCTTTACCTGCACCAGGCTGACCAAATACAGCAACGTTGTTGTTCTTATTCTTTGGTGGATCTATCTGATACATTTTTTGCTTATTAATTAGCCTTTGAATAAGAACCTTTTGATCTTCTTCGGATACATTTTTCTCTTCCAATTCTCTTTTTAAGGCATCAATTTCTGGCTGCGGATTTTTCATATATCCTAAAAGGTATCCAGTAAGCTCTTTAATAGTGCCACCTTTCCACATGGCATCCATCTCAGCTTCATTAGCTACCTCATCATCACCATATACTTTATCCCTTTCAGCAAGAGTAAATTGTCCCTGCTCAGTTTCAATGTCATTTCTCGTATCATGGGCGTACAAAGACATATACCAAGTGAACGAAAACGCCATAACTATGATTGCTATAACAGATAATATAAATCCAAAGCCATTAACAAATAGCGTTAGATATGCGCCTAGTATAAAGAGAAGTAAGAACAATAAGTTCATTCCCTTTACGCTCCAAGGCATATATTTAAAAGCACCAATTATATTCTTTTTAAAATTTTCCATTTCTTACCTTTCTATCTTCGGCCTTTACCGCCCTTTCTGCTTTTTGGCTTGAATTCCAGTTTTATATTTGCACCATCGAGGACAAATTTTGCCGTCATAGATTTTCCGTCTTTTTTCTTTAGTCCAGATATATAGTCTGTAGAGCCTTTTGATAATAAGTTTTCTATTTCCCCAAAAGGAATCCACTGTTTAAAGGCATATTTTTGGATTTTAAGGCCACAATTACAAGCATAATCAAAATCTGTGCCTGTCATAGTAGACTTGCAATTTGGGCATTCTATAGTATCTGGATAGCTTCCTTTTGCAAGCTTACCTTTCTTAGGCTTAGATACAAATTTAACTGTAGTGCCCTCAAGTACAAGCTTTGCCGAAAATGATTTGCCTTCTTTATTTACAAAGCCTGACAAATACTCTGTTTCACCTTTTTCAACAAGCTTATCAAGCTCACTTCCAGGCACCCAACCCTTGCACAAATACTTAGGAATTGATAAACCGCAGGAACATTCATATTTGAAATTATCTCCTACTATTTCACTTCCACAGTTAGGGCAAGTGTATTTATCCTTATACTGGTCTTGAATATTTCTCTTTTCATTTGTTATTTCACCAGTAGCAAAAGCCTTAATAGCATCGCTGATCTGCTGCATTTCATCTGACGTTTTTAGTCTATTTACATTACCTGCTACGTCAGCATTAAGCTTTGCTTCATAATCTGCTTTTCTTATCTTCTTTTCCTCTACTTGAGATAATCCCTTTTCCCAAGAAGCTGTCATGTTTGGCTTAAGAAGATTTGGAATAGTGGCATATACTATCTCATAAATAATTTCCCCTAGTACTGTTGAATATACAGCTTGTGTCTTTTTATTTGACGATATATAGCCAATACTAAGCAACTTATCGATAATGTCACCACGGGTAGCTGATGTACCAATACCAGACTCTTTAATCTGTTCTCTTAAGGCTTCATCTTCTATTAACTTTCCTGCATTTTCCATGGCAAGAATAATTGAACCTGTATCATATCTTGTAGGAGCTGAAGTTTTTCCTTCTTTTATTTCATATGTACCAGGATAACTTCCTCCTTTTGCAAGAGTTGACAAATCTTTACTGTTAGCAGGGATATCTCCTGTAACTTCTAAAAAGCCTTTATCTACAAGTACTTTACTTGTACCAAAGAATGTTTCATCGCCTGACATTAATTTAATAGTGGTTTTCTCGAATACCGCAGGTGGATAGAATATACTTAAAAATCTCTTGCAGATTAAATCATATACTTCTTTTTCAATATCCGTTAAACCATGTGGGGTAACTCCAGTTGGAATAATAGCGTAGTGATCTGTAACTTTTGAATCATCTACATACTTCTTTCCACTCTTTCCAATCTTTCTATTGTTATTTAAAATATCTTCCGCTATAGCCTTAAATTCGCCTTTTGCTAGACCTTTTATGTTATTGTATATTACAGCTTCAATTGCTGTTGTAAGTACTCTAGCATCTGTTCTAGGGTACGTTGTAAGCTTCTTTTCATATAGTGACTGAGCTATATCAAGTGTTTCTGATGGTGACAGTTTCCTTGATAACTTCTTAGTACAATCGCCCTGAAGCTCTGCTAATGAATACAAAAGAGGAGCATACTTTCTTTCTTTTTCTACACTCTTTTCTGTACACTCTAAATTAGGATATTTTGCTCTTTCTGCTAAGAAGTTCTTAGCATCGCTTTCATTTAAAAAACCTATATCCTGGTACAGTGAAGGGCTTGTAAATATAGATGTGTTTGGAGTAGCCTTCCACTCAAATTCATTATCATTTACTTTTGCTATAACTCTATAAAAGGTAGTAGGCTTAAAGCCTGATATTGCTCTTTCTCTATCTACTACCATACCAAGTACACAAGTCATAACCCTGCCAATCTGAAGTGGGATATTCTTTGACAATGACGCTGCATTTTTGGCCAAGTTACCATACTTAAGTGAGAGTATTCGTGAGTAATTAATACCAATGAGGTAATCCTCTATAGCTCTCATATATCCTGCGTTGATATATGGCGTATAATCCTTTAAATCCTTAGCGTCTTTAATTCCTCTTAGAATTTCAGCTTCAGTCTGAGAATCAATCCATACTACTTTTACAGGCACATTTGCTGTATGGCCCGCTTCTTGAAGTATTAGACATTGGATATACAAACCTTCTCGTCCAGAGTCACCTGCAAGATAGATTTTATCGATTGGAAATTCCTTTGAATTATATAGTTTCTTTACCACCGAAAACTGGTGCTTTGTATTTCCTGAATTAATAACTTCATACTTGTATGATTTAGGAATAAAAGGCAAGGTGGCTATATCCCATTTTTTTAATGCTTCATCATAGCTCTCGGGGTAGCTCATGGTAATTAAATGACCATAAGACCAGGTTATAGCCCATGAGTCACTTAAAAAATATCCTCTTTTTTTATCAGCAGCAGAAAAAGGCACCTTTAGTGCCTTTGCAAATTCTTCCGCAACCGATGGTTTCTCACATATAATTACACTTCTTGACATAATAACCTCTACTTTTGATTATGCTTATGCATAACGTTATCGTTTTATTTGCTATTATTAACCAATATTAAAAATCTATAATATAAATTACTTTCGGATACCTCAGGCGTACGTTATCGCTCTATTTTAAGTAACCAATTAACAATAAAATGTTTATTAGTCAGCATTGCTTATGCAACGCTTACTCTAACTGGATGTAACGCCACACCCTGTATCCCATCAGATGTCACATTAGGGAATACTTTTTTCATTATCTGATAAGCGCCATTTACATCGGCGTTAATCTTTGTGCCATTATTGCTTATGAATAAGCCTCGTTTAACTCGTCTAGTTTTATTGTAGTTTTCCTTAATAGGTTCTTCATTATCTAAGAAACTTGTACCACTTGTATAGCTTTCTTCTGTAAGAATAACATTCAATCCTACATTCTGAGCTTTGTATTGAATCATTTCGATGAATCTCATGTGTGGTATTCCAACAAAAGACTGATTAATTCGCTTACTCATAGATGATTCTTGCTTCCATTCTTTATTATTGCCGATTACGATAGTATTGAAATTATTAGCAATAGCATAATCAATCAAGAACTTACTAGCTTTATGCATGTAATCATCAATCTTATGATTTCTTTTACAGGTGAGTTTATCCATTCGATTAGTATAATCTCTACCGTTCATTCTTTTAGCCACTTCACGATAATGAGATATTTGTTTATTGTAGTATTTATTCATTGATTTCAGACCTTTACCGTTAATTACAACAGGCTTTAAACCAACATTGTTTACAACAGTTGCTAAGTTATCTAAACCAATATCTACACTCAAATATCTTTCATTATCAGGCAAAGTTACATCAGGAACCTCGATGTTATATATCAGCTCCACTGTAAAAGAATTATAGTTAGGTACAAATCTTACTTGTTGAAATGATACAAAATTATCCTTATCGATAAACTGAGGATTCAGTGTGAATCCATTGAATGTTTTAGGAAAGATTAAAACATCTTCCTTTAACTTAACGTTTTGATTGGTAAGAATAAGGATGTGTTTACCATCCTTAGATTTATACCTTGGGAGCTTTGGTCTACCTAAATATTTATCTTTATTCTTGGACCAGTCTTTTATAGCAGCAAAGAATGATTTCCAATCTTTCTCAAGTAGTCTAAGGATCTGCTGAGCAGATTGTGCTGTTGGCATTTGTTTGTAATCATCAAATTCTAAATCAGCTTTAAGGATTTTATCCATTTCACCATAACGAAGCCACTTATCGTTCTTTATAAATTCATTTCTTACCAGATAATTTGCGTGATTGTAGAGATTCTTTGATTTATGAGCGAAATCGCAGAACATCGGATAGTATGAGTTATTCTGTTTTATTAGATGTTTTTCAACTCTCTGAACTATCATCTTCCTCTAAAATCTCCTTATTGTTTTCCCGTCGAACCAAATCCACCTTCACCACGCACTGTTTCTGAGAGATTTTCTACCTCGTTAAACTCCACTGGTAAAAATGGCATAATAACAAGCTGAGCTACACGCTCTCCTGCTGCTATTTCCTGCTTAACATCTGTATCATTGTGAAGAGCAACTATGATTTCGCCTCTATAATCTGCATCAACTACACCTACGCAATTAGCAGGTCTTAATCCCTGCTTAGTAGCAAGGCCAGAACGAGCAAATATAGCTCCAAAATATCCTTCTGGAATTTCCATGGCAATCCCTGTTGATACTTTTGTAGTCGAGTGAGGGAACACTACCGTTTTGGGTAAGGCAGAATATAAATCATATCCTGCTGCGTATTCTGTCCCTCTATGTGGCAATTTTGCATCTTCTGTTAATCTTTTAATGTTTATTTTCATTGCAACTCCTTATTAGAAGACTATCTGAACAGTCTTCTTTTCCATTATTTACACTAATAAATTCTGCATTATAGTTGCATTATAGCATAGTATCACTTTTTCGTAAACATAAAAGTTATGTGATAAATGCACTATCTATCGCAATTATTTATTTATAACTTTGGTGAAAAAATGTGATATTTGTTGTTAGTTTTACAAAATAAACGAATGATGTTATTATATAGATACAAAAAGAGCTACCGATAGACGGTTAGCCCAGTTGAAATTTAAAACGATAAAGAAAAGTCGCCTATCTTTCCACGGACCAGGCGGCTATTTCTTTGTAACTGAATCTCGGCCTAGTTTGTAGCCGAGACTAAAAACTGTAACTAATAGTCCTGTTAATGCCACAAATTCAGCAAGTGTTAACATAAGAATGCCCTCCTTTCGATTGAAGTAAAACCTCCTTTCGTTAGGATAGGCCAACCGCCTACCATCTTGGTAGCTCCGTGAATTATTTTATATGATTCTTATTCTTATAACAATAATGTTTTGCGTATTTGACTGTCTTAATATTCAGTGTTATTATTTAAGTACAAAAGAGAGCTACCGATAGACGGTGGCCCGATTTATAAAAGACGTATGTAGCCGTCCTCGTTTCTCAGGCAGGGGCGGCTACTTTTTTGTTTTGCTATCTCGACCAATTTTGTAGCCGAGTGCAAATGCTGTAAATAATAGTCCAGTCATAGCTACAAAATCTGATATTGTAAACATTATAGTATACCTCCACAAGTATTTCTGCTCTAAGACAGATTATCTTGAATAGGATTATCTGTATCCTAATTGAAGGCCAACCGCCTACCATCTTGGTAGCTCCGTGGATTATTATACTTAATATATCTATATATAACAATAGCGGCCACTTCTTAAGTGACCGCTTATTTTCAACTTAGAGTATATTTAATTGATATACAAGATACCAGGATTATAATGCTCTCTTACTGAGCTATACTTAAGCTCGATCTTTCCAACATCACCTGGTCTATATGTAGAATCTGTTGGTGTTGGATTACCATGCTCCTTAGACCACATATCATAGCTTGATGAAGCAGGGCCATAGTACTTCAAGTGCTTATGTCCATCCATATATGATGTAATATCAAAGTTAAGTACTAATGTGCCGTCATCTGGAAGCCAGAAGTCTTCAGTAAAGTCGATATAATCTACTTCATTTTCGATATAATCTTCTAATGCTCCCTTTGGACATACATAAAGCTGCGAAGGGATTGTATATTTACCATACCAAGTCTGCATTGATGATTCAAAGGCCCATGAGTCATATGTTTCATCTGTTGTCATTCCCTTGTTATAGTAATTATATCCCTGCTGTCCTGAAAGGTCATAAATCTGAGGAGCTGTCATATTAAAGCCATTTAAGTTATCCGCATATCTTAATGCAGAGCTTGCACTGTTTACAGCTTTAAGATTTTTCTCTAGCTCTTCTTCGTTACCAGTCCATAAACTAAGTGATTGATCTAGCTTTATTTCTCCTACACAATAACTTTCATCCATATGGCCAAGCTTTACATAGTTTTCCGTAATAGCACTGTCATTCCATAATTTTGCTTTATGATCAGCAGTGGATTCAAATGTATTGTAGTAGTAATCAAAATAGCTATTTTCATACCAGATAGCTCCACCGTCTGTATAAAGGCTATTTGGCTTCATGTTGTTATAGTCTTCAGTTGAGCCCATCTTAATTAGGTTAGAACCCGCTAGATAATAAATATCAATATCATCTGTGTCGTATAATGTGCCATCTGAAGCATAATATCTGTAATTAGGAGTAAGCTTGATGTAATCGCTCTTTCCTGTAAGGTTTGCAATTGTCTTTAATGTGAAGGCAATAGTGTTACCTTTTACTAAATAGCCTGTATCATTTCCATAAACGGACTTACCTGATACAAATGGAAGCGTATTAGCATAGTCCCAACTAGCTGTCATAGTTCCATCTAGGGTATATCTCATATATGGAAATCCTAGTCTATTGTTTTGACCCACATTCTTTTCTGCCTGAAGCTTGCTTGTTCTTTCTGACTCCTTGACGAAGTTAAAGATGTCCATACCTGCTTCGTCTACCCAATCAGCAGTAGCAAAATTCATAGAATCTCTTACTGATACTACCTGGAAGTCATAGATGATTCCAGATACCTGACATGGATAGAAGAATGTAGCAACATAGTTACTCTTATCTCCATTATATTCAAGCTGAGTTTCATCAAAGAATGAATTCATATTCTCAGCTTCTACTCTAACCTTCATAGGTCTAGCATATGAGTTCCATGTAGAGTAAACTGCTCCATTTGGATCATAATACAAACCTTCTTCAGCCCATGAAGGGATGTAGAATGTAAATGAGGTAGTCGATGGCCCAACTGGAACCCAATCTGTATAGCCATCGCCAAACACATCATAATATGTGCCATTTACTTCTACTGCAAATGGAAAGGCTACATATTTTTGCTCGATATATCTTGTCCATCCCGCAGGAGCTTCATAACCTTTATAACGGTTAATATCTGTAAAATAGCTTTCCCAATCAAAGTTAATTGTATAAGTATGATCAAGTACAAGTTGAGTTAAGCTCATACCTGTATTGTCTGCAAGCTGCGTCTTTGTTTCACCATCAGTTACGTGAATTGGTGAAATGACAGGTGTATGAACTACAACTGGCTCATTTATAGTATAGTCATAGTTTGACTTTGCATAAGCATAAGATATACCACCAGTTCTTATAATCGCAGGCTTTGCACTATTATTTAATTCATCATGCACGGTGCCAGAAGTATTATCGCCTAAATTGTCCTTAATAGCCATAGTTACTGTCTGATCTTTTGATGAAATAAAGCTCTTATACGTAGCTGATATATCAGTATAGTAATATCCATTAATTACAGAACTAGGAATACTTGCTGTTCCCTGGTCTTGCTTAATGTTATTAGTTGTGGCTTCAGCCATTTCATGAGTCTTATCTTTCTCATAGGTCCAATTAATATTGCCACCCTTTTGCCATACGCCTTTAGCGTCCTGAGTCATTTCTGAAGGGTTAGTAAGATATGTGACTCCATCGATTGTAAATTCATCATTTTGCAGGGTTACAAGCGAAGCGTTATTCTTTACTCTCTTATTCCATATAGCTTGAACTTGTCCTTTTCCTGCACTAATAATAGCATCATGAGACGGCTTGCTATCTCCCATGTTACCTACTGATGCTGTAATCCTACTTGTATCAACATTATTTTCTTTTACATGATAGTTTTCTGATGCGTTAAATGTTGGAACCTGCTTATCATCACTTCCGTTTTGGCTTTCTCCAGAAGTATATGTCGTTCCATTTACAGTAATTGAATATGGTACATGTGTAAGTACATTTTCTGTATATGAAATGGTTCCACCTGCTCCATTAGTCGTTGTTGTATTCTGGAGCTGATACAAGTCTACATCGCTTATAGTAGTGTATACTCCCTGCCATGTTGACTGAATCATATCTGAGCTAGTAGCGTATTCCGTACCATTAATGGTTTCATCCCATGAATCATCTACAGCAACTTCTTTACCTGTATCGGGATCTGTTACTGTTTTTCCACTAGCGGGATGATGTACTGTGTACGAATAATTAATAGCATAATTACTTGTTTTTTCTGTCCTTGTGTAAGTATTTTGACTTATCTCTACATTTCCATACCAACCATCAAGAATTACACCGTTTTTATACTCATTCGATGTAGGGATAGCTGTTCCAAGCTCATATGTATCGCTGTCGTTGTATGTAAATATACCTGGTGCTGCATAAGCATTCTGTGATTGCTCTGTAGTTGTGTTTGAGCCTGAAGTATTACCAGTATTAGAGTTATCATCTTCATTTTTAGTAAGATTGAATGTGCCTGTCTTTTTTACTGGTGTTTCTTTGGGGTCTTCTATAGGGTCTGTCTCAACTAAACTTCTATAGTACTTATTGTAATAGTCTGTTAATCTATCTGAACCGAATCCACAGCCAGAACCATTTACATCAGTTTCCCAGTTGGCCCATGTCCACACGACAGGCTTTTTATCATCGTTCCAATAATCAATCCAGTATGTTTTCTTATCGCTATCTATTGTTACTATTGTATATTTTGCGTGGATTGTATCGTCTGATGTAGTTTTTGCGTTACTTCCTAAGTGTACCCATGTTTTAACCGCATCTACACCAAAATAATATGGTTCATTATTAGCTTCTTTTTGCTTTAATTCCTCGTACCATCCCTCTACTCCATAGGAATACTGAATTTGGTTCCAAAGTGTATCGTATGGTATAATCCATGAATTAATAGTATTTCCATTTATTTCATCTGTAGTAGATACAATACCTACTTCAGAAGCATTTGCGCTATCTAGCGGTATAGTAAAATATTCTCTTGCATATGTTTTATTTCCTATTGTTATTGCTTCGTGAGATTCATCATAATAAGTGCTTGACTTGTTCACTTCCTTATAATAATGTGGATCATTAGAATTTAAAGGATTCCCCTGTTTACGATAGCTATAATATGGATTCTCGAATGGATTTACTCCATCTCGAATACGTGAAATTTGTAAAGCTATAGTTCTATGTACATTATGATTTACTTTAGAAGATGTCGTTTTACTTCTAGTAAAATATACATAGTCTGAATGTGCATCATCTGTCTCCCATTCATAAATTTGAAATATATTTGGCAAACCACCTGAATACATTCCTTTTATAGCACTTTTATACGTCTCTTCATTAATCCAGTCAGCTCTAACTTCTTTTATTTCACTTAACAATTGTGTATTGAAAGCAAAGCCGAATAATAAAACTAATGCTAAACTTCTTTTTATTATATTTTTCACGCAATTTCCTCCATTGCAATATTTTTATAATGTTTTGACGCTTATATAATAGCATTGTATCACTTTTTTGTAAATAAAAAATAAATCCCTGCTATAAAAGCAAGGATTTTATTTCAACATTATTCAATTTGTATTAGCCAATATATCCGATAACTCTATCTGTTTGTATTCCTCAATGCATTCTTTATATAATGCTTACAGCTGAAAACCCATCAAGCTTTAGCTTGTGGGAAAAAAGCTAATGGACTCAACTCAGCCTCGCCTATGCGGATCCGTTATTGTAATGCAAACAATTGTTTGGTATAATTGATATATGAATAAAGGTATTAAATTTCGTATATATCCCAATAAATCACAAAGTTTAATAATACAAAAGACCTTTGGTTGTAGTAGATTCATTTACAATCAAGGGCTTTCTTTGCGTACTAATGAATTCAAAAAAGGTAATTCTATTGGATATAAGGAAACTAATACTATGCTCTCCTCATATAAAAAGTCTGAAGATTTTGCCTGGCTTAAAGAGGTAGACTCTGTAGCTCTACAGCAATCTCTTAGAGATTTAGATAGGGCCTATAAAAACTTCTTTACCAAGAGAGCAGCTATGCCTAAATTCAAATCTAAGCATAACCACAATAAAAGTTATAGAACCCAGTGTATTAATGGTAATATTGCAGTAGCTGGGAAGTATATCAAACTTCCTAAGTTAGGTTATGTAAAAGCTAAAATCTCTATGCCTGTGACAGGTAAGATCAATAATGCCACTATTGAACAGGTTCCTAGTGGTAAATATTTTTGTGTCCTTAATATAGAGGTTGAACAGCCAATATATGAAAATGCAGGATGTATCATTGGTATTGATGTGGGTATTAAGGAATTCTATTCGGATAGCAATGGTAATACAGTAGATAATCCTAAATACCTTGATAAGTCTATGCATAAACTTGTTAAAGAACTGCGTAAGCTGTCTCGCATGACTAAATTCTCTAAAAACTGGAATAAACAGCGTATTATTGTAGCCAGACTGCATGAGAAAATCACTAATCAGAGGAATGATTTCTTACATAAAGAGTCCACAAAGCTTTTGAGAGAAAACCAAATCATTTGTATTGAAGACTTGAATGTGAAAGGAATGATTCGCAATCATAGATTGGCTAAAAGCATTAGTGATGCGTCATGGTCTAAGTTCTTTGATATGCTTGAATATAAATCAGCATTCTATGAATCTGAAATCGTTAGAATTCCTAGATTCTATGCAAGTAGTCAAACCTGTAATATTTGTGGATATAAGCATATCCAGGTTAAGAATCTATCTGTTAGAGATTGGAATTGTCCTAAGTGTAAAACTCATCACGATAGAGATATTAATGCTGCTATTAACATAAAAGAAAAAGGTCTAAGCTTACTTACTGAGCAAGTGGCCTAAACCTTAAATATACTTGTAGTAGGGTGGGGCACACCCGAACTAGGCAATAGCCTTACGCTTGTGGAGATTGACGAGAAAACTGCTATTTTTAGATAGATGTGATAATAACCGTGATCCTTGAAGCAAGAATCCCATTAGCTTTAGCTGATGGGAGTGTCAAAGTATGCATAGTACCGCCATCTTTTTTACATGTAACAACACACATTTTGTTTGCGAGCTCCGCCTGAACCGAATCTCTTTCTACAAATCGTATTTTATTGGGCTTCGACGCTTTCGCCAAGGGTGTCAAACTCGTCCATAATAAAATTCATCTTATCCATAATTTGATAACTTCCACGTCTAATACTAATGCTCTTTTTTCTTTTTAATAATTATACCACCAACTAAACATATACTAATTATAACAATTCCAACTATCCCTGCAATAGGAATTGGGCAGGTGGCGGGAATCTCTCTAGTTTCTGAAACATCGCCACAATTCCTGCAGATATACTTCTCTTCACCTGATGCAAATAGTGTGGCTTCTTTGGTTGTACTCCACTCATACTCGTGACCTAGAGCAGGGATTTCCTCTGTATAAGTATCACCACACACCTCACAAGCATATGTTATTGCTCCCGCTTCTGTACAAGTAGCTTCTTTTCGTTCTGTTTCAGCATACTTATGATCCGCTAATGGTAGCTCTTCAGTCTTTGTTTCACCAGTGATTGAATTTGTATAATACACCTGACCTATTTTAGTGCAAGTGGATTCTAACCTATTTTCTTCTTCCCAAGCCTTATCGATTTCTTCTTCAGTATAAGTACCCATGCTCGAATTTGGCGTTTGCTTCGTGTTTGCAGTGGATGATGATTTGTCACTTGTATCTGACTTTGGCTCAGTAGAACTTGTATCTGATTCGCTATTGCTTATTTCCGAAACAGATGCTGTGCTTTGTTCGTTGTTTGCAGTAGCCCCCCATTGTGCAAAATCTGAATCTGATGCTCCACACATGTATAATATTTCTTTATTTACTATTTCACCATTTTGAACTACTACCACTTCTCCATTTCCATCTCCTAATGAAGCTGTACAAGACCCTTTGCTTTCTACAGCGGCTTGTGCATTGATAATAATGGCTCTTTTTTGACCATATGTTAAATCACAAACTATATTGTTATAAAATATTGTTAACACACTAAGTAATAAAATAACTATGAGTAAAATTGTGTTTTGTTTTACATGTATTTTATTGTTAATCATTTTCATGAATCTAACCTCCTATTTCTTAATGATTGTATTATAGCATAACATCACTTTTATGTCAACTTTATATCTTTTTGTAATATTCTATCAGATTCTGCAAAACAGGTATTGCCTTCATAATATCCTTTTCAGTCACTACTCCATCTTTGTGAGAGCCCGCATTGCCTATATTTCTAAGGTTATACAAGCTTCTTGTCTGACTAGAATCAATTATTTTCTTACCGCTTAATGCTTCAATTCGACTACCAACATTATCGTCTAACGAAAGTTCTGGGATATATTTGATAATAAGATTTTCTGTGATATATTCTAATACCTGGCGAATATTATTAGCAGCTTCTTTGTAAAATCCCTGCTTATAAAGTTCCTGTATCGCTTTCATATGAGCGTCTATCTCATCTAGGTCTTTTTCATCATATTCAGATGCAACCTGCTCTTTTACTTGCTCAATCTTTTCTTTAGCTAACAGCTTATTTACTCTGGCATTTATGTCCGACTTTGCATACTTTATGTCCCTTACTTTGAAATATTCTTCAATCTGATCTAATTCAATATTTTCTCTAAAGCACACATCAGATGCTTTTACATTAACTTCTTTAGAACCATCTTGTAAACTAACTAATACTTTAAATAAGGTTGTATCCATGGTATCTGAGATTAATCCATTTTTTACTTCATATCCAGTGTTGTCTGAGTATTGTTTATCTATATATCTTTTTATTAATACTTCAATAAAATCTACAGTTACGTTATTGCTCATTATTTGCCCTCCTCTTAGGCATTAAATTTGTTTGTTTATTATATCATCGGCTCACTTTTCTGACAATTTATTTTATTGTTACATAATATAATGCTAGAAGGACAAAATTTGTCCCTGCGAGATTCCGTTTCAGTTTGATTTATCATTGTATCTATTAAAAAAATAAATCCTTACAAATAATGCAAGGATTTACTCTTTAACTATATTCTATTGTCTTTAAAACCATTCGCAATTTTTCGAGCCACATTCAGGGCATCTACTACCATTCTTTTCCCATCGCTGAAATTCATCCAGAACTTCCACACCGTTAATTTTGAGGATATCACCATCATAAACTGCTTCTCCAGAATTTTTCTTTGTGTCAATCCAGGATTCAAAATCCTCTTGTGTTTTTATTTCATTGTCTAACAAATGCGTCAGTTCCGTATATTTCAAATCTTCTCTTGTAACATATCCCAACAGGGCTGTTTCAGAATGACAATCATGGCACACTAATTCTGCTATCATTTTCTACCTCCCTTTTATGCATTATTCATCAAACTTCTACATTATATATTTAAACTTTCTATATCGCTTGTTCTTTCTTTGTAATCTTCGCACATAGGCAAACATCCTGCTGCTGTAACGGTATTATCTGAAATAGTAATTGTATCTAATGTACAGCCACCTTCACCTATGAAATCTCCACCATCTGTTGACCAGTGTCTACATGATTCGCAATTACACTTTATATGCATAGTAATATTAAGCTCCTATTCAATACATTGCAACCCCATATTATTCCTGCCTTCTAATATGATTAAGCATAAAATACTGCTTTGGGTTATCTAACCATATAGAAATACATCTTTTCAGATCCATTTCTACATCTCTTTGAGATAATGATGCAGCTCTATTACAATATTCTTTTATGTTTTCCTCTCGTACTTTTTTTGAAAGAGTAGTCATATTAGCTTTACTAAGCTTTTTATTTACTGCATTAAGATAGTTTGAGATGTATTTAAACTCTTCCTCGTTTGTAAGGCCTCTAATGCATAGCTCTACGGAGAAACGACTTCTTAAAGCCTCGTCCATAATATCTACTCTATTTGTACATCCAATGATAATTGCACTACTCTTTTTATTAACAAGACTATCGATAGACTGCATGAGAGTAATTGTAACACGGCTAATCTCGCCACCAGTAACATCGCTTTCTGTTCCTCGTCTTTGTGATATTGCGTCTACCTCATCCAGACAAAAAATACATTCCTGTCCAGAAATAAACTCAAATGCGTCATGAATAATAGCTGTTGTATTTCCAAATACCCCATTAAATATCCTAGCGAAATTCAGATATACAAACGGAACTTTAAATTCGTGAGCAAGATATTTACATAATGAAGTTTTACCTGTTCCTGGTGGGCCGTACAAAAGTGTCGTATTAGGATAAGAAAGTCCTAATACATTTTGCATTAAAGCTGACTTTTCTTTAGTCTTTTTAATACTATCCTTAATATCAGCTACTTGCGATGTAATAAAGTAGGTTTTTGTATCAAAGTCGCTACAATCTACTACATTTATATAGTCTTTTAGATTTTCTGGTACTTCAAACATTTCTTATATTTCCTTTCATAGAAATATCCCTGCTGAAACTCATTTCACACAAGTTATCGCAGGGACACTAAGCTTTTAATTATATTGATTTATCATCCTGCCTACTTTGACAAGTATCTGCTGTTGAACTCATACTCAGCCATAGCAATATCTCTATCGTCGATATTAAGCTCTTCTGCCATCTTATCAATATCGCTCTCATATGAATTAAGCGATGCTACTGTAGCAGCCATGTAGATAATAGATGCAGCATTTGGGTCTTTATCAATCAAATTCTTAAAGAGCTTTGAAAGCTCATCTGTAAAGTCATCGCTGTGTCTATTAATCATCTTTTCTAATCTGCTAGGAGCTGTATTTGTTGAGACTCTTGTATCATGCTCAACAGTAGCTACTAAGTTCTTTTCAATTTCCTTATCCATTGCACTAACCTCTTCTTCATTATTTGTATTAGAAGCCTCTACATCTTCCTCTTCATTACTTGATGAATCCTCTGTCATATCTTCACCAGTCACATCTTCGTCTGATGCTTCAGGCTTTTCTTCGTTACTCTGCTCTAACTGCTCTAAGTATTCGGACATACTTGCTTCAAAATCCGTCTCTTGATATTCAGGCTCTTCTTGTTCAGTTTCTTCTAACATAGTTTCATCGTCTGATTCGTCAATATCGAGGAATCCATCTTCTTCACTTTCAGTATTTTCTATATCCTGATTTGACTCGGCTTGAGTGAAGAGTTCTTCAATATCTTCACCATCCTCATTATCTTCTGTCTCTTCTTCATCTTCCTCATCTTCAGGCTGATAATACTCATCTTCATCATCCTCTGGAATATAATATTCTTCATCATTATCCAGATCTGCTAAAACAGCTTTATTTGTGGATTCATCTTTTTCCTCTTCAGAAACAAAAAATTCATCATCGATTTCATTACTTAAAACCTGCTTTTTAGCTGCCTGCTTCTTTTCTTTACGATTCTTTTTTCTATTCTTTTTTCTAAAAAACATAAGACCTCCGATATGTGTTATAACTTATTTTAGTGATTTACTTTTGATGTGAGAGGATCAGCCGAGCAACGAACTCGATAGATGTATTTACGCTGTTTTGTAACAAGTTGTTAAATATACTTTAATAATTTTTTCTGTGTTAATAGTTTCCTAGCTATTTACGATAGCAAGTCGAGCGAACATCTATAATTCTCTTACCAATCCACAAAGCTACGGATTTTACCGTAGCAAAAAAGGGAGAATATTAATTAACGGAATATAATCCGTCAGTGGACAATACTGGTATCGAACCATCAAGGCACTACTTTGCTATTGTCCAAGGAGAGAGTCGCCTTATGCCTGGACTGCTAGTGCGACTCAGCGTAGCTCTGTCAGTAGAGCAAAACTGTGCAAACTAAATGTTAATGAAGCCCTCGATGAAATAACAGTTTGCACTCTATTATTACTCGATAGTTGTATTATATCTTAGTATCACTTTTAAATCAACAATAAAAATAATAACAATTTCGTCAACTACTGTCCTATGTGGAAATTATTCCTTCCATGTTCTTTTACATAATATAAAGCTTCATCAGCTCTTACGTAGTTTTTGTTGAAGTCGAGCCTCTTATCGTAGGCAATAGCACCACAACTTAACGTGACAATATCCTTTGGCGTACCTTCAAATCTTTCTTTTACTGCTTTCCTTAACCGCCTATATATCGCTGTTGCTTGTTCATCTTTTGATATATTTGGAGAAAATATCATAAACTCATCTCCTCCGAGACGGCATATAATATCAGTCGGTCTTAAACAGTTTTTTGCTACATTGGCAAAATCTCTTAATACTTCATCACCTATGTTATGGCCAAGGGTATCATTTATGGTTTTAAAATGATCCATGTCTACCATAAATAGGTATCCTCTATTAGAGCGAATAGCCATATCTGGTAATATCTTATCTACGTATTTTCTATTCCAGAGCCTTGTCAGCTCATCAATACAACTATCTAGCATACTCTGTTCTTGCATTTCTTTCTTATAGTTGAATAGGTTCTTGACGTTGATTGCGAACAGGCTTATCAAGGATAAAATAGCAAATATAGTTAGTCCCTGCGAAATTATAGCAAGTTCCTTGAATTTTGTTATCTCGTTTGTAGATTCTGTATTTAACGTAGTTTCTACGTCTGAAATAACGCTTGCTAGTAGCTGCCTCTTTTTAGCCAGGTCATCATATGACATATTTAGTCCAACAGCATTTGAAAGATCTAATATATAGTCTTCCACCTTAAGAAGCTTACTATAATAGCCTCCAGAGGTATCTGCATACTTATTAATCTTTTCCATATCTTCAAGCATAGCATCGGATATGGTGGCCAACCTTGTTTCATAATCTTCATTCTCTGATTTTACCGCCTGGTACTCATAATATACGTTGCTGAAAATATAGCTTTCAACTTTCAGATCAGCAACATAATATATAAGCTTATTGTATGCAGTAAGCTCTCTTTCCAACTTGTTACTTGAATATGTTGTAATCAAAAGAGATGCTGTCACAAGTACGATTTGCACTAAGCCAATGATAATACTTCGCCTAATGCGATTAATTTCTCGATGTTTAATCATAGGTCACTCCGAGTCATCAGTCTGACGCTTAAGCTCTTGTAGAATACGTTCTAGTCTTGCATATTCTGATGCATTTTTTGAATCAAATTCTTCTTTGTTGTCTTCCTCTTCTACATCTTCAGAGATTTCTTCATCGGGAAGCACGATCTCTTGTTTAGGCAGGGAATAATCTGGTTTACTTCCGCATCCAATAAAGCTAACTATTAAAATAAGTGCTACGTAAATTAATCTTACTCTTTTTCTTTTCAAGGCTTTTGATCCTTCCATCATTTTCAATCATGCTTAGAATGTGTGTTAAAAATCCAAGCATTACACCTGCTAAAAATCCAAATACGTGGCATCTAACATTTATTCCAATGCCAATGTTGTTCATTATAAAAACTGCAAGTATGGCTAATAATATGCTAGTTCTTTTTGCTTCAAAATCTGGATGTGTAAAACACTCTGAAGCTATAGCTCCAATGATTGCCATAATAGCACCTGAAGCTCCAACTGTTATGACATCAGTGTGTGTATTTGTAAGCAGACAATAAAAAGAGTCAAAAGCTGCTGCAAATATTCCACCTGCAAAATATACAATGCTAAATGACATTGCACCCTCATACTTCATATACGCACGACCAAATGCATATAAAGCAATCATATTTCCAATCAAATGTCTAAGAGATGCATGCATAAACATATATGTAATATATCTATATGTTTCCCCAGACATTAAAGTACTTGCATAATAGCCATATTCTGAATAACCACTTAAGAATGTCTTGATATACGCAAGCACTGTTGCAGCTATTAGTGCAAATACCAGAACTGTGAAATGTAGTCGTCTTTCTGGATGCTTCGCCTCGTTAAGACTGGCATTTACTCGTTCGTATTTAAAAACGTTTTTTAATGCATTAGCTTCTTCAGAAAAAGTCCCTGCGTAGAACTTGCTTGAAACAGTTCTTTTGTCCCAGTTAAAATAAGCAATTCTATTTGATGCAAAATGGTGAGCCTTCCCACCAGACGCATAAACGACAACGAAGATATTTGCATTGTCCACTTCTGTATAAGACATTTTTACAAGTCTTTCAGCCACCTGTAATGCGTCTTTTGAATTTCTAAGATTATATGCATGGCCAAGTAAAATAACTACCGCTTTATTCTTCGATTCATCTCCTGATATATCTGTTTTAATAAGAGTAGCATGTGACATTTCATCATACTCTTCTGTTCTATATCCAAGCCTATTATATTCACTTAATATATGTCTAATCATTACCTTCATATTTAAAATCCTTTCTACTGGGCCATAGCAACATATTCATCGTATTGCCACAGGCCTATTTCTTGCTTTTGTGCATCACATCTTGCAATATCAAACTGCTCTGCGTACTTATTATTTGGCATGTACACCTTGTTAACAGCATATCCGTTGGCTAAAAGATTATAATTTACCATTTTGGTTTCAATCTCATTAATATCATCTACATCTGTTGGCTCTTCTAACCATACATAAGCAAGCAGTCTATTATACTGATCAGTTAGTTCCTCATCGTAAGTCAAATACACTGTATCAACATTTTTTAATAGCTCTTTTGTATAATCGCTCGCATATGTACCATACACTGTATTTTTGCTTTCATCTTCATGTACAGATTCAGGTGTGTCTATTCCAATCATTCTTACCTTTGTATTTACGCCCTGGTTATCAATAACGATTGTATCTCCATCTATAACGCTTAAAAGCTTAAATGCCTCAATATCTCCATTTTCAATTACTGCAGAGTCATCTAGCTCTCCTTCAATAACGTCTGAATTGTAACCTAAATTATCCTTTATAGATTGCCAGGCTATATTTAGCTTTTCTTTTAGGTAATCAAAAGCATTTTGCGACTTAGTGACGCTTTGTTCTACTCTTTCTCCATAAGGAGTCATCTTTTTAATATCTTGACTTGTTATTGGATTCTTATGAACCAATACTAATGCTAAAAGTACTACGACTAGCACTACAAACTTGATTTTTCTCATCTATGTAAACCTTCCTATAAATCAATTTATATTTATTTATAGGTATATTATAGCATAACATCACTTTTATTACAATAATTGAATTTATGTCATCAATTTGAATATTTTGTAACGATTTGTAAGACGATTTGACAATCAAGACACTAGACATTATTATAAATATAGAAAAAAGCTACCGATAGACGGTTAGCCCAAATAAGACTTGAAAATTAACCGCTTAGTTTGGACGCTAGGGCGGTTATTTTTTTATGTACTGAAAATAACTATATATAACAATAGCGGCCACTACTTGAGCGACCGCTTATTAATTTATTTGTTTTGTTTACTATTTTATTGTAGGACATATTTCATTTTATAGTTAAAGTCCTTTTTATCGTATATACTGGTTGTTTATCATCTAATAATATAGAAAGTTTTTTATAATACTAATTCAGTCTTCATGTCTATTACTTGTAGAATAGCCTAGAATGCAATATATAACATAGCTGCTATCCACAGTAGAAATAATATACATCCTAGCCCTCTCAAGAATCCCAATCTTTCTGGTGTGAATTTCATAAATATGTACCTCCTTCTTAATCGCTTTCAACGATTATAACATCCTCTGTTTCTGATTCTTCATTATAGCTAATTACAGGCTCATTAATCTGAGTGTCTGCATAATGGTATACGTCAATTACATAATCTCCTGGTGCGACATAGCTGATTGTGCATTCAAGTTGAGTTTTATTTAGCGTAAATTCATACGATGTATTATCAGAAAGACTTGTAATTGTTCCCCAGACATCACCTTCGCCTGTAAATGGAACTGTAATCTTTAGGTTTGTCTCTTCTTCGAATGTGTACTTATACTCTTCTTTTGAAGCATCATCTGCAACCGCATTTGACTCAGCTGTTACATTTATGATTTTCAGATCTTTTGGCACAATGTTAATAGTCCATTTTCCCGCAATGGCTTCTTCTATTCCCACTTGAGCAACGCCTCCGCTTGCTGCCATCTGATAGCTTTCGTTATTTGGTGCAGTTAGATATGCTAACACATCTTCATCGTTATATACTGATGTGTCATATTCTACCATAAACGTTACATCTGTAGTAGCCTGAGATATTCCAACTACATAAGCTTGTGAATTGGCACTGATTTGTTCTGAGGCGGTATCATAATATGCTTCATTCATATCCTCTTCACCAGTTACTTCAGACTTAATCTTGCCATAATACTTGAACATTCCCTTACCATTTACATAATAGTAACCACTCTTTGCATCATCTGGCATTTGAATAGCAATATAGCCATTCTTCGTATCCATACCGTTTTCGATATAGTACATTTCAAATGACTGATAAAATCGTACATCAGCTTTTACTTCTGTAGTTAAAAACTCTGTCCCTGCGTAGAAACTGACATTGTAAGTTTCGCCCTGCTCTAATCCTTCAATCACACCTGCCATGTTAAGGAGCTCTTTTACTGGCTCGTCATTAATAGCAGTTATTCTAATATCATAAGAGCTGTAGTCTTTAAGAGCTTCAGCTAATGATGTTTCATCAATTACATTGCTTGAGACTTTAAACTTTATATAGCCATCATTATCTACCTGAGCATCATGTAAGCCTATAGAATAGCCTAAATCCTTGAATCTTTCGATATTAATATTAGACAACTCACTGCCCTTAGATTTGTACGCAATAAGGCCATCTGAATACATTGTAGGTATTAATGTATCATCAAGCATTGTCCAGGCTACACGACGAGCATCTGTGGTCTTGTTATTACCAATACTATTGCCCTCGCACTCATGTGTGAGATAAAAAGTAGTATTATCCTTTACATAGTATTGATCTTCTTCGAGCCCACTATCTGTTAATGCTTTAAGCTCGTAGTCTTCACCTTCTTTTTTAAATATTGGCTTTGCTCCACATCCAACGGTAGATATAGCCATTACAGCTACACTAGCGATTAGCACCAGTTTTTTTATTGGCATCATTGTAGTATTCACCTTTCACAATTTTCATTATAGTTCCGCTACTGATTCTATATTTAGACGCTAATTGATTGAAAGAAAAGCCTCTTTCCCTATCATATTTAATTGCATCTATTGTTTCCTGATCAGCAGCTGCTGCATAAGAATAATCATAGTCCTTGAAATATTCTTTTCGAGATATAACCTGGGCATTATCGATTCTACTGTTAAGCTCATTTCCATCCTTCGGCTGAACCACAAGATCTCGTGGTAGTTCACCATTAACGGCTTCGTAGACAAATTTAAGTTTAAGTACTTGATGTTTTCTTCCATTTACATCTATATATTGAAATTTACCTTTACCACGGCCCAGTTCTGTTCCCCATCTTGAAAAAACCAGTCCTTCCGAAGGAAGAACCTGACAATCTTTATATAAGATTACATCACCTGCTATCTTCTTTTCTTTTACTTTTGGCATATTTTATTCCTTTCTATCCCGAAATTATCTTACCTAAAGCTTCAACAAATATTTTCAATCCTTGTGTAACAACACTTCCGTATCCGCAAATACTAAGGAAAAACGCTAAATAGATTAATTGATTTATTTTGGTTTTTACAAAAAGCACAACCATGATAATTGCAAGTACTCCAAGCATTAGTCCAAGTGGATTATGTAGTATATTTGAAAATCCTAGTGTATTTACCTGAACAAAATTGTTTATTAATGCGTCTAAATATAATCCTATCTTTGTAAACATCAGTATTCCTTTCTAACCGACTCTTAAGAAGCCACCGCCATACATTGTTAGGTATCTTCCCATAACGGTAACTCTTTCATTTTTAACTTCATTTGCCATTGCTTCATACAAAGCATCCATTTGGCCAACAAAATCTGCATCTTCTTCTGCTCTACTGATAGCCACATATGGAATATTCCTATAAAGCATTCCTCTATGAAACTTTGTAAGCATAAAGATAACTGCCTTAGCTTGTTGTCCCTGCGCTTTGTGTACTGTCCTGGCATAAGCAAGCATCAGATTCTTTAAGTCTTCTTCCTCGTATACTACGATGCGATTATTGATATCTACATCTATAGTCTTTTCTTCTTCATTAATGTATTTAATAATTCCAACATCGCCATTTGAAGTATCTTCAGTATTGCAGTTAATATGCATTACCAAATCACCTTCTCTAAAAATCTGGCCTTTATATTTCAGTTCGTGCTTACTGTTAGATACAGGATTAACTAAATCCTGCAAAGTTTTATTCATATCAAATACGCCCGCTGTATGTTCTTTATATGGGCATAGGCACATTACATTGCCAAATCCATACTTTTCATTTTTTTCTTTATATAAACTAGCAACGACATTTTTAACATCTTCCATATTTGAATACTCGTGAATGTGAAAATCGCTGCCTTCTTCTATTTTGCCTTTTCCAGAGTTAATAATATGAGCATTCTCTGAAATCTTCGCATTTTCCTTTTGTCTATAAATTTTTTCAAGGACAGTAACTGTAATGACTCCAGAGTTAATAATATCTCTTAAAACAGCTCCAGGGCCTACCGATGGAAGCTGATCGATGTCACCTATAAGAACCACTCTGCATCCTTTACCAATGGCATTAAATAAACGGCTTCCTGTAGGAGTATCTAGCATAGAAACCTCATCTACAACAATAAGACTATCTTCAATTACAACTTCATCATCATTTAGAAGCTCTTGCATCCAGTTAAGATCATCTGATTCTTTAATGCCTATATATGAGTGAATTGTACTTGCCTTATGTTCTGTAGACTCTTCCATTCTTCTAGCAGCACAACCAGTAGGTGATACTAAAATAGCATTACCACCATTTTGTTCGTATGTGTCTACTATAAATTTAGAAATGAATGTTTTACCCATACCTGGGCCGCCAGTAATTACAGAAAAGGCCGAAGTCTCAAGTCCTGAGATGATAGCTTTTACTTGCAGGGAATCTAATTCTACGCCCCTTTGTTTTTCTATTTCTCTTATAAGCTCATTTGTATTGTGTAAAGTGAGCTTTGGAGTTCCACTATTAATTCGTAGTATGTCATGAGCCATACCAACTTCTGCATCAAACAACTCCTTGTTAAATATGAAGGGCAAAATTTGTCCTTTGTGCTCTATCTTCTTTATTACGGCACTATTTGTATGTACTAAATGTGATATTACATCAAGTAATTCCTGCTTAGTAACATTTCCCTGCCCTAGCATAAGAAATACTTTTCTACAAAAACTCTGGTACTCCATTCCAATATCGCCAGTTACTTTATTTGCATTTAATACATGCATTGCTGCGAATTCGATTCTATTTGGATCATTAAGTGGAATTCCACAATCTTTTGCTATGTCATCTGCAATATCAAAAGTAATTGCTCTATAAATTCTGCAGAGTTGATAAGGGTTTTTCTTTATATAAACTAAGGCTTTCTTTCCACCATGTCTTTTATAAAAATCGATAGCGTATTTCTGAGATACACCAAACTTAAGTAAATACTGTGTAATCTCTTTACTATCCATGGAGTCTTTATAAGCTTCACCTAAAGCAAGAGCTGACGACTCAGAAAAACCTTTTACGTACTTTAATCTAATTGGTTCATTTTCAATGACATACATTGTACGTGGACCAAACTCTTTATAGATGGCTTCGGCTTTCTTCTTACCAACACCTTTAAAGAGCCCTGATGATAGGTATGCGATTATACCATCCTTGGAATCCTCTATTACAGCGTCATAGCTTTCGACTATAAAATCCATTCCGTACTTCTTATTTCTTCTATATTCACCTACAAATGAATATAAAAGGTTTTTATTTGTAGGAAGGTTATATCCTTTACAGGTAACTCGCTTTCCCTGCTTAGTCTGATAAATAGCAATGCTATAATTGTCGCTTGTAAATCTAGTAAATAAGAATCTAGCATTGAATGCTGTCTTGTTTTCATCTATTGGATCGTAACCCATTCCATAGCTTTCTTCGCTAATCTTTGCTGATAAAAACTTTTTGCAGGCATCATCATCTTCAGAAGTAAATGATTTATATATACTTCTATGGCCTAAAACAACCTTTTTACATTCGTCCCAGGTATAGTAAACAGTATTTAGTTCTTTTCCATCTACTGATTTAACTGCGTATATCATCTAACTACCTGCTTACTCCTACCGCATACTTTGACTCTGGTTTATATGCAATCTCCTTTACTTTCTCCCATAACTCTTTATTGAATCTTGTTGATGAAGAATAAAAGCCAGGGAATTTCTCAAAAGAATCCTTCTTTTCATACAAAAGCTCTACGCAAATCTTAATAATGTCCTGACAGGCAGCTTCTCTGCACTGACCAATATGAATTCTCTTTCCGTTCGCTAAAATTGAATGTGCTGAAATGTACCAGGACACCTGCTCATCACTTGATAAACAACCTGTCTCTACAAGTTTTTCCATCCAAAAATGAGCTTCATTTCTTAGAATTCGTAAATTCTTATTTGCAGGGGTAGAAATCATTCTCCATACTCCATGATGCTGTTCAGCTCTTGCTGATGTCTCGCAATCTGGATAATTCTCACACACATATCTCATCTGATCTGTATATACACTTCCGATTTCAGCTCCAGACTTAAGTACCATCTTTCCACCGCAATATGGACATGTAGGTGTTTCCTTTATATCTTTTCTAAGACCACCGCCATATAAATCATGAACAGCTCTATATGCTGCTTTACCTCTCTTCTCACCTTTTCTTCTCTTATTCATATTATTTTATATACCTCCTAAATATCACTTCTTGGATATATCATAGCATAGTATCACTTTTTAGTCAATTAAACATATTGTAATAAAAAAGAACCATCAAAGTGATGGCTCTTATATAAACTTTTACAAGTTAAACATTACCCCAATAAGTATTGATACAATTATTACGAGAACAAAAGCAATATATTTTAATATTTTATTACCAAATTGCTTTTTAGCATATTCCTCATATTGGGACTCCAATGTTTCTTTATTTGCTCTTACGCAGTTTAAAATACTCTGGAGTGTCTTCTTGTCGATTACAGCGACCTGCATTATTTCCGATAAAGGTTTTCCTGCTTCTTTTGAATCAACACTCAATTTTCTTATATCATTATTTAGATGTTCTTCAGATAAATTAGCTAAGAGAGCGTTTATATAATATTTCGTAGACAGCTCGCCAAAGTATTTAAGATTTCTTTCTTTTTTTAAGCTATTCTTTAAATGAAATATCACATTTTTCCACTTGAAGTCTTTAAAGTCGTACCAATCTATGAGTAAATAACCGTTTTTACTTAATAGATTATTATATGTAGTAAGAATTCCAACTAAATCCTCATAAGTGCCTTCCTTGATATTAAGGGCATACCATAGAGCTCCTTTAATATCCATAATTACATCAAGTGGCTTATTCCCAATCATCTTCAATGTAACGTCTTGAGCTTTTACATTGCCACTGATGTAGTTAAAGTTATTCCCTGCCATAGCTATTTTATTTTTCAGATTACTTCCGTGAATATCACTTAAGTAATACATTGGCTCCTTGTCGCTTTCCTTAAATGCATCTGCTTCATAAAGTCCAGAATTGGCTGCAAAACTTCCTAGTCTATAATTCATTGGAAGGTTTAATTCTTTCAATGCTTCTATTAGCCATTTGCTACCTAAAGCGTTATAGGTATTAATATACCAGAATCCCTTTTCATACATTTTAGTTAGTTTTTTCTTAGTTTTGTTAAGTCTATAATCTAAAAAACTTTTCATTTTATCCTCGCATTTTCTATATTAATAAATTTCTATTTATTGTTTAAGATCTTATCTATTTCATTCATCAATAGATTGTAATTAATAGGTTTTGTTATTACTGCTCTTGCCCCAAGAAGCAAATATTTTAGCAATTCATCTTTAGGCTTTCCAGAAACCACAATGATATTTGCGTGAGGCATGGTACTAAGTATTTTTTCTACGAGCCAATCTCCTCCTACTTCATGCATCATAATATCGCAGAAAATAATGTCTGGAGCATTGTCTCGTGCAAGTGCGTATCCGTCATAAGCATTGTCAGCTTCTAGTATTTCTACATCCTTGCCTGTAATTAATCTTTTTAAGGTATTTCTGGCAAAAGTTTCATCATCAATTATTAAATACTGCAATTTTAATAATCCTCCCTGATATCCTCGTTTTCGATTTTTAAAAGTGCCTCTTCATAATGCTCCATTTGCTCTTTAGCCTGTTTGATTTTATCCCTAACGGCCCATACAAAATGCTTTAAAGCAAGCTCGTCATTTTCTTTGTAAAATACTACAAATTGATTTGCAGTGCGCTTTAACATGTTGTTATCGAAATCATATTTACTCATATCTCCAAGTGTATGATATGAGGAATCAAGGATAATAACATTTTCTTTGTCGTGCGCCTTTATAGTTTTTATATAGGCAACATCTTTATGAATTTTACCATCGGCTTTAGATATCCAATACCTATATACTTGTTTTAAATTCTTATTGCTTTCTGTTTTCATAAACTCATTTCCTTTCTAGGTCATAGCCCCAGTTAAAAATAACTCCTTACTGTTTGTATCTCTAACACATAGATTTCTATTTATTGCCTTATATTGAAGCTCTAATGCCTTAAGACAATCATCGAGCATTTTTTCTTTATCAATATAATCCTGGTATTCGTCTTTGTTATCAGTACGGCCTATTATTCTTTTAACAGCTCTTATGTATGTCAGCAGGCTTGATAATTCGGAATATACCCTTGAGATATCTATAAGTTTAGTTCCCAAGTAATTAGCTCCATCTACAGTGGAAAAGTCAAATTCTTCTAAAATATTTATTTGTATTTTATCGATGATGTAATCAGCAAATACTGTTGCATCCCATCTTGATATTTCCTTATATCCTGCCATTACGCCTCCATATATTCCTTGTATGGATTGTTTCCATTTGCTTCTAACATTCGGATAAATCTCTCAGCCATAACAGTTGCTTTAAATTCATCGGTATATTTGGCTATATCATCTGCTGTTCTACCAAATACATATGATGTGTTACTGATAGTTTTGCCTTCTTTATCATACACCCTGCCGATGACCTGATATTCACCATCTCCCTGCTCCAGTGTGAACTTGAATCTAAGCCCCTTATAGCTGCACACAGACAACTTTAGAGGCTCAATAGGTCTTGCTACTGTCTCTGATTTATTAAATACGCTCTCTAAGATAAGCTTAGATACAGTCATATCTTTTTCTTCTGCAATTTTTTGAATGGCTACCTTTTCTTCCGATGTAAGTCGGATCTTAATCATTTCATCTTTCATTTGGATTCCTCTTGCGTGGGAACATATTAATTATATTATGTTCCCACGATTATGCTCCATATAGTTCTAATAAATCATTACCAAGGTTATTTTTAACGCAGTAATCTGCAATATCCTTAATCTTTTCATAAAAATCATGGTTCGCTATTATCATCTGGATATACTTATCATTTCCTGACTGTCTTGTTCCAATTAAGTCACCGCTACCACGTAAATTCAAGTCTGCCTCAGCTATTTCAAATCCATTAGTAGTTTTTGTCATAGTAATAAGTCTTTCATTTGTTTTATCATCTGATATCAAAATGCAATATGACTTATCTTTGCCTCTTCCAACTCTTCCTCTTAACTGATGGAGTGATGCCAGTCCAAATCTTTCAGCCTGCTCTATAACCATAACTGTAGCATTTGGAACATTAACACCTACCTCAATAACTGTAGTAGAAATAAGAATCTGAATTTCATTGTTAGAAAACGCTTCTATTGTTGCAGCAACATCTTCCTTTTTCATTTTTCCATGTACCGCACCTATCTTTATTCCAAGAGGTTTAAAGTATGCTTCATACTCTTTTAGTACATCTTCTACATTCTTTAATCCAGAACCTTCTTCCTCGTCTCCAGAAACTGTTGACTCAATCGCAGGGCAAACGACATATGCCTGATGACCTGCACTAATTTGCTTGTAAAGGAATGGGAATGTATTGGTGTGTCCTATCTGAATGGCTGTCTGCACAGGAACTCTTCCTTCTGGCAGGGTATCTATTACACAAATGTCTTTATCCTCACCAAAGTAAACCCCTGCTAATGAACGTGGAATTGGAGTTGCTGACATTGCAATAACATGTACTCCATTTTCTGCTTTTTCTTTTAACGCCTCTTTTTGCTTAACACCAAACTTATGCTCTTCATCAGTAATAATGATTCCAAGGTTATTAAACTCAACATCTTTATTGAATACCGAATGGGTTCCAATGATGTACTTAACTTCACCATTTCTAATCTGCTTTAATATTGCTTTTCTTTCGGATGCCTTTAGATCTGAATGTAAAAAGGCTGTTGGCTCACCAGTTTTAGAAATAAATTCCTCGTAATGCTGACTAGCAAGTATCTTAGTTGGAGCAATAAGACATGCCTGGTATCCGTTCTCTACTGCATTAACCATCATAGTGAAAGCTACTACGGTTTTACCGCATCCTACATCTCCCTGCACAAGCATATTATTTCTAATTCCGTGCTTTGCGTTAACAAATGCCTTATTTAATACATTCTTCTGGCCCTGGGTAAGTGGAAATGGAAGATTATTTACAAATTCAATGGACTTCTTTTGGTTAACAAACTTAAATCCTTCTTGTCTTGCTGCAGAGTTCTTCTTTTGCATGATAGAAAAATATAAAAGATCATCTGCTAATAATCTCTTTTTCCCATTTATAATATCCTCTTCTGACTTTGGGTAATGTAGTTTATATAAAGCATCCTGATATCCAATGCAATTAAGCTTGTTATATATTTCATCCTCAAGTGGCTCATCAACTTCTTTTAAATAATCATAAAGCATTGTCTTTATATTCTGCTCTGATACGCCCTTAATATTAGGATAAACTGTCATGTACTTAGGAATAAAATCACCGCTAAGCTCTACGTGATCAGGAGCTGTCATTTGATAACCAAACTTGTCGCTATGCTCAAGTTTCCCGCACACTACGACATTTTGACCTTCAAACACTTTATAAAATCTTGATACAAATGTATTACCGAACCATACTGCTTTAAATTCTGTGCCTGACTCTTCATCCATAAGATAAATAGTGTATCGCCCAGGCTTTTTCGAAAAGTCTAGTTCTGAACGCATAAAGTGGGCTTGTATTGCATTCTCCTTGCCTACAATAGCGTCTTTAAGTGTCACTACCTTAGAATAATTCTTATATCTTCTAGGAACGAATCTTACTAAATCATCAGTTGTTATAATTCCTTTTTTTGCAAGTGTATTTGTAGTTCTTTTATTTAATTTTGCCTGTTCTGATAATATCTTAAGCATTAAACTCCCACCGCTTTCTTTGCTAATCTATCTGCTTGCTCATTGAAACATTCACCTGAATGTGCTTTTACTTTCTTAAATCTAATTTTGAGGCCACATCCCTGCATAAATGCTTTGTATTTCTGGGTAAACTCATTATTTGCTTTCCATGCACCAGTCACCCACTTTTCAATACCCTCGTAGTCATAGCATATAATTAGTGAATTGCATCCAAAGGATTTAGCCTTTTGAACTGATGTCATAGCTCCGAGTAATTCACCCGCTACGTTTCTGATCTTTGCTACTTCTGAATTGTTATTTGCGCCATAGTATTCATAGGTATCTAATCCAACCATCATTACAAGACCGTAACCATATGTATTCGTGTTTTGATTGAATGAACCATCTACATATGCAGTTGCAGGCAGCGCAGTTTTAATATCATTTTCATTATTGACTACTGGCTCTTCTTTTTCTTCAACATGCTCTTCAATAGGTTCTTCATCAAATTCAAGAGGAAGCTCGTTACTATTTGCCATAACATCTGCAAGTTCTGCTTCTACCTTTTCTTTTTCCTCTTTATTAAGCTGAGAGAAATAAAGATACCCTGCTTCGCATGTTGAATTTTTGCACCCAATACATAAAACACTATTATTTCTAAGTAATTCGTTTATGTAGGCACAACTATCTTCTGTATTGCGAGTGCAAGAACATGGATTGTCTTTATCCTTGCGACATCTATTTAATTTAAAATATCTACAATCAAAGCTTCTACAAGCCATAATAACCTCTTTCGTGTACCACTTATTTATTGTATTATAGCATAGTATCACTTTTTAGTAAATGATTTTGTGGCCACAAATAGCTCTTTCCTTGGGATACGTTCTTTATAGATTTGACATTTTAGAATCGTGATCTTATTATAAAGATACAAAAAGAGCTACCGATAGACAGTGGCCCTGGTTAATAAGTAACTAAAAGATATAGTCGCCTATCTGGTCAGGACGGGGTGGCTATTTTCTTTTGCAAATTATGTCTTAGCATAACAATAGCGCATCGCCTTGATTGGTAATGCGCTATTGTTGTTATTTTCTATTTTCTTTAAGCTGCTCTCTTGAAGACTTAGCTCTGTATCCTGTATCTACAATATAGTTTGCTGTAAGTGAGTTTTCAGTTCCAAGCGTTTTCTCTGCTACTCTTGATCCAAACTTAAGAAGATATTCTCTTGTACCGATTGGAACTTCGTAATAAGCATATATCTTAGAATAAATACCATCTGTTACTTTAATGTTATCATACATATCGTAACATTTAGATGGGTATGCAACTCCTAGATAATTGAGGTTTTCACCATCAGCTCCAAGGAATTTACAATCAATATAATTTACTCTAGGATCAGCGGTAGAACTATATTCCACTACTACGAACTCTGTACCAACAGAAGGTGATGTTTTTCTGCCATTATAAGTAAGAATCAATCTTTCAGCTTCTGTACCAGTATGTATAGCGTCTACCCTTACAGCAGCACTAATCATATCATCTTTTTCAAAGATATAAAACTTACCTGCTTCGCCTGTATTAAGTGGCTTATATGTAGAAGAATTTTTAGCATCATCATAAGTAAAGGTTGTGTATGATGCAGTCTGCTGTTCTACAGGCTTTTCTTCTGTAGACTCTTCTTTTGTTTCTTCTTCTGTAGGTTCTTCGTCCTCGGACTCCACTACAATTTCCTCGCTCTCTTTATCGTTATCAGATTCTTCCTCTGTACTTTCGACAACAATCTCTTCTGTAGTATCTTCGTCTGTTTCGGTCTGCTCTGTCTGTTCTTCAACAACCTCCTCTGTAGGTTCTACTACTTCCTCGGTAACATCTTCTACAGGCTTTTCTTCAACAACTTCTTCGCTTGGCAGGGTTTCCTCTGTAGACACTTCTGCTGTTTCAGTATCTTCTTCTACTTCTTCAACTGCACCCTCGCCTACTATTCTAAATGTTTTTGCAATATGCTCACAGATTTCATTCTGTGTTTTTGTAAGCGAACCGCTGTCAGTCATAGCTCCAACAAACATAGAATACTCCATATCTCCAGACTTTACATTTGAAATATATCCTTTGAATGTAGCATACTGTGTTGGAGTTACTGAATAATCAGCCTTTGCACTAGCGATTAGCTTATATACACCATCTTTAGTGCCAGATTCGTAATCTAGTTTCTTTTCTTCAGATGAAAGCCAAACATTATTGATATCGTGTGCTGCCAAATTTTCTACAGTTTCATTTTCCTCGAAGTCAAAATTTGTCCTTCCTACTGCAATTAGTATATTGTTCATATCAAATAATAAATATGAATCATCTGACTTCTTTACATAAAGACCATCATAAACATCATCTTCTTTGATTGTAAAGATAGCTGTTGCTGACTGGTTCCATGAACTTGATACCTCAAATGTTGTACCAGTTACATTTGTAACCTTTGTATATCCACTCTTTTCGCCTTCATATAAGCTAGAGCCACAAGCTACAAATGTAAACATTATTAAAATTGTAGTTAATGCAAGTATTACTCTTTTCAAATCTTAATTCCTTTCTTTCATACCTGGGATATTCACCAGTATCTCTATATCAGACCTTGCTAATGATAAATATCCATGGTCTTTATCAAAAACCTCAAGCACATTCGTTTCTGATGGTTTTACAACCTTGTATTCCCTGCTAGAATATAAAGTCTTTACGATAGCACCTTCGGGTATCTTCTCATATTTTCTAACACTAAAATCTGCATCTGCATTTGCATCATTATTACTATCAAGAAACGTTGTGATATCTAATTGCTCATATTGATGCGCTTCGACTTGATCTAATAACTTTTGTACATCAGGGTTTGTATTAGGAGTAAACCCACTTTTTGCAGCCATAAGTTCTGCTTTTGTTCTGCGATGTCTTTTAGGCTTTTCAAAAATATCAATAGTCCTATTAGGATAAGTTTCTTTTAGCTTTAATTCATCTTTTATTTGTGATAGCTCATTTTCATCAATATGTCCTGTTGTGGCTTTAAGCGTTGTTGTCATTCCAGTGCCTTGTTCACCAGTTATTGAGTTATTCTGTTTTGTACCTCGTCTTGCTCTTTCTTTTTCTTCTACGCATTTTGTTTCTGCGTCATAAAGTAAGGTAATGATTTTTGTCTTAAGCTCTAACTTTATAAAACCATCATCAAAAGATGCCTGTTTTATTTTTGCACCTGTGTAGAAATCATCATAATATTTTCTAACAGCAGTGTATGCTTCTTGTTTTAACAGGAACTCTTCTTTACTGCCCGCCCCAGGGCGCATTCTGAAGTCCTCAATAACATGTCCTTCATTATCGCATTTAAGAAATATGTTTCTAGTTTTGGTTTGCAGTTTAATCATTGGATCTGAATAATCAAGATTATCTGCTAACACTTCAAACTCCTCTGGAAATGTGTCCATGTAATTAACTATTCTGTTTCTCTTAGCTCTGCTACCAATTTCCTTTAGCATAATCTACTCCTAGAATGTGCAAAAACGTGTACCGTTACATAGTAAAATATTTATTATTAACTATATTATAGCATAACATCACTTTTGTGTAAATATTAAAAGCTAACTGTCTAATTATCAGTTAGCTTCGTTTTTTCTTCTTCTCTTACGATCTTTGATAACACTTCAACCACCATAGGATTTATTTTGTTCTTATCAGCATCCTTCCAGAGGAGCTTTAAACTTTCATGTACAGGAAATGCTACCTTGTATACTCTTTTATGAGTCATTGCATCGTACATATCGCATACAGTAACTATTTGAGTTCCAAATGTAATATCTGTAATACCGTAGAAGTAACCTGAACCATCTAGCTTTTCGTGATGATCTCTTACTATTCGATTAACCTCCTCGGAAAAATCACTCATTATATAAAATAATCCATTTATCGGATGTAGACGTATATTATCAAACTCCTCATCTGTTAAGCTATCAGGCTTATTTAATATTTCATCTCGAACAAATATCTTTCCTATATCGTGAAGTAAAGCACCTGTAACAACTTCCTCTAAGTTTTTAACCTTAAGCTTTTTAGCAACCTTCTCTGTCAGTCTTGCTACTGCTACAGAGTGCTCATAAGTGTCTGGACTCGATTCTAAAAGTGAGGCCATGTACCTATTAATTTTTTCGTCTGAAAGTAATTTGTCTACTAGAGGAATATTATCATTTATAAAACTATTATATTCCTCTTCTATTCGCACTGCCTCAATCATTTTTTACCTTACACAATCTGGACATGGAATTGCTCCATGTTTTGCTGCATCATACATTGTTACTTTTTCAACATCATCCATTCTCCCTACATTCGAGCATCCCTCTTCGTGGTAATATAATGTACCACTTGAATCCTCTACAATATAATAATCCCTGGCCTTATCAACGATAGAACCAGATAAAGCATACGCATTAACAAACCCTGCTGAGATTGATTTCTGATATCCTTGAGTAAATGCTATTACTGAAGGTTCATCCATTAGTCTATTATGAGAATCATCATCTGTCGCAGGCATAGTGAATGTATAGTCTGCATTCAACACTTGATTTTCATATACATTATGGGTTTTGATATAATAATTTACCTCAGCCTCTGTTAATTGGCTAATCTGATAATTCTTTTCAGCCACAAAGTTATCATATGAAGCCATAAAGTTGAGTGTTGATGGATTACCCATATCTTCCCAGACTTTATCGTACATTCCACTATATGTTTTACCGTTACTTCTTGTTACTTCTACTGAATTATTTAAGAAATAACGAACTGTGAAGCCAGTGTAATTAACCGACCAGGTAGTTTTTGTTGTTACTATGTCATCGTAAAATTCATCTCCACTAAAATCGATGTCACTTTGAATGTATGACATATAGTAACCATCGTTATCTACAAGCATAATGAATGGCACGTAGTATCTAGCTAAATCTTGTTTATTGCCATACAAGCGCATTGCCTTAGTATATGTCTTATAGAAAACTCTTATTGCGTCTTCTCTTGTCTCTTCTGTTTCAAAGATTTCGGTTTCACCGATATTTCCTTCAGCAAGAGCTGCTTGAGCCGACCCAACTAAAGCTGATTCTAATTCTTCAGTTTTTACTGTTTGTGTGTGAAGCAAATAATTTGAAACAGATACCATTCCAAATAGAATCATTCCAAATATTGCCACAAGCAACGTCCAATGCTGTGCTCTCAAATACTCTTACCTCTAATTATTAGAATTACCAATTTCTCTTGTGCACCCACCTACAATTGAGCCTTTAAAATCAGAATGAAATACTCCATTTACCATGTTTACAAACTGATTTGAATTTCTTCTAACGATTACTGTAAACTCATCCTTAGTTTTCATTTCATAGGCTTTAATTTCAGATGAAGATGCATCATACATCTTTGAGTAAATATAATTGTCATTATATGTAATGTAATCCTTAATAACGCCTGATGCGTCTGGATAACATACATATGAATCATGTGACATTTCTATATAAAATCCTGCCTTACCTAAATCTGCGATAAGCACATCTAGGTTGTTTGGATCAATTTTCCCTGTTACTGAACACTGGTCAACAAATTGCGTAACTTCATCTATAGCATAATCTTCTTTTGTCATATTAAGATTAGTGACAAAATTAATAGTCATAAAGAATAAAGTTAATATAAGTGCGCCATATGCTAACATGTGTCCTAATGGATTTGTGTGTGCCATTTACTTGCTCCTATTTAAGCGTATAAGTGATCTTTGCTATACTTCCGTCTGGATTATATACATAGCTTCTAAGGTACGTATAATCCTTAAGTATTTTTTCTTGAAGTGGATAGTTAGAATAGTTTCTAACATAATCTAAAAATTTTTGGCCAGAATAAGACTGGGCCGAAAGGTTTTCGCCATTAAGAACTATTATGATGTCCTTATCAGCTTCTTTTATTTCTTCTAATACATTTACTCCAGTAATTTCACCCTCGTAGTAATAATCTCCGTTCTTATTTACTGGGACGTAATCTGTATCATTTAAACTATCGTTTTGAGTAATAACTGTATTTTGTCTATCATTTCTTGCTATTGTGAATGCTCCATTAATATTAGCTCTTCCTGCCACAAAGATAGTAAACATTGCTCCTATTCCCATAAGCATCGCTGCTAACATATGAAGTAAATCAAAAGCTTTTCCTTTATTCGTCATAGGTTTTTCCTTAAATTGTCCCCACTAAGCCATTTGGCTTAGCAGGGATAACTGTTATTAATTACTGCTGTGTAAATACTACGCCAACAATACTTCCATTTGCGTTTCTTACGATATGTACTTCGAAGTCCCCGCCTGGATTAACATAGCAGCCATTGGTCTTTTTATTAACTGCATTTACGTTGGCATAGTTGCTGCCAGATGTGGTTGTGATCTTAGATGTAAAATCAACTTCAGCTGTATCTGTAGTATCTGTAATAGATGATGCATAGTTAAAATATGCATAGCCTGAAGATGAGTTTGTCTTTACAGCAATAGATACATCATCAGATGAATAATCCTGTAAAAGCGACTTAACTGTAGAGCCCTTAATTGTTTCACCATCATGTGAAGTGTATCTTGATTCATCCATCTGAGTTACAACATCAACACCCTGTTCAACTGTATTGTCAACTGAGCCTTTGAATCGGTTGTAGATACCGAATACCACTACTGCAAGTAATACGGTAATTGCACCGATAACTGCAAGGTCAACAAGTTCAAATGATTTTCCCATACTGTTCCTCCTTATTTGTAAATCATTTCAAATTCTGTTAATAAGTTTGCAAAATATATACCAAGTGGAATAACCACTGCAAACACTGATAAAACGGCAAATGCCATAATTGCTATACGAAATCCCAAGTTCTCTCTTGTCTCAAGTGAGTTTTGAGCGTTTCTTTCTCTTTTCTTTAAATACTGTGCACGAGATAGCTCAATCTGGCTAAATGCACTTTCAATACCAACTGCATCTATTGCGATAAGGTTGTCACAGAAGTTTCTGAATGGTTGGAAGAACTCCGACTCTTTCATTTCCTCAAGTGCTTCCTGCTCGCCAGATGAAATATTGATAATACATGTGTTAATTGTTTCTCTAAAGCAATATGAGAATGTATATATCCAATCAAGGAGCTTTTCTATTGTCATACCACGAAGGTGCATTAAAATAAGCATTAATGACTGGAATCTTATTACTTCTTCTTCTTTTCTTAATTCGATAGTTCTGTATCTGACTTTCAAGTACCAAACAGGAGACATGAAAGCTACTGCTGCAAGAGCTAGTGCTAATAAAATTTCATACCACCAGAATGTTGAGTGCTGATATTCTGTTACATGTGATACAACAGCTTCTGCGATAAGTCTTGCGTGAGTCTTATTTGTAATAGCTGTATTTGCAGCTATATCATCAGTCAAAGCGTCTAATTCCATATCTTTTACAGTTTCAAATCGCTTTACCTTTGTATAATCTGCTGCTACTTCTCGCATTGTCTGTATATACTCTTCACTTGGAATATTTACTGAGTCAAATTCTTTTGTGAAATTATGAATAGCTGTAAACTTTCCAATAATAGATGTAGAAATAAATAACAATACGATAATCACGAAGGTTGATACGGCTAAAATTATTTGTTGTGCTAAGAAAGCTCGTGGGCCTGTATGATTTCCAAGACCTCTTCGCTTTTCATCAAAGCTTCTATATGTGCTATAGTGCTTATTTACAATTTTAGTTAGTAGTGGCTTTACAAGAGGCATATCTGATATTCTCTTGAAAATACCATTATCCTTTTCTTCTGCTTCGTTTTCAGAATCTCTAAGTGAGATTTCAAGTGTATGACATGCAATGGTAAATACAGCCGTAAACAAGAATCCCATAATTCCTACTGCTGAGTGATAATATGAGCTTGCGTCAAACATTGAGTTGACTAATGACTCACAAGGCTTCCACAGAAATATAAGTGCTAAACACCATTTTGGATAAAATGAAAATGCCATCATAGTGTTTTCTTTATTTAGGATTTCCTGATTAATTTCTTCCTCAAGATGCATGATGTCTTCAAGGAACGCTGACTGGCCATTTTTAAGTTTTGGATCACCATGCTTTTTGATTGATGTACATATTGATAAGAACATCAGCATAAATTTGTTTGGTTCATGGCCAATGTATGCATTCAACTCCTCTTCCATATCTGGAGAGTCAACAATCTGATAAAGCTTAAAGATGTGAAGTGACAAGTTGTGTGGCACTTCTGCCATCAGAGAGTAAAGAGCATCTTCAATGATAGGTCTTTTCTCATAAATGATTTTTAATGTCTCTAAGCTTTCTCCAAATTGTGTTAGCAACTCAAGCTGAAGCTTGTTTGATTTTGTTTTTGCAGCTGACATAATAGCAACTATTGTTGCAACTGCTCCAACTGCGATATAAAGCGGATCGAGATAACCATTTGTGTTACCTAAAACGACAACAAGTACTACGCAAGCAATTCCGATAATAGTTAGCCTAAGTAATTCTCTTGAAACTCTTTTTGAAATCGAAACTGCATCTGCGGGAAAGGTTACTTCAATCTGCTTCTTAACCTGCTCAAAAAGCTTTTTGAAACCTGGTACGTACTGATAGAAGTAATATATGAACTTTAGCCAATCTCTGCTTGAACCCTTTGTTGATGAAGTAGCAAGAGCAAATTCATCAAGTGAGGTCTTTTGCTTTTTCTTATATATGGCAGCTATTAACACAATCAGTGCTAAAGCTCCTACTATTAATAAGCTAATACTTTGTTTATCCATTCTGTCTTTCCTTCAAAATCTGTATCATAACCAAGCTTTTGAATCTTTTGAAGCATTTCCATATCTTCCTGGAAGCTTAGTCCTAAGTCTACTGGCATCTTAGCAATCATTTCTTCACATTTTTCCTTAGAGAAAATGTTATCTAAAACGAATGAACCAGTTACTCCAAAAGCATCATCTGCTTCCCAATGCATAAGCTGACGAACTGAGAATAACTCTGGATCTGTCATACGCTTGAAGTATTCAGGTGCATCCTGGTATGTCTTCATGCGATATGCATTAAACTTATCATCCATAATGGCAATCTGTGTTGGATCTCTAAAGATTCCATTATCATCTGTATTATCATCAATAAAGTGACCTACTGTATCAATTACGTCTCTTTCTGATGGATATGGTACTGTCTCAATTGGCACGATTTCAGAAATGCGTGTCATATGACGCTTACCCTTGATTTTTGCCATATGGCAATCAATATTTGCAACACCTGCTACAGCTCTTACTGCATCATTCTTTTCCTTATAAAGCCCAATCTGAAGAAGGTTATCTGAAATACCACCAACCAAATCTTCAGGTGTCTTAGCATGGTGAGTTGACATTGTATAAAGTGAACCTACCTTAGCTGTCTGAATGATATGCGATGCCTGAATAGCTGAAGCAATCTCACCTTCGATAGTTACAGTACCGTTTGTTTTCTTAAGAGCATCGATACCATCCTGGAGAGAAATATTATCTGTTGCTTGAATTTCAACGATATTTCTATCTGGATATGTGTATCTTAAGTTAAGCTCAAACTGCATTTCCTGCACACGTAGGTTGTATGTAGGGTTTGTATATCTAATTACTGAAGCAAGAGTTGTGGTTTTACCAGAACCCTGCTCACCTGTAATAAATGAATTAAGCTCTCCTGTAACAGTCCAATACATTAAAACTACTGGAATGTATACATTTCTGTCTTTTTCCATTAAGTCTGCAAGATTGTGTGACTCAACTGTATCGAACTTTCTTAAAAAGAAGTTCCAAGAACTTGAAAAGCCCTGTCTAAATACCTGAATACGTGAGCCATCAATCATGGTTGCAAGTACTTTGCCTTCTTTTTCAGATAAAGCTCCTGGTGGGTTGAATTTGTAAATATTGTTACAAACTCTTGTAAACTCTCTTTGACTTCCAAAAGAAATACACTTAAGCTGAATATTTAAACCGTGATACAATACCCAAATTGAATCATGGGCGTATGAAATTCTTTTATCGCCATTTTCAAATCTTTTAGCGAGTGAACCATAAGGTACACCAGATACACCACCATCGATTTCATCGATTTGCTGCTCATAAAGATCATCAATAATACCAAGTGATATTGTAGAAAAGATGATTCTTGCAACAATTTCAAGTTTGTCATTGAAATCTAAAGTATAATCAGCTTCTTCTAAATATTTGCTTTTACCTTCTATGATAGATGTGTAAATCTTCTGTAGAAGTTCAAGAGAAAATACTGGTCTTAAAATACCTGTACTATCTGGTTCCCAGTTGTCTTCAACTCTCCATTCTCTAAACATCTCATCTAGTCCTTTTGGACCATACTTTTTTGCATAGATGTAAAGAACGATTGTCCACATCTGATTACCAGTAAGCTTTTCTGGATTATCGAAGTTAACGATTTTGTTAAGGTTTGTACCTGACTCTTCATTTTCATCAACGATAATATCTTTGATAATACCGATGATATATCGCTTTGCTTCGACATCTCCAACTTTGGCTTTCTGAAGATTATTTCTTAAATCTATTTGTCTTTTGTTTTTACGAGCAAGCTCTTCTCTTGAAAGGTTTGCATCTTCAAAGTTTCTTTTCTGAGTCTCAATAAAATATTCCTTAGTTTTCTGTACGAAATATGCTAAGTCATATTCTGATACAAAATCCTCTTCGAAAATGTCTTTTTGCTCGTCTAGCGATACGTAGTATTTATATGCACCAATTACTACAATCGCTACAATGATTAAACATATTAAAATGTTCATATGTAACTCTCCTAGTTAGTTAAGCCAAAGGCTTCGCTGATAGTCATATGTGCTGCAAGCTTTGCCTTAACATCGTGATATCCTTTATCATAGTGATCACAAGCTGCTCTAAGCGATGGATACTCAACACCTTCTACCTTAATAGGCTTTGGGCCTTTCTTCTTTGGAGCATCAGTTGCCTGCGTTTTAACGTCGGTCTGATTTGCTTTCAATTCCTCTATCTCCTTCATTAATCTTGCATTCTCTTCTTCAAGAGTAGCTTGAGAAGTTTCTTCAACTGACTCTTCTACCTTTCTTTCTTTTCTACCAAAGAAGCCATGCTTCTTTTTCTTGTGTGGTTCATTTAAAGGTGGAAGAATATCTTCTTCTTCGATTACTACGCTTTCTACGTCTTCATCGAAATCATCGTCATCTATATCAGCAAATACTGATACTTCTTCAACTTCTTCAGTAGCTTCTAGGTTATCTAAATCTCTTTCTACAAAACCTAGTTCCTCTACATCATCTTCTGCTATTTTCTTAACAGTGTTTTTATGACCGAAAAGCTTAAAACTTCTTTTTGCAGGGACTTCCTTTTCATATTCCTGCTCTTTCTTTTCTTCCTGCTTGTTATTAAACACAAGATTTAAAAGAGCGAGCTGATCTGCTATCCATTCGTAGTTGATATCTTCTTGATTAGCTTCTTTGTTTTTTGCTACGAAATGAATAATTGTTCCTGCATGTGCTGCATCTTCTGCATAGATATTCTCTGCAATCTTGAGAAGAGGAGCTGACTTCTTTCCAAGTAGTGTCTTTGAAATAAACTCTCTTTCGATCTGCTTAAGGTTGAACTTTGACATTGAGTTATAATCTGTACAAACATAAATAATGTCCTTACCAGTTATCTCCTCATGCTTTTTAAAGCCCTGTTTAAGACATACGATATTCTTATCAACCTCATCTAAAGCCTTAATCATATCGCTTAATTCTTTATCCTTAGTTTCAAGAATAAGAATAATGTTTTCATAAATATCCTTAGCTGAAAGAATTAATCTTTTTAAAGCAGTAAAACGTGCTTCTGACTTTAATAAATCAGTGAAGCTCTTATTTTTTGTAATAGTAGCTACATCCAAACGATGCTTTAAATGTAAAAACATTGGACGAACATACTTTTCAAAATCTTCTTCGTTAAGCATTCTTGTTTCAGCCTGGCGTAAAAGAGAATCTACACCATCATCAGATACATTGTTCTGATATTCAGTCTGTAGTGTCTCTTCCATACCAATACCTGCAAGCATACGCTCCGCAGTATCAATGTCTGGATTCATAAGATCAATTACTAATGTCTTATCTCCATTTTTAATGGCAGAGAATGCAGCAAGCTCTGATGCTAAACGAACTGATTTGTTCTTTTTGCTGTTATATCCTTCAATGGTAACAATCATTATCTTTCTCCTTACTACAATCTCTTTTTAAGCAGCTTAATCTGATCTTTTGCCTGAACAGCAAAAATCTTAATAATCATATTGAAAATAATGTTTGAAAACTCTTTTGAATTGCCCTTTAATGCAACCTCACCAACGTGTGATAAAGTCTCATATTTAAAGATTCTGGTTTCATCCAAAGCGATTTCAAGTTCTTCATCACTGTTGAACTCATAATTTTCAAAACCAAATTCCATCTTAAGAACATCGAATGTGATTTTCTGCTTAGTTACATCGTCATAAATAAATACAACGTTTTCTTTTAAAATGCCTGATATTGCGGCCTTTGTATCAGCAATCACAACACTTGATTGTGTAGGCACTACAAAAAGCTTATCGAATTTATAGTCAGGCTTATAATCCTTTGCAAGCCCGCCATAGTAAATGAACACATCAAAGTCTGTTTCAGATAAGTCTTTGCTTGTAATGTGATAGTTGCGCATTAAGGTTATCATTGCATTTTCATCTACATCCTCTTCATTCGAGAGACTTCTAAAGAAGTCTCCAGAAATAGAGTTATCAAGCACTAAAATCTTTTTATTTAAAAGCTGTGCTCCTCTGAGAAGGTAGTACATAATGTCACATCGTTCGTGACCAAAATAACCTAATTTAATCATTCTTATCCTCCTCGGATTCATCTGCATTTGTATCTACATCAGCATCCATGTCTAACTCAGTTGCCTCCTCATTTGATGTATCATGCTGAAGAACTGTACCGCCTGCTGTATCAGCGAGTGAAAGTCCACTTGCTACTGCTTCAAGCTCTTCTTGAGTAAGACCAGATAATCTGCTTTCTAATGAAAGTCTTGCTGAAAGATTAAGTGTGTTAATAGCTGTTGTAAGAACGTTTGGATCTGACTGAATAAGTTCAAGTGTCTCTGCTCTTACAGGATAATTTGGTGTTGCATCTTCCTGTGCATCTACTGCAATGTACTTTGTTGTATAGATGTAAGCACCTGTTGTTGTATATGCATCTACGATTGCTGAAGAGAATCTTAAGATTTCTTCTTCGTTACATTCTGTAGTGAATACATTTGACTCAAGATAAAGGTTCATAACCTTCTTCTTTGAAAGTACGAGGTAATCTTCACCATTAGGGAACATAATTCGAATATCTACATAATCATTGTTTGCCTGAGTAACCATAAGGTTTGCTACAGCAATTTCATAATTACGAGTATCCTTATCAAACTTCTGCTCTGTAACCATGTTGTACATAACAGGCTGTCCTTCTGGAATGTCAACAAGAGCTGTCTGGCCAAGTTCTTCTTCTGAAATATATGCCATAGAGTCAAGTCCTGTTCTAATCTGCTGCTGAATTACATTTGGATTATCTCCATCAGCTGAGATTGTATCTCCACCTGTAATGTATGTACTTGCTACATAAACTGTAAGTGTATTTGCATCTAACTCACTCTTAAGGGCAATAGCCTTTTCATTTTCTGTCTTAAATAAATAAGCTAAAGCACCAGTAGCACCCGCAAAAATAATGATAAGTGCAACTAAAAATGCGAGTATTCTCTTTTGTTTCTTTTTGTTTCTCATCTTCGCTCCTTTACTAGCATAAATTTGGATCTACGATGTGGCCCCAGAGCTTGCAAGTCTCTTCATCCTTGCCATCGACCATAACTTTTACCTTATTTCCAAGTACACCTGTTGATGATGGATTACATAAGATATTGATTTGCTTCTCTGCTGTACCCATAGTGCACATTACTTTGCCGTTATTATGCTGAGTGAATAAAGGTCTTGCCTCATAGATGCCACCCTTTGCATAGTTTTCAAAGTTCTTAGCCGCAGGATTTGGTCTTGACTGCTTAATTGAAACAACTAGCTTTGCAAGATGGTAGCTGTTCTCATGGTTTTCATATAACCAGTCCTTATTACATTCAAGAATAAGAACGTTTACCCACTTACCAGGCTTGAATACGTTGTAAAGAGGGCCTTCAAATACCCATAAGCATTCATTTGCCTCTACCCATGCATCCTGGCCATATACTGAAACTCTTACTCTGTCTCTCTTTACTTCAACAATCTGAGCCTTAACCTTTGACCCTGCAACGAAAGCTGGACGCTTATGACCCTCAGCAACTCTTCTAAAGTAATATTTTGCTAAAAGTTCTGAAGCCATTAAACGGCTTGCATAAGCTGTAAGAGATTTCTGATATACCTTTGTAATAACAACCTGGATATCTGTACCAATCCAACGTGATGCAATATCTCTAAATGCATTTGTAAGATCGTGATTGTTTTTAATCTCAAGACCTGATAAATCAGCCTGAGTGTATGCAATAAATTCTGATAATCCAACCTTGATTTTGTACTGTGGATTTTCAATCTTAAGCTGACCTACAACTACCCAACCAATTTCATCATCTGGCTCAACACCAGTTACGTGAATTGTTTTGATTTCCTTACTGTAGTTATCTACGGCCTGTGCAAGAAGAGCTGTTTCTTCACGGATGTAATCAAACTCGTTTTTAACAACGATTCCATCTTTCTTCCAACCGTCTGTTGTCTGATACTCACTAGCAAGCTTCTTTAAAGAACCTTTCTTTGCTCTTCTAATAGAACGCTTCCCGCTATAGATTTCAGCAATACGCTTTTGGAATAAATCCATTACTTCTTTAATCTCTTCGTCTTCGTTAGAATCATCAGCGATCTCTAACTGTTCTACTTCAGCTGCAATATCTTCAATTGTTGTCTCCTTAATAAGTGAATCTTCTTCACCTTCCGCAGGCGCACCATCAATTGTGATATCTTCTACTGGAGCTTCAACCTTCTTTGGTCTTCCACCCTTCTTTTTTGGGGCTTCTTTAATAGAGTCCTCTGGAAGAGCTGACAAGCTCTCTTTAACCTTTGCTGTTTCATCAACAACATTTTTTCTTGCCATATTGTTCCTATCCTTTCTATAAATAGTTATATGTTTATGTTCAAATTGTATTGCTCAATGTTTGTATAATATCATTCAATCACTTTTTAAACAATCGGTTGTAAATAAATTGTATATGATAGCTTATAATCACTTTTATGTTATTATTAAAATAGTAAATTCATTATTTACTTTTATATATAACGTTTTGGAAAGGTATTTTAATAATGGACATTAAAAAAGCCACCTGATTATTAGGTGGCTGATTAGACATTAGATACATTAGATATTTGCCTGTTTAGAAGTTTTCTTTCTAGTTCTTCCATATCATAGTCGTCATGCTGTTTGAAATTATTAAAGCTGTTTTTCTTTGGCTTTGATTTTACTTCGTAATCATTTTCAATAGCTCTAATAATCCATCCAGTAATATTGTTGATCTTTGTGGTTTGAGATTTAAACAAGCTTGTCGCTTTTTTTATTTTTGTTATATCGTAGTTTGCTGCCCTTGCTATTGCAGGGATATCTTTTTCTGGCACATTTATGTCAAAAAATAGTTGCCTTGTCTTTGCAACAACATCAAGACGTTCTTCGTCTGTAATATTTGTTGTTGTCTCAGATGTGTTTTCGTTCGTATTCTTTTGTATGTTTTGTGTATATGGGTCCCGTCGTAACGTGACCCCCTCTACATCGTAGTGGAAGTCCCCTTGCATTATTTCGGAACCCCCATCACGTTTTAACGTAACCCCTTTAACGTTATATTGTGATGGGGATATCCATTCTTCACTTCCATCTGGAAATGTCAGTTCATAAAGCCTATCTACATTAAGTAAAATGTAAAGGACAGTACCAAGTTTGTTTCCATAAATATCATACAATCTGAAATCTCTTCTGATAACACCTAGCTTTTCCAAGTCAATGATAGCGTCAGATGCTTGTCTTTTTGTCATTCCAAACATCTCTGCAATTTGTTCATAACTTCTCTGAAGAGCATCGGCTTTAAATTTCTTTTCAAAACCTATGAGCTGTCCTGAGCATTCGTCCCTTACTTCTTTTGGTCTATACCAATAAACAATATCAGAAAGTATTATTATAGCGTTTACATTAGGTTTTCCATTTTCACGCAAAATAGTCTTATACCAGGCGTGAGGAATAACATTTCCAATAAAGTTTATTTTGCCAACTTGATCTACGGTTTTATTACCTGTTGAATAATCCATATCCTTACCTATCAAAAAGAGTCGTAAATATTGCTCAATACCAAAGTTATATCAATAAGCACAACAAGCACTTTACTTGTTTTGATATACTTTCCTCTACCAAAGGATCTTTGGCATTGAGCAAATTTTACGACTCTTAAAATTTGTTATTTAAAGTATTTACGTATATGGTATCGTGCTTATAGATACATTTTACGGTTCAGCTGTTGGTAGCCACTGAACCGCACTTATTTATATTGTGTATCTATATTTTAAATCCGTGATAAATTATCTGTCAATTGTATTAGCTATTTATCACAAAAAGTTCATTAAAACACGATAGCGTTCTTAACTAATGTTCCTGTATATATTTCCTCGTTATTTATATATAGTCCGCAAGTGTCCCCTTTATCAGTGTTGTATAAAATACTAATATCGTATCCATATATTCCTCTGGCCCACTCTACCATATCTGAATATGAAGCATTTTCCATTACGCCTACTATGTAATTACCATTTTTAAGTTGACCTATGAATGAACGGTTATAAGATTCCTCGTCATCTTCATTCGTACTATAGGTATTAAAAATAACTGCCTTATACCCTGTTGCAATCCATTCTGGATCAGATTTTTCTAACATCTTTTTCGTAGCATACTTATGGTCTATTACTGAAAGCTCTCCATTTGCAAAACTAAGTGGATCACCTTCATATGCTCTTTTATTATCTGATATCCAGTTACCATCTGCATATGTAAAATTTAAAGCCTCCTCTTCATTCCAGGCAGAAGCATTTATTCCAATAATGCCATTTGCCTCATCAGTGATTTCGGCTATAGTTTTAGCTTCATCAGTAACGACTAGCCTTGGAGTATACTTTTCTTTTTCTAAAAGGACATAAGTTACACCCTTACCCTTATAGTTATCCGATGTATACGAAAAGTCTTGTTTTTTTTCAATTACATTTTCCTGCTCTTCTACGATTTCTTCTTTGACAGGCTCCTCTACCATCTCATCAGGCAGGGAGTTATCTATTTCAGTTGTCTCATCACCACTTATTTGCTCATTTTGCTTATTCTCCCAGTTAAATACTCCTGCAAATGGATTTTCTATCTGTGGAATTGAACTTCTAACATCACTTACTATATTCTTTAGTGGCAGCTGAGACAAAACTATAATGGCTATAAAAATAGCCGCAATACTAGTAATAAGCTTCCAAAATTTTATATTTATATTTATAAAATATAAAACTTTTTCGTTTTCATTTGCTGTTTTGCTATATATATCAGCTTTAGAGTCTGCAAACACACATAAAGCATCCGTATCTTTTAATTGTTTAAATGATACATTTCTCCAGATATAGCGGAAATTATTATCTTCACAACAAAGATCATAAGTCACGTTTTCACTAAAAAAGTTTACCTGCTTTTCTACGCCATCAACATTTATGCTATTTGTATCAAAACAATTACAGTTTTCATATCTTTCAATTACTTTGTGATTAATAAGATGTATTGGTACATCAAGTTCAGAAGCGTTCTTATTTAGTTTTATGTACGGATTATTACTCTGTCTAATTTCACTTATTATCATTATTATTCCTCTTTACTTATAAAATACGTGGTCATTGATTGTGACTACAGCTTTTAAATCTCCCCAGTCTTCAGTATTTGATACACCTGAAGGTGGATTTCTAAAGTATAAAATTTCAGAATCATTTAAAACGCTTATATTACCTGCGACTGTCTGCTTAACAGCTGCAATAAGATTTTCTGATGGTGTTTCATATATAATATCCTGTGCATCAGTAAACTGACCTGATTGATATATTACTTCTTCTAAAGTGTTTGGATATAAAGGTGACTTCATTCTGTTTATTACAACTTCCGCAACTGCTATCCAACCATTTAATCCTTGTCCTTTTGCTTCGTGCGATACTAATTGAGCAAGTGTATATATCTGTTCTTCAGATAAACTAAGTCCTGATGTATAAAGACTCTGGCAAACTGTAAGATTGCTTACGTTATTTACTCTTTTAAATACAGTAAATGGAAATTTAGTAATTACTACAGTATTTTTTGATGATGAACAATGAATAAAGTAGCCATCACCTATATATATACCTACGTGATTTACGCTTTCTCCTCTATTTAAGAGTCCTAAATCTCCTGGCTTAAGTTCATCTTTTGATATTTCTTCCTGCGAGGACAAAATTTGTCCTGTGGAATATAAACTTTGCCAGTCACTGTATCCAGAACTTAAAAAGGCCCAGGCTACAAATCCAGAACAATCTAGTCCACGTTGTTTTCCTTCATCATTAATAGTAAACCAGGTATTATCATACCCTGCCTTATTTGGCTTACCTCCCCATAGATAAGGAACTCTTCCTATAAGAGAGCTTGCATTAGTAAGTAAGGCTACTACATTTGGATCATCGCTTGCTAGTGCAGTTTCAAGTGCTAATTTTGCACCCTCTTCTATTTCTGGAGCCATTTCAAGTTGAAGCATAATTGATTCTGATAACCCTGCAAGGTTAATACCTGACGCTGTTAAAAGTTCTGCTCTTTTATCGGCTTCAGCAATAAGCACTTCCATTGCTTCAGTATCATCTATATCTACATGGCCATAAGTTGACAATAATTCTTCTTTTGTAATTAGATGCAGCGTGTAATTACCGTATGAAATATCTTCTGTTTCTGGCTTTACATGTTTCTTTTCTACTTTGATATTACCGTCTTCATCCTCTGTTACTATCTCATAGGTGCCTTCTTTAGTAATATACTTAACCTTTCCCTTTGAAATAGTTCCATCATCATTTTCAATTACTTCATAAGTCTTTACTGGTTTAGTATATTCAAAGGTTTCTACTTCTTTTGAATATGAAATAAACTTTATATCATGAATAGTAAGATCCTTATTTGAAATCGTCATGTATGCAGACATTAACTCTAAATAATCTGCGCCTGCAAATATAGAATCTTTTTGGCCAATACTTTCAAGAGATGTATCCATATCCAAGTTTTCATCTATACATTCTTGTTTTATTTTATCGATTATTTCATCGTAGTCTTCCTGTAACAGGTACTGAAGTAATGCTGTAGCTTCCGTGAGATTATCTGTTACATCATTTTTTACTTCTGCAAAGCTTACTTTATGAAGTTGCGCTAAAAAAACAAGGCTCACCAAAAGCCCTGCTATAATTTTTCTGCTTTGTCGTTTTATGTTGATTTTTTTCATATTTAAACACCAAGCTCCTACTAATCATAAAAGTATGCAACCTCGGAGCGATGCTAATTAGCGGTTAATTAATATGGTAATGATTATTTGCAGAGGGCTAATCTGCAATTGCACCATCAAGGAATCGAACCTCGGACCAAACATTTTACTGTCTGCTCTAACCAACTGAGCTAATGATACAAAAACGCTGTGGCCAAAAATCTTTCGAATAACCACCACAGCAAAAGGTTTTATAAGGGAATATGAAAACATGTAAATTGCAATTAATAGTACTTTAGACCTAACACTTCAGCTGCGTGATCTACGCTATCAATTTCTACAAGTCCAATTCCAAGAGTATCGTTATCTGAATACCATGCACCAAATCCAATATTTAAAATCAGCTGCACTTCTTCACCATAATTTACATCTACACCAAAAAGCTCCTTAAATGGAGTGCAAGGCTCTCCTTTTTCATGGTCTTTTGATGTAAGAGTAAGTTTTACAATACCACGAGTTGTATACTGGTACTGTGTTCTATAAAAAAGTGACTCGTCTGTAAGCCACTCATATGAAGCTGTAATATTATTATCTACATAAAATTCTGCTAAAGCTGACGCAAAGGCTGTCATATCCATACCACCCTCTTCATCATCTTCATCTAAAAATGTATCGTCCTCAGAAAAATATGTAGGATCCAAATAAAAATCTAATACTGATGCTATATATACATCAGAATCAGAACTAACTGTTTTGTAACTCTGGCCGAAGACTGTATCTACATAATCTTTTGCTTTTTCCATTCTAGCTTCAACAAAACTATCATCGACTGCTGCAAGCACATTCTTATTTGAGTTATACATATTTTCTAGCTCATCACCTTCAGCTTCTCCAGGTGATCTAAATGGAATATCGTAAACGATAAATGGAACATCAGATGAGCCATCATAAGTAGTATCTGATACGAATGATGCAGTATTCGTTTTTCTTTTATTCCATTTATGCCAGGTTGTTTCATCCATTTTGTCTGGCTCTTCAAATACGGTATAAATATCTCCAGTATAAAAGAGTCTTATAAACAGTCCTGAAAATATGATTAAGCATATTAATGCTGTAAGTACTGCAATCTTTCCACCTTTAGTCTTAGGAAATCTTAGGTGAAAGCCTTTAAATTTGTCTTTTAATTTTGCCAACTAATCACTACCTTTCTTTTGTTATAAAACTATATCTTAATAGCTATATTATAGCATTGTATCACTTTTTAGTAAATAAAAAATATAATGGCTAAAATCGCCATTACCACCATTTACCAAATATCGCTATAAATTCTTCCTTAGTTCCATAATGGACAAGCCAATAATCTTGGCACATCCTTTTAATTTTAAGTTCTAACTCTCTATTAAAGTGAATGCCGTAACTTGCCATATCGTGCCAGTCAGCTCGAAGTGGAATTAAGAAATGATATTTTTCAGAATTAGTTTTATTTGAACCACCAAATATATGATGTATATGTATGGCAGCACCTGATGCTTTTGTATCTCCTGTGATAAAACACTTTGTTAAGTCATCGGTAAAAATACTTTCATACTTATACTTAGGCTTATAGTAAGTAGAAGTTTTAGCAGGAGCTTTCTTCACTCCTGCCTTAACCTTACTTTCATATGAACTTTTTAAACTTCTTCTTGATTGAAGAGTTTTAGTTTGTCTTAAGCCTGTTTTTGCTTTTAGTGGAGTTTTAGCTCTTAGTGGCGTTTTTTTTGTTTAAGTGTTGAATACGCCATTAATTCTCCAATTACTGAGCAGATGCCTGCTCGTTATTTTTTCCTAGTATTACCTCTTCATAATAAAGTAATGCCTTGGATTTTTCTTCGTTTTCAAAATCAATCTTCTCAAATCCTAGTTCATCGAACAATGGGTGAGATATAGTTGATATTGCCATATTGCATCCTCCTTGTGACCACACATAATTACCTTCGTGTTCACACATTAAATATCTCCCCACAATATATATGGAATCCGCAATTCCCTATGTAATAATATTACATCACTTTTTCGCAAACTTCAATAAAAAGTTATATTTAGTTGTGATATTTTTGTGAAGTGATATTTTTATAACTGTATTAGTATTTATTCTTACTTTATTTAGAATTTTTACTCCACTTACCTCGCTTTTTTACTTCTACAACCTTAAATTGCTCAATACTATCAGCCCTGAACTGATCAAGGCTCACATTCTTAATACTTCTTACCTTAAAGAGGCCACTAGCTATATCAAACTTATCAATAGTCTGAAGCCTTGGCTCATATTTAAAGCATGCTGTTCCTACATTAAATGCACGAGCGTCTTTCGAAAATGAACCCTTATAAGATGGCAGGGTTGACTCTGCTATATATCCAGGCACTTCTACTACGTAAAAGGAAGGATACTCCTCTACCACATATACATCCTTATCCTTCATGTGCCAGAATGGATAGGGGCTAGTGGCTCCTGCTCCATATGTGCTGTTTGTAAGTGCAAGTGTTAATTTGGTGTTTACTGTAATTTCTTTCATTTCTCTTAATCCTTTCTTAAATGCTTCCTTGATTGCTACTTCTTTTGATGCTCTCATCGTCTTTTTTACCTTTGCTGCTTTTAGCAGCTCCTTTCTTTAGTTTGAAATCAGTTCTTTCGTATATGTAAATAATGGGAGAATTATTTTTTATATTCGAAAAAACTAAAAATTATTTTTGATACATACCTATATAGGTTATGGCTCTCTTGAGTTCGGACATTTTTTCTCCTTTCTAAAAATTTTTTTGAAAAAGCTAGTCGTACTTATATAGGCCCACTTTTTTGACTTTTAAACTTTTTTCTGTATTTAATATGGAAAAATTTCAAAAAAACTAAAAAAATAGAGCACAAACTTAAAAAAGTTCATGCTCTATCTAAAAGACTTTTGCATCTTATGATTCCTGTAATATGTAATTTTGAATTAAGGCATATATTGTCTTATATGTTTCTTTTGAATAATGGATACCGTCTGGTGCACTAAATCCATTTTCTACTAAATAGCTATATGTATCTATATAGTTATCTGCCACCTGTATATATGTATTATTTAAAGATTCAATCCTACTGTTTTTGACATAAGAAGATTTAGAATCTACTACAGGATTAACTGATACTACATATGTAGTTCCCTTTCCCTGCAAGTAAGTTATAACCTCTTCATATTTATCAGCATTTTTAGTATCATTTACGCCCAGGTTAAAGATATATGTATATGCTGTATACTCTGGATGCTCAGCTTCAATTGTAAGAAGTGTGTTTAATCCATCCTTTGACCACCACTTGTATCCTTTACCAACTGCTGCAATAACAAATGTATCTTCTTCTTCGGACATATGACATACATTATTGAGTCCTACTGTTCTACTATCTCCAATATATACATATGCCATCTTTTCTTCTACAACACTAGGCTCTGCTTGCTGATCTAATTCACTTGCAGATGCATTTATGCTAACACTAAACATTGCAAGCAAAGCCGATGCTAGTAATATTATCTTTCTCATTTTTTACTTTTCTTGCCTTTCTTTCCTCTATTTTCCATCTCCTTTTTATATTCCATATATTCATACAGATTTGGAAGCTTCGGTGGTTTTTCTACATATTCAACTTGAATATTCTCAGCTCCATATTCTTTTAGTAGTCCCGCAAAAGAAACTATGGCTCCAGATGATGATACTATTTTTCGATCTATATGAACGGAGTACGTATTATAAACTGAACCATTTATTATTAATCTGGCCACGCCTTTAGCGTCTGTAAATTTACCATTTACTATACCGTCTTGAAAATCATATATTCCAAGTGTCTGCACGTTAACATCAGGTTCCATAATGCTTCTTACTGCTACTCCTTTCTGTGATCACTTTATCATCTGCATCTATCGGCTTATGAATTTTATATTTATCAATATACTTTCTTAACCAATCCATTTTCGCCTTTTTATTCTTATATTGTGGCGAATTTACACCACATTTTCTAGCTACTGAAGCTAAGCGTTCTTCAAAAGTAATAATTTCTCCAGGGCATTCTTTAGAATCGATTAACATATCTGCTTCCCAGAGAAGAACTAGCTCCTTTGGAACGATTTTTGCTGAGCCTATATAGTCATTCATATAGTCCTTTGGATTGTTACCGTGATTTTCTACTAAATCTGCATTCACAAATCCTGCTCTTTTTAATATATTCGCTCCATTCTTCTCGTGATTATACTTTGAGTGGATATATCCAATATCATGCACGAGGCCTAGGACATACATCTGCTCTGGATCAAGTCCATATTCAGGTGCGTGTTTATACATATACTCCGCAACCCCATGCATATGTAATATTCTATTTTTAGATATTCTTGTATCTTCCATAAGTATCCCCCTTTACTATTTCAGGTCTACTAAGTATGTTTAATACTGCTGCAATTATGTTTCAAATATACGAAACGTGTCTCCCAAGTGAAAAATCTATCTGGTAACGTCGGAAACAAATGAACCAGATACAGTAGCAGGGATATTTCCCTTTATAGGCTTAATACATATAAGTAATGCCACTATAATAACTACTACACCAATACCTATTCTTATTAATGTCTTTTTCATACTCCTTAACCCTCCTTTATTACACTCTTGATACCTCAAGTAATACTGGCCATGTATCAATGCCATTTTCTAATCTGAAAGTAACATCAGCTACATGGTTTCTGATAAAACTTACATCTGAGTCATCAAGTCCTTCTAACTTATTATTAGCTGATAACTTGAAAACTAATAGGTTGCCTAACAAGGCTAAATTATTATCTGGATCTAAAGCTGATGTCTTATTTCTTTTAAGCTTTCCATCTTCATCGCAGATGATAGTGTATGCTCTTCCTCCGATTCTCCTGTGAGCCTCTTCTACATATTTACACCCACATAGTTTTGCCAGATCCTTCCACTCAGGTCTATCCTTTACATTTACTTTTTTATGTTCTTTATTTATTACGTCTATTAAGTATGCCTGCATCTTATTCTCCTATTCAAAAAGTACAATAGCATCATCTATAAACTCTGTTCCGCTATATTCATGCTTATATTTTACAATGTCCTTTTTTACTTTTGGCGAGCTATACCCTTTTGATGTCTTAATGACAATTTCGATATTCTCGTCATACTCGTTTAGCTTTTCTATAAAATCTTTAATTCTCACTTTTAGCTCCTAATCTTTATTTACTTGTCCCACCTTACACTTATATGTATTTATGATTTCTTCAATATGTAATACATAATATTTTACCCCTGGTTCAGCTCCCCAGTCTGGATTGCCTTCATCTATAGTAATTGACACTCTTGCAACAAAATTGGGTGACTCAGAAGAATAGCCATTTCGGAACATAACCGTGTAAGGGCTGTCATGTTCCCATATATCATCACAGCAATTCATATCAAATGCACGAGTAAACCTAGTATTATAATATGGTTTTATATCTCGATACTCTTCTTTCTTTTCTCCAGATAAGATCATATCAAACCACTGTTTTTTAATTGGAAGTACCAACATGTCTTTACTCCTTATTTTTCACTTTTATCAATGCACTTAACATTTTTCCACCTTCTACCTTAATCCTTTGTATCGTATATATCTGCAAGGCTATATATTTTATTACCGTTACCTTTTTCATCAAATGTTCCAACTTTTTCAAATGTATTACGCAATAATTGGCTGTCAAATGTATCCTCGTCACATATACAGGTCAATTCTGTGTCATACTCATTTCCTTCGCAATTTACATGGCAATATACATATATAGTTTTTTCTACTTTTCGCATTAAATCTATTGCTCCTACAAAACTTTCATATCCATTTCCAGTTGGAACAATTATATAATCTTCATCCGTAGGGGCTAGTTTATATCTCCACTCGTATTTGCCGTAATCTTCTCTATTTAGATTGTAAGGATAAGCGTGGAGCAATATAAAGTATTCTCCGTTATATCCTAAATCTATAAATCTTTCCATTTTTTTACTTTCACTCATACCGTATCTCCTAGTTAAAAATTCTTACAGCAGCTTCAAGGCATCTACCCTTTTTACTTTTAAGAGCTGCTGCAACCTTACTTACATCTCTTCTTCGTCATCTAAGTATATGAATTCTACCGAGAGTGACTGTAAAACACATTCCTCACTACAGAAGATGTTATCCTCCTCTGAGTCAAAGTAATTTACTTGCAAATAGTTATCGAGAACTTTGTAATACCCTCGCTCAGAAGTAGCGTCGTAAGTAGTATCTCCAATCTCTTTACCACAACAAGCACAGTAAAGCTTTTTATTTGTATCCATGTATACCTCATATATAAGTAGCCAATTCAGCAGCTTATAGTAAATGGCTATTTCTACTTTCATGTGCTGCTGAACTTTTACTTACCACATTTTCTTACAAATTGTATCTGGCCCATCACGTGAGCACATAGTATATATCTGCCCCGAGGGAAGAATAGTAACTATTACTTACAGGGATACCTTTACTTATATCCTTATATATAATCCTTACTACTTTATCTTCTTACATAGCTTATATATCCTCTATGACGGTTATCCTTATTCTTTCATCAAGTATCTTCTTTAGGAATTCTTCTTGATACTTAAAACACACTACCTCAAACTGAAGCTTATCTAAATAGTCAGCTGCTTGTACCAAAAATCTCTTAAAGCTATTTAACTCAGATAAGCAGAAGTAATATACATATGTATCATCTCCATTTGTAGCGTGATGAATTAACCAGGTCTTTTTCTTAGGCCCATACATTTGACCTATATTCTTGATTAGGTCTTCTTCCCAGTTCTCCTTTGACATCTGTCTAATGACGTTACATCCATCTATAGACGAAGGTACATAGTAAAGCTTGTCAAAGATTGGTTCGGGAAGTTCAAAGACTCTTGTCTTTCTTTTCTCTTGTTCTTCTTCTGTCTCTGTGAGCATTTTGATAATAGGCTCTTCTTCAGATATTAGGATTGCCCCATTTGTAGCTTTTACACTTTTATTATCCTCTCGGTAATAATCGTTCACGCTTAACGTGAGCTCCTTCGTTCGCATCTCAACATCAGAGATTTGATTTCTGTTTTGGAACTGATTATAAACGATATAATTTGAGTCTGGTGTTACGAGCATTCCTACAGCTCTACTATTAAGTATGTTTGAAAAGCTATTTTTGAGCTCATCCAAAAAGAAGAAGTATGAGCCATTTGTATCTAGCTTTTCATTTTGGGTTAATACGGAAGTCTTATCAAAGTCATCTGCCATTGTTCTTATGTATGCATTCTTCATTATCATTGCGGTATGACTTCTTCGTACTGCACGTAGTAATTTATTACGGCCCGAGTCATTGTTTGCATTCCAATCTGTTAAAAGATTGTCAATGTATTCTTTTTGGTATTCGTAATATGCTGTGGCGGTTTCTCCAAACGCTTCTTTCAAAATTGGGGTGTGGGTTTCATAGTCGGCTAATTTGAATATTCGATACGATCTGTTATAGACATTAGTCTTAACCTCTTTTAGGAATCCTTCTTCTTTCATCCTCTTCAAATATATATCTACCGTACTCCTTCTCTCTCCGCTCTCCACCATCAGGCCAACGTCCTTATTCGTCAAACATCCACAGCTCAATATATGCTGCGTTATCTCTCTTCGCAGACCTACCTTCTCAAACTGCTTTCTTCTCGTTCTTTTCATTTAAGTCTGCCTCTCCTTACTTTCTTGGGTAATGCCCCGCTGATTTCTTCTTACTTTAGGCACGGGAACTCAACCTACACACGCTAAACCTCGCTGATTTGAAAAGGCCAAAATCTTACAAAATCAAGCTAAACTAAAGCTTTTATTGTAAAATAATGCCTTTTTAAAAATTCATCATATTTTTACATTAAGGACTAATTCTTATTGTAAAAATTTAGGACAAATTTTGTCTCTCTTAATGTAAAAAAAACAGCCGATTTAGCCTTTACTGTAAAATATTCTGCTCTCTTTATATGCCATTTCTTTTACTTTAATATTGTTATAGTAAATATTTGATAGCGTTCAAAAAGCCATATATTTTACATTATGAAGTCTTTGTTTCTTCTCTATAGTCAACAGACTGCTTCTCAAAGTACTTATCTCCATCGATAAAAGCGAGGGTATGAGGCATAAAAATGTTAAGCTTTTCCATTGTTTTAAGTGCCTTTTTCTTATTAACCTCATATGGAAATGCAATAATATATTTGCTTGCCAAGGCTACTGCCTGCTCTTCTCCAACAGCTGCCTTATCAGCTTCAAACTTATCCCTGCCCTTTTCATCGAGGAATCTAAGTAACGATGTTTCATATAAGTCAGTGACGAACACTTCGAATGAAGTATCGTTTGTATAGAAGCGTAAGTGCATTCCAGAATTAGGCTTGTAGATATAATCGAAATCCTCTGGGTAATCATTATCAATAACATCAAGTGCTACCTGTAAAGCCATAATTGTATTCATATCAAGTGGAGCTGCTGCTTGTGAACCTTTTGTTCCGATAGTAACGTATGTATCATTTTTATCTACTCCAATTAAATAATGCTGCTCCAGGGAATGAAGCACATTGATTGTCTGGCCTGTTGTAATATGAAATTTACTACCTAGTACATAATCCATCTGCTGTACTGAACAGCAACCTACTCTACCTAAAAATGTTAATGCATAGTTCTGCATTGGTGAAAAATCGTCTCTCATAATCTTAAATAATCCTTTCTTTTCTCTACAAAAAGCGTTATTAAATGTTTACTACATCGTTTTTGTGCGTCATTAAGTGTGTCATTGATACTCATATAAGCGTCATCATATTTGCTTAATGCGTCATTCACTGTGTCATAAAAATCGCTATAAGCGTCATTATTTTTGGCTTGTTTTATCAGCTAATACTTCAAGCTCGTAATCTGAAAGCTTAATTTCTAACTCGATTTTGTCATTTGATGTCACAAGCATTCCTTTTCCTCTTCCATATTTAGCAATGGCCTCGCAATCGTTATCTGTTAATCGAAGCAAGTTTCTTACGTTAGAAAGATTTGGCGTTTTCAGCAATACCTTTAATTCACAGTTATCAATTATGTCTGTACCCATCGTTCCAATCTTATTTACATCCTTTAGGAACTGCGATGCCATAATTACCGCTCCACCGTATCCTCTGATAAGTCGAACCATGTCATCAATCTGTGCGCAACTGTTTTTATCTTTTAGGATTGCCCAACACTCATCGATATCGATAATGCTCTTCTTTGAGTTAGGATCCTTAACTACGCTGTAGCAGAAATCTGTAACTACACTCAATATGGCAGGGAAGTATTCCTCGTCTATCTGATCCTCATTAACATCAAAGGCAATAAATGGAGCTGTTACATCAATATTGGTTTGGCCATTAAAGTTACTATATTTGCCATATACAAATGGTTCGAGATAACCATTTAAAAATCTTAGGTCAGGATTAGAATTAAATGCTTCATATAAGTCCTGAAGAATAGGCATTGGTTTAAGCTCTCTGGTATGAATATTTGAATAAATACTTCTATTGTCATCGGTTATACCAAAGCTTGCATAAAGCTGTTTTAATGTAATGTCTATTTTGTTGCTGATTGCTTTTGTCATTGAACCTTCATCAACAAGCATATTGATAAACGTTCTTAGAGCTTTAGTCTTCTTAGAAAGTAAAGGGCCAGAATTTGCCTTCACATCGTCTTCATTGATAGTAGATGTATCGATTTTCTTTTCTGGCAGTATTGCCATTATATTTATACATACTTTCATGATGTCATAATATTTACCACCAACTAAATCTGCTAATGGCTTGTATTGATATCCCTTCTTCGGAATAATGGCATATATATTAGCTCCGTTGAAGAATAAACGCTCCAGGTATGCTTGCATAAATGTTGTTTTACCAGAACCCGTAACACCAGATACAAACATATGAGGGTTATTAAATATACCTGAGTTAAATACATCAAGAGCCATTAGCGATTGCGTTTTTCTATTAAGACCAATTACTGCTCCGTTAGGATCGAAGAACTGATAATTTGTAAATGGATAAAAACTTGCTATCTGACTTGTAATAATATTGTGCCTGATTCTTTTCCATGGCTTTGTAAAATATAAAAGTGGTAATGTCATTAGGAAGTAATCTTCACAACAAACATTACTGTCTTCAAAATCCACCTTTGGCCCTGAAGTAGAAAGCTTATTTTTTATAGCTCTCATAGAATCACCAAGAAGTCTAGGACTAGCACCACGTACAGTAAGAATAATTCCAAAATTGTATAACTCGTTTTCGCCTTCAAGACCTACAGCAATTGCATCTGCATTTTTATAATCAGCTGCATGCTTTCTAGCCTTATCGTACTTGCGCTTATCGTTGTATATCTGATATTCAGATTCCTTTAACTTCTTGTATGCTTTTAGTCCATACTGTGCTACGTGCTTAGGCACTCGATTAAAATAAATATCAACATCGTTAGAAGTTCCCTGCGTAAACCAGTTCATCCAAGGTAGTGCGACTTCCACAGGGTAACTATTGCCTTTAACACCTAACCAACCATAGAAGTATCTATCCATATAGATATGGTTTCTGTGATTGAAATATAATCCCTTTGGAGCAATGTCATCTTCTACTCTATGTTTATATTCTTTTTTCTTCCCTACTTTTTCATTATAGGCTCTAACATCTTTTTCAACTCTGTAGGATCTTTGTACCCTACTTTCTGAATAACTGGTAGCTCTATTGAAGATGTAATAGAGAATGTCTTTTAGATGGTTGTCTAAATCTTTCCCCTTTGCTTTAATGCATTGATTACCTGCGTCAGCTAAAATACCAATCATGTTCTCACGACGCTGATTCATGTTGTGAGCTATGTCTTCAAATTTAGTCGAGTTACCCTCGTACTCGTAGATAATGAAATATCTTGTTCCTATTGTTTTTGTTGATGCATATGAATAGATGAATTTAATATATTCTGTTATGGTTTCTTGAGCTCTAGGATCTTTAATATCTTTAGTATTTTTGATAATGTTTTCTACTAACGTATTAGTATTAACAATATCGTTTGCAATTTTGATTTGTAGCTTATCTGGGGAGTCTGTAAATAAATTGCTAAATGATGCAGCTATATCCATTTGCGCTGCTACTGATTTTTTACTAAAGTTGATTGGAAGTACTTCTATGATTGAAACATATCTTCCGTCGCTAGTTCTAATTACACCATTTTTTATCCAATCAAAAGGAAGTTCATCTTGTGAAGCTCCAGTTTTAATTGGCATTAATGATACTGACGACTTCTTATTATCTTTTTTTCTATTCGGATCTATCGTCTTCAGTATCAAATTCGCTGCTGTCGAGTTCACTGTGCTTGTAAGCGAACTCAAGTAATTTTTCCCTTGCTCCTGCGAGGAGTTGTTCAGCGACTGTCGAATACTTGATATTGTATTCCTTGAATTCTTTCTTATTTCTGACATATTCTGGACCTCTTAAGTGTGCCTTTCTTTTATTCTTGAGATACTTGAGTTGATCTATAAGCATCTCGGTTACAGAACGATTCTTTATTCCTCTGATTCCAAATACAGTTGCAGCACCTCCCCATAGGAGAGTGAATACTATACTAGCCAGAGTAGTGAAAGGTATATGCTGAATTACAAATACTGCAATTCCACCAAACACTAATCCTTCTATCCAATTCCTTATAGGATATCCAAGGAACTCTCCCTGCCTAATTACATTTTTGGATAAAGGGTAGGTTGCGAAATCTCTTTCTTTCTTTGCCATGTACTGACAATGCTCCTTTCAAAATTACTAAAATAGTTATAAAAATAATGCTAATTGATTGTATAATAGCACAGTATCACTTTTATTGTAAATATTATTTTTTTACAATAAAAAATAGCAGAACCCTTGAAAATTTAGGATTCTGCTATTTGCTCATTAATTTTATTCCTGATTTTTTATCATTTATTTGCTTTCTTCCAGTCTATATACATCTCGTAACTTTCTTGCGGATCGTCGTATATTAATTCGAAATCCTCTAGTGAACTAAAATTCAAAGATGCCAGAAAATCTGCAATATCAGGTTTAGTCTTTGCTTTGTTCCATACTCTTGTTGCTATCTCGTCAATATTTTGTTTGTAGTTTTCTTCTATAGCAATAATTTGTTTTGTCCGTTCTCTGTCTCCATTAAGAACTGGAATTTCTTCGTAACCTCCGCTTTTAATGTATTTAATAATCCACCCCATGTAATTGCGAACATATTCTTGTTTATCAGCCGCATCTATTGCAGCCACCACAAGTTTATCATTCATGTCAGCTGTAGTTATAAGTAAATCTATATCTTCAGGTGTTAAATCGTTATGACCAACATAGTCTTCATAAACATACGCAAACTGTGGTAAATCACGAGGCATCTCGTATTGATATGTTTTGGATTTTCCTTCGGTAAAATCAGCTTTTATATCTTCAATTTCAACTACTGAAGGATTATTCTTGTGCAAATGAAAAATTATACTTATTACTTTTTTTCCTTTCTTCAATCCCTCTTCGTATTCGAAAGAAATATCTGCCTTCTCATCCAACTCTTGTTGAGCAGGGTCTAATACGCCTCTTTTGAAATCAGCCCAATTTGCATATTTTTTATCTTTTTTATCCAACGCATCAAGCAACTTATCCCAATCAATATTGTTTTGCATCTCCGACAATCTGTTTTTATGGGCCTCGTTATCTGAATTCGCAATACCAATAATAAATTTTAATTCTGATAAATTATATTCCAGGTCTAAATTACCGTCTTTGTTAGCTCTATAGTATTCGCTTTTGAATAATTCATATAATCGGAATGCATTAACGTTTTCAAAGCTTGTCATCATTCTTAGATTAAGCTTAGTAAAATGATCCTCCATTCCTAAGATATGATTTTTTAGTGCTTGATTAAATTTTAGAGTAAACACACCATTTTCGTATTCGGCATTAGGAATCATGGAAAATGTCTTGAAATTTCCTTTTCCATCTTCTAATACAATTACATGACCTACTATTCTTTTAGCAACCTTCTTTAAGTCTCTATAAATATGAGCCTTATCAGAAAAAATCTTTTGTAGTTCACCTGGATAAAGTTTTGCCTCCAGATTATCGTTTTCATCATTTTCAATTCGAGTAAGTCCAACTGCCATGATTTTGTTTTCTAGTAAACTGGATTTGAATTTTGCTGAAACCATGTCATTAGACTTATTGTAGGTGGTTGCTATTTTTCCCATATTATTATCCTTATACGAATTTTTGGTTTACTACAAGGTTAGAGTAAACCATTTTGTCGTAATGAACAACAACCAATTTTTCGCAATAGATATGGGTAATCGTCTTTCAACAAGCTACATTGCGAAAATTTGGTTTACTTGTATGTAACAATAAAAGCCGTATTTATCGCATTTTGTTGGCTATTACGATTTTTTGGTTTATATCTTTATGTAAGCATTTTCTTTAAACCAATTTTTCGTAATTAGGTAATTATGCATGCAAATAATCAATATTATATTTACGATAATAAGTATTAAATTACGACTTTTTGGTTTATTTTACATCTTGTCAAAACCATTTTTTCGTAATTGCTTTCCCTGAAATCCTTTATTTACAGGATTTCAAAAGAATAAGTAATTTGTCATTACGAATTTTTGGTTTATCACCATCTCCTATAATTATCATTGCTAAACCATTTTTTCGTTTTACAATACCTTTGGAGCGTAATTAGACACCAATTTTTCGTAATAAAAACCCTGCAAGCATTGATTTTACGGCATTCTTTATCGCCTAATATAAAACAAAACAATTTCTTGTTGTTGAAATCCCTATTAATATTATTATTTTATTTATTATAAAAGCCATTCCCAGTAATTTGAGAATGGCTCTATTATTATGCTTTACAGCTATCTATGATTTTCTGTAAATATGATTGCATTTCTGTTGCTTGTTTTACGATTACATCTTTCTTTTCATCAGGTATTGTTATTACCGTGTCTGGTGTATAAGGAATGCTTACTAACTCTTTAAAAACCTGACTTGTTTTCACAGGTTTTGGTTTTTCTTCTTTGTTAGATTTCTCCTTGCCTGTAGCTATTGCGTAAGCTCTAGTTATTAAATCTGTAGTTAGTTCCTCTGATTCCATCATAGATGAAAGAACATAGGCGAATTCATCTTCTTTCCCAGTAGGTAATTTACTACATTTTTCAAGCAGGAAGCTAAATGGAACATTTTCTTTTTTGAAAAGCTCCTGCAATGAATTGTCTAATTTTAAAATTTGCTGATAACGTTTTTGCATTGCTTTTTTATAGCCGAATTTTTCTTCGATAAGTTCAGTTACGTTAGTCTTACCTTTTCTTCGTAATAGTTTTTCATATTCAGAAAGTTGTTTTGCAATATAGTATGGTCTAGGAGTTCTTTGAGCATTCATGAAGATCAACTGCTCTATTCTCTCTGCCTCTGTTGGCTCATCACCAGAGATTACACAAGTAATTGTTTTATCGCCTCTTTTCTTTGTAGCAATAAGACGCTGATTACCTGCATAGCATAAATAACGACCATTTTTTCGCCTATAGACGTAGATTACTGAATTGTTTCCGATGGTGTTGAAACTTGTTTCAATCTTCTCTAAATCCTCATAACCGAACAGCTGTTCGTTTATTTCGTCAGTATCAATTAATGATACATCAATATCAGCTATTTCTTTGCTACTACTTTGCAAATTCTTTGCATCTGGACGATTCATTATAGAATCTAAAATGTCATCATAAGAATTATTTTCTTTCTTCACGGCATTTTTATTTTCTTTAGACTGTTCGCCCATTTTTCGCAATTCGTCTAATCGAGACATTTATACAGCCTCCTTTTCTATTCTATTAATTATCTCCTGTGCAATTTCATAATATTCTCTTGCTTGAGCAGAACCTTTCTGTACAACAGAAATAGGTTTTTGCATCAACTTTACTTCATCAATTTTTACGCCATCAGTAACGCACTTTACAAATGGCTTGTATTCTTTTTCGTTTGAAAGTTCTTCCAATTGTTCCAATGCATATGTGTGCATTGATGCACGTTTCTTTCTTGAAAGAATATATCCAAATACTTTTGCGTGACTAATTGGAATTCTTCCGCTTGTTAGTCCCTGCAAGATTTCTTCTGTTTCATCGACACTACTCATTGAGTTTCTGTCTGCAAGTGTAGGAATGATAATGTAATCAGCAGCAACCATTGACATAATGAAAAGATCACCTACATCTGGGTTATTATCGATGATGATGTAATCATAATTTTCTTCAACGAGTTTTAACACTTCATCCAGGAGAAATACGTCATCACGCTCAGTAAATAATTTGCTTACTTTGTTAAGTGATTTTGATGATGTGATGAGATCAAAATATTCTGTTTCTTGAATGCACTCTGATGGATGCACTTCAGCATTCATAGCTTGAAAGATATTGCTTGCTGAGTCATCGGCAGCAATACTTCTTGTAGTGTCCCCTTGTGGATCGAAGTCCACAACCAATACTTTCTTTCCAATTAATTTTAAGTTTGTTGCAATCTCGATAGTAGCAGTAGTTTTTCCAACTCCACCTTTTCGAGCTGCGATAGATATTCTTGTTGCCATAAAACCTCCAGTGTCTATTCAAGTAGACAGATTGTTAAATAAATAACAAAGAGTCTATTCAAATAGAAATTAATGTAAAAAATTATTTCATGGTTCGAGTCTAACACATTATTTTAATATGTAAAATAGAAATCCAAAAATTTGTTGAGAAATTTATAGATTTATAAAAGAAAGATAATAAAAACAGAGAATAGAAGAGTAGTATGTAATAATAGAACATATGTTTGCAGGCTTATAAGGCTCAAATTTCAAAAATAAGCCCTCTATAATGAAAATAGCATCTCTTATTCAAAAGAGATGCTAAAATTCGTTTTTACGATATATATGGAGCTCTGTTTTATTAATTGCCTATAGAAATCACGACGGAATAATCATCTAGTCCCATATTGTTACTTACTGTAATAGTGTCATTGCAATCAGATATAGAAAAAACAGCTTCATACTTTGTACCTGTTTTGGTTCCAGAGATAAATGTTAATTTCCTGGAAGTGTATCCAGAAGCTTGTAAATTTTCATTTAAAACATCATTAATTTCTGAGTAGTAGTAATAAGGCATTTCGGAATTATTATTTATAAGGTCAGTGCCGTTAATAATATAATTATAAGCACCGTCCTCGTCGCCTTCACTGTAATAAACGGTATTGTCTTGATCATTTAATAGTTGCTCTATATCTGTATCATCATTCTTCGATATATTCCCGAGACTTTCTTTATCATTGTTTTGCACAAAAGAGAGTAGTGTAAATACCATTAATATTAGTATGACAGCTCCAAAGCCTATGTAATGGAATACTGTAAGATCTTTAAATAATTCTTTTAATTTATTCTTCATTTGGAACCTCCGTATCTTCCCATTCTATGTCAATATTAGTAGGTTCACCATAGAACATATACATTTGTGTTCCCTGGCCAAGTGCAACCAATAAATCACCTACATCGTATCTAGGAATATTATCGTAATATGATTTATCAGAATATGCTTCTACGTTATTTTTGTTAGGATCTCTTACCCCAACTTTCATATCATCAGAAAAGCCTTCGATTATCAAATATGTGGATAGATTTCCGTATTTGCTAGGGTGAGGTATGCGAACTATCGCAAAATCATAGGTTCCTGCTAATCCTTCAACAAGTGTATTGAAATCATAATCTAATACTTCATATGTTTCTTCTCCAGAAAAAGTATTCAAAGTATCATTAATTATAATGTTCCCATTTTTATCAAAAAGTTCTGGATAATCCTTTATTAAAACGTCGGGAGTTATCCATTTTTGAGAATGGTAACTAGCCACCATAGAAAGCACCGTAACAAGATTGCCAGATTCTGCGACAGTCTTTCCATTTTGCATAGTTACATCTTCATAATCCTGCATATATATGGCAGGGATATAGCTAAAATTGCATTCGTCTTTATTTTGAGAAGGATTATTAGGGTCAATAGGGCCAATATTATTAATAATCTCTTTATCCTTTTCTATTGCTTCAGCTGATACATTACTATCTGCATCTATTTTTTCTTCATTCTTTCCGCAAGAGGAGAGTAGAAGAGTAGTTAGCAATAGCATTGAAATAATTCTTTTTTTCATTGCATTACCTCTTTAATCATAAACGCCATTTTGAATAGCATTATAGTATGACTGAGCAGATGCTCGTCTACTATCAAGACCTATATACCACCATCCGTTTGATCTAACGGTAGTATATCCAAATTTAGCATTTTTATATTTAGGATTATTAGCCTTCCAGGTAGCAATCCCTGCTTCAGTCTGGAAGTTAGCAGGACGCTCAAATGCTCTACAAAATATATCGGTTGCTGTTTGTACGTCAGTTGCAGTTATAAAAGCATCATAAGCATTCATTGTTTTCCCACCAACAGTAACAGTATAGCCTATTTGTTGTGATTGCAATTCTTGATTAACCAAGTAAGAAGCTTGAGCTCTAATGTCTGTAACTTCAAGCCCTAAACTTGCAGCGTGATTAATTAGTGCAGTTTTTCGTCCACCAAGCCATTGAGCTATACCAACTGAGCCCTGATCACCTTTCATTGCAGTTCTAAAACCATTTTCGTGTTGTAGATTACCCATAACACCTGCAATACATACATCGGAAAGGCCATATGCTTTCAGATATTGGTATACTACTTTTTGATTAGAGCCTTCGACGTTTTCCAGTGATACATTATTTGCAATAGTTGATATTACAGAGTTTGATTCTCGCTCAGAATTGAGAGGAGTATCGTAATCAAGATGGTACAATTCATAGTTCTCATCATTGGAAATAGCTCTTATTTGATCAGTTCTGGTGCGCATGAAATTGTAATTATCAACAGTAGCAGACCATTTTTTATTACTGTATTGTGTGCCTATAGAAACATCGTTGCTATCTTGTCCCATAGAAAAAAGGCTATATACATCATAAGGATATATTGTAATTACAACATAATTTGCATCACTTGAATTACTTTCATTATCATCAACCTTAGCATAGTAGCTTATATAGTAAAGATGTTTTACAGTACTATCAGCCTTCATAAATTCAGAGAAGCGAGCAGTGTCAAATTCTTCTGGATTATATCCCTCTTCGCTTTCATATTGTTCTTCATCTAACAATATGCCTGCAACTGATAATATATCTCCATAATTAGAATTTTGATAAACTTTATCCCAGGAATCAGAATTAGTCTGAGCTAATGTTTTCTTTGATTTCCACCAACTATAACCGTTTTGTTTGCAATATGCTTTTGCATCTTTTAAAGCAAGAGCATACGAAGCTTTTAGTGCTGACTCAATCTCAGTATAGTTTGATTTTAAGGAATCATTGTACTGTTGATTATGTTCATAACCAGTTAACTCATATGCGCTTGCACCATCCACAGAAATATCTGTTTGCTCACCTTCTGTATCGGAAAAGCCTCCAAATAAGTTTGTGAAAAAAGATGTAATAGCATCTGTGAATCCTGCCCATGCGCCTGAAGCTCCTTCAGTAACAGCTTCAAATTCATAAGCAAGAACAGCCTTTAATGAATCTGGAGTCAATATATTGGCAAACGTTGAAATTAAAAATAAAACCATTAAAATCGCCCATGCAATTAAAAGGATTTTTATTTTTAAAATAGTAAAAGCTATTTTTGCTTTTATTCCGCTAGTGAGTCTACCAACAATTCCGTCTCCATCTTCGACATCCTCATCGGTTTCATCATCATCTTCATCCTCGTCTTCTACGTCACTATTGTTATCTTCATTTGCTTCGTCACTATCATCTTTTCCGTCGGAATCCTTATCGTTTTGCTTATCTATATCAGATTTTCCGTTTTCATCATCATTTGATGATTCCTCCTGGTCATTTATTCCATCTTCGTCAAAATCATCGTTGTCATCATCAATTTCGTTATCAGAGTTATCATCATCATAACTATCATCTAAATTATTAGCAGAAGAGGGTGGCATATCGTCACCCTCTTTGTTACTACCAATATTGCTAAGTAAATCAGATATATTGTTATAAGCATTTTGCATGTCTAGCACAGACTGAGCTGCTTTATCAAGGCCAGAAGGGTCATCATTTAATTGCAATTCATCATTATCGTCCCATTCTAAATGTGCCATACAATATGTCCTTTCTATACATCTTGAGGAGCAGTTGGCTTAGCTTCTTGTTTCTCTCTATGAGGCGAAACAACGCCACCACGAATAACTGATGCACCTCGCTTTACAGCTGATACATGGTTAGAAGCAGGAGTATAATCAAATGATTGTTTTTCTCCATTTCTCATGTTGCAATTAAGTACGTACCCGCTTGAAGAATCTTTACCATTAATATATTCAACTGAACGAATTTCCTTAATACCAAATCCTGCAAACCCTGCGGGAGCATTATCGTTGACTCTGAGAGTTCTGCGAATATCATTTTCTGGTATTATGTAATTTTTATTTTCATCTTTTGCATCCCATCTTGTAGTGCTGTCAATGCCATCAGTAAGTGTATAAGCTCCATTGAATTCTTGACACATATTAGCAGCCCTAAATGTAGTGCCATCCTGTGCTTTCATTACACCGTTAAAGCTACTGCCATCCTTGTTGTAGTCGATATGAGGTATACCACCTTCATTACTAAATGTGTAATGCGATAAGTCTTCATCATTACCATGTGCATCCATAACTGAATGTATGTCGTCAGCCGTAAATCCACCTAAAGAAGAAATTGGATTTCCACTTATATCGTTAGAATTAAATGCATCCTCACTCATTATGTCATTTAAAACGATACCGTCTTCCATCTCTGCTAACGAACCATTACTAAATGCCATATGCATAGCATCTCCGTTTGTTCCAGTTAAACCTATGCTATTAGCAGAGGCATCTGTACCAAGAACAAAGTTTGAGCTACCCATGTCTGTAGTGGCAGTGCCAACAAGATTTCCTTTTTGATCCATAGTTACATCTGAGAATGTAAGAGCTGCATCATTTGATAATCCCATTGCATTTCTAATATTGTCTGAGCCAATTACATCATTTAACAAATGATTAGCATAGGCTGCTTGATCCTCAGCCCCGAGCATATTGTAAGAAGAGAGGAAAGCACCTTTTTCTGCAAGATCTCCAGAACGTCTAAACATTCTGTCCATTGCTTCCTGCTGACCAACTCCTAAATGCTCATTGCCATCATTCATTGCTCGACCAATAGCTCCACCTAATGAACTTCTCATTGCGGCCATAGCAGCGGCATCTCCTATACCCATTCCACCAAGAGCTGTTCCAACCTTAGCAAGAGGAACATTATTAGAAATAGCAGCGGCACCTATTAATCCCTTAGCTGCCATGTTTCTTGTCTTAGCACCAAGGTGTGACATGTTGTGAGCCGCCTGAAGCATATTATCTAGCAGGGATCCCCCAGAAGAACCGATTACGAAACCGTGCTCTCTCATAAATTGTTCTATAGAAACACCAATATTTATCCATCCAATAATGAAGAATATTGCAAGGAAATTACCGCTACTTACTTGCATAAACCAATTTGTCATACGAATGATAAAAACAGAAAGGATTATTGCAATTCCTTCGTTCGTGAAGCCACCTAAATAGTTAAGGAATATATTTTCAGTAGCTGTACTTACATAGGTAGAACAAGCAAGAGGATACGTAATATACATGAAGCACCACTTGGCATATCTTCTAGCTAACTCAATTATTAACTTCATGTAGTTATATAATATTGAGCCCAAGAAATATACTTCTACTATTGCAGCTAGAAAACCAATAAGTAAACCGCCATCAACAGCTGCCTGTTCTTCAGGTGTTATTACTGTGCCTGTTCCAATATTATCGTTTAGCACCCAGTTGCCGTTTTCATCTGTGGTTACTGATGATGACATGTAATTGTCTACATTAGAAGCTCCAATACTATCAAGCAACGATGTTGTACCATCAGAATTAGCTGCCTTTAATACACCGCTGTCGCCTTCAATGCCTTCTCCTACAAGTGGTACTATTACACCATCGTAAAAGAAATCTACGGTCACGGATATAACATTCGTACATAGAAATTTGCTAGATGAAATAAGAATGATGCAGATAACTGAACGAATAAACATTGTTCTTAAGTTATCTTTGACATCTTTATCCTTATAAGTCCTATTAATAACGGAAACGCCCACATTCCAGGCAAATAAAATAACGAGTATTACAAATGCTGTATTCTGAAAGGTTGAATAGATGTTATCAACATTCTCAGAGCCATTTATTATATGTTCGTTAAAATATGATGGAGTAGGGCGGAAGTTATCTAAGTCAAAAAATCCTATTATAGCGTTTAGTAATCCGCTTACTAAACGCATCATCCAAGAACCAATTGTACTTAGTACTTCATCTGTAATATTTTTTAGCATGATATAAAACCTCTAAATAAAGAAGGAGCTGCAAGTTGCAGCCCCTTGTATCTTTGTATTGTTTGTAGTTACGCTGCGTTCCTGAATACATCGAAGATTGCACTGAATGAACCATAGATGAAAGTACCACCGATACCAAACGCTACAGCAACAGCAATAGAAATACCTGCTAATTTAAACTTCTGAGTAGCATCTTTTGATGAAAATAGACCCCAGAAGAAAAAGAAGATTGCTGCGGCTATTGCCAGGACAATAGTAACTGGGGCAATAAGATCAATAAAATTGATTGCGCCCTGTTTAATAGCTTCGTCTGATTCCCAGACGTTAGAACAGTTAATTACTGTAGTTGATACTGTAACTACAGCAGGTAAGACAAAAGCCATTAGCTTGTAACAACTTTCTTTGATTGAATTGAAAAGTTTTGTAAACATTTCATCCTCCTTGTATTTTTGTAAATAATTAATTTTTTATAACTTTTACCTAAAGGATAATATACCAAAAAAATTACAAAAAGACAATATAATAGCTTACAATCACTTTTTATAACATAATATAAAAGAGCCAGTTAAAATACTGACTCTTTACGAACTTATTGTCTAAATTGTTCAAGGAGAGAAAAATCAAAATCTTCCAGTTCATCGTCATCAATAAAGTTATCATCGTCATCATTATTTGACGCTTGTATTACATTATCTGAAGGATTGTTGAAAGCTTCATCGCTGTTATTAGCCTGCATTGGAGCTGAAGCGATAGAAGAGGTTGGAATTATTCCATTATTGGCCTGGATTGTATTCAATGCTACTAAGATTGAATTTGCTAATTCATTCATTCCCTGCACTGGATTGGTAACGGGAGAAACCATTGGTTGTAAATCTAAATTTCCATTTGGTAAATTAAAGTCTACTGGAATAATACCTGCTAATTTTTTTGCATCATCATCCGTAAGTGAAACTAATGTTTCCTCGGATGCCAGATTGTTGTTCTCCAAAAATCGATATATTAACGAAGCTATAAATGTACCTTGATAGTGATACAATTTGTCTAAAAACATCGAAGCTAATTTTCCCTTTTCATTCTGCGGTAGTTTGATGTTTTTCCTTTTTGTACTCATTTAGCATCTCCCCTTTTATAAATTGCGACATTCAGCTTTTAAAAGCTTCTCGTAACCTACTGCATTAGCTCTAGGATTTGTAATAAAATCACATAACCTGATAAGCTTATTCTCCTTAATGAATTTGCGGAAGAGCTTGCTACCTCCACCAAGGAAAATGACAGGCTTTGAATTAAACTCTAACCCTTTTTCACGAAGCTTATTAATGATGTTGTCACACCATTCTCTTGCCATTTTCTTGATTACAGCGATTTCCTCTGCTGAACAAATTGTAACCTCATCTTTCAAAACGCTTTCAATTGTTGAGGCATCAATTGTATAACCAAAGTCTCGATTAATTACATTCTCAATCTCATCGAACATTTTTAAGACACCTAGATCAAGTGATACACAACCGTCAACTACAGGCTTGCCTACATGGATAGGAACAACATCAACAGTGTATCCACCTATATCGATTGCATAATAATCCTTGAATTTATTTGAAACAAAATCTGGATTTTTAGGTTTATATGTTACAACAGCAGCATAATCTTGAGGATATATACATACTTGCTTGAGATTAAACTTAAATTTTATGTCGTTGTATATAAACTCTATGCCACCTTCGAATTTCTCTTTATAGTAATTCTTGAGATTTTCAGAAAGAGAGGCCATGTGCGAAGGTGGAAGACCAACACCTAAATATAAATCAGAGTATGCTTCAATTTCTTTTTTTACAGCCAAATCGTCGTTTTTGTCCTTACATCTATCAACTAATTCCTTTGCGATACCATAAAGAGTAAGAATGAAACACCTGTCATCAGTGGTCTTATCCTTAACATATGGAAATCTTTCTAGTGTTGGGACATATGTATGATTATTAACTGTAATAACATCAATAGCTCCGAATGGAGCTTTAGGGTATGCTTTGTATCCTGATGTCGTAGTTGTGTTCGCTGATTTGGTGTCATAATTACCGACATCAATACCAATATAAGCCTTTTTACCCATTTATCGAACCTCCTTGTATGTTAGAAAAAATTATTGTATTATATTTTAACGCATATATAGTAACGCAATATAACATATTTGTAAAGAATAAAACGCTATTAATAACAACTTTTTAAAACAAGAAAGACGCTTTTTATGACGCTTTTATATTGTAAAAACGATTTTTTTCTTTTAAAATTAGCTTGTAAGGACAAATTTTGACCTCGAAGGAGATAAAAGAAATGGCAAACGAAATAGTGATGTTACCACTAAGTAAGCTAAAGCCTAATCCAGATAATGTTAAGATTTTTAATATGGCCAAAATAGATGCATTGGCGCAAAGTATAAAAAAGGACGGCTTTATTGGAGCTATAGAAGTAATAAAAGTTGATAAAGATACATATGAAATCTTATCTGGCCATAGAAGATATGAGGCTATGAAGCTTTTAGGAAATAAGGAAATCCCTGCGATAGTTCTTGAGAATATCGATGAGATTACTAAAAGCAGAACATTGTTGTCAGCAAATATAAATAATAGAGAGCTAACAGCTATGGATAAAGCTAGAGCAATTAATTATTATATTGAACATGTTTCAAGGCCATCTGGTTCTACAAACACTCTTGATGATGCGGCAGAGTTTTTCAGTATAAGTAAATCCTCGGTTAAGAATTACAGAAAACTAACTAAATTTTCCAAGAAGTTGCAGGCAGTATTAGAAGAAGATCTTATTTCTTATACAGGCCTTGTAGATGATGTAACAAGTTTTGATGCAAAGACACAAGATAAGCTTGCCGATGACATAAGAAAAGCTGTAAGTGAAAATGACGGTGAAGACTTAGGTTTCAAACGTGTAAGACAGTTAGTTCATAATATATCACTTGAGATTGCAAGAGAAGAGAATAGAGCAAAATCATTAGAAGATAAAAAGCTTGATAGAGAAGAAAAGGAAGCTCAAAAAGAATTTGTAGAAATAAAAGCGCAGGAAGCTAAAGAAGAAGAGAAAAAGTCTGTAAACTCTATAGGCACTTCTTTATTTGAGGAATTTGGTGGAATGGCAGCGTATGGTTTTGAGCAGGGTTCCTCTATCGATGATGAGACAGAATATGCTGATGAAAAAATAAATGAGGCAGTCGATTTGCTCAAAATTGCACTTAGAAGAGAGGTTAAGGGCGATATAAGTAGCCAGTTGAAACAACTAAGACAAATGATTGATAAACTCGAAAAAATGTAAAATAAAAGGACTCTAAAGCGTAAAGCTAAAGAGTCCTATTTTATTGCTATGCTATAGCAATATTAAGCAGCCCATTCAAAGTCATAATCATGCTCCTTGTAATCAAGGAATACACTGTTTGCAACAATATCATTGTAGCGAAGCTTTGTAGAAGGGCTAGTGAGCTGTGTAGACTGCACAGTTTTCTTCTCAAACTCAGATAAAATCTCGATAAGCTGACAATACACATCAATAGCTGTACAAGTCATGTACATATTATCGAATGTTTCAGCGATATCTAATGAGATCTGCTTTGGAAGTCTAAGAGTCATGCATAAATGTCTTAAACAACCACCAGGATTTTTAATCTTTGTATTGGCCATCTTTTCCAATACATTCTCCAAGTCAGAGATTAATGGCATTACTTTTGGCAAAATGTTTGTTGTCCATTTTGTAATTGAAGCTCCAGTAGAGTGCTTCATGCCAATACCATCAGTAAATGGCATCTTGTAAGAAATCTTTCCATCGTCGTTTAAAACGCAAAGGAAAGGAGAAACTTTAGCAGTAGAATTTCCAACATCAGATGTAACAAATGTTAATCCGATTTTCCATTCTTTGTTTTCTACGTTTGTTCCGATTAAGATGTCTTTGATGGTTTTTTCTGCATCCTCATCATGTAAAAGAAAGTCTGCAGAAAGAAACTCGTGATTTACCTGAGAGCCAACGAATTCAAAATCAGCCCATTCGCAAGAGAGAGCTGTTTCAAGTTCATTGAGCAATTCATTGGTAGACAATACCTCATACTTAGAAGAGCGAACAGTGGCAATCTTATTGTCTCTAAATAAAACTTTGCAGTTTTCTTTATAAAGAGCGAGACAAGTAGAGATAATATTTGCCTTGACGGTTGGATCAAGAGCATCCACCATATTCTTTTCTTCTACATTTCTAATAGAACGGCCGCCAAGTCCTGCTCTCTCTAATAGTGGTGAGATAGCAGTATAGCGAAGAGGGAATGTTCCTAGACCACCCTTGTTATTAGGGCATTCAAGTACGAGGCCCATTTCACCGTACTCTGGGTTCATTGCTTCAACAATTTGTTCCTCAGAAATTTCTGGAGAAGGTAATTGTGAAAGACATGCCTGAGCTAAAATAGGTGAATCAAGTGGTAAACCAACGGCTTTTAATTCGTTAACATAAGGCTCACGCCATACGTCAGTGCGTTCACGAGTCTCAACAAACTCGTGAAAATTTTCGAGATTATCGATTTTAATTTCTTCAAAGTCCTTTAAAAAGGTATTCATGTTTTTTATCCTCCTTAGATAAAAATTGAGCCACCCGTCGGTGACTATTAATAATCACCTTTAGGTGCCTCTCACGTTAAGAGGATATTCATTTATGTAATCATCATAAAAGATGTTGTTTCATTAACAAAAAAATACCCCTGCTAAGCTAGGAGTTTCCTTTGTTAACGGGGGTATTAATAAGTTTAATTTATTTACTTGTACATAATATCATATAATCATTACATTTTCAATTATGATTTCACTTTAGATACGTAAACATAATAACTATCCTGGACAATATACGTATCGTCATCATCAATATATGCACGATTTTCTGTTATATAAGCAGTAATTTGATTTCCTTTTTTGGCTTTAAAAGCACGAGGTACGGGCAATCTTATTAGCTGATCATCTTTAGTGATTATGCGTACATAAAAGGATTTGTCTACGAAGAAGTCTTTTTCTTTTTCTAGTTTCTTAGTAATTACGTTTTTGGCATTTGGCAAATTTGAATCATAATAATCGCCAACAACTTTGATTACTTTGCCATTAAGGTAATTATCTATCTTAATAGATACAACAGCAATACCAGTTATTCCAAAGAGTAATCCAAATAAAATCAAATAAGGATTAAGTGTCACTATACTAAGTACCAGAGATACAAATATGAATACGAACCACAATATGATTGTGTTCATAAAGCGACTCTGCATAATTTCATCTATATCAAAAAATGTAGCATTAGCGTACTCGCCTCTACCTTTATAAATCTTAGATATAAGACCACGGAATTTTTCTACCATACACACCTCCAATTAAAGCATATAAATAAAATATGCTGTAAAGAATATTAACCCTGCGAAAATGCCAACGACTTTTAATATGCTACGTGGTGGGATAATATCTGGCTCTGGATCGATAAAAGGCTGAGCGTCGCTATAATATCCATCTTTATTTGAATTGAATACGGTCTTTTCTACCTTTCTACCGATATCATCGTTAATATCAATTACACGCTCATCATCACCAGGTAATGTATGTTTCTTCTTTGACTTTGTAATGTTCTTTACAAACTTAGCAGCTATGCTCATTTGAGGCTCTTCGTCCTCATAGTCGTCTTCAGGCAAATCATCCACATCATCTAGCCACTCATCTGCTTCGGCAACTTCCTCATAATCATCCTCATCCTCGTCGTCCTCTGGAGAATAATAATCATCATCTGACTCTACATCGTTTTCAACAACAGGCTCTGGCATGACAGGTTGTGTTGATGTAGGCTTTTTCTTAGGCTTTGGCGCACGAGTAGCCACAGCGTTTAAATCGCTGAATAGATCTAAATCAGACTCTGACTCATCTGGGGCTTCAGTTTCACTTTCCGCTGCAACTTCTTCTGATACGTGCTCAGTTTGTTCTTCAGGTTCAGCTTCTGCAACTGTTGTTTCATTGGCTGCATCCTCGTCATCAATAGAATCATCATCTAAATAATCTTCATCTGGGATAGATACATTTGGTGTTCCAAGAATATCTGCATCTGAAAAATCATTTTCATCATCTAAATCTGCAAGCACGGCCGTAACAGGAATATCATCGTCATCATCATCGGAAGCTTCATTATCCCAAATATCGCCAACAACCTCTTCCTCATCATCCTCATCTTCAGGATCATAGTATTCATCATCAACAACAATCGATGTTTTTTCCTCTACCTCGTTATCGACTGTGATGTAATCATCATCGTCATACAAAGCATCCAGTTCTGGTGGAATATAATCACTTGAATTATCCTCAAATAATGATAGATCTTCTTTTGGAATTGGTGTTTGTTGCTTTGGAGCGGGTCTACTATTCTGATTAAACTCTTTTTTTACAACAGGTTTATTGTTTTCAGGCTTTTGTGTAGGCTCCTGTTTTTTAGGGGCTTGCTTCTTTTCGTTATTTTTTGAAGTGTTATCGCTTTGAGTAGGGATATTAATTCCCATAAAGTTTTTGGAATTAACAACAGAACTCTTTTTATTTGATTGAGCACTTAAGCTTTTTATTACTTCTTTATTGTTTTTCAAAAAAGCATTACACAATGGACAAGTCATTGTTTTCCTAAATGCTGCAACATCGCTAATTTCCTTTCTACATGCAGGGCATATAATTTTGTTATCCATTAAGCTTTTCCTTTCTTTTAAGCATTTTTATATAACTGTATAATAGCACAATATCACTTTTAAGTAAATGTAAAAAAATACCACCCACATAGGGTGGTACGTAAAATGCTATTTATCATAGTAACTTCTTGCTTTTTGCTTATCGTAACTATATCCGTATGCCAAGTAAGCTTTTTTAAGTCCGCTATATGGAAGTACAAGTCCATCATTATTTACAAGAGCTGTTTTATTCTCGTTATGATGATACCATCCATCATATAAAGACCTAACGGATCTATCAGTAGTAATCATCTGGATATATATAGGTTCTCGATTTAAAAGTTCTTGCATAGAAAATGATTTCTTCTGTTCAAGAGGATCATCTAGTCTACTAATATCAGCTACATAATATTTTGCTTTATTCTTTTCACACTCAACGACTTTTACAATATCATCTGAAAATACAAATATATCTCTTGACCTATTATAAATAGCCCATCCATTTTCATGCGCCAATGTTTCACTAAAATCTACATATACTGGTTGTTTATCGAAAGCGTATAATTCCCAGAATTCAATTTCGTCCTTTTTGTAGTTAAAACTACTTTTTTCCTCATGAAATCCCTGCTCGTTATCAGTTAATCCAAGTAAATAGTCTTTAGTTACTCCGAAAAGCTGAGATAGTGGCTCAAGATAGACCATTGAAATTGCTCTGTCCCTGGTTTCCCACATAGATACCATTGACTGAGATACTTCATTTTCCTTTGGAGATAATTCAGAAAGTTTAAGCCCAAATACTTTCTGGCTCCAGTCGTTTTTTACTCTACATTTAGCAACTCGCTCATTGACAATACGAGGACCATAATCTCTTTTGTTTGGCATAATATCTCTCCTTGTTAAATTTATCGGTCTGAAAAACCTTTTTTATCTAACATATTAAAAATAGCATAATTGCAAATCAAATACCATAATTTAACAAAATTTAATATAACATTTTTAAAATGTTATATTTTGACATAAAAGTGATATTATGCTATAATATAACATATAAGAAATAAGGAGGTCACACGATATGAGTGAGTTGATACTGGATAAAAAGGCGGTATTACTTGAAAATTCAAGCCAAATGCGTCATTGCATAAAGCAATGTTACGAATGTGGTATGCTGCACAGAAAATTAAAAAGCCAAAATTTGTCCTTCCCTTGTTACATGACTATTGATCACATAAAGGATAATTTATATATGGTAGAAGTAAACACGGAAGGGCTTGAGAGTGAAAATTCGGTTGAAAAACTAGGATATTTTTCAATCACATTGAAACAGTTTAAGCAGATGACAAAGGAGATTTTTAAGAATGAAGAAGTTTAATAAAATAGTATATTTTTTATTCTCTGTTATCGCTTCTTTAATACTGCTTATGCCAGTGAATGTTAATGCTGAAGGCAACTCGAAGAGCGTAGAGCTTACACTAAATAAAGACTATAAGAACTGCGAAATTAAGCTTACTTTTTCTGAAGCAGGAGATTATGAGGCATCAATAACAGATGGAACAGATAAGAATACTTATTATTTCGGTAAAGTTGATTCAACAACAATGACTTGTCAGATTGAAAAGGCTAAGGCAGGTACATGGACAGTTACCGTAACAGGTGAAGGAAGTGTTCCGAAGTTCACAGCTTCTATGAATGGAAATGCTGATACAACAACATCAGCTGTTGATGATAGTATTTCTGTTGGTAAAGATATTGTTGGCCTAAGCGTTTATTTTAAAGACAATTATCTTGTTGCTGAATGGGCAGATGATACAGTAGGAAATGTAAATGTTAGAGTTTCTAATCTTGATAATTCAGAGCAAATTGCAAAAGAAACTGTTAGTGAAAAGCATTTTGAAGTAGAAATCCCTGCAACAGTAAAGAATATTACTGTTGGTATTGTACCAAGTTCATCATCGTCGGTTACTGGGGCAGAGCAGGTTTTTACATTTGAAGTGCCATCATATCCAAGTGATGTAAATGTTGAATTTCCATCAGCAGAGTATGTTAATTCTACAGAATTAACTGCAAAAGTAAATATAAACGCTACATATTCATTTTTAGTTGAAGTAAACGGAACTAAGACATATGAAAGCAAAGACAATGGTGCGGGAGAGTATGATGTACCAGTTACTCTTTCTATGGATTCAAGTAACAATGTAAAGCTTTATGTCATTGATGAAAACGGTAATATGTTTTCTCAGACAAAGGATTATATCGTTGATCTAACAGCACCTGAGCTTTCATTAGCAGGTGATTATGATAACCTTTCAACTTATGCCGATACAGTAGAGTTTAGCGGTACTATTGCTGATTACGATACATTTGTTATCAATGACGAAAATATCGTTCCAACAAGTGATGGTACATGGACTTATAAGGCAACACTTCATTTAGGAGAAAACACTGTTAATATCAAAGCAACTGATTTAGCAGGGAATGTAACTGAATACAATTTTGTAGTTCAGATGTTAGAGCAGAAAACAGATTATACAAAGATATACGTTACAATAGGGTTTGTACTTGTTATCATTATTGTAGCAGCTATTATTTTCATTAAGAAGAACCCTAGACAGCCAAAGCAAACAAAAACAAAAAAGGTAAAGGCTTCTAGTAAAGTACAAAAGCCTAAAACAGTAAAGGAAAAGAAAGAAAAAGAACCAGTGAAATTATCAGTATCAAAGAAGAAAGTAATCAAATTAGTAATTGATTATGTTCTTCCAGTAGTAGCAATTTTATATGTGTTTAACTTTGTACTTCTTGCAGGTATGATCTCAAGCGGAAGTATGGAACCTACATTAATGACTGGTTCAGTAATGTTTGGTAACAGACTTGCTTATGTAAAGAATGATGTGCAAAGAGGAGATATTATTTTCTTTAAGCATGAAAATTCAGTAGCAGGCAAAAGAGTAATCGGTATTACAGGTGATAAGATTGAGTTCTTCGATGGTGATGTTTACCTCAATGGTGAGAAGTTAGAAGAAGATTATCTTGCATTTGATACAGATACAAATTGCAGCGAATCATTCGTAGTGCCAGAGGGTAAACTTTTTGTAATGGGTGATAATAGAGAAAATTCATCTGATTCAAGAGCGTGGGAAAACCCTTATGTTGATCCATCTGATATTGTTGCTAAATTAATATTTGTGACCCCACCATGGTTTGCAAACTTATATTATTAATAAAGGCATAAAAATAAGGAGTAGCAGTTGCTACTCCTTAAATTATGTCATTTATGATGCTTTTTTGATAATATCAATTAAATAGAATACTTCAGAGTTCTCTAAAGTTCCCTGCTCGAACATGACATTTACAAGTGTATTGTCATTGTTTGCTGCATTCTTAAATAATAAATTGAAATCATCACCATCACCAATGAACTTCTCCTTGTCCATCGCTAAATGATATGTGGTTTTACCCTTTGAGCCGTCTTTCATCTTTCCCTTAAAATCACACATATAAATATTACCATTTACTTTCTTAAAGGCTGATTCAATGTAGATTTCAGCGGTATTTGCTACCTGCATAGGAGTTTCTTTTTTAGGCTGCTCTGAAACTGTATTAGTTGGAACTGCCTGCTCTGACTCTACAGGTGTATCTTCATACTTAGATGAAGCATTGTTGTTAGAAGCGTTCTTTCGCTGTGCAGCGAGCATTTCTTCTGACTGCTTAATGCCTTCTCTTGTTAACTCTTCATACTTAATAGTAAAGTATTCTTCAAGTTCAGCGAAAAGTCTTAATGCTTCAGCAAAGTTAAGATTAATTGTACCAGACTTTTCATCTTCAGCAGTATCGGCAAGAATTTTATCTAATCCATTCTCTGTCTTTTCTGTCTTAGCATAATAATTAGTTATACTAACTTTGAGAGGAGAGTCAGCTCCTGGATAGAACATAATAGAACCGTCATAGCATAATACTTTGCCATTAGAATTTTTCTTATATGCGTTTGATCTAAGACCAGACTTAAATAAGCATAACTCTATAGAATCAGCCGATGCATTGATTTGCTCGGTTGAGAGGGCAAGAGCTTCATCAATAGCATCAATGAACTGCTGATTGCTCCTGTATTCGGCAACGTGCTCCTGAAGGAATGCTCTTTGTTTTGTAAGAACTTCCCTGCCTTTTGGGTTCTCTTTAAGCACCTGGGCTGCTGTTTTACCTTGAGTATCACGACCTGATTTAAAAACAAGTGTGAAAGCGGGAGTGTTTGCACCCTTTTTTGGTGTAAACTTAGCCTTTAAGTGCATTTCTTTTGCCATGTTTGCAAGCTCTCTAAATTCTATATAAGAATTTGCATTCTCTGGTACATCAGAGAAGAATCGCATATTCATGGTAGAAGATTGACCTTTATTGATAATAGCAAAATTAAAACGAGAAAACTTCTCGTGCATTGCCGATAAAGGATTAACTCCATCTGTAAAAGAAGCTGAAGGTTCAACGATAAGCTGAACGTTTTCTCTCATAAATGGTCTAAATGATGCAGGACGCATCTCTTTATTGTTATTGTTACTCATAATTTAACTTACCTCCAATTCAAATTCGTACATGCGGTTAACAGCAGCTTCTGCTTTATACGCACAATTTAGAACTATCATTTTTTCAACTAAGAGTGAAATTCTATCTTCGTCTGCCAGTGTTTTAACAGCCTTTTTGAAGGCTTTATCCTGATATACGAGCTGACATTCCTTCTTAGCTCGTGTTATTCCTGTATATACAATGTTTCGATTTAACATCATGCCGTGGCAATTAAGCAGGCACATTATTACACAGGCATATTCTGAACCTTGCGACTTGTTTACGCTCATCGCATAGGCTAATGTCAATTGATCTAATTCATTAATTTTATACGATACAAGTGTATTTTTTGTAGCATCTGGTCTTTTACCAAAATCTACTACAATTTTGTTATCGTCTAAGTTAATGATTTTACCAACTTCACCATTAGAGCATTCTGCTCTATTTTCTAATTGCATAACATAATCGCCTTTACAAAAATGTCTTGTCTGTCCTTCTTTAATTGACTTAATCTTTTTGACATTTTTGCCTTCCCATAGAAGAGAGTGGATAAAGTTGTTCATCGTTTCAGATGTCACTGTATCTTTAATCCATTTTCTGTATGGAAGAAGTAAAACAATATTTTCTATTCCATATTTTTCAATAGCTTTGAAATATCGTTCTCTCAGGCCAAAGAATATTTCCTTTACGTTAGCATTGTCCTTTAGGCACTCAAATTCAAAATCGCTGCCTTTTACAAGCTCAGCTTTTCCTTCGGCAACATTTTTAATGTTTACAAAAAGAGTTGAATTTTCGTCCTGTCTAAATGTTTTTGTGAGTCGTGTCATAGGAACAAGTCTTGATCTAATTAAATCCCTAAGAATAGCTCCTCTACCAACAGAAGGTAACTGTGCGTCATCACCAACGAATGCGATACGTTTACAGCTTTTAACAGCCTTAAAAAGCTTATCTGTTAGGTTAAGATCCATCATAGAAACCTCATCGATAACAAGCATGTCATCTTCAAAATCAATAGGTTCTGCATCCTCATCAAAAATGTGCATCTCACTATGAAATGTCTTTGCCTTTTCTCCAGTTGATTCATTTACTCTTCGTGCAGCTTTACCCGTAGGAGCTGTAAATTTGAGTTCAATGTTTTTGTGGCATTTCCTTAAAACGTATTTTATACAATTCAAGGTGGTAGTTTTTCCAGTACCAGGGCCACCAACTAGTAAGAAGAAAGAGTTATTAACTGCCGTGTGGACAGCTTCTCTTTGGCGAATGTGAAGTGCATACCCGTGATTTTCCTCTCTAATAAATCTATCAATCCAATAATTGATTGTTTTGCTAGATATATGAGGCACTTTGACAAGCCATACGTGTTCCATAATAGCTTCAGCTACACGAGTTTCTTGTTCGTCAATATACTTAAGAGTAGATAAACCTCTTTTGCATACGACGTTTTCGCCTGAATAAGTACCTTTTACCCATACGGTAGAGGACTTATTCAAAGCGACTTTTAGGGCAGACTCATCTAATCTTTTGTTTGCCATAAATTTAAACGTCTCCTTTGTATTAATTAGCGTTTAAATCAGCAATTTCCACGTATTTAACGTTGCATGAGTTCATCTTTGTAGATGTTAGCTTCGTATCTGGTAGATAATACTTTTCTGCAATATCAGGATGATCTGCTACGAATTTCTTAGCATCTAACTTAGGTTTATGGGCCTTTAGATACAAAGCGTATTCAGCAGGGTTTCTTTTTGCTAAATCCTTAGCGAATTTAACAGCAGGCATTTTAGAATACTGCTCAAAAAGAAGCGGTTCATCCTTTTGCAATTTTTCTTCATCTAATTTGATTGAACGTGGAAGACTCTTAAGAGTGATTTCATAAAAGCTCTTGTCATCAATTTTGACAGTAGCTCTATTAGCTTCACCTACAAGAGGGAAGATGTCTGATGTTAATACATCAAGACGTTTACTCTCAAGTTCCTTGATTTGCTGATTTAGAAGTTCGATATTACCGTTGATTGATTGTATTTGCTGTACCTTTGGAGCTACAGTTTCATCAATCTTAACAATATCGTTAGTTAAAGAATAAGGGCCAGAGGTCTTACGATAGTATTGTAAGATATGCTCTAATGGTTCCTCATCTTCGAAATTAGGCTCTGTTTTGGTTTTTACAAGCTTCATAAATTCTTTGCCCATCTTTATAACCAAGTCCTCTACTTCAAAATTTCTTTCGATGTAGATATATACAAGGCTATTTACATCCATGCCAGTAAGACATGCGATGTAAAAGAATGGAAGGTTTTTGCAAAGCATATACCATTGAACCTGAAGATAGTAGTGAAGTGGAACAATTCCCTGCATCCATAATGGTCTATCTGGAGATGACCACATACATGTTTTACATTCTAAGCCACCCTCGACACCATTAATTACAATGGTTCGATCTAAGTCACATAGAATGAAAGGAAGTTTTAATTCACCATTTTCATCACGCCTACCGCACTGATACATATGAGGGTCATTGAAAACTCTAATAGTATCTTCTGGGTGATCCTTTTTGTACTGATGTTCAAAATAATCAGCTACAACAGGTTCTAAAGCGTGCCCTTGAAAGAATATGTCCTCTTTTCCACCTTCTTCCATCTTTAGCTTTTCTGGAGCGACCTTAGAAAGCCAAAACTCTCTTTTGGTTTTATATGCCCCTGGCTTCTGGCCATCATAAAGCTTTAAGCTTTTTGATAGTTCGCTGCCCGCAAAAAGATTTGATACATCGGAACCACCAACAGTGTATTCGATATATCGTGGATCATTTGGATTTTGAAACTCTCCATGTGCTCGACAAATGCCTGCCCAGACATCATCTGTTAGATGAAATTTCTTACGTTGTGAGTAAGAAAAAAGAGCCTGAACTTCTGGCTCGTATCTTGCAACATCTTCGGCATCAGCATCTTCAATTAATAGACGCTGAATAGGAGCTTCATCTTCTTTCACTAGTGATTCAAGCGAAACGCCTGATTTAGATATTGGAAATATTGTATTCTTAGGAACGTAATTATCCTGCATAGCAATGTCTTCCAATGTCTCTATAACTTCTTGCTGATACAAGTAGCCATAGATAGGTTTAAGCCCGTTCTCTTCCTGTTCAAAGGTTGTACAAGGCTTATTATTTCCATCTCTAAAATCAAGTCGATAAAGACCTTTAGTAAGAGATGGGCTTACTTTTGCAATGTAACCATTATCAAAAGTAATCGTAGCAACGTCTCCAGTAATAGTAGGAGAGTAGCTATTTAAAAATTTCAAATCCATGGTGATTTAACCTCCTTTCATGGATAAGCATAAAAATAAGCCACGTATAAAACGTGACTTCGTAGACGCAGACAAAAAAATAACCCTGCCAAGCAGAGTAATGTTTCCTTGCCTAGTCGGGGTTTATAGTTTGTTTTATTTATTTACCTGTATATAATATCATAATATTAACATTTAAGCAATTAAAAAAGACTCTTAAGGTTTAATGGAATCCATTATACCTAAGAGTCTTTCTATTAACTTTCTGCAAAAGTATACTTAACAATTTTTGCTTTTTTTATTTTGTATCTTAAAACAGATCGAGTAACTAAGTCATCTGTAGGATTAACCTCGATGAATTTAGAATATTTTTGACCTATTAAAAGCTCAAAACAGTTACCATTGTCGATAACGTATTTTGCAAAATCATCAATACCCTTTAAAGAACTATTCCATAAAAGACGAGAAGTGTTTAGCCCATGCTCTTTTATAAGCTTAGTGAGCTTTTTCTGATCGCCCTTTACATTGGAATTAGTAATATAATCCATGTCGAAAGCATTTAATATAAGCTTTACATGATTATCTTTTAATAAATCAAGTACTGGTGGCAATTCCTTTAAGTTTTTAGTTCCTGGTACTGCAATGACAGGAAGCCCTGTAAGTGCATGACAAATATCAGCCTTCATCGCTCCTTCTGTGATAATAACTACATCGCCAAGAATAGGTTTAGTCTCTTGAGTGTAGAAGTCTAAATAGAAATCACACGCAAAATGAACAAATCCTTTGGCTCCACATCCACGTTTCTTACCCTTAGATGCAATCCAGTCGTATTTATTTTCCTTTTTACCATCTTCATCCACTTCAAGTTTTTCATCATCTTTACGAATTTGAAAGCCTTGAATATTACGATTAAAGTCACGGTATGGAACTAGAATTCCCTGCTTGCGCCAACAAAGAATATTGTGGCCGTTTAACTTCTGTTTAGTATCTTCATTCAAGAAGAATCCAGGGATTCCAACTATAGAAATACCTTCGTCTGTGATTTTTTTAGTGATATCAACTCTAGCCTTTTGAGATTGAATTAAAAAGCTCTTATAGCCAAGTTTTTTGACTTGTTCGAGCTGTAAACCTCTTTTCTTTAAATCAGCAATATGCTTCTTTGAAAGATTAAGGTTAGATAGAAGAGCAGAATATGCTTTATTTCTATCTTCAATACTTGCAATAGGCTCTTCAGGCTCATCATGAGGCACATATTCAAATGTGCCACCAGTGCCTTCAATTATGCGTTTAGCTGCCTCTTTTGTTGAGATACCGCAAGCTTCAGCATAATAGGAGATGTAGTTACCACCAAAATCGCATTTAAAGCATTTACCTTTAATGTCGTTAGCTTCAAAAGCTTTAGCACCACATTTAGGGCAGGGATATTTTCTTGAGGAACCCTTTTTAGTGCTTTGAATGCCTAGAAGAGATGCAACAATGGGCATTGTCGCTATTTCTTCGTATTTAGAGTAGTCTTTACCCATGTTGTTACTTCATCCTTTCTTTTAAAATATCAAGAGGGCAAAGCCCTCTTGAATTACTGTGCCTTTGCGAGTGGAATACCTCTTGAAATAAAGTCGTTCTCAAACTCTTCATTAGAAAGAGCATAAAGACGGATAGCTTCCTTTAAACCGTCGTCCGCAGCGGGATTAGTGTAAAGGTATCTAGCTTCCTGTGGCTTTAAATCACGAACTCTTGCACCCTGCTTTTTGAACTTGCCATAAAGTACAAATGCTGAACCAGGATCTGATTCATCATACTTTGGTGTGTTAATAACAGGTGGTGTAAGAGGAGTAACTTCCTCTTCTGGCACATTGTTTTCAGTAGGTGTCTCATGAACTTCTTCTTCAATTAAAGGGGTTGAAGCTGTATGAGTAGCTTCATCAACTGGAACCTCTTTAGAAACATTATCTGACATATTCATAAATGCTTCAAGTGTTGGCTCTTCAATTGTTGTAGCTTCCTCTGTCTTAGCCTCTGTTGTTTCAGAAGGAGATACAAGGGTAGGAGTAGCACAGTTTGTTGCGTTAGCCTTAGTAGCTTTAGTAGTCTTGCGACCTCTCTTTGGCTTTTCTGTTGCAGCATCCTTTACCACCTTAAAATCAACGATGTCAGGATCTTTTCTAAGGTCTACAGTGAAGAACTTCTCAGAGCTCACACATTTAACAGTAAACTCAACAATCTTTCGTCTAATAGAGTCTTTATCGTCATAAGTTAATTCTGTTACTACTAAATCTTTATTAGGAATACGGAATAATTCCTGCCCAAAATCATTAGTAGTATGTGTTTCGGCCTTATGTCCAAGTAATTCAAACGGGAATTTGAACTCATATGGAATCTGCTTTAGCTCAATACCGATACCGCAAGCAAATCCTGCTCGCTTGTCTGCGTCTGTAAACTGTTTCTTGATTGCATCGTCACCTTGCTGCTCATCACCTACATTATCATAAGTCATCCATTCTTTTAATTCGTCATTATAGATTTTAATGATAGAATGAACTTCTTCAGACCCATTAGGTCTAAATACGACCTCATGAGATATCTGCCATTTACCAGGATATTTTTCCTCAAGCATTAACTGGTCAACGGTAGCTGTTTTATAAAGATTAAATGTTGCACCCTGAAGAGTTACCTCATTTACCTTTACTTCTACGTCCTCTGGGCGTAGTGGTCCAAAATTAGGCATATTTTTTGCCTCCTTTCATTTTTAAAGAGAAAAAAGGAGCCACATATTAAATGTGACTCCTAGACAAAAGTTACTGTATTAAATTAGTTGAATGGAAGCTCCTCGTCGATTCCATCTGGAATGTTCATGAAGCCGTCGCCTGGATCAGAATTTGCTGACTGGAAATCGCCATTATCTGACTGCGAACCACCATTACCAGAACCCTTGCTCTCTGCAAATTCAACATTCTCAACAACAACGTCAGTAGTATAAATCTTCTGACCATCCTTGTTAGTGTATGAGCCTGTCTGAATTCTACCTTCAGTAACGAACTTAGTACCTTTTCTTCCGTACTTCTCAATAAACTCCGCTGTCTTGCCAAATGCAACACAGTTAATAAAGTCTGCAGTCTGTTCGTCGCCTTCTCGCTTAAATCTACGGTCTACTGCAAGAGAAAATCTTGCGACTGCACTGTTATTAGCTCCACCGTAGCGTACCTCTGGATCTCTTGTACATCTACCCATAAGAATTACTTTGTTCATATTGTTTACCTCCTTAATGAACGTTTGTTGACATAAAAAAAGCCCCACATAAGGGTATGCTTTGCTCTCCTTATGTCGGGGTTATTAATTAGTTCTAATTTATTTACTCGATTATAATATCATACAATCACATAAATTGCAATTAAAGTTTGTAAAAAAAATAGGAGACTCACAAAATGTGAATCCCCTATAAAAGTTAACGTTGTTTATCGATTTCCTTTTTAAGGATTTCAACAAAGCGTTTAGGCATTTTACTTAGGTCAGTAATTTCCAAGAATTGAGGTGCAATCTTTTTAGATACGCCATATTCATACAAATCTTTGATTTCATCTGCATCATTGCCGATACCTGCTGTAATAATAGAAATTCCTTGCTTTGCACAATTTTTTTCAATTTCTACAATATCAAGCTTTGCATTACCAGAATCTGACATCTCATAATTGCTTGGCTTATCTTTTATATAATAAAAGCCATAATTGCCATCGTTTGGAGCTCCATCCGAAATGATAATTAATATCTTTTCAGCAGCTTGTTCCTTTGATAATTTCTCTGCGCAGTAACGTAGAGCATAACCATCACGATTACAACCACCTACATAATTTTCTATGTTAGCAATGCGATACAAGTCTTTTCCATCGATAGAATCAAATTCTGCAAATGAACTAAGTCGTACTGTACCTGACTTTTGATGTCCATAACAGCTAAATCTGATATCTAACTCTTTACAAAACTTATAAATAAGCATTGCGCTTTTTCTAGCAGCCTCAATTGATGGGCCATTCATAGAACCAGACATATCTATCAAAAGACAAATACTCATATCTGGAATGTTCTCTGGTGCTTTTTTAGAAGAAAATCTCTTTAAATCAGTTCTATATGCCTGTTTTAAACGACGGCCAGAATAAAGACCATTAAGATTATCTCCAATTTGCAGATCGTGAATCTGCTTTACCCATTCTTTGATTAATCGCTTTAGGATTGTATCACATTCCTTATTGATTTCATCAAAATCTCTACATTTACTAGTATCTGTAATTCGAGTTATGGTTGAACGGACACCTCTATGAAAATCGCTAAAGTCCATATCATTTTTAAGTGTATTACACTGCTTTTGAAGTTCTTCTTCCTGCTTTTGCTCAACTTTTTCCTGTGCGACGTTATTTTCTACATCTGAAAGCTCATTAGAGCAATCTCCGTGGTTAATAACATCATTTGAAGGAGCTTGTTGTTGCATAGAGTTAGATGAACTAGAACCACTTGAGTCTGAATTATCATCAAGAGGAGAGTAGTTGGCGTTAGAAGAATCACCTTCTTCCCCAGATAAATCATCACAAAGGTTTAGGTTATTATTTGAAGCATCTGAATTTCCAGACTCTCCATCAGAACCATCAGCAGACTCATCTGATGCACTATCATTAGCTTCATCTGAGCCCTTCCCATTATTCGAGTCGGTATCATCTGCATCGCCCTGGTTTGATGACGAATTTTGTTCTTCATCGCCAGAATCATTTCCATTTGCAGGGTCATTTGAATCAGAACTATCGGAACTAGAACTATTATCATTACTTGATGAATCATCGTTGTTAGATGAATCGTTCTTGTTCTGATTTTTCTTTTCTTCCTCTTTCTCCTGCAAGAAGTTGATTAATTCAGATACTATAGTTACACAGTAGTAACATCTTTTCTTTGAACTTTGCTCTATAAGAGAAGCATTTATTGTAGGCTTCAGATACTCTAAAGCTTCTGTTGCTTCAATATTATCGAAGTTATCTGGTTCAAATCCATTTACTGCATAAGCTAATAAAAGATTTAAAAAGTCAATGACTGTATCACCAGACGAACCATTCGACTCCATGGTTTCTCTTTCCATTGCCGAAGCAAGTTGTCTCATAGCGGTGAGGTATTTTCTGTAACCCATATAGGTACTATTGAATGTACGCTCTATAGCTCCATCTTCAATGATGTTAGAGACTCTAAGAAAAAGACCTTTTACTTGTCCTCTTTGTTCTGGGAACTTTTGCAAGTAAGCATTAAGTGCTCTTGCCTCATAGGACTGAATAGTGCCCACCTTTATTTGATTAACAATTCTGTTTGTTTCCTTAAAGTCAGTCCATAATCTATGGCTGACTTCGTGACAAAGACAACCGATTAGAGCAGGAAAGCGGTGCTTTCTATCTAATCCCTGCAAGTAAACGTTATTTGCATTAAGTGTAAACTCACAATTTTCATCAACACAGGCAACAATGCCTTCTTCGTCGCCCCAGAAAACGTTAATCTTGAATTTAGGCATATTATATATTTTACCAACGCCCCTAAGTAAGCTTTCGGCAAAATCTTTAAAAGCAGACGAAAGAAACACTTCCTTATCGGTTAGCTTGTCTCTTTCCGCTGATATAGCTCTTTTTAAGCTATTCTTGAAGTTCATCTTTAATTCCTCCTTAAAAAATCAGCAAGGAAGATAAACCTCCTTGCCAAATATTACTCATACATTGAGCATTCGCCAAACTTTGCATCGATGCAGCCAGTGGCTACCTCTGCAATAGCTTCCTCGTCTTGTGAAACCTTGTTGATTACAGTTCTCTGAGCGCATTCTCTGATAATATCAGAAGTAGCTTCAGTTTCACCCATATCTTCAAGATCACACATGATTTCTATAGCCCAATTGTTAAGCTCACGCTGTCCACAGACACCATCATCAATACCCTTATCCTGGCAATAAGCATTGATATCCTGTATCACTTCTGCCATTTCCTTAAGCATATCCTTAGAATAGAAGTCTGGAACAATCTTTAATGTTCTTTCCACCATGACATTAGCTTTCTCATTCTGGAAGTAACGAACGTCACCCATACGAGAAAGAACTGACTGGTTAAGATTAGCTGTACCAACATATCCGTTATTAGATGTGAAGATAATAACAGCATTCTTATGCTTTTTAAGAGTCTCGCCAGTTGGGAGAGTAATGAAAGCATTACGGCCTGTCTCTAAAAGAGCGTTAAGGCCTACAGCAACACCTGCACGCTTTACGATACCAATTTCCTGTATCTCTACAGCATATCCGTATCTAATAGCCTTTGTGAGCGGGCCTTCTACGTACTTGTAATCCTTACCTTCGAGTCTCTTTGCAACACGCTTATTCACAAGATTAATCATCATCTCGATAAGCTCACCCTCATCTACATTTCCAGTAGGTCTTCTTTTGTAAATCTTAATGAACGAGCTCTCTGGATCCATCATAATGTCTGAGACACTAGGAAGACCCATTTCTTTACGAACTCCATTAAAATCTAAAGCCTTATTAGCTGTATTAGGGTAAATCTGACCGATAAAATCAAAGATTTCCATGTCAGGGTTGCAAGTGATAATGTCATACACAAGGCCAAGTAATCCAGAAAGAATTCTTGAACCCATTGACTTACCACATCCCGCAGGGCCTACAAAGAAGAATGTTCTAATTGGCTCTGCATACTTTGAAGATAACTTACAGTACTTTGCTGCACTTTTTGTCCACTCAGGAATATCAAGTCCATCAAGATTAGGAATTAATAACTTTTCCTTATCTGAATAGCTAGTATCTAAAGCAAAATCTGTTAAAGATACCTTGTTTGACTTCTGAGCAGTAAAATAGCGAGGAGTTCCAATAATGTCATTTCTGACCTTTGATTTTAAATCTCCCTGCGATAATGTTTTCATTGTATTGCTCTTATCAGCATTATTATCTGGTCTGTTCTTTTCTGGAACATATAACCTTACTGTCGCATTGTTTGAACCTGAGTCAGTGATATTTCTGTAAATGCAATCTGTAAACTTAGCGAGTTTTAAAGCAAAACCGTTAAGGTTTTCTGGCTCACCGTTTGTAATCTTGCTCCAGAAATTCTTATCATCGTCAGAATACTTTGTATAAGGAACAATGTCCTCATAGCATCCCTTGATTTCGTCATTTTCATTAATCAGCTTTAGAATTAAAGCTATAAGAACAGCTGTACCAGTGTAACCAACACCAGTAGCCTTTTCGAAAATAACGTATTTTGCTGCAAGTACTGTTGATGGAAGAGTAGTATCGATTGTAGCTGCCTTTACAAGAACATTTCTGTTCTTATCAAAAGTAACCTTAACCGCCTGCACTTCGCTTGAGTTTGAAGAATCAAGTTCTACAACATAACCGTTTGCAATTTCTCCTACATAGCACTGTCTATTAGACTTGCCATTAAGTATCTTAACAGCCTCCCATAAATTACCAGATACGGAACAACCATTTCTCTTGTCGTTCCATGAACACTTTACCTCATCGGCACTAAAACGCTGCTTCATTGACTGAAGCTCACCTTTAAATGAATCAGAACCGAACTGTAAAAAACTCAAAGACATGTTAATTAATCCTCCTTAACAAAAAAAATCAGGCCGTCACCAGGACGACCACAGTAGTTACTGTTTAACGTCCCTTAAGACGACTTCCTATATTAAAGAAGTTATTAGGCTACAAAGTCAGTTGCGACAACGACCTTAAGTACGGTCTTTTCATCGTCGTTAATAATTGACTGAATGCCTTCATCAAGAAGTAAATCCTGAAGCTTCTTTACCTGCTCACCATCAAGCTCTGAAATGTCGTAATCAACACCTAACTTACCGTCAAGCTTTGCCATTTCAACCTCGCCCAATATTGCTTGTAAATGCTCCTTAAGAAATTCATATTCTGCCGTTTTGACAAAATCATTAACATCTTCCTGATCAACTGGCTCACGAAAGAAAATATCTGATGTATTCTGTAGACATCTTTCTGTTGTTCCATCTGCCAAATAAACCTTAAAGCCTATTTGAGTTGTATGGACAGCAGCTGTATATTTCCCAGAACTAATTTCAAAAGAAACCATCGTAGGATACTTTCTTAAAAGATACCTACGTGCGCATTCATAAAAGAAACGCATTTTTGCATCCTTATAAGGATTTTCTTTGAACTGTTCATTATTTACATGAGCTCTTAAATCTTTGCCACCATTTAAGTTATAAGCTACAGAACCTAAAACTGTTATGATAGCAAGTAGAAAAGCGATAAAAATAATTGCCATTATGCGACACCTCCTTTAACTTTAGCTGTTGTTTGTTTACTAAGCTTAGATTTTGATTGTGGCTGCTTTATAGCATCAATCCACTCAAGATCCTTAACGTTAAATGCGAATGTCGGAATTGGAACCTTTTTATTGCTCGCAGGGTCTAAGAAGGTTTTTATATACTGATTTGCATTGCAAGTCAGATTGTAATAATCACCTTTTCTTAGAATCTTTTTCCATTTCTTGAAGTTAGAGCGAGGGTTTTCCTCATCATCCTCCCAGATTGTACAGTGATAAACGTCATTATCACCATTAGTCTTAACAAAAAACTTAATATAAGAGTCTCCGTTAGAACTTTGTCCTACAGGGCTAATGTCGCAACATTTAGCGTAGGTTAAAAACATCTTTGCACTCATGGCATATGTCCTCCTAAAAATAAAATAAGCCACGCATAATGCGTGACTCTTGCAGACTAAAATAAAAATAACCCTGCTAAATAGTAGAGTTAGTCCCTATTTAGTCGGGGTTAATAGTATTGTTATAATTATTTACTTGAACATAATATCACAAAAATCACATTTAATCAAACCTAAAATAGAACATAATGGAACAGCATTAGTCTGATAGTAAAAGGAAATTTGATTTTTTAACTAAAAAGTGATTAAAAGCTATTATATATAGTGTTATGTAAAAAGTTGTGATAGTATACCTACATGGATACTTTAGGAAATAATTTAGCAAACTACATTAAGTCCTTAGAGAATGCTTTACAAAGTGCGAGAGAGGGCGCATCTTCGACAGTAGACATCGAAAAAGTTTTTATGGATTTGGAAGAATGTAAAAAGAACGCACAGTTCTTATTGTCAGACGATCCATTTCCATATAGTGATACCAGTAAAGCTTCTTGTGATTGTACACACATCATGGATATTAGCAGAATAGGAGAGGACACTTACAAGTTTGTACTCGATAAATTGCTTCCGCATAGACTTGATTATCATAAATTAACACACAAAGTTGCATCAAGAATCAACCAGAGTTATGCAAAAAGTTTTGAGCGAGATATATTTGATTTTTGTTTCAATGAAGATTTTAAGAAATACGAAGATACTGATAAAGTGGTAGTTGTTTTTATTAATTACTATGATTCATCAGATTCAAGTACCTGGGATAACGATAATTTAGATGTAAAAGTCTTTATAGACTACGTTATTTCGGGAAAGTTTATTGTTGACGATAGTCATGAGCATCTGTCATATTGTATGCTTTCAAAAGAAGGCAGATATACGCATACGGAAGTGTATTTAACAAAGGAATCTAATTTAGGAAGTATCCTAGCACTAATTTAGGAGACAAAATTGATTATGGAGAAATACATATCAAAAAAGGAAATCATTAAGCAGTATCATGATGATGCAGGCTGCACAATCAAAGAAGCGACCGTTTCAATCAATTTATTAATTAAGATTGTTACTGAAGCCTTAAAAACTGGTAAGCCAGTCAGACTAGATGGTATAGGAACTTTTGAAGTACGTGAAAGAAACAAGTACAAAGGGTTTAATCCTCAGACTGGTAAAAGAATCGAAATTGGTGAAACTTCTTTTTTACATTTTTCACCAACACCTGCATTAACTAGAGATATTAATACTTGGAGATTTTGGCCAGATGACGAAAAAAATCAGGAACAAAAACTCTTAGCTAAATAATTATATGGGCTTCAGATCTAAAACATCTGGAGCCTTTTTTGAGGTCAAATTTTGTCTTAGGTTCTTGCAAGCAATTCTGCTTGATTAATTTTCAAAAAAACTTTAGTTATGAAATAGTCTAAAAATGTTATATTAAGTAGAGGGAAGCCATAGTTGTGATATAGATTATATATTAATGTCGGTAAACCTACGTTTGACGACATTACTTTAACGTGATATAATAGTTTTATGATAAAGATTTCTAATAAATTACTACTATCTTTATAGAGAAAGGCCTATATATGGAAAAGATATATGAATACAATAAATCTTTTAGAAATGGTTGGTATTTACGATCTATTGACGGTAAAGATTATAAATTATTCCCAACAGATATTTCTTTAAAGATTTACGCCAAGGAAAACGACATCACCCTTGTAAAAGGTGAAATTAATAAATATTAAGGAAATGATTTATGAGAATTCCAATTGCGAAAGAAATTCAAGAAAAAATAAATAACGGAGATGTTTTAATTGCGGTAGATTGGTTTAAATGGACTTTATTTGGTCTAAGATTTACGTATCATACAGCTCCAGACAAAAGATGGTCATGTAGCAAACTGCATGCAATTGAAAGAAATGATTTTTCTAATGAAGAATATGCTTCAGGCTATGAGATTGATGATAAATTTTTACGTCTCTCTCCTTTTAAGAACTTTGGAATCCCCCTTAAGGGGCAAGGATATGTCTGTGGACTCAGTTTAGAGTCTGATGGCATATATTACGATTTTATATATGAAACTGAATATTTGGCTCATATTAAAGTAAAAATGACTGAAGACGGTATATTTGAAGGAAAAATCATTGTACCGCCTACATGGGATCTAACAAAAAGGGAAAAAGTACTACTCTATTCTGCCAAAAACGTAAATGTCGTTTGCACTGATATTTTAGGCAGGGCTGCATAAAATAATTATAAGGAGTTTATATGGCTAAGAAAAATATTATTAACTTTCCAAGTCTTGAGGAAAGAGTTTTAAGTAGTTACGAATTAAATGATACTGACGATGTATCTACAGAACGATTGTTAGCTATGGTTGCAGATGATTGCAATTGCTCTATTTCAGATGTAGTAGATATACTAAGTAAATCAGTATAAAGGAATATATTAATGCAATTATTGAATAAATGCCCTATTTGTGGCGGTAAACTCTATGAGGATAACTTATATCAATACAGCAGGATTTATGAGATAGGTAAGTCTGGAAAGACTTTATCTAAATACAAAAAAGGGGTTGACTGTCCAATGGAATGCGCCCAATTATACTGTGAAAATAAAGATTTCATTACTGATTTTGAATTTAATGTAGAAATTCCTGATGGATTTGATGGTAGAATTATTAGAGAAAATGGAAAATATTATATAGATACAGAAAAACATGGTTGGTGGGATTATTAAATGTAAAGAAGAAAGGAGTCTTATATGTATGGTACATATCGAGAATGCTTTGATGATAATGGCGTAGCATATAGTTCTGAAGCTGAAATGGCTCGTGCTCATGGTGTTTTACCCAGTACATTTAATAAGCGTAAGCTTGATGGAGCTCCATTAAGTGTTTGCTTAAAGCCTTACAAAAGTCCTTTCAATAATGGAAAAGATTATTTTGTTTATAAAGAAAAACGGTATAAAAGCTTAAGGGCCTGTTGTATGGAACTTGAAATTTCTTATAGTGCTGTTGCAAATAGAATTCGTAGGGAATACTGCTCTCCTGCTGAGGCAATTAAGAGCGTATTAGAAAAGAAATCAAAAAATACATTAGGGTAAACCCTGCAAGGTGCATTGATATGGCTTTTAATCCAGATAATTGCGGGATTAGATTGATTCCAAATACCGCTATCCAAAAATGGATACAAGATATAAGTAAAGATGACTCAAAGTTGCAGAAATACCTACATGCCTCAGTAGGTCAACTTTATGACTACTCTATATCTCCTACTGAAGAACAGTTTTTAGAGATATTAGGTAATGAAAATATAGAATTTAAGGACTAAAAAAATGAATTTATGTATAGATCATAATGGCAAAATATATGAAAGCGAGTCAGAAATGTGTAAGGCTCATGGAGTAAGCTTAAGTCTTTACCAGTCCAGGCGTAAAAATGGACTACCTCTAAAGAACTGTCTAACTCCGTATAAAAATCCCTATTCGCAGGGAAAAACGTTTACTTATAAGAATACGCAATATAAGAGTTTGAGAACCTGCTGTGAAGATCTCGATATTTTATATCACTCAGTATATCAGCAGATTAATAGAAACGGTCTTACTCCTACAGAAGCAATAGATAAAATTATTGCTAATAATAAAAAGAGAAAATGTAAGAATGTAGCTTAAATTATGCTAAACTAATATTTATAAGATAAAGGGACAAAAATATGATTAAAACATGGATTGTGGATATTGCATTAGACTCTATTTCTGGAGAATATCGTGTTGAGGCTGAGGATAGCTACGATGCTAAACTACTTGCAATAAAACAATTTAATATTGAATTCGATACTATCGCTCATCTTAGCGATATAGAAAGATGTATTGAAAAATAATTATGGAAACATACGAACAGATTAAAAATGAAGAATATAGAATAAAGACTAAAGCCTTGCTTGATGAGCTGCCAGATTATTGCACTTCCTTTTTAAATGGTGCTTTGAGGGATAAACAGCCAAGAACAAGGCTTTCGTATTTGCAGGATTTAAGGATATTTTTTATATTTTTAAAACAAACCAACCCTACGCTCTCTTCTATGGCTGTTAAGGATATTGATTTAGATGTACTTAATAATCTTAAACGAGAAGATATAGTCGAATATGATATGTGGTTAGAGTCTTATTATATCGATGGCCGTCATATTACAAATACAGAGCCAGGACGCAAGAGAAAAATATCTACTCTTAGAGTATTCTATAATTTTTTAGTAAATACTGCAGAGTATATTACAAACAACCCTGCCGCTAAAGTAAAACCTGCTAAGATTGAGGATAAAGAAGTAATTCGAACCGTGGAAGCCGACGAACTACCAAAGCTCTATGATGTACTTGATAGAAGGTATGAAAAAGCTGTTCAATTATTAGAGCAGACTCCAGAAGATAAACAAAATCAGCGTATCAAACTAGGCCCCGCTATTGCAAAGCGTGATTATGCTATTTTTGTCTTATTTATAGGCACAGGACTGCGAATAACAGAATTAATTGGCATTAATACATTAGATATTAAGTGGGACGCAGCAAGAATAAATATAATTAGAAAAGGTGGAAAAGCTGATCACATTTATATGCCAGATGAAGTAGTTGACGCAGTTAGCGAATATTGCTTCGAGTATAGAGATATGTTCTCAGATTTTGACGAAGAAGATGCTCTCTTCTTGTCATCTAAGCATTGTAGAATTACTGATAGGCAAGTTGAAAGATTGTTTAAAGAATTATGTGATGAGGCGTTAGGCGAAAAGCACGGTCTTACTCCACATAAACTAAGAGCAACTTTTGCTACTAATCATCTTAGAAAATTTAATGACGTATCAGGCACAGCAAAGGTTTTAGGCCATAAATCTGTTGAAACAACAATTAGACATTATGCTAAGCCTTCAGAAAAAGTGAAACTTAATGTGCGCAATATGGATATTAGAAAAATTGAGGAGTAAATTTGATATTTAGTAAAAAGGATATTGAACGCTTCCTTAGAGGCGATTATTTTGAAGTATATAGGTCTGATGAACGTGAAATCACTGTTCTGTCTAAAAATAGTGAGGACTTTTGGGATTTAACTATCTTCCAGAATAAAATTGAAATCAGACATAAGCACAAGCTCAACCATCCATATCATAAAGATAAATGGTATGCTACTAACTTAGAAGACGCTAGAGAACGTATTATAAAACATGATCTATATGTGATGAACGGACGAAAGCCAATAGAGCCTGAGTTTTTAAATCACATTTTAAAGTTCTATAAATAATTAATATGAATCAATGAAAGGGTATGAAAATGGCAAAGAAATATCAGGTATTGTTCTTTAACGCTATTGTTGCTACTGACTGGGTAAAAATAGAACCTGTTAGTAAGGAGATTTCTGCAAATGGCGAGCATGAAGTAAAAATCTCGGTTGAACAAGGATATACAATACAAAAAGTAGAAAAAGACCCTTATTTCTACATCCAAAAAGCTTTCAAATGGCTTCAAGAAAAGAACTTCTTCTCAGTTAGCTATCCATATGAAGCTGTGAGTAAGGAGCTTCAAAAGGAATATGAAAAAGATTTTAATGAGTATTTATGTAATACAGATCAAGTAACTGATTTAATTCCATATGAGGAAGAAAATAATTAATAAACCAGGAGAAACGACAGCATGAGTGACGAAAAAAGGCGTGAAGCCGCTAGACAGTTTTACCAAAAGTGGGTTAACAGGGGAAAGGAAGATGAAGATGACAGGTCTTATTGGCTTGATTTCCTTCAGAAAGTATTAGGCATTGATGACGCTACGGACCGAATCGACTTCCAGAAGAAGGTTATCGGCCCAGATGGAAATACAAAAAGAATTGATGCTTATATCCCTGAAACAAGGGTTTTAATTGAGCAAAAAAGCTTAAACATTGATTTATCTAAGCCTCAATCTGGCCATAATGGAATGACACCATATGAGCAGGCTAAAATGTATGATAATAGCCTTCCTGTATCAGAAAAGGCTAAATGGATTATCCTATCAAATTTCGCTGAAATATGGGTATATGATATGGATACAGCTCGTCCAGAGCCAGTGAAGTACTCTCTCATCGAGCTTCGTGATAAGTACCCTGAATTTGAGTTTCTTATCAATCAAAAACAGACTAAAATTACACACGAAATGGAAGTATCTGTTAAGGCGGGCGAATTTGTCGGTCTTATTTACGATGCTTTATATAAGCAGTATAAAGATCCAGACGAAGCTAGTCTTCGCTCTTTAAATATGCTTTGTGTAAGACTAGTATTCTGCCTTTATGCTGAAGATGCTCTTATCTTTGGCTCTAATGGCCACATGTTCCATGACTACTTAGAACAGTTTGAAACCAAGGACTTGAGACGAGCTCTTATCGATTTATTTAAGGTGTTAGACCAGGACCCAGAGAAGGGCCAACGTGACAAATACCTTGATGAAAGTCTTGCAGCATTTCCTTATGTAAATGGTGGATTATTTGCTGATGAAGACATTGAAATTCCACCTTTCACAGATGAAATTAGAGACATTCTTCTTTCCAAAGCTTCTGCAGGGTTTGATTGGAGTCAAATATCTCCTACTATCTTCGGAGCTGTATTCGAGTCAACCTTAAACCCAGAAACTAGACGTTCTGGCGGAATGCACTATACATCTATTGAGAATATTCATAAGGTTATTGACCCATTATTCTTAGATGAATTAAAAGCTGAATTTGAAGAAATCAATGCCATCCAGGTTGAAAAGACTAAGAAAGCAAGATTGGAAAAATTTCAAGATAAGCTCTCTTCTCTCTCATGGTTTGACCCTGCTTGTGGAAGTGGTAATTTCCTCACAGAAACATTTATCTCTATCCGTAGACTTGAAAATAAGGTTATTAGAGCAATTCTTGATTGCGACAAGAAACAAGTAGATGGCCAGATTGTCATAGGCGCAGTTATTAACCCTATAAAGGTTGGTATTGAACAGTTCTATGGTATTGAGATTAATGACTTTGCCGTAACGGTAGCAAAAACGGCCCTGTGGATAGCGGAAAGTCAGATGATGAAAGAAACTGAAGATATGATCCATATGTCTTTAGATTTCCTGCCACTTAAAACAAACGCATTTATTCATGAAGGTAACGCTCTTCAGATTAAATGGGAAGACATTGTAGATAAGAGAAAACTTAGCTATATCATGGGTAATCCTCCATTTTTAGGCTCATCTTTGCAGTCATCTTCTCAAAAAAAAGATATTCAATCAGTATATATCGATGAAAAGGGTAAGACTTACAAAGCAGCAGGTAAGATTGATTATGTATCTGGTTGGTATTTTAAGGCTGCTGAATACATCAATAATACAAATATACAAGTTGCATTTGTTTCAACTAATTCAATAACACAGGGCGAACAAGTTGCTAGTATATGGAAACCTTTATATGAACGCTTCGGTATTCATATAGATTTTGCATATAGAACATTTATATGGGATAGTGAAGCTTCTGCCAAGGCTAACGTACATTGTGTAATAATATCTTTTAGTTGTGCTCATAAAAATAGTGAAAATAGGATATATTATGATTCATACTATCAAGCTGCTAGTAATATAAATGCATATCTACTTGATGCTGATAATATTTTCGTAGAAGGTAGAACAAAAGCATTATGTGAGGTCCCTGAAATATGTAGTGGTTTTAAAGCCGCAGATAACGGTTATCTTATTTTAAATGAAGACGAGAAAAAAGAACTTCTTTCAAAAGAACCATCTGCTTCTAAATGGATTAGACGATATTCTATGGGAGTTGAATTTATAAATAAAATACCAAGATATTGTCTATGGCTAAAGGATATTTCTCCTACAGAGCTTCGCAATAGTGTTGAAATAAGAAAAAGAGTCCAAGCATGCAAAGAATGGCGTGAAAATGCTACTCCTACAGGTGACGCATTTAAGCTAAAGGATACTCCACATTTATTTAGGCCATGCAAACAGTTTAAGGATAGTACGTATATTGCCATACCTCTTGTATCTTCATCTAATCGTAGATACATACCTATGGATTATATTAACGATGGAATGATACCAGGTAACAATCTTTTCTGTGTTTTTGATGCATTACCATATCATTTTGGAGTCCTTACATCTAATGTACATATGGCTTGGATAAGGGCAATAGGTGGATTTTTAAAAAGTGATTGGCGATATTCAAAAGATATCGTTTACAATAATTTTCCATGGCCAACACCAACGGAAGAACAAAAGAAAAGGATTGAAGAGACTGCTCAGGGCATTCTTGACGCTAGAGCTAAGTATCCTAACTCGTCTCTTGCTGATCTTTATGATCCACTCACAATGCCTCCAGAATTATTAAAGGCTCATCAGCTTAACGATAAAGCTGTAATGCAAGCATATGGATTTTCTATTAAGGATACTTCTGAAGCTGATTGTGTAGCTAAACTAATGCAAATGTATAAGGAGTTAACTGAAGGATAGAAAGGAAGTAATATGGCTTATATTAACATCGATACATATGAAATCTTAGAATGCCCAGAGGAAAATGATAAAGACAATTATTTCGAGTGCGACGAATTTATTGCACCAATAATATCCCTGCTAAATAAAAAGGGCTATAAAACTAAGTTCTGCTGCGAGGGCCATTTATACGATGAGGCAATGGCTAGTATATTTTCACCTTTTGAGGAAAATGAAGAACCAAGTGAAAATACTATTTTTGGTTATATCTCTCACGAAGAGCTTAATGACTCATATTACAGGTATCTAGTGCATAAAAGGAATTCGGGCTTGCATGGCTATATAACATTTGAGCCATTTGTAAATTTTGGAAACCTCCTGGATTCCTTTCCTGAAGACAACGCTTTTCCTTTTTATGACCAAGCTAGTAATTCAATAAGATGGGACTATATAAAAAGAGATAAGAAAAGTTTTATAGAAAGAAGAAATAAAGAGATAGTGCTACAATCAAAGCCATATGAGCACTTTAGAGCAAGACTAGATTTCTTAAAAGCTGTTTATGACTGGGTTGATAATCTTCCAAATTACGATGACATTATCACTGATGATAATAAGCGAAAAAAAGATTTCTTTGTAACCGAGCTTCCACTGATCAAAAAGCGTGTTAAGGATGAGTCAGAATCTCCAGAGATAATTGAAACTTTCTTCGACGTATATCTTATGAATCATCGAATTCTAAAAAGTAAATACGGAACATTTGAAGATATGTTACTTCTTGATTCTGAAAAAAAGATTAGTTTCTTCCTCGACCTTTCAAAGGAAATGATTGTAAAAGATGATGAAGGCGAATACTGCATAAGAATTGAATATAAAGATGCAGTAGAACTATAATTTAAAATTGTATCAAATAACCCTGCTAGAAATCACTCTGGCAGGGTTTATTTTTAGAATCTGAAACCTCTACGTACTCTCTTAGGGTATCTAGGCGGTGTCCATGTAGCAGTCTTGTGAACTTGCTGTTGTGGTTGATTTTGTAAGTTCATCTGTTGCGCCATTCTAGTAAGCTTTTCGAGCTCATCGTGCAACCATTCTACTTCTGAAATAAAGAATTCATTTATATCCATTTCACTAGTAATATTTATATTGTGGACGGACATCCAGATATCTTCATAGTCGTTTGTTTGATGTATCAGTCGATGAACAACGTCGCTATCGTCGTAATTTACGCATATGCTGTAGTTTGACATTTGAAGTACATCTAGCTTAGGATTTGTGGATTTAATTGCTCTAAGTGCCTTTCTAGGGCACCTGTTCCAGTGGTAATGTAAATTCTTATGCCAATAAGAAAAGCTTTCATCGTCTTCTTGCCTAAATCTTCCAAATTCTGCTTCAGGGTGAGCATCATTTCTTTCATAAAACACCCAAACAATGCGTCTTCCGTGAGAAGTATGGAACAATGTTCTTGAAACAAACTCTTCATCTGATATCCTGCTCTTCTGAAACTCTATAACAGTATTACTCTCTTCCAGAAAAACATCAGCTATATGTATCTCACCAGTTCTTTCATCTACAAAGCGTTTTTCGAGCGTTTCTAGCGGAAATAGCTCCTGCATATGCATATGCCATTCAGATTTACTATCCTTGTCGAAAGGACAGTTAGAATCGCTCATATGGGCGAAATGAGGCCTATATACATTGCCTTTTCTAAATCTTATTGTCTCTCCGCAAAAAGGACAGATATAATCTACTCCCTTTTTGGCTTCTCTTGAAAATATAGTATTGCCATGCTGATCTAAAGCTGTAAACATTATCCTTCTCCTAATAAAAAGCGGACTCATATTATTGACACACTACACAGTATTACCAATTTCTATACATTTCATTAAGACAATCTACAAGTTCTTTGACGCACTGAGGTGTCTCACTTTCTCCCTTTTGCTCTATGAACTCCATAAGAATATCTACAGTTTGTCCAACTTCATTTCGAGTTTCAAATTTAATAGTATCAAGATTGAGTTTCATAATTATTTTTTTCCTTTATTTTTAATATTTATTATACTAGCAGATTTTTAATAAAATTAAAAAGGATTTGTTCCTTTTAAATTTAATCCGTAGATATTGCTGGGTAGGGTTCGGGAAACGGGCGAATAATGCAATCATTCCTTTACAGTTTGAGCAAATATTATAAATAAAAAAGACCAACGCAAAATTGCGAAGGTCTTTAAATTGATTTTATAATCTATGCGATTATATATTTACTAACTTAATTTGGCCATTTGTATTAAACGGATTGCCTGCTTAAGCAACTGAGTTTCCTTGATATTTGATTCTACATAGACTGGCTCATTATCTTCGCCTACATAGTAAACGCCTGGATCCATAATATAGTAATATGGATTTTCCTCCTTACCATCGACACTTTCATCGTATACGTATTTAACATCAAATCGTCTTTTCTTGATTTCCTTTGTGTCTATATCTGTAGACTCGAATTCAATAACGTAGATGTAACCAGTAATATCGTCAATCTTTTCAATTATTTTCATAATATCTTAGCTTCCTTTCTTAGGCGTAGTTATACACGAACACTTCATTTTCTGTTAAGTTATCCATTCCAAGACTTACAGCACCAATGTGGCGATACTTTTTTGCATTCTTTTCTGAGGCTTCAAAGTGAAACTCGCCAAACATATCATGTACTGCATTCATAATAGGTCTTAACAGATGATGCATTCTGTATGTACTTAAGATTTCAAGCCAATTAACGTATACTGGGCATGCAATCCCATTTGCTGTTTCTGTATCTTCTGAAATATAGATGTGTCCTACGGTATAAGTGTCATTAGCAGTTATTTCAAACTGTCTTTCAGCACCACAACCGCAGTAATTTATTGCATCCTCATCATCCCAGTTATAAGGGACTTCTTTTAATGTAATTTTCATAATACCTCACAATCTATTACTCCCCTATAGCGGTACGGGAGTAATCAATCTTCCCTACCGCAGGGATTAATACATTGTTTAGTCGTTATGCTACATGCCTTGATGCTTCTCTTTTGAACCAGTCCTTAGTCATATACCCTTGATATACAAACCATGGCTGTTCGTCCCAAGCAGTATCAAGCTTGTCTAGGAATAATCCTTTTATATCACCATTGTCCTTATATTGAGCGATGTACATATCCATAATACAAGCAAGTCTAAAAAGCTTATTGGCATTTTCCTTAACAAATAAGCGTAAATTCTTCATTAGAGCTTTCTCTGAAGAAAAACGTGATTTCCCTGCAATTGCAATTGGAATTCTAACAAATGGTGTTTGGATTAATACCTGCCAACCATTGTTATAGTATTCGCTACAGTCATGCTCAATAATGAATTTAAGCGTATTGTCTGAACTGGTACTTGAAAGTCTCTTTTGATATACCTGCCTATCATTCCTGTGACCAGGAGCGATACAATGGGTGTCATCAAGATAGATTCTTTCAAGTCTTTCATAATCAGCTACATGCTGTTTTAATGCGCTTAAGTCTTCCTTTGCAGCAATTTTGATAGCCTTGCTAAAGTCAATAACATCATCAAGCAAATCCTCATCATATGAGATTGCTCTATAGATTTCAGTTTCCTTTTCAAAGAGATATAAATATTTATTAATCTCTTCTAAGTTATCGGTATCTACAGTAAGAAGTAGCTTGCCGTAATGGTAAACTTTCAAGTAGTAATTACTTGAGTCGTAGATATAACCATATTCAGCATAAGTCCAATCATCAATGCTTCTTGACATCCTATCTGGTTTAATCCAGTTAAGAGCAAAATTCTTACAGTCATTATCATTGCCATTACAAGCAATGTTTTTGTTACGCTGATTTTCAACCCACGCATTAATGCCGTGGTTTACAGTGGCATTCTCAATAGCCTTTAATATCTGAAGGCCATACCAACTCAAATAAGCATCGCTACTTAAATAAGCTACATTAACAATCTCATTTTTTCCTTTGGTAATACATACATATCCTCTTGTCATTGTTTTTCCTCCTAAAAAAAAGAAGGAAACTATTTCCCCGAAGGGAAATATAATTCCCTTCAGAGTTATTCTTTATACTTGCTGAGTCATACTGTTTTCTCTTCCGTTATAAAATGAAACCTTAGTTTCATATATCTTATAGCGAATAGGAGTTTCAGCATATGTGTAATGCTTACCATAAAGCGAATGCGAGTAGATGTTTACCATCTGATCATACGCTTCCTCATAAGTATCGAATTCTTTGATATTACCATCAGCATCCTTAAGTATATCTTCTTTATGGGCTTTACCGCATCGTAAGGTGTAATAGGTACGATTCTTGTTTTCACTAGGCATTGTATAGCCATTTAACATAGCTAAAGCCTCATCGCACCAATCTTCCTCAGAATCATTTATTCCCATTAAATTTGCCACAGAAACGCCAAGCTCTTCTTCAAAGAAATGCCATATATATTCTCTATGAGTACCTGCTTCAAAGATATTCCAGTCGCTTTCTATGTTTCCATCGTCATCAACTATTACATCTTCAAGCTTATCCCATAAATATCTGGCCACTGTAGTATGCTTCTCAAGAGTAGGCCCTACAGTAATGACAGTAGTCTGCTTCTCGGAAAGATTTGGATTTACTGTGATTTTTAATGTATATGGAGCAAGGTAGTTGCTAAAGTTATGATTCTTTACTGAATCAACTGAATGACCATCTTCATCTACCCAGTAAGCATCTTCTTCAATTAACTGCTTCATAATCATTTGATTAGCTCTTGCTGAATTAACAAAAACTAACTGTTCTTCTATATTCATCTTTTTATACCTCCAAAATGAATAGACTATCCCTGCTGATAGGATAGTCGTTGATAATTACTACCCTTCAGCATGGGTGTCCCTTTTGGGGATATTAAATTTTAGACAAAGATAATTTTATGCAACCTTGTAGCCTAAATAATCGAGTGAGAAATGAGTCATTTCTCTTTCAGAAAGTCTTCTGCTGTAAGAAATAACATCGTAGTAATCTCTTTGAGTCATACCTTTAAAATCATCTTCTCTACAAATAAAGCCTTCATCTGGTTGAGCACCTGTAGAACATCCTCTTACACGCATTCCGTAAATAAACTTTACGGGCTTACCTTCATCAATTCTATTCTGAAGCTTAATCTGCTCTACCTCGATATCCTTAAGACTTGTTATTGCTTCCTGTAATGTAATAAGGCCTCTCTCATACTGAGAAATAACTCTATCTGCAAGTGGAAGCTTTGAAAGCTCCTTAAGGCGATTAGCACAGTCCTTCATAAAATTCATAGTCTTTTCCATAGTTTTCCTCCAAACTAAAAATTTATTAAATTCTATATGTAAACAGGAAAACTCTATCCAGAGTATCCTGCGAAACGAATGTTGCAGGGATTACTCTGAATATATAATGATCATCAATAGATGTTATTAAGAAACTAAAAAAAACTCCCTAGAAACAGGAGTATCCTTGTTCTCTGGGAGTTATTAATAAGTCATATTTGTCTTACTATGCAATAGTATCACAAAACCTGAAAAATAGCAATAAAAGGCAAAATAATAAGGCCTAAGAGATAACTCTTAAGCCTTACGTAATTATTTGAAATTAAATATCTGTACTTCCCCAGATAACCTTCTTACCATAAGTAATACTATCGATCTGGTCAGTATAAATATCACCTCTTCGACCTTCTAAAGCAAATAGCTCACAAGCTTCATCGCCCTCTTTTTGAGTCGCAAATTGCCAGTTAATGTAATCATTGCTTCTTATGCAGCGCATAAGGCCATCTGCATTAAGTTTATACCACTTCCACTTGCCATTACCGTTAATTCGGCAATTAACAGTCTTAGCTTCTGTGGCGGCAATAGCCTTATACATGATTACTGAAGGTTCATTGCTAAAGTCTAAACCCATAGAATAAGCTGTAGCAAGCTTTTCTTGAAATAATTCTGTTTCCCATTTGAAGTAAAACTCTTCTGCAACCTTCTTAATCGTTCTTTCAGAATCAAGTGATAAGAATATATTTTCAAAATCCTCGTGACTTAATTCAAATCGTTCAATATGCTCTGTTGCTCGCTTGCTTTCACCTAAATACGCTATATCCCAAGCAATCTGTTCTCCAAGTTCTTTAACACCTTCTACAGCTGTTAAATCATCTGGAACAGGACGCTTATTTAATAGGTTTCTCACCTCATTTAGCACCTGACTCTCTATTTGAGCATATGCTGATTTGAGTGAAGCTTTATACTTTCCATTGAAGTATTCTTCAGCCTCCTCATCAGAACCCTCTCTACTATAGCATGGGCCTGCTTCAGGCCTTCTAAGGACATCTGTATCCCTGCCGTAAAGTACACCGTCTACATAGTATCCGATGCACTCAAATTTCATATTACCAGGGAGCATATGATAGCCTGTTTCACCATAAATAACCTTGTTTCCAAGATACGCAGGACCAACGTTCATAATAAAGAATGTAGCCTCCGCATTGGGAAAACTAAGCTGTCTTGCTGCTGAATGTTCATCACATGTTTCGCATCCTTTGATAAGCCCTTTTATAATTTCAAACATTTGTTATACCTCCAAAATGATAGACTATCCCCATCAGTAGGATAGTCAAAATAATTGCTACCCTCTGATGTGGGTGTCCCTTTTGGGGATATTAATTTTTTAATTAAAGTAATGAATATCTGTTAAGTACAGAATATAATTCTTGCCTATCATCAATAATGAGTCTAAGAATAACTTTTTTATTCTTCTCATCAATTGTATATATGACATAGTTATGAGGTATTACTAAAACCTTATAGCCCAGTCTTGATAAAGCCGCAAATTTATCACTTCCTATGTAAGGATTGGATAATCGATTGATATGTTCCTCTATGCTTTTCAAACTCTTTTCCATAGTATCCATATCAAAATTTTTAGCTATCATAAAAGCAATTTCTAACAATGATGATTCGAATGTATCTGTTCTTTCAATGATATAATTATTCATTGACGCTCATACTCCTCACCTTTTCTTTGATTCTGTCGAACATTCCATCAATAGGTTCGACCCTACCATTTCGAACATCATCTTCAGATTGAGCAAGAAGTTCATATAAACGTAACTCATTTTTTAATTGTTTAAAATCATCGTAGCTCATGGAAACAGTGTCGCCTTTACCGTTAACTGTAATAATAACAGCTTCACGTTTCTCACGGCATTGTCTTGATATTTCGCTATAATGGTTTCTTAAATCTGATGATGGTCTTATATCTTCTGTCATATACATAGGCATCACCTCCATAGTCAAATTTTATCATTATTTGACTAATTTATCAAATTATGTTTCTTTCAGGAATTTCTCATTTACTCAAGACTTTGTTCAAGATAATTACAAAATCCTTCGTAATAATCCTGGATTGATTCTTCGATTTTATCGACGATTGCTTTTGCCTCCTCCTCACTAAGAGTACAGCCTATCAGCTCACCGTCTTCATCAAGAATCGCTCCATCTTCTACATCGTCATCATATGAATGTCCTGCTAAACATTCCCATTCAATTTCATTACATTCTGATGATGTATAATATTCATTAGAGTATGGACAACCAACACATTTCATATTAATTATCCCCTTCCTTTGAATTTAACTGCTCAGTAGCAAGCTCAAAAGCAAGCATGTAAAGCTCTAAGATTTCTGTATTCTTTCTTCCAATACTATCAAAGTATTCAAAGCAATCCTGATCATACTCGTTTAAAAGCTCATATGCTTTACTGCCTAATCCATTACGAGAATTGAAATCGTCCATGATTTCTTGAATTTTCTCTTCTCTAAGCTCGTCTTGAGTTTCGTCGCAGAATGAATCAAATTCCACATCTGCTAAACGTTCATTTAACTCTTTTACCGCAAGCTCTTCGTCATACTCGTAGATAGGTCTACTAGCACAGTCAATCTTTCCCTTAAAATATCCTATATTATGAACAAAGTCTTTAAAACCTTCAAAAGTCATATTATTGTAGTTAGTGGCCACAAGCTCACCCAAGTCTCCAGATATATGACATCTGCACCAATCTTCCTCAAATATAAATCTGATACGGTAATTAATGCTTTCAGGGTTCTTAAAATCAAGAACTTTTATATCGCCATAATCTTTTAATGTGGCAACATGATTTTTGAAATGCTCTATTTGTCTTTCTCTATTAAACATAATGATTTCTCCTACAAGCTATCCCGATGCACCGAGATAGCAATTTACTATCCCGTGCATGGGAACATCTTAATTTACTTACGCTGCCTTCTTAAGTGTTTCTTTAGAAGTATTAGTGGCAAGCTTCATATCACTGATTAATTCTGGATACTGAGCAAATAATGATTTAAAAATGTGCTCTAATACTGGAACGCATATAGAGTTCCCTGCGAGCTTTGCAATCTGTGCTTCAGTCAGTCCTGCTTTAATCATTTTATCATAGTCTTCATCTCTGAATCCCATAAGTCTTAACTTTTCCTTTGATGTAAACATTCTAAATTTATCATCAATAAGAACGCCCTGACGAGGCGATGTTGTAAGTGTGCTTGCGCAATCTCCAACTCTGCCCCTACGGTTCTTTGAGTTTGGAAAAGCTAAATCTACTCGCTGATATTCATTGATAGGCACATAGCCAACACCTGCACCAAAGTCACCTTTTACAGCTTGTTTTACATACCACTGACCATTTACTTTCTTCGTAATTGCAAGCTCAGTATCTGTAAAGCTATTGTCTTCAAAACTTGCAGACAAGTCTAAGAACTGCTTAAGTGTATATCTTTCCTCTTCAGGTATAGCCTTTGGCATTTCAAAAACACCGTTTCTATCAGCAATATCATTAAGTACAGAAATACAAAAGAAACGATCTCTTGCTTGTGGAATGCCGTATTCTGATGCATCAAGCATATATGGAACCATAATGCTTCGCTCTGATACGTAACCACCTTTATCTACGTATTTATTGCTACCACAAAATGTATTTGTGTAGCCGTAAGATTCCATAGTTCTAAGATAGTTTTCTAGTACTTCTGCATGCGAATATGCCATGTTAGATAGCGATAGGTAATCTTTTGATACAATCTCCAGATTTTCCCCCGCTCCGCACCGTGCATGCGACTTTCACCGCACACGGCGCACCCTCGTTTTAATGTTTTCTTCAATTACTAGCTTATAACAAACTCCATTTTTCGAAATTAACAGAACTAGTTTTTAACAGCTATAATTGGTTCTAACTCAATCAACTTTCTTAATTTATTCAACTTACTTAATTGCATTTCATCTAAATTTAATATCTTTAGATATTTATTGATTGTCTCAGCTCTCGTGGCATGCAGTAATATGTGAACGTCTTCTAGTATTAGAATTAGGTTCGCATATTTGTCGCTTCCACCAAGAGATTTAGGAATTTTATGGTGACAGTGGATTTCACTAGCATTTTCGAATTCCTTATCAGTTATATAACATTTGCCCATTTGTGCTGAGAATAATGATATACGATTATCTGCATATTCAACCGTACCATGTACAGTCTGTCGCATCAATTCGTGCATTACTCTGGTGTTAATGCTCAAGTCTTTGTGCATCATCGCACGTCCTTCCTTAGTGTACGGAGTCTTGCCTCTTTTAAGGTTAGACGGGGCTTTGGTTTGTACATAACTTATTGGATAGATTGGAGTACCTGTTGCCTTATCAAAGCGTAGCGTTTTGGATTTTCCATATCGCTGTTTTTCGTTTGGCGTTAGTTCTCTTCCTTTGCGAGAAAGTCTACCCTTTTCTCTTGTTGTTCTGAGCTGATGCATCATCACATCATTAATCAACCATGCTACTCTAGCAAAGTCTTTATTAATGTGTGAAGCGTGTTGATAGTAATTCTGCATACCCATTACCATTGAGTTATATCTCAAGGCTTGAGTAAGTGCGTCTTTATCATCTTTTGGATGTGCAATTCTCTTAATTTGTTGTTTTAATTTTTCAGTTTCACGAATTAAGTTCTTGTCTGCTACGTGTGACTCTGTAACAAACTTTCCTTTCTTTGGACGAAGACTAATTTTAAACCCTAAGAACTCACAATATTGCTTTTCCATATTAACTACCTTCGTTTTCTCTTCTGAGATATCAAGGTTAAGTCTTTGTTTAAGCCATTGTGTCACTGCATATTTTGTCTTTAATGCAGATTCTTTAGTTCTACACAGTATCCTAAAGTCATCTGCATATCGTACAATATACATTTCTTTGAGATTAGTCTTCTTCATTGCCCTATATCCGCTGCCTTTGTTCTCGCTTCCATTTTTGTTAATCGTAACTGCATATTTGTATGCAACTGGATTCTTTTCCCATTGACTTTCAATCCAATGGTCGAGTTCGTTGAGAACAATGTTCGCAAGTAGAGGAGAAATAATACCTCCCTGAGGGGTTCCTTTATGGGGAATGTATTTCTCACCATTAGGCATCATAATAGGTGCTTTAAGGATTTGTTTGATTACATAGATAAGCTGTTTGTCTTGAATTCCAAGTGCCCATATTTGTTTGATAAGCTTTTGATGGTCAACATTGTCGAAGAATCCTCTAATATCAAATTCCACAACATAATGTAATCCCGTATAAGTGCTGTATCGTTCTAACTCAGCGATAGCATTCTCAGTAGAGCGTCCTGGTCTAAAACCATAGCTGTGCTCACTGAATTTGGCTTCACATATAGGCTCTATTACTTGCTTGATACATTGTTGTATCAATCTATCCCACATACAAGGGATACCAAGAGGCCTAACAGAACCATTTGGTTTTGGAATGTCTTTTCTTCTAACAGCTCTAGGGTTGTATCCTCTTTTTCCTGTAACGAATTTTCTGACATTAGAAACTATCTCTTCAGAACTTAGCTTTTTCAAGTCATTGATACTAAGCTTGTCCGTTCCTGGAGTTATGCTGCCATGATTGGCTTTAATGTTTCTATATGCTAGAAGAATATTTTGCGAGCTTAAAATTAATGGCATCAATGAGTCAAAGATTTCCCCATCCTTTGCCTTAGCATAAAGCTCATCAAATGTTTCCTGCATATCATAATATTCGTTATGACGGATACTATCCACTTTTGTTTGTAGCTCGTTGTCTTGTCTGTTTCGATACTGTTTTGCCATAGGGCATCACCTCCTCTTATCAGGAGTGACTTCTTTTTATCTTACTCGAAATCCCTATTACAAACTATGTATTGAATCATTCATTAAAACGACTTGAGGCCATCATTCCTTTTCCCATTACAGGAAATATCATCACTTCGACCTCTACTTTTCGGCATTAGTTAAGGAGCTTATTGTTCTTCGTCTCCAACATCAATAGATGTCTAATACCTTTCCTTGTTCCGATAATCCTATCTTTACATATACCCTTAGGTTCCTACTCTAGGCCTGTTTTACTTGAGTATGCCTGTAACATACTATGGACTTTCATAACGTACAAATTTTACTCATCCACATAAAACTCCTAATTAAAGGAAGATACATTTCTATATCTTGGAAATATAGACCCGTACATTCGCAGGTTCGTCAGTTTCTTCGGCTCGAAACATTCTAACCATAGGTATTTTATAGACCTCCGGCATATAGGGTATATAGCTCACCTCTGAGCCACTTTCGTCACCATTATGTGTTACGATACCTCTCTGCCGACTTTAGCGGGCTTCACACATCTTAGTTTTCACTATATGATGCATGCCGCAGTATCAAGGGAAGCGTTTCAGGGCGTTACCCCATCATTCCACTTCTCGGATTGTCAGTTTACAAACTGATTATAATTTCAGCTTGTAGCCAACCTTTTCAGTTAGCAACAAGTCGCACGTACGTTTTCCCATATAACAACCTTTGGCTGTCTTGTGAGCTCTCTATACCCATCAGAAGGGTTAGGGTCTAATATCTGAAGTGTTCTCTCATAAAGAATAGAACGGCCAGTATTTATATCGTTTTTGCCCTCCCTGCTGAAATCCTGACATGGTGAGCCATGTACCAGGATATCTACATTCATATTCCATAGACGTATATCCTGTGGTCTATTAGATAAATCAAACATCTGATTATAGGCCTGTACTGCAAAAGGAAGAACTTCGACATAATCGATACTCTTTACCTTTTCAGCTGCCAAGTTTCTAAGCTGACGCTTATTTGCATCTGGGTTTGAATCCTTAACCATCTGTGATATTACGTTTTCTAATGCTCTTCTTGGGGCTCCAATACCACCAAAAAGTTCAAGTAAGTGAAGTGGCTGTGACTGCATATCACAATCTACTACATTTTTCTCTTTGTGATTCTTAAAATCACGACTCATATTTTCTGCCTCCTTAAATTAAAATAAAGAGACTATCCCAAACAAGGGACAGTCTCAAGAACCAATTTCCTTGCAGGGTTTCTTTTAAGCAGCTTTTAGTGCTCTTTTTGTATGATTTAATTGATCGACATAATCAATAGCTCTCATAGCATTGATTTTGTCTTCTGGCATAGTCTTAATATTATGAAATTCATATATAGTCTTTGGATCAATAATATCTTCACCAAAGTAAAGATTATCAATATTCTCTTCAGGTATATATGAACAGCTGTAGCATAATGCTGCAACTATCCATCTTACCTTTAAAGATACGACTTTATCATTCTTTATAACCATATCAAGAACTTCTACTAAGCCACCAATTGAATCATATATTGTTAAATCTGCTACTGTTTTTTCCATCTTTAAAACCTCCTTATGCTACTGCCAATGAAAGTCCAAGGCTCTCGTTTGAATATCTGTAAAGAGCATTTTTAATGATGCTCTTCGCAAATGAGGAGATTGCCTGTGTTACGCCATTTCCGCACTGTTGCTGTCTATCGTTTATAGAACCCAAAAACTTAAAGTTCTTATCAAGTCCCATAATAGCAGCTGCCTCAGATACAGATAAAATTCTGTTTTCTGTAGGATGTGTGAGGTTTACCTTACGCCAGTTTGTAATGGTTACAGAAGGCTCATTTTCGTCTAAACGTCTATAGACATTACTATGACGATCTAAATGTTCCATCTCCTTGATGTACTTATAATTTCCACCTTGAGGAACCTGAGCCATCTTAGCCTGCGTAGATGCCGAAGCTTTAGTAATATCATTGTAGTTGTACCACTCTGATGTTACTTTCTTTAAAGCATCCTTTACTACCTTTTTTGATGTAAGGCATACATCTGGAATAACAATCTTTCCCATTGCTTTGATTGAACCTATTAATAGCATTCTTTTACGTTTGCTATATCCACCTACTTCCCAGTCATTAACGACTGAATAAGTGATGTTATAGTCATCAGAAAGAGCTGTTAGTACTCTTTCTAAGTACTTGCCCTTTTCCTTTGTAATAAACTGCTCTACATTTTCAATCAAAAACATAAGTGGCTTCTTAGCCTGTACAATACGAATGTAATCATCAATAAGAAGTCTCTTTGAATTATCCTGCACCTCATTGCCCGCTCTATTAGCATTGCTATATCCCTGGCAACATGGGCCACCGATAATTAAATCAGCGTTTGGAACCTGAGCTTCTTTTAAATCTCGAATATCCATACATAAGATATGATCTCCAATGTTAGCTTTATAAGTTTCGCAAGCGGATTTATCAAAATCCACAGCAAACTTAATATCAAAGCTTTCATCTTTCTTGAACGGATAATCAAGTAACCCTGCTCCAGAAAACAGTGAAACTGTATCATACACATACGATAAATCAGTTCTAGTCTTCTGAGAAAACAGGCCTGAAGCTGTGAGCATATCAACTAAAGCTGAGTCATGCTCGATAAGAGAACTCTTATCAATTTCAAAGGTAATATCTTCAGATTTGTCGATTAAATCAACAATATCTCTATCAGATAAACCTTCTGTATTTACATTCTTTTTTATTACATGGACGATAATCTTATTATCTAAGACTTCTACTTCCATGTATGCTGCCATGCTCATCACCTGTCTGATTTCCTCATTTCTAAGGTCAACAAGTGGCTTTGCATTAGCACCTTTTCTACTCATCTTATATTTGCCTTTTTCATCGGCTAAGATGATTACCTCTGAGCTTGCATTATCTACAATATATCTATAGTGTGTGCCTGCCCTAAAATGTTCGTTTTCTGCAAATGAGAATGTTAGTCCTCTATTGCTTTTCTTAATACGCATCTTTATTAACCTCCTAAAAATAAAATAAGCCACCCGTCGGTGACTAAAACTATAATCACCTTCTGGTGTCTCTTACGTCTAAGAGGATTCACTTAATATATGATAAAAAGCAATAAAAATAGCCGTCTAATATGACGACTTGCTTGTAACAAAATAAAAAAATACCCTGCTGCACAAGATATTCCTTTTCTTGTCGGGGTATTTAATAAGTAATATTTATTTACTAGCATATATTAGCATAATATAACTATTTTTGCAATATTACTTGACTAACTATACCCCAATGGGTTATAGTATTAATAGAGGAATTGATATGAATAAGAATGTGAAAGAATTAAGAGAATTAACAGGTTTATCTCAAAGCCAGTTTTCTAAAGAGTTCAATATACCGATAAGAACTTTGCAGAAGTGGGAATCTGGTGACAGAAAACCGTCAGAATATATCGTAGAGTTAGTATGTGAAAGCCTTTTATATAGAGGCCTTCTTGAACCTTGTGATGTTTTTGGAAAGGAAAATAACGATATGATAAACGAAACACTAAAAACCTACTTTGGAACAACTGTAGAGGAGCTTAATACTATTGATATAAAAGAGTGGACAGCCTCCCACCCTAACCGCTGTGCTCTTGTCATCTTAAATGATGATGGCAAAACAGCAAAAATAGTTGTTCAGACGGCTCTTAAAGGAAAATCCGCTATGGAACAAAGAAAAAATCTGATGTTTCCAGATAACGATAAATTTGCAGTTATAAGTCAGTCTTAATAAGGAGAAAAGAACTATGAGTAAGAAAATAGATACAGCTATCACAGAACTTAATAAGCTTCTTGAATTAAAGCCTGAAGATGGTGTTGGGCGTGATATGTACAACATCATTAACGAGCAAAAGAAAATCAAGAAAGCAATTGCTGTCTTGAGTAACAGCGGATCTTCTGAAGAGACGATTAGCAAAGCTGATGTACTTAAAATCGTAAAAGATCTGCACGATTTTTGCCGTCCAGATGTCCTTGATGACGCTGTAAAACAAATAGAAGCACTTACGACTGCATAAAAATAAGCCCTAGCCTCATAAAAGTTAGGGCTTATATATTTACTGTTTCTTTGCTTTGCAATTTTCGATATCTTCATCAGTTGGCTCGCAATAGCAAGTCACAAACTTAAATCCCATATCATCTTTTCTCATTGCCTTCGCCAGTACAACAACTATTCTATGGCACTCGCAAGCACCATCATTCCAGTTATGCCATTTATAACTATAAAATCCATGACCTAAAAGCTTATCACAGTCAAATTCTGCAACATAGCTATCACCATCGCTATAGTCATTAAGCCATTCTACAAGCTCATCAGCATAATCAAGAAGAGCTAGTTTTGCAGCTTCAACAACTTCATCTTCTGTAAGGATAAAGGTTGATGCACCATATATACCATTGCCATCAGATGTTTTTGTTGTAGTTACACGATGTATTAAATCTGAATCAGTCATGTTAAGGTGTCTATCAATGTGACATCCCATAGCTTTCATATTGTATACATCTAAACCGTTTATTATTCTTGTAAATTCATTCTTTTGCATAGTCGCAAACCTCCAAATCATAAAACCGTCACCCAAGGGTGACACAATAAAGTAACACCCTTGAAAGGGACGGATAAGCTTTCGCTCTTATGGTTGTCCGTTTACAACCCGCAATATTAAATTAACAAGCTACCTCTGAAAGATACCTTTCGTTATCCTTCTTCAGCATGTGGAAACCTCTACCGTTATATAAACGGTTGCGCCACTCATAATATGAAATTACCTGGCGACCATTATGAAGTTCCGCACTTTCCTGCTCACACATAGCACGTTCTAAGTGTCTGTGATATGCTCTACTGCTTAGATCAGAAGTGATTGACGAATACTCCTCATCGCACTTCTTTTCTACTGTATAGGCTACACCATTTCTGTCTAACACTGTTGTCATGTAACCTATCAAATTTGTTCTTATATTTCTTTTAGCCATATTAATTAACCTCCAGTCTTTATATAAAAGCCACCCGTCGGTGACTATAAAATAAATAATCACCGATTGGTGCCTTCCGTCGAAGGTTTTAAATATGCTCTTAAGCCACTATTTCGACATTACAGCAAACCGATGTCTCATTGCAATCAAATGGAAGTACTTTGTATTTCCTGCCTAAAAGCTTGCTTTTTGCCTCAATAGATGGCATATATTCAGATACGATTACCTTGTCTCCATTTGCCAGTGTAAGTCTAAACTTTCTTTCTGGCAGGGTTATTTTTACTGCTCTAGGCACGAGTGGAGCAATACGTGAGAAGTTCTGATCTCGTCGAACGCAATCAGATTTTACATAGTACACTTCAAAATTCTCATTACCTGTTGATTCTGTGTGAAGATAATAATATTTATCCTCACCAAAAATGTCAGCATAAAAGCCACCTAAATGTCCTGTAAGATAATCGATCTTATTTTCCTTACACCAATTAGCCAAGTTACTCTTGATTGTTCCTTTATCAAACTTAAATTCAAAAAGGTAATTGTAATCATAAGAATTAACCTGTGGTGGGTTCATATACTTAGCAAAGTCATCCTGCTTTGCTTCAGTAACGATATAATCGAAACTCATACTATGCAACCTCCTTACTAGCATCAAAGACCTTCTGTGCAATCTCTGTAAGATTATACTGAGTAAGGATTGTGAGAGCATAATCAATACCCTGCTTGAAATCTTCAGAACCTTTCAAATATCTATATACAATATCATTAAATGCATCATGTACTGAAACATCTGGGTCTGTTAAAAGATTGCATATAACCTCGTCTGCTTTAGCAGGATCTACGTTGCAATTTGCATCTGCAATTAACACTTCGTTTCTTTTCATTTTCTTTAATTTACTCCCCTAAAACGGGGAGAAGGTAGTCCTTTCTAGCTACCAAACACCCCGTAGGGAATAAACTATTTACTCGATGATAAAACTTACAAGCTCAACATCGTAACCTTCAGTTGCATCATCTTCGATTTCAAACTCTGCCATAACACCGCTAACAAGAGCCTTAAACTCTTCAATAGCGTCCACATCATAAATGTGATGACCATTGTCTCCAAAGATGTTTCTGTCATTAATATTCCAGATATAGCAATCATTCCAGTCCATACTGAAAATGCCATCTCTTTCTACATCAACTTCAGTCTCATCTCTATCTACAGTAATATAAGAGCCATCTTTAAGATGAAATATTACTGCATTTATCATTACTGGTTGCTCTGGCATATTTGTTTTGCACATAAAATTAATATTCATTCGCATACTCCTTATGCAGCAATCCAATCAATAGAATTTTCAAGCTCCTTATCATTTAAGTGGCCAGTTTCATTATCACAATCTATATCTATCATTGTGTAATTAATCCCTGCCTTATCAAGAAGCTCTGTAGCAGGCTCAGAATAACCTGCGCATCCTATCCATCCTGCATCTTCAGAGTCAAAATCGGGTAAAAACTCGCCCTCGGCTACAGCCTCTGGATTACCCCAGGCAGAAAGCCCTTTTGAAACGAGTTCAATAACCTTTTTTTCATCTTCGTCCGCTACAATAAATGCAAAGCATATTTCAGGGTTAGTAACCTGCTCAAAACCTATTCTTTTGGCCATCGCATACCTCCTACTTATGTGTGACTCTAAATAAGAGTGCGTTGATGTTTTCCCAATAATCTAGGTTGGCATCATACTTGCCCTGCTCTACCCAAAGATCAGCAACAGCGTAAGCAGCTGCGTCAACATCTGCATCTGTCATTCCTTCATATTTTGAATCATTAGCCATAACTGACTTTGTATCCTCAATGATGGAATCCATTTGCTCCATATTTCTGATGTAACGCTTCTGATCATAGTTAAGAAGTTCGTATAAATCTTCCTTTGGATAAGACTTAATAATCTCCTTTACCTGCTCATCAGAATACGCTTTCTTCTGGTCTGCTGCCTTTAGCGACTCTGCAATATCACTTGCGGACTTTGCAAGACTTTGTACAGCGTATACGAATTGATAATCAATTTGTGTTTCAAAACAACTCATCTTTTTAACCTCCAATTAAAATAGCCCTCGTCAGGGCAAATTAATAATTTACCCTGTGGGCTACCTCTCGTCAGAGGTACTTGTGAGTTTAAGCGATATAATCAAATATTGTCATCTGGTCAGCTTCACTTCGAAGATTATCAACCCATTTATTGAGTACTCTTTCTTCGATCACATCAGCACCAACACTTTTAAACAACCACACTTTTCCCTTTTCCTCTAAGATACGTTTTTCTGTATTTTTAATACAATCAAACAAGTACTTAAATTTATCGGGAGCAGTTAATGCTAAAAATGCCATTTCCTTCATTGAAAGGAATGGACACAACATACAACCCTGTCTATCGAAATAGCGATAGTAATTAAGTCTTCTACCTGCAAGTCCATGCTTTAATGCAAGCCATGTATCAGGTACTTCGACTTCAAATATAGGTTGTGTTCTGGCCCATTCGTTTACAAAACTCTCGCAAATACCTTCTTCGGCTAAAGGATAAATAACGTCCTGGCCTTCTTCGATATTTCCGATAGTATATTGAAAACGTGCTGTTTCATCGGCACAAAGTCCGATATAAGCAACTGGACGACAATTCTGACTTGCTATCCATTCATTAAGTTGTTTCTTGCAGTCAAGCTTGTAATCGCTATTACACCATCTTGCATGAGCATTTGGAAATCCGTATTTGTCATACAGCTCCTCCCATGTCTTTCTTGGTTTAATTCTCACAAACTTAATACCTGCTTTGACGCATCGTTCTTCCATAAAATCAATTACTCTTTTTGACCATTCCCAGTCAATATCCAAATCGAAATGTACCACCATATCAAGAGGGTACTTATCTGGATTATTGAGAACTAAATTTAAACAGTAGAACGAATCATCACCTCCAGAAACTGACATATAATGAATTGGTCTAAGACATACATCGTATGTCTGTACTTTTACTGACATAAACACCGCTAACGAATCTCGTTTAGCGGATAATAAAGTGCCGAGCGTTTTTTAGCTTACTTTAATGCCCAGTATCGGAGTCGCCCGATACTTTTGCTTCTCATCAGGCAACTCACTTCCCTTTATTTTATGTATAACCTTCATTTACTTTAGCTGTTATACAACCACGGTTTACCGTGGACTCGTTTATTCCTTTCTTTTAAAAACTAAACTATACATTTACTTTCCTCTTACTACTCACCCTGTTTTGGATCACGTTCTGAACGAGGGCACATCTCATAGATAGCATCTTCGTTATATGTAATCTTAATTGGGTAAGGTAGCTTTTCACTTTCTGCGATATAATTTCCAATTTCACGCTTCCAATCATCACCATACTTGAGTTCAAGGTCATCGGAATACATTCCCGCCTTATAATCTCGCATTGAGTTGACTAATCTTTCCCTGCGCTCTATGGCCATATCGTAAAATTCTTGTTTTTGGGCAAGATCCATAGCTTCAATCTCAGCTTCTGTCTTGCCTTCTCTCCTAAGACTTTCCTTCTCGAACCCATAAAGTCCTCCAAAGTCTTCAAGCTTAGGTGCATCCTCAAGTAACTCCTCCGAAAGAACTTGCTTGTTCCACTCTGCTATAAGTTCGAAAATGTCGTATCCGCCAAAATGACCCATCCCATCATAGAAGTTTTCTTTGATGTGGTTGCCAAGAATGTCTGTAAATTCTTCTGGAACTAATACATAACATGTCTTTAATGCAGACTTGGTATTTTTCTTACTATCACAGCAGTCGATCCATGAAAAGAATCCCATGTTAACTACCTCCTATCTGCTCCATACAACCTTACTATCTGTAAAGTCTCCGCAATCTACAGTTACAAGAACAACATTCTTTGCTTTTTTAGCAAGTGCAGTTGAAATTGCCTGTGTACGATCCTCAGTAGCTACCATTGCAAATCCATTCTCATCTCTTACTTCAAAAAAACTCATTTTAAATATCCTCACTTTCAAATACATAGACTTCCCTGCATGGAAGCCTAGTGTTCTAAACTCCCAAATGCAGTGGGACCTCTATATACCATATAGAGGAATTTTTAATTTGCGTTTTTATTAAGCCTATCTACAATAACTTGATTAAAGTAGACCGACTTGTTTTTTTATGCTGCTAATTTCAGGGTTATTGGTTTTGAATACATACGCTTATTGTGGTAGTACAAGCTCTTTTTATAAAACTTGACTCTGCATTTTGCGTAGTAGCATACTCCCATACAACCTAAAAATAAGACGAAATAAATAATCGTTAACTCATAGATTGAATCAAGGAATAGGCAAGCACCAATAAAGAAACTAATTGCAGCTCCTTCAAAGAAACTAAGCACATTTGTATAGTGCTCGATTTTCTTTTGAAATTGCATTCTTCTCATACAATTTCCCTTTCTGCTGATTCTCAGCGATTTGATTTAGTAAATAGAAAAGCGGTGAATTTGTTAGCCTGAGTATATCAAGCTCAACTTCAACCGCTTCACTATCAGCATCAATCCCTGCTAATTCGACAAGGATCTTTGCTGCACTATTCAATTCCATCGAGATTAACCTCCTTCCTTCTGGAACCTAATTTGCCATGAGCAACGCCTGGCGTAACTCACGCTTTGAATTTGGACGATAATACTTGTTCTTAGGACGCATATCCCATGTACCTGCTTTAGCTGCCAAATAAGCATCTGATCTAGCAAGAAGAACTATCTTATCTACCTTCTTTTTACCCATAGAAAAATCCTCCTTTCTGGATAAAATAAAAATAAGCCGCCTAACCGACTAAAATGTATGTAAACAAAAAAATACCCCCGAACTGGAGATATTTCCTTGGTTAACGGGGGTATTTATTATGTTTAATTTATTTACTTGACTATAATATCATAATATCACTTTAATTGCAATCATTTGAAAAAGAAAAAGGTTAATTTTCAAACCAAGTGCAAATATATGGTTGCACTTACTTTGAGAAATGAAAAGTTTGCACTTAGTCTGAG
>SVDC01000077.1:0-5136 GCA_015058045.1 Cellulosilyticum sp.
GCCGTATACGGAACCGTACGTACGGTGGTGTGAGAGGTCGGATAATCAATTAATGATTATCCTCCTACTCGATATGAGTGATTAAGTAAGGATAAAGCTTTGTATTAAGAAAGGTGCTTGTAGTAGAAGATTGCTAGTTGGGTACGATCACGTAGTTCTAATTTATCTAAAATAGTACTTATATAGTTTCGTATAGTACCTTCACCTAAAAAGAGTTTTTCAGCAATTTCTTTATTATTAAGTCCGTTTGCAACCTCTTCAATAATAAGTTGCTCTTTATCAGTAAGATTAAAAGCTGAGAGCCCTCTAGTACTGGCTTCATTGACCAGAAGTTGTGGAAGCTTATTTATAATTTCATTTCCAAAGACATTTTGTCCTTTGTAAACGGCATAGAGTGCAGGAATTAGACTATCAAAGTCTTGTTTAAGCAGATAACCTTTAGCACCTATACGAAGGGCTTCAACTATATACTCATCATCTGTAAAAGTGGTAAGATAGAGAATTTTAGTCTCTGGATACTGAAGGAGTAGTTTCTGACCAGTCTCAATACCTGTAAGTCCTGGCATACGAATATCCATAAGTAAGATATCAGGTTGAAGTATGGTAAAGAGATTAAGGGCTTCTTCACCACTTGTACCTGTACCAATCACATGAATATTGGGATCAGATTCTAAAATGATTTTGAGGGAAGTTACAATAAGTTGGTCATCATCAACGATTAATAGATTCATAAGTTATCTCCTTATTTTTAGGTACGGATATAAAAATTCTAAAGCCGTTAGTGGTATCAATAGAGAATTGGCCATTTAACCCGGCGATACGATCTTGCATGTTATTAAGACCAATACCAGTGGAAGAGATAGATTTATTGTTTAAATCATTATCTCTAATAATAAGCTGATAGAAGCCAGGATGCTCTTTTAGAATAATTTCTACTTGAGTAGGATGTGCATGTTTGATGATATTAGAGAGAGCTTCTTTAACAATTGCAATAAAACTATATTTAATTTCTTTACAAGGGGATGAACTGATATCGTATTCTAAATGAATAGCACAGAAATGAAAGTCTGAGGCTAGTTTGGAGATTTCAGCATGAAGGTCAAGCGCTTCATCATGCAAATCATGTACACTAGAACGAATGCTATTCATTGCATCAGATAATGTTTCCTTGATTTGAGAAAGGTTAGTATAGATAAGCTCGTTCTGAGATTTACTAATGGTCATTAGGGCGCCAATTTGTAAAAGGCATCTAGAGAGTAGATGACCTACATTATCATGAATTTCTCTAGCGATTCGATTTCGTTCATTTAAAGTAGCAATATGTATTTCAGAGTCTTGCTTTTCAAGTAAGGCTTTATTTTTTTGTGTTAACAAAGTGGCTAGGTCTTCTAACTCATATTTAGAGTGATAATAGGTATGAGAAAGTTCGTCAATCTTTAAGCTTTTAGACTTCAATAAAAAGCAAGCTAAAGCACAAAAAAGATACGGTAAAAGGTATGTTAGTTCGTATAAATCAAAACAAAGAAAGAAGAGTATAAAAGAACCATAAATTAGCCAAAGCATCTTATCCCATTTAGGCATACTCAGATCATAGATAAATAGAGGAATGAAGAGAAGGTAGGTACTAGAAATACTACTTAATAAAAGAAAGAGTATAAGGCTTAGCATAGGAATTAAGGAATCTAAAGAAGGTCCTATAGATTTCAAAAAGGTAGAGTTAAAATATGTACCCGAATAATCAGGTACCACATCAAAAGGATTTTGTTTAGCCCGAGTCATAACATAAGTATTGAGTCCACTGAAGAGAAGTACTAAAAGAACAGGAATGACACTGGGCTCAGGATTAGTCATAAGATATAAGCTTAATAAAATACAAAAAATAAATAATTTATCTTTGATAAAAAGCATAAAAGTCTCCTTTAGATTGGTGAGTATTAGGTAAATAAGAAGAATATAGACTCAGTTTATAAAATAAATCATTAAGAGTTTTAAAAATATTTTATCAGTTTTTAGGCGGAAATTAAAGTATAGAACATCGTCTATTGGAAATAAGCCCTTAGTTTAGGTCATATTGAAAAGTGACAATTGTCATCTCAAGAAGTGATAGATATCACTAAAAGTCTAGTGAGAACTAAGTTAGAATGAAGGTACAGTAAGAGAATCGAAGATTGAGAGGATTTAGACGATGATTATACAAACAAAAGATTTGGTAAAACGCTATAAAGGAAAAATCGTATTAAATCATATGAATTTAGAAGTAAATGAGGGTGAAATTTTTGGACTTTTGGGTCCTAATGGTTCAGGTAAGACCAGCTTTATTAATTGTCTTCTGGGATTAACAACCTATGATGGAGGACAGATTAAGCTGTTTAATAGAGAAATGAATAGAAAAGATGTAGAGATTAAACGTCAGATAGGGGTTGTAATGCAAGAGATAGGGGTATATGAGGAGCTGACTGTATATGAAAATATTGATTATTTTTGTGGTTTGTATGTTCAAGATTGTAATAAGCGTATGGAGCTAGTAGAGGAAGCGATTGAATTAGTAAAATTGCAAGATTATATAGGAGCTTATCCTAAAACCTTAAGCGGAGGGTTATTGCGTCGGTTAAATATTGCTTGTGGCATTGCACATCAGCCTAAATTAATTATTTTAGATGAACCTACCTTAGCTATTGATGTGAATATGAGACATGTTATTTTAGAAGGGCTTAAGAAACTTAATCAAAAAGGGAGTACCATTCTTTATACCTCTCACTATATGGAGGAGATTGAAATGATTTGCTCCCAAATCGGGATTATGAGTCAAGGTAAGGTGATTGCAAGGGGAAGTAAGGAAGCCCTATTAGGTATGATTAGTGCAGGAGAAACGATTAAGATTGAGATAGTAGAGCTTCCAGATGAGATCAAACAAGGTATTAGGGAATTACCGCACGTAGAATGTATCAGTTATGAAGGAAACATATTAGAAGTTAAATATAGAAGAGGGCAGAATAACCTACGTCTATTATTAGACTACTTAGATCAAGAAAAGATACAGCTTGGAAATATAGAAGATAAGATGCCCAATTTAAATGATGTCTTCTTAGAATTAACAGGGCGTGAGTTAATGAGGTGATGGCAATATGTTTATAAGACTTATAAAGATTAGACTAGGCATGCTGATTCGGCAAAAGGAAGTCCTATTTTGGAGTATCATTTTTCCTATATTTTTATCTGGTTTTTTATATCTTTCTGCAATGGGAGGAAATAAAGCGCAGACAGCCATTTCTTCAGAGCTACAGATTCAAGAAAATGTGCTTTATGTAGAAAAGGTATTTAAGGATGTGCAGGAAATAGAGCATAATAGACTTTATTTTCTTACTATCATTATTCTTATGTGTTATATAACGGGATTTACTGGAATACAGGAAATAGAAGCCTATAGCTTAAAAGCTTCTGCAAAAGCAGTTCGTCACATATTAGCGCCTATCAGTATGGCATACCAGACATTAAATAGTTTATGTGCTTGCTGGTTGTTTAGTATGGGATGTATAGGTATCTTATTAATACATATAAGAGGAATTTTAAGTATTACACTATCAGGTAATATAATGGGCTGGCTATTAGTCATTGGACTAGGAACATTAAGTGGCATATTATGCGGAATGATTATGGGTAATAATGGAAGGTGTAAACGGGCTACAAAGCAAGGGCTTATGGCAGTGTTTGCTGTAGGAAGTTGTATTTTAGGAGGGTTAGTTAATCCATCTATTAAGTTTCAGATGGATTACAACTTCCCAGTACTAAGTAAAATCTATCCACCCTTAGCCTTAATAGATGCACTACATACTTTAAATACTTATGGAATGACTCAAAGATTTTATAAGGATATATTGGCGATTATTCTAATGAATGCAATAGGAATAGGGATATTGAGCTTTCTGTTAAGGAGGAATAGATTATGACAAACTATAAGTTGTATTTTAAGATTCTTAGAAAGTTTATTCCTCAGACATTTATTTATGTCCTGTTTTTTATTCTTTTAACATGTAGCCAAATTAAGAGTAACAATAGTGATAGTGTTTTAAAAACAAGTTCTACTATTTATTGGATAAATGAAGAGGAGAATCAAGTAACAGAGGGACTAAAGGCTTATATCCAAGAAAATGGTGTAGCAGAGATAGTGGATATTTCATCTCACGTTCAAGATGAAGACTTTATAAATGATATCATCCTACTTAATAGAAAATGTTGTATTATGAAGATTCCTAAAGGCTTTACAGAAAGCCTGTATAGTAAAGAACCTATGTCGGTAGAGGTTGATATACGAGTGGAGAATGAAACAATCCGTAGACTTACCCAACTAGTCAATGAATATATTCAAAAGGTCATATCAAATGAAAATGAAAAAGAACTTAATAATCCATCTAAACAGATAGGCGATATAAGACAAGATGCGCAGAACCTGAGTGAAACACAAGCTAAAGTTATGGTAGAGAAAAGCCAAGATAGAAATAGATTAAGGCTTTATTTTAATGAATTCATTTATGGATTATCCGCTGTTATTTTAGTAGGTATTATGAGTGTGAATTACAGTATTAACTCAGGTTATTTAAAAGAGCGAAGATGTTGTGCACCACAACAGAATAAAGAAAGATGGTTTTTATTAAAAGGGCATTTATTATATGGAACCAGCTATCTAATCTTTTTTATCCTATTAAGTCTGTTCTTTGGTAAAGGAGAACTATTTACCATTCAAGGACTGATTTGGAGTTTAAACGCAGTGCTGCTTATGGTGACTTTAGTGGAGATAGGCTATTTATGTAGTTTATTTGTTAAAGATGCACATGTGCAGATGATGGTAACTAATGTCTTTACATTAGGATGTGATTTTATTTGTGGAACACAAGTAGAGCAGGAAGCCTTAAGTGATGTAGCAACTCAAATAGCACAGTTCTGGCCAACTTATTGGTATATTAAAGCCAATAATTTAGTGGGAGAGACAGAGTATATGACAAAAGAGATTGGTCATCAGATTTTGTCTGTGATGGGCATAGAGATTTTATTTATATTGGTATTTGCTGTAATCGGGCTAGTAGCACACCAGCAGATAGAGCAGGGAGAGAGGGGAGAGTTTGAATGAATATTATTTTA
>SVDC01000077.1:5236-14879 GCA_015058045.1 Cellulosilyticum sp.
ATTATTTTATGGCTCACTTTCTATTAAAGAAAATCTAGAAGTAACCTATACAAAGAATTTCTTACAAACCGTAGGAAATGCAGATCTTTTAATTAGAGCGAATGAAGACTCACCATCTCATTATATTTCAGACCGTTTGGTGCAGCGATTTAAAGGAGAAACAGAATATATTATAGGACAAATTAGTCAGGTTTTAAACTACAAGATTTCTAATAAGAAATATGACATGATTCAAGTGGTTGGTATGGAGCTTGACGATTATCAAAAGAATAATTCCTTAGTATTAAATGAGACAGGAAATCTTGAGCCTTTTACAGGCAATAAAATTATTATTAGCCAAAATACAGCAGACTACTATGGACTAAAATTAGGGGATGAGATGCCATTTAAGATAGGAGAAAGAGTAAGACAATATGAAATCGTTGGCATTTCAGCTGGGCAAGGCATTTTCTTAAGTGAGTCTCATAGTAAATATGGATTAGTGCCATATGATAAGTTCAGTGACTATCTAGGAACGAATCATTACCCAAATACCATCTATATTAAGCTGAAAGATGAAGCTAAGACGGAGGAAATGATTACGGCATTGCAAGATGTCTATCCAAAGTATGAGGTAAAGGAACCTTTTACACAGGAAGATTTAGATGAAAAGACAGGTATGTTATCGGCGAGTCTTTTATTTATGACCATTATGGTAAGTTTTATGAGTGTTTTCATTATCTATTCTTCTTTTAATGTCATTATGCTTCAGAAAATGCCGCATTTAGGGACATTTAGAAGTGTAGGAGCTGATAAAGGTAAAATTAATCAAGTGATGCTTTTGGAAACTGGTATTTATGGTGTTATAGGTGGTGTATTAGCTTGTGTCATAGGTATTTTGCTAAGTTACACTTTAAGTATTGTAACAATGCCAGAAGAGTTAAAGGCCATTGGGACAAAAGTAGAATTACAAATATCTATCCCAAAACTAATTATTAGCTTCTTTATTGCTAATGGGATTTGTTTTATAAGTACCTTTCTACCTATATTTAAAGTAGGTAAAAAGCCGATTAAAGAGATTGTTTTAAATAGCACCAATCAGGGGAAAACAAAAAATAAATTTAATTGGATGATTGGTATAGTATTACTAATTATAGGGCATTTCACCCCTCAGTATATGAACTTTAGTATTCCTGCTGCTTTTATGGGAATGGTCATTGCTATGCCGGCTGTCATTATGGGAACCATTTATATTATGCCAGCGGTGATGCAAGTAATAGTATGGCTTGCAACACCTATTATGCAGTTGTTGTTTGGAAATGTAGGAAAGATTGCACTTAAGAATATACGTAAGGATACAAGTTTATTAAATAGCTCTACATTAATTATGATTGGTGTCACTGTTCTTTTAATGGTGAGTAATCTAACAAATAATTTAACCAAAGAGCTCATGGTGTCAGTAGCCAATATCGTGCAAGCGGATTTATCTGTTTCTATGCAGAAGCTAGATGATCAAACACTATCTCAGCTTAGAGGTTATTCCCAGGTAAGAGAGTTAGAAGCATATAATTGGGTAAGGGATATTCCTGTAAAGGAAGTAGCCAATAATGTGGTGGAGATTGATGGTATAGGAAGTACAGATTATTTTAAAATGATGGATATTCCAATAGAAGGAAATCAGGAAGAGTTAGTAGAGCAGCTGCAAACAGGTAGAAATGTAATTATTTCTAAAACCATACAGAAACGAAATGGACTAAAAATTGGAGACCAGATAGAGATTGATTTTGGTGACTATAAAGGGAAAAAACGTGACTATACGATTATTGGTGTAACGGATACCATTATGGAAGCAGGAAGCTTTATGATGGTAGGACGTAAGTATTTACAGATGGATTCAGGAAATCATTACTATGATACAGTAGGATTACTTTTAAATGAAGGCGTGGATGAAGGTGCTTTAAGGGACCAGCTCAAAAAGGAATATAAAGATAGAAGTATTGAGATTACTTGTGCAGAAGAGGTAAGTGAGAATTTACATGCCAGTATGGCAGAGATGACTTCTCTTATTACAGGATTTGCACTCATTGCAGTGGTCATAGGATGTGTAGGTATTATTAATAACTTTATTATTAGCTTTATAGAAAGAAAACACGCCTTAGCCGTTTTAAAGTCCATAGGCATGAATAAGAAGCAATTAAAGAAGATGCTCCTTATTGAAGGTGTTATGGTAGGAATAGTAGGTGCGGTAGTTGGGTTATTAGGTGGTACATTAAGTTTTAATATCAGTCCACTTTTCATGACCATTGGAAATGTAGATATGCCAATGAAGCATTATCCGAATTTATTTATGATTTATATTATTGGAGGATTACTGGTTGCAGTTGTAGCATCTATTAGTCCAGCACGTCATTCCTCAAAACTCAATATTATTGAAGAGATTAAGTATGAATAGGAGGTAGAAGGCATGGGAGTAGTTGAAGTAAGTCACTTATATAAAAGTTATCCGTTAGGTGGAGGACAGATTGATATATTAAAAGATATTAATGTAGATATACAGCAAGGTGAATTTGTTTCAATCATGGGACCATCTGGCTCAGGGAAGAGTACATTGTTGTATTTAATGGGAGGGCTAGATAAACCAAGTCAAGGCAGTGTAAAAGTGAAGGGAAAAGATTTAGCCACTATGCAAGATGAGGAAGAAAGCAAAGTGAGATGCAGGGATATAGGTTTCGTTTTTCAGTTTTATAATTTAATTCCTAACTTAACAGTAGAAGAAAATATTATGCTCCCTATTTTATTAGATAACAAAAAAGAAAAGGACTATAGAGAAAGTCTAGAAGAAATTGTGGAGATTGTAGGGCTTAAGGATAGGAGAAAGCATACACCAAGAGAACTCTCAGGTGGACAGCAACAGCGTGTAGCTATTGCAAGAGCACTGATTAATGCACCGGATATTATTATGGCAGATGAGCCTATAGGAAACCTAGATTCTAAAACAGGAATGGAGATTATGGCACTACTTCAAAGAATCAATCAGCAACAGAATAAGACGATTATACAAGTGACTCACTCGCCAGACTCAGCAACCTATGGAAATCGAACGATTTTTTTGAGAGATGGGGAAATTTGCTCTAAGTTATATAAAGATTAAATCAAGAGATGAGAACCAAAGGGTCATAAAGATATGAGTACAACTGAATAAGTAAGGGGAGAGAAAAAATGAGTAAACGATGGAGTAAATTAGGCTATATAATAGCAACAAGCGCTTTAATGATAGCAAGTACAAGTTTCGTGGGTTGTAGTGCAAAAACAGAGGCAGCAGAAGTTACTGAAGTGGAAGTTGAGGCTGAAAGTAGTAATGAGATTAGTGTATTTGGGCAAATTGAAACGGCAGATGCAGAGGAGATATACATAGATTTTCCGGCAAATGTAAAGGAGGTTCTAGTAGAAGAGGGAGAGAAGGTGACAGCAGGCCAACAGTTAATATTATTAGATTACGAGTCTTATAAAAATAGTATTGAGATAGCAGGCGTTGAAAAGCAATTAAATCAGGTAAATATGCAAGATGGCTTGCAAGAAATTGGTGCTATTAGTACAGAGATTAATGCACTAGAAAAAGAAAAGGCTTTAAAGAAAAGCTATTTGGAAGACTCCAACTATCAAATTCAAACACTAGAAGCTTCACTCCAAGTGAAGAGTGACAAGCTAAAGAAACTACAGGAAGATTATATAGCAGAGCAAGAACTTGTGGAGATAGGTGCAAGTGCCGAAACTAAACTTAAAGAAATGCAGTTAGAAATAGATGCTTTAGAAGTAGAAAAACAAAATATTACTAAGCAGATTCAAAGTTTTAAAGAAAGTACACAATTAGAAGTTTCAAAATTAGAAGCCAGTATTAAAAGTAAGCAAGATGAAAAAACACAAAAGCAAAGTAATAATACAAGAGCAGAAAGTAAGGAAAACCTGAATGTACAAATGAGTGATTTAAATATTGAAAATATGAATACAAAGCTAGATAAGTCTTATTTAAGTGAGAACTATATTATTTCAGATTTAGAAAATGCAATAGTAGAGGAAGTGGCTTGCGAGAAGGGAAGTTATATAGGAAGTAATGGGCCAAGTTACTGTATGAAACTCTTAGATGCTAATAGTATTCAAGTTGTAGCAGATGTACCAGAAGAATTTATACAGCAAATTAGTATGGATCAAATTTGTCAAGTTATACCATACTATGATAATACTCAGAGTTTAGAGGGGAAAGTTGTACGTATAGACGAACGTGCTATTAAAGAGGACGGAGAAGTTATTGTAAAAGTATACATTGAACTTACTGAGCAGGTACAAGAAATCAAACCTGGCCTAAGTGTAGATGTGATTTTCTAAGTAGGTCTAGAGGAAGAGAAAATCTAATTGAGAAGATTTAGAAGCAGTTAATAAAATAAGGCATAAAAAAAGAGTCAGTAAGGAAAACGGTCCTTACTGACTCTTTGACGTATAATTCATACATCTAGATAAGGAGGATATATTCTATGTTTATGAAATAAAAATAAAAGCATGCAAGAAACTTAGTAGAAAATACTATAATAAATTGAAGGAATATTTCAGTAGAAAATATAGGAATAAAATAAAAGGCATTGAACCTATTATAAAAAGCCGATACAATTTAGAGAGATTATGGATATTACAGAATCTAGGAGAAAGCGTATGCCTACTAATAAAAAAATGTTAACAGCTTTAAGAAAGTTGCTTTATTCAGATAAAGATTTAAAAGATACTTATCAAATCGAAAGAAAAATGGTGAATATGACACACCCGCTTGTTTTAAAGTCGCTTTATAAAATGTGGGACCATAAGGTAAGTGTAGAAGATCATGAAATTCCAGTCAGAATATTTATGCCACGTAAAGAAGGCGATTATCCTCTGATGATTTTCTTTCATGGTGGTGGTTTTGTAACAGGTAATATTGATAGCTATAGTAGAGTTTGTACACGAATGGCGAATATGACAAATCATATGATTCTTTCAGTAGATTATCGTTTAGCACCAGAACATCCTTTCCCTGCAGGACTAGAAGATTGCTATGCAGTAGTAAAAGAGATTATACAAAGTCACTATCACTTTAATCAATCGCCAAGACCGATAACACTTATAGGAGATAGTGCAGGTGGCAATTTGGCAGCAGCGGTCTCGCTTTTAGCAAGAGATAGAGGAGAGTTTAAAGTAGATCGTCAGATTTTACTTTATCCAGCTACGTATAGTGATCATAGTGATACCTCACCATATCCCTCTGTTAAAGAGAACGGACAAGACTATCTTTTAACACAAAAGCGCATGATAGATTATATTGATTTATATGTTCAAGATAAAAGAGACCTAAATAATCCGTATGTTGCGCCTGTTTTAGCCCAGGATCTAACCAATCAACCTGAAACGTTAATTATTACTGCTGAATACGATTTATTAAGAGATGAAGGAGAAGATTATGGAAAACGATTAAAAGAAGCAGGAAATGAAGTGGAGATTTATCGTTTACCAGATTCTATTCATGGATTTATTGCACTTATGCCCCTATTCCCAGAGGTAAGAGCATGTTATAAAGTAATCAATAGATTTTTAAATAAAGGAGGTTCTCATGAGTCGTAATAAAGAGCTTGCTTGGAAGCAATTAGACAATGCAGCTAAAATCTTTCCAACTAATAGCAATAAGTATGACACAAAAGTATTTCGCTTTTCGTGTCGTTTAAAAGAGGAGATACAACCAGCTGTTTTACAAATAGCATTAGATAAGACGATGCATGCCTTTCCTTTGTATAATTCAATTATTCGTAAGGGGTTATTTTGGTATTACTTTGAGAGTAGTACCATTAAACCGAAGGTAAAAGAAGAGAAGCATTCACCATGTGGTCCAATTTATGATGTTAATGTGAAAGGACTTCTGTTTGAGGTAACTTATTTTAAAAAACGTATTAACCTAGAAATACACCATGCCTTAACAGATGGTGTTGGTGCTTTGCAGTTTTTACGTACTTTAGTTTTAAACTATTTATTAATGGTACATGGAGAGGAGATAAAAAATCCATCTCTGAGTATCGATTATGATGCCTCTTTAGCAGAGCGTGAAGCCGATGGATTTATTAAGTACTCTTCAAACGGAAAAGGAGAGAAGGCACCATCTAATGGAAAGGCCTATAAATTTAAAGGGGAACGTATAGATGAGGACTTTCTACAAGTCATTAATGGTCAAGTATCCGTTAAAGAAGTCTTAAAGGTTGCACATCAATATCAAACGACGTTAACCATTTACTTGACGGCACTACTTATTCAGTCCATAGGTATGCAAATGAATGAAAGGGAAAAGAAGCGTCCAGTGGTGGTATCAGTACCTGTTAATCTAAGACCTTATTTTCAATCTGCATCAGCACGTAACTTTTTTAGTGTCGTATTAGTACCATATTGTTTTGGTAATGGAAAGGATAGCCTGGAAGATATTATTAGTCATTTAAAGGCCTTTTTTGCTAAGGAACTTAAAACAGAAAAGTTTCAAGCACGGATTAATCGCTTAGTATCTCTAGAGAAGAATTATGTAACAAGAGCAGTTCCGTTGTTTTTAAAAGGACCCACATTAAAACTTGCCCATTATTTTAACAGTAAAGAAGTAACCACGAGTTTTTCGAATATTGGTAGAGTGACGATGCCAGAAGAGTTAAATGCCTACATAGATGGATTTGATGTTTGTGTAAGTACAAGAAAAATTCAAGTATGTTTATGTTCCTTTGGTGACCAGCTTTCTATTAGTTTTACTTCGCCCTATAGAGGGACAGAGGTACAAAAACACTTCTTTAGAGCCTTAACAAGTCAAGGAATTGATGTGGTACTGAGCACAAATTTAATAGAAGTAGAATAGAGATTGAGGTAGGATTAAAGAAAGAGGAGAAAGAAAATGAAATATTGTAGTAAGTGTCATACGAAGGTGATGGGCAGCTTAATATTTTGCCCGTTATGTCAGCACGAATTACAGATTAAAGATACAAAGGTAGAAGATTTATATCCGACGAAAATACAGAAACGTACCAATAAATATATGTTACTTAAGATATTTGGATTTATATCCAGCATTGTGAGTATCATTGCCATATTTTTTAATCTCATTTTACCATCAAAGACGTTATGGTCATTATGTGTAGTTGGAATTATGGGCTTTGTATGGTTAAGTATTTCAGTAGCTATTAGGAAACATAGAGATATTCTAAAGTATTTATGGTATCAAATGCTGATTATTAGCTCACTGGCTGTTTTTGTAGATATGATGACAGGGCATAGAGGATGGTCGATTACATTTGTTGTCCCTATCTTATTAACCACGGGTATGCTTGCAATGTATTTACTTTCTAAAATTCTGCATCTTCAGGTAGGAGATTATATGATTTATTTACTGATGGATGCACTTTTTGGACTAATACCATGTATATGCTTAACAACAGGCAAACTAAGTACCAACATTCCTTCACAGATATGTATTTTAACAAGTATCATTTCAGTCATAGGGCTTGTGATTTTTGAAGGAAAAAATATGATGAGTGAATTAAAAAGAAGGCTCCATATATAAGGAGGAATATATGAAAAAGCAAAAAGACTTGGAAGAAATACTAGGACGTATAGACGGTAAAGGTTATGCAGCCTATAGAGATATTAAGGGAGAATATGAGTGTAATGGTTATATACTTTGCATTGACCATGCACAAGTAGACCCTTTTGCACCACCCTCAAAAGTACGTATTAAAGTCGGACAATCTGTGCATCAAATTCCGCTAGAGTTAAGAGATAGTAGAGCTAAGAAGATTGCAGTATCAGACTTTTTGACAAGAGCATTTCGTGAAAGTATTAGGAAACTATATGATGGGGTAGGAGGCTCTGGTAAAAGTGGATTACTAGTAATTGATGACTGTGGCATGCAGATGATAGAAAGAACTTCCGTTATTGTAGGTGATAAAGAAATAGAAGTTCGTTTTGAAGTAGGTTTGCCAGCAGCAGGGCGTAAGGTATTAGGGCGTAGTGCAGCTCAGATTTTTTGTAAGGTACTACCTCAAATTGTAGAGGCATCTGTTTTATATAAGAATCTGAATCAAAGAGCATTAAAAGAGCAAGTAGAACTGATCCTAGATCAAGAAGCTATTAGAGCAGAACTTAAGAAACGTGACTTGGTAGCATTTGTTGCTAATGGTGCCATTTTACCAAGAGAAAGTGGTATTTCACAAAAGCCTTTAAGAAAAGGTGCAGTACCTTTCAAAAGTCCGCAGCATTTGGAGGTGACTTTAAATTTACCATATAAGGGTGAATTAAAGGGAATGGGTATTCCAAGGGGGATTACGCTTATTGTAGGTGGAGGCTATCATGGGAAGTCTACACTTCTTAATGCCATTGAACTAGGCATCTATAATCATATTACAGGTGATGGAAGAGAGTATGTTATAACCAATGAAGATGCTGTAAAGGTTAGAGCAGAAGATGGGCGTAGCGTAGAAAAAGTGAATATCAGTGCCTTTATTAATAACTTGCCTAATGGTAAAGATACGCTTCAATTCTCCACTCAAAATGCAAGTGGAAGTACATCACAGGCAGCTAATATGATGGAAGCATTAGAAGTAGGGACAAGCTGCCTCTTAATTGATGAAGATACATCAGCTACAAACTTTATGATTCGAGATAGCCGTATGCAAAGATTGGTTAAGAAAGAAAAAGAACCGATTACACCATTTATTGATAAAGCAAAGAAACTTTATGAGGAAAAAGGGATCTCAACGATTTTAGTAGTAGGTGGTTCGGGAGAATATTTCGATGTAGCAGATTTAGTCATTATGATGGACGAGTATGTACCAAAAGACGTGACACAAGAAGCTAAAGAAATTGCCAATAGCTTTACCTTAAAAAGAGAAGTTTTAGAAGAGGAACCGTTTGGTGAAATCACTTTAAGAACTCTGACAAAAGGTAGTTTACCAACACTGGGAAGAGAGATGCGTATTAAGGTACGTAATAAAGAATGTATTTCTTATGGAAAATCGGATATTCACTTAGATTATGTGGAACAACTGATTGATGCTAACCAAACAAACTGTATTGGCACAATGCTAGAATACATTGTAAGTGAAATTCTATCAAAAGTAGGAAATAAAGAAATCACAGTTGGTCAAATAGTGGATACCCTTTATGAAAAGATTGAAAAAGAAGGATTAGGTGGGATTTCACCTTATACAAGACATCCAGGCAATTTAGTTTTACCAAGAAAATATGAGCTTTGTGCAGCGCTTAATCGCTTTAGAGAATTAAAAGTGAAATAGTTTCTATCATATTCAATGACAATAGGACATACATTATAGAAAAGTATATCTATTGGGAGGAAACCATATGTCTATAGAGCAATTGATACGTATCACAGTAGCAGGTATTATACTATATGTCATGCTTAGTGTTATGGGAGAAATAGAAACAATAAAATGGATGATGATAGTTATTGGATTAGCTATTATAGCACTTATGGTATCTGCGTTAACAAAGAAGATTAAAAAAGATGAATAGTATAGAAAAAGGGCCTGTCGAAAAATACATCCGCTCAGTCGTCCGAAAAAAGAATTTCTTCCAGAAGCAACTATAAACTGGTACCTATAGA
>SVDC01000078.1 GCA_015058045.1 Cellulosilyticum sp.
CTATTAGTAGAGTGGATTTCAAGCAAAAACTTTATTATCAGATATGCTCTTTATTGGAGCTGTATGATAATGATTATATTTTCAATGGATATTACTGGACAAGAATTTATATATTTTCAGTTTTAAAGGTGGGCAACTAACTTGGATATAAAAGTGTCGGTCATAGTTCCAGTGTTTAATTGTGAAACAACATTGGAGCGGTGCTTACAGTCAATAGTAAATCAGTCATACACTTATCTTCAAATAATAATTGTGGACGATGGATCAACCGATTCATCTAGCGAAATATATGAAAAATATGCAAAACTAGATGCTAGAATAAGAATCGAAAAGAAGGAAAACGGGGGAGTATCAGAAGCAAGAAATACAGGAATAGATATTGCTGACGGAAAATATATAGCATTTGTCGATGCGGATGATTATTTGGACGAGACGTATATAGAAGAATTACTAAATCTGAATGAGAAAGCAAGAGATATAGTTTTGTATATTTCACAGGTTAATGGTTTCTATGAAAGAAATGCAACCAATGTATACGATCTGTGGAATAGAAATGTCGATAAAGAATATAATGTGGCGGATATGTACTATATATGGAGATACAGCTTGTGGAATCCTTGTTGGAATAAATTGTATCTTACTGAAATAATTAAAGAGAACAATGTTCGTTTTCAAAAAAATCTAAAACTCGGGGAAGATCTGCTGTTTAACAATAAATATTTAGAGGTATTTAATCCACAGAGCTTTTATGTGAAAAGTGGAGCTAAATATAATTATTTGATGCCACAGAATGAGTATAAACATAGTAACGAGGATGACTTCTATACATTAAATAAAAAACAAATATCTGAAACAAAAAACATTTTTTGTAAATTTGGAATGAGAGACACTGAAGAATGGCTAATGAATAAAGATTTATTAGAATTGGCTATGGTAGAAGTGCGTAGGAATTTGTTGAGAAATACAAATGAAAGCTATATACTAGCAAAGACTATTTGCAAAGAAGAAAACATAAAAACATTGGTAAAAAAATATAAATCAAGTATAAACAAACGATGGTTATATTTATATGGCATTTGTCCGTTAAGAATTACCAAATATGTTGAATTATATTTGAATAGTAGAAGTAAAGGTAGAAAAGATGAAACCACTAATTAGCGTAATAGTTCCGACTTATAACGTAGAGAAATATATATCAAAATGTTTGGATTCAATAATCAGCCAAACATATGAGAATATTGAGATAATTGTTGTAAATGACGGAAGCACAGACAATAGTTTATCTATAGTAGAAGAATATGAAAAAAAAGATGCGAGGATAAAGGTCTTTTCTCAAAAAAATCAGGGATTATCGGCTGCGAGAAATACAGGTATAGATAATTCAAAAGGAGAATATCTTTTATTTATAGATAGCGATGACTACATTGAAACAAATATGATAGAGGTTCTTGAAAATAATATTAGAGAGAACAATGCTGATATTTCTATTTGTGATTTTTCTTGGATTGATGAAAATGAAAATCCGGAAAGAATCAAAGATATAAAAATCGATGTATATCATGATAAGGATGTAATGCAACAACTGATAGATAGGAATCTTCAAACGGTTGTGGCGTGGAACAAACTATACAGAAGATATTTGTGGGATAATCTTAGATATCCTGTTGGTAGAATACATGAAGATGAATATGTTGTACATTTGCTCTTAGATAAATGTTCAACGACTGTATATACAAACGAAAAACTATATAATTATATAAAGCATAATGGTACTATTACCACTAGTGGCTTCTCAAGGAAAAAAATATTTGATAAGCAAGAAGCAATGAGGCAGCGATTCATATGGTCATATAAGACTAGCCATGATGATCTTTTATGGTGGTCATATGATTTATATTTTTATATCATGAGTGAAAACATAAAAGCTCTTAAGGCAGAAGAAAATGAATATGATGCAGAAGCAAAAAAAATAATGAGAGCAGGAGTGTTTCGGTCAATGCCGATTGTGCTTAGAAAGAGATTACCTAAAGGGTATATATTAAAGCTTTTGAAAGAAATATAGAATGGAGTAACATAATGGACAATAATAACGTTATATTAATAAAACCAAGAACAAAGTTATTTGATATCAATCTTAAAGAAGTATTTGAATATAGAGATTTAATATATTTGTTTGTAAAGAGAAATTATTCTACTAGATATAAACAAACTATTTTAGGTCCTGCATGGCTTGTGATAAATCCACTGTTTACAGTAGTTTTATATAGTTTCTTGTTTGGCGTAGTTGCTAATTTACAGACTGATGGTGTGCCACAAGTCTTATTCTATCTTGTAGGAAATGCTATATGGTCGTTATTTGCAAACAGTTTAAATTCGACATCAGTTACATTTGCCGAAAATGCTGGAGTATTTGGAAAAGTATACTTTCCAAGATTGGTTGCACCTATTTCCACAATTATTACGTGTATTTTAGATAGCTGCATTCAAATAGCAATGATAGCGATAGCATTGCTATTCAATTATCTGTACTACGGAATTTCATATCCAACACACTATATTTGGTTGTTCCCTATTGTAATGCTTCAGACTACCCTCATGGGAATGGGAATCGGTCTTATGGTTTCTTCTTTGACTACTAAGTATAGAGATCTTAAAGTGTTGATAGGATTTGGTGTTCAATTATGGATGTATGCCACACCAGTAGTGTATTCGTTAAGTCAGGTACCAGAGCAATTTTTAGGTGTATATATGTATAATCCAATGGCTCCTGTACTCTTAATATGGAGATATGCATGGCTGGGCGCGGGCTCACTACCATTTGCATATTGGGGATATAGCTGGTTGTTTACATTGTTAATGCTAGTTTTAGGTGTAGTTTTATTTAATAAAACAGAAAAGAACTTTATGGATACATTATAAGATGGAGATATAAACATAGTATGAGTGAAGTAGCAATAAGAATAGATGGGTTAAAAAAGCAATATAGATTAGGTACTATTAGCGCGGGTACTCTTCGAGGAGATATTCAGAGCTGGTGGGCTAGAAAAAGAGGAAAAGAGGATCCTAATTCTATAATTGGCGAGAAGCAGAGAATTGTTGGCGAGAAGCTTTGGGCTTTGAATGGGGTTACATTTGAGGTGAAAAAGGGAGAGGCTGTAGGTATCATTGGTATGAATGGTGCCGGAAAGTCTACCTTGCTAAAGATTTTATCACGTGTAACATCTCCTACAGAGGGAGAAGTGGAAATTCACGGTCGCGTTTCTAGTATGCTGGAAGTAGGAACAGGATTTCATCCTGAGTTAACAGGTAGAGAAAATATATATCTAAACGGTGCAATACTTGGAATGAGTAGAAAAGAAGTAGATTCCAAGATGGCCGATATTATAGAGTTTTCAGAATGTGGAGATTTTATTGATACACCGGTTAAGCGATATTCATCAGGTATGTATGTGAAGCTAGCGTTTTCTGTTGCAGCACACCTTGATGCAGATATTATGATTATGGATGAAGTATTGGCTGTTGGCGATATGAAGTTCCAACAGAAATGCCTGGGCAAGATGGGAGATTCTGCAGAAAAAGATGGAAAAACAGTACTTTATGTTAGTCACAACATGAATACTATTCGTCAATTATGCACTAGATGTATTGTTCTTAACCAGGGCCAGGTTATATTTGATGGTGATACAGAAAAGGCTATTGAAATGTATGTAGGAGCTTTTGATGTATCAGAAAATACTGTGACTTTAGATGATATGGAACGTAGAGAAGAGTTCAAAGGTAATAAAGTTACAATGTCAAAATTGGAAATGCTTGACGGAAAAAATGGTCACTATACGGTGGGAGATAAAATGGAACTTATTCTGACTACTTATAGTGAACATGATATCGATAAATATTTTACAAGAGCTATTATTAAACACGTTAATGGTGATGGTGTAACTATGATGAAGACAGCGGGAGACCATTCATATAAAGTGGGCGATAATAAACGCAAAATGAACATAGATATATCTATGCTGGCGCCTGGATCATATACATTAAGCTTTGTGCAGTTTGAAGTCAATGATTATGGAACAGATGGATATTTAGACGGTCTTCATAATGTATATACATTTGTAGTTGAGCCTAGTATGGATTTTAATGCTAAAATGGAGTGGAAATCTAAGTATTGGGGCTATGTTGTAGGAAAAGATATTGTTGAAGAAGATGTAATGTAATGATGATTCAAAAATATAAAAAAGTTTCAGTTATTGTTCCTGCATATAATATATCTGGGTATATAGAAGAATGTTTAGAATCCCTTTTGCAACAGACATACAGCAACTTCGAAGTAATAATAATCGATGATGGCTCTACAGATGATACATGGGACAAAATACAGTATTATGTTGGAATTGATAATAGATTCAAAGCGTACAAACAGAAAAACCAAGGGGCTTCTGTTGCTAGAAATTATGCATTAGATATTATAAGTGGCGAGTATTGTATGTTTGTAGATAGTGATGATTTTATCGAAAAAGATACAATTGCAAAAATTGTAGATTCAATAGAAACATCAAACGCTGAATGGGTGAATTATCAATTCAATCGTATAGATATCAATAACAATAGAATACCTTCGAAAGATTATGCAGAAGGTTTTAAAGATATCTCGGATGATGAAAAAAAATTTCTATTTATACGAGATGTGTTAGCTGAGTATTTGGTTGGATATGAGGTATGGGGAAAGTTATATAAAACAGAAATAATATCAAAGAATAAAATACGATTTGATAAGAGTATTAAAATAGGCGAAGATTTAGCATTTAATATGACATATGCTCTTTATGCTAATAGCATTAAATGCATAGACGACAAATTGTATTGCTACAGAATGAGATCAGACTCTGTTATGGCTACAAACGATGATATTCTTATCCAGGTTGAAGAACGGTTAAAAGTTTTGGAAAACATAAGAAAAGAGTATAAAAATGAGTTCAACGAGTATTTTTCCGAAAGATTTTACCAAATATATTTAAAATTATTCTTTTATTCATGTAGCGGTATGATGGTAGAAGAATGTGTGGATATTGCTGGAAAAATTAATGATAAAAACTTCCTAGCATATTGCAAAATGGCAGTTAATAATAAAAAGAATTTTTACAAATATAGTATATATGAATTACCTGTAATATATTGGAAATACGTATATTATATTCAGACAAGGTTAAACAATGATATAAAAGGGAAAATATATTTTGCTCTTTATGATATTTACTGCAAAATACGTGGTATGAAAACAATCGATAAGTGGATAATATAATACAAATATGGAATAGGGAGATGGAATGAACCCTTTAAAAAAAAGAATTATAGATCTAGAAAAAAACGAATTAACAAGAGATGATCTAGAAGAGTTACTGAATTTAGCAGAAGGCATCGATGAAGCAGATATCGAAGATGTTGACAAATCATTTATTGAGCTTATGAATAGCTATGTAGTCAGCCAGGATTATAAAAAAATGGATTTACAAGCTTTTGTAGCTAGGAAAGGCCTGAAATTTTATAAAAATGTAGCTAATGAAATTACACGAAACGAGGATTACATATTAAAGGTAATCAACAAGTATAGAATTAGTCTATGCAAAGAAAATGTATATTTAATAGGGACTCCTCATTATGCAAATCTTGGAGATCAGGCGATATATTACGGTGAGCATGCCCAGTTAGAGAGATTGTTTCCAGATAAAAATATTGTAGAAATATTTGGAGATGAGTTTTCCATCGTAAAATATGTATTGTACATATTAATTCAATCAGGAGAAATTATTTTTCTTCAAGGTGGCGGTAATATGGGAGATAGATATTTGGATGAGGAAAGTATACGACGCGATGTTGCAAAGCTATTCACTCAGAACTTGATTATTTCATATCCTCAGACTGTATATTATGAAAATTCGAGCAATGGTAAAATACAGCTAAACAGAAGTCGTAGAGTAATCAATGCAAATAAAAACTATCATATTCTTGCTAGAGATAAAGTATCATATGATTTTTTGAAAGAAAACTTTATTGGTACAGTTGGTATGTTGCCAGACGTTGCATTAACAATGAAATATGATAAAGACAACGATAGAAATGGAATTTTGTGTTGTTTTAGAAATGATAGTGAAACAAAGATTACTAATGAACAGAGAAATACTATTCTTGAGTACTTGTCTACAATAGATACTATTAAAGAAACAGATACAGTTTTGGGTGAATATTTACCGCTAGAGCAAAGAGAAGCTGTATTTAAATCTAAGCTAGATGAGTTTGCATCTGCAAAGATGGTAGTTACTGATAGACTACATGGTATGATATTTGCAGCAATTTCTGGCACTCCTTGCATAGTTTTGAGTAATTACAATCATAAAGTACGAACTATGTATGAACTTATAAAAGATAAGTTTAATGGTGAATTTTTGGAAGAGCCAGAAGAAATACAAACAGTAGCAACAAGAGTATATAATTGTCCAACTGTTAAGTGGGATAATACCGAATTTGTTAAGGCATACGATGAAACAATAAAACGAATAATTGATAATTATAAGGTATATAGCGATGTGTATTTGATTGATGAAGAGTACCTTATGAGCGAACATTGGGAATTTAGAAGTTTTTATGATTATGAAACACGAATTGAACAAGACCAATGGATTAAAGATTTGAATAGTGCTATTGAGGAAAGTAGAAATACATCATTAGCGCACAAGATAAGGAATCGTTTGTTTAAATAGAAAGAAGAGATATTATGGGTGTAATAAAAAGGAATATAGATTGCCATATACCTATTACAATGTGCAATTTGAGATGTAGCTATTGTTATATTGCACAAAAGGAAGAGTTCTATAATCAGAAACCAAAAGTATATCATACAATCGACGAAGAACGTTATGCATTTTCACAGGAGCGATTGGGTGGTGTATGCATGGTAAACTTATGTGCAGGAGGGGAAACTCTTTTATATCCTGCAATTAAGGAACTAGTTGAAGTTATTTTAGAAAATGGACATTATGTTATGATTGTAACTAATGGACTTTTGACAGAGAAATTTAAAGAATTGATCACTATCGATAGAGATATGAGAAAAAGATTATTTTTTAAATTTTCTTTTCATTATTTAGAATTAAAGCGTTTAAATAAATTTGATGTATATTTTGATAATATACGTAGAATTAAAGAAGCAGGATGCTCTTTTACAGTGGAGATGACTCCTTGCGATGAAGAAATACCATACATTGATGATATTAAAGAAAAATGCATACAAGGGGTTGGTGCATTACCACATATTACTATTGCAAGAAGTGATGTAGATCCAGAACAAAGAATACCACATTTATCAAAATTATCTTTCGAAGATTATAAAAAAGTGTGGGGACAGTTTAATTCGAATTTTTTTGATGAAAAATGCAAAATGTTTTATCAAAAGAGAACAGAATACTGCTATGCTGGAGAGTGGAGTGCATTTATAGACTTGGAAGATGGAAGAATTACTCCTTGTAATTGCGGTAAAGAAATAGGTAACTTTTACGATTTTTCGAGACCTATAAATTTCTGTGCAATAGGAAATAATTGTGAAATTGCACATTGCTATAATGGACATTCATGGTTATCGTTTGGTAACATTCCAGAACTTGAATTTAAAACATATGCGGAGTTGAGAAACAGAGTGTGTGCTGACGGTAGTGAATGGCTTACACCTACGATAAAAGAAGCGTTTAGCTCAAAGTTGGTTGAGCAGAATAAAGAACATTCATGGCTACAAAAAAAGATAACAAATTATAAATATAAGAAAAAGTAATAAACTCGGAGATGATATATGAAACAATTAAATATAAAAGATAGTTCGGTGATTAAACTGTTATCATATATATGGATATTCTTTTTTTCGCTTACATTTCAGGCGCTTAATATGAATCTAATATTGATAGTAAGTATGATATTTGCAATGTTATACTTATTGCAAAATAAAGAAGCATTAAACGACTGGGCATTTCGTTTTATTACTGTAGCAGGTCTGATTATAGCGATTATAGATTTTCATGCGGGAGTTTATGATCCATTGTATTTTGCATTAATATGGCCTGCTAGTTATTTGATTGGGCGATTCATGATTACAGGTGATGATCCTGATAAAGAAGCAACTATAGGCCTTGGTGTTATGACACTAGGTATATTTATTCAGGGTATATTGAACTATTATAATCACAACGAGGGCCTTGAAGTGGATAATGGCTGGGGAGGATGGAATGAGTTTTGGACAGGAACATTCTCTTCTAGAACAGTTTATGTATTTGATTTTGTATTCATAGCTGCCTGGCTGATATTTGCATTAATCATTTTTAAAAAGAATAAGTTAGCATCAATCGCAATAATAGTTCTAAATATAATTGCATTTCTGTGTGATTTTGTTTTCGCACGAGGTCGTTTGTGTATAACAATGCAAATTGTTGTTACTGGAAGTATTGGATTATTGTATCTAATTAAGGAAAGAAAAAATATCACACAGAGAACAAGAAAAATAGTTATATGTGTAGCAGTTGTAGCAGTCCTAGCCCTTATAGTATTTTCATGTGCTGTAAAGCTTGATTTATTTGGATTAAAAGGATGGTATGATAATTCATTTTTATCAAGAGATGGTGGCATATTAGGAAATGTAAGATACCGCTCTATAGTGGAAGGATTGGTAGAAACAGTTAGACATCCAGAAGGTGGATGGAATACTGCAAGTTTAGGGATTGCGCATAACGTCTTTCTGCTTTTCGCAAAGGAGTACGATATATTCGTATTTGCATTACTTATTGGATATGAAATCGTTACAGTTTCAAATGCTATTAAATTAGCAGTGCAGAAACTGAGTGCTAGTGATTACTTAATATTGGCATGTTTCTTGGCTGTTAATTTATATTTTATGATTGAAACTTGCCCATGGAGATATAGAAATTATTGGTTTTTTATTTTGTTTGTCGGTGGCATTATAAAAAATAAATTAGAGTATAAAAAAATACTAAATGATATAACACAATGATAGTTCCTTTTGGTCTAAAGAGGAAGTTTTTATGCAATTCAACTTGTGAGCATAATTTAAGAAGATGTTATATCTATCTTATAAATATGACAGTTTTATGTGAGTATGAAAGGAATGTTAACTTGTAATTAAAGAAATACAAGCTGGAACTATGACGGGAATGAAGAAAAGGTCATCTAATTTTGAATTATTACGAATAATATCAGCATTATTAATATTAATATTTCATTGTTGTGGAAAAGTAGATGATGGATTTGCCTCTAATTATTCCCCAAAACTAGTGCTCGATTTTATACTTGGATTGTGGGGGCTTGCAGGTGTTTCATGTTTTATGTGTGTATCTTGTTACTTCCTTGTTGATGAAAATTGTAGAGAAATAAGATGGAAATCAATTTCTAAGGTTATAACAAAAACCATTATATACGCATTGATGGGGGATTTTTTAGCTAAGTGTTTTAATGTCGAAGTCGATTCAATTGTTGACATAATAAAGTCTATTTTTTCACCAATCAGTGGCGATTATTATTGGTTTGTTACAATGTATATAATGATTTTGTTGCTAATGCCATTCTTAAATCATTTTATATTTAATATTACCTATCAAAATCATATCGCTATTATTCTATTGCTATCAATAATACTTTTCTACGAGGGGGGGTGAAATGGTTAGGCGAAAATATAATATGCGATACTTTTTTAGGGATATATTATTATTTGATAATATCATTCTATAAAAAATATAAAAGCTTGAAAATAAAGAGAGTATTCATGTTGCTTGGAGGACTAAGTGCAGTCATTACTCTGGGGCTTGCAATCATTAATTCATATTATGAATATAGTTATAATGTTCAAATAATAAACATAGGACATATATTTTATAGATATACTATTAATCAGGTATGGGTTGGTGTTGCGCTTTTTATGATTTTCAGTGAAATAAAAATAGGATATTCTAGAATAATAAATATGCTTGCAAAAGGATCGTTTGCAGTATATTTAATTTCAGAGCATCCTTTTGCTAGGCGAAGATTATGGAATGATTATTTTTTATTAAGTAGATCAAATGATGGGTACAGCATAAAAATGCTGAAAGCAGTAATTACGGTATATATTGTGGCAACAATTATTGAGTTGTCTATTGATACGACATTAAAAATAATACGAAGAATAGTACATGATTAAGACGGAAAACATTGGCTAGTGAGTAAAAAGATATATTAATATGTTTTTTTGAGAAGAATAATAGCAGTGAATGTTAGCAGGAGTCAAAACAATGGATACAATATGTGTCATGATGTCCACATATAATGGTGAGAAATATATTAGAGAACAAATTGATAGTATATTAGCACAAAAAGATGTGGAGCTATCATTGTTTATTAGAGATGATGGTTCTACCGATTCTACATTGGAAATAATAAAAGAGTATATGTCAAGAAATGATAATATTTCTTTTTATACAGGTGATAATTTAGGCGCATGTAAATCTTTTTTTGATTTAATGTGGAATGTAGATTTAAAATATGATTATTATGCGTTCGCAGATCAGGATGATGTCTGGCTAAAAGATAAGCTCATAAGGGGAATATCTCATCTCGAAACAATAGATGATGATGTAAAGCTCTATAGTTCGAAAGTGACGGTTGTAGATGAAAATTTACAACCGATTTATGATGTTACGGGAAAACTAATTGAACCTTCTTTTGGAAATGCATTGATTGAAAATATAGTGTCAGGCTGTACGATTGTAGTTAACAAAGGATTCATTGAGAAGGCAAGACATTACAAGCGACCAGAAAGGCAACAGATGCATGATTGGTGGGCATACAAATTCGGATGCGCATATGGATCTATTATCATAGATCCGGAGTCAAGAATACTGTATAGACAGCATATGGGAAATACTGTTGGATTGGCAAAATCATATTGGCAAAGAGCTATTAATGCATATAGAAATAGTTCAACAATGAAGAATTGGATATTGTGTCAGTCTGAAGAGTTTTTAATGATATATAATGATTTAGATGATGATTATTCTTGTCTGATAAAATTGATAATTGCTAAGCATATGCAATGGAAGATGATAAAAGAGAAGAGGATTAAAAGAAGAAATAGGATAGAAAGTATTGTATACAAAATATGGCTTTTACTCTAGCTATAATTGTAGATTAGTCGATGGAAGGAGATATTTTGATAAAGAATAGAACAAAAAGATTGATAAAAGACTATATAAAGATTATATGTTTACTCTTCATTTTTGGTAGCTTGTTGAAGATATGTGCATATTGCATTCCTAATAGGTTAGTAATAGATAATTTTGTTACAAGTGTTTCCCAAATGAAAGCGCAAGGAGAATATCCTGTTATCGTAACTGACGAGTTTTATTATGAGTTAAATCGATTTGACAATTATTCGGATATGATAATTTTAAATGAAGCAATTACGCAAGAGAGTTTTCCAATTTTGGAAGCGGTTTATGGGGATTATGTTTCTGTGCTTTCGGAGGATGAAACACATAGCGCTACCGATAACCTTGTTGGAATAGTTGATGGAGAGATTCAATCCTATTGGTCATATGCAAGGCAGTGGAGTGCATCAGTTGCTATAATTAGGATTTTACTTGTATTTTGGAATTATAATCAAATCAGAGTTTTATCACATTCAATAATGATAATATTATTGTTATATGTTGTTGCAAGATTATATCAAGAAGTAGATATGAAAACAGCAATGTCATATGGCGTGGCTATGGTGTTGACGGGAGCAGATGTATCAGCATATAGTACTAACTTATGTATGGCTTTTTATATTATGAATATTGGTGCGCTTTTAGCGCTAAAGATGAATAAAGATGATGATAGGCATAAAGTGTGTTTGCTAGTTGCAGGTTTAACTGCTCTATTTGATATGTTTTCAGTTCCATTTGTAACAGTTGGAATAGTAGTATTAATGAGATGTATCGACTATAAGAATAATAATAGAGTAATAAAAAAGAATATTATTAGATTGATGTTTGATTCTATTATGTGGCTTATGGGTTATTTAGGAGTGTGGATTACTAAGTGGTTAGCGGCAAGCATTATATTAAGAAAAAACTTCTTTCTAGAAGCATTTAATGAATCAATGTATCAAAGTCAGCAGTATGAAGTTGAATGGGGACCTTCAACTTTTATAGGATACATAGGAACTGCTATAAAATATACATTGTATAATGTAATACCAATAAATCTCATAAAAACAAGCAATAAACAGGGCTTTATATTAGGGGTGGTCCTAATATTAATGTTATCCTTATTATCTTTCTGTATCATAAAAATGAATAAAAATAAAGAGTATAGAATGAGAATAATTAGTGTTTTACCATGTAATCTATTAATGGTTTTATTTCCATGTCTTTGTTGTATAGTTATGAGAACGCATGCGTATGTACATTATTGGATGTGGATAAGAATTTGGTTTGTTTCTATTTTTGCTGGTTTATACATAATCTTTGATGTGATTATGAAGCAAAAAGAACAAGAAAATACTTAGTAGTAAACAGGAGGAAGGTATTTATTTGAAAAATAGCAAATCTATAAATGTTCATGTTGAGTTCCTACGAATAATAGCATGTATTATGGTAATCTATAATCACACAAATGAGCGTGGTTTTTATCGGTATGTTCTTGATAGTTGTGGATCTTTGATATGGACAATAGATACTATGATTTCCATTTGTTGCAAGGCTGGAGTCCCATTATTTTTTATGATTTCTGGAAGTAATCTTTTGGGGAAAGAAGAAACAATCGGCAAGACCTATTCTAGAATATGGAGAATACTGATATGTATATTAGTGTGGTCCTTTTTCTACAATATACTTGATTGTTACTTATCAAATGAGCCGATATATTATGAGACCATTTTGAAGAGCATAATATCAAAAGATTATTGGCATTTATGGTATTTATATTCCTATGTATTATTTATACTGTCTTTACCACTGGTAAGAGTGTTTGCAAAGAATTTAGATGATAAGTTGATGGTCATAATATTAACTATCAGTATCATCACACAAGAAATAATTCCAATTATAGAGGAATTATTTATTAATATCAGTCCAAATCTAAAGAATCCATGGTTCTGCTCTAATATATTTCTTTTTCCGATTGTAGGTTATTATATAGATAAAATAGTAGATATAAAGAGATATAATTCAAAAAGAATAATAATAGCATGGTTACTTAATGCAATATCGCTAGTATTAATGGAATTGATGGAAAAAAATATATTAAGCGGTGCAGAAGATATTATGTGGAATGAGAAATTTTTACAAGCTGGTCAGTTAATAAACGCAATAGTGCTGTTTATAACAATAAAAGTGTTAGTTAATAATAATCATTTATCACAAAAAAATACAAATATAATAATATCTGTAGGTGGTGTGACTTTTGGAATCTATTTGCTACATATTTTGTTTTTATGGAAGATTCCTATTTTAATGGAAGCATTAATGAAATTAGAAAAATTTACTAGACTTGGGATATATTTAAGTACAATAATTGTATTTATACTATCAGGTATTGTTACTTTTGTTGTTAAAAAAATACCAGTTTTAAATAGAATAGTTTAGAGAAACATTTTTAGCATTTATTGTCAGATGTGGAAAAAGCAATTAGGAGAGATAACGAACAATGACTAAAATACTGTTATTTATACCAATGTACAATTGTGAAAAACAAATTACAAGGGTAATAGATCAATTAGATCAGAATATATTAAACTACATTAATGAAGTAATAGTAGTAAATAATAGAAGTACAGATAATAGCGAGGATGTAGTTATTAATCATTGTAAGAGTAAGGGAGATTTACCAATTAAAGTACTTAGAAATGATGAAAACTATGGTCTTGGAGGCTCGCATAAAGTTGCATTTGAATACGCCATAGAGAATGGATTTGATTATGTAATTGTATTACATGGAGATGATCAAGGAAGAATATCTGACTTTATTCCGTTATTAGAAAGTAAAAAATATGAGGAGTGCGACTGCTGCCTTGGCGCACGTTTTATGAAAGGTTCAAAACTAATTGGATATAATAAATTGCGAATATGGGGAAACTATGGTTTTAATTTGCTGTTTTCAATGGTAGTTCATAAATCGGTTAAGGACTTAGGCTCAGGTTTAAATATGTACAAAGTATCTACTCTTAAAAACAAGTATTTTATGAAGTATCCGGATACGTTGTATTTTAACGATTTAATGATTTTGGCTTCTTGCTATTACAAGCAATCGATGTTGTTTTATCCAATATCTTGGAGAGAGGAAGACCAAATATCAAACAACAAGTTGATGAGTTTTTCAATTTCACTGTTAAAAATGCTGTTCAATTATGTGAAAGATAAGAAGAAATACTTAGAACAGGATATGAGGACTAATATGATAGATAATTATAGTGCTCAGGTAGTTTATGACAATATGGAGGGAAGATAATGAAAGTATTAATTACAGGTGCAGCAGGTTTTATAGGATCACAGCTAGCATATAAATTATGGCA
>SVDC01000079.1 GCA_015058045.1 Cellulosilyticum sp.
GCTTTTAAAGCATTTTCTACTACTCTCATACCGCCGAATGGATGGCAGCTTCTAACAAGTGGTGCATCTGTTTGAAGGCCAACAATTTTTTCTTTGTCTTTATTAATGTAACCTGCAGCGTGAGAAGTGATTGTTGCAACAGTTTTTGTATCTGCGAAACATCCTCTTTCTCTTTCTTCAACCATAAGTTCACTAAGTTGTTCCCAAAGATCTGTTGTGTCTTGTGTAGGACCTGCAAGGAATGAATCGTCACCTGTATACTCTGTATAGTTGTTTACGATGAAATCTCTTACATTAATTTCTTCTTGCCATTTACCTGTTTTAAAGTTTCTCCAATGTGTCATATGCGTTGTAGAAGTAGACGCTTTGTGCCCCCTTCTACTACACCCCCTTTGTTATGTGGAATAATTTCATTGTGTATTTTGTATACACGTTGTTTATATTTAGATTATAATATATGATTTTCTATTTGTAAAGAATTATTATTATTTAATTATTCTTTTTATTTGTTTTTTCTGCATCGTATATTATTTTATACATTAAACACTATTATCCAAACAAAAGAAGGTCTTCTATGAGTTATTCTTCACTCATAAAAGGCCTTCTTTCTAATATGTATTTTTATTTTATATCAACTACTTCTTAGCCTACTGCTTTATTCACAGCTTCAAGAATTCTGTCTGCTTGGAAAGGTTTTACGATAAAGTCTCTTGCACCTGCTTGAATAGATTCAAGAACCATTGCCTGTTGCCCCATCGCTGAACACATAATAATTTTTGCATTAGGATCAATTGCTTTAATTTGTCTTACTGCACCAATCCCATCTAATTCAGGCATTGTAATATCCATTAGAACTAAATCAGGTGTTAACTCTTTGTAGCGGTCTACTGCTTTTAAGCCATTTTCAGCTTCCCCAACTACTTCGTATCCCCCTTTAGATAAAATATCTTTTAACATCATTCTCATAAACGCTGCATCATCAACTACCATTATTTTTGCCATTGTTTCACCTCATAATTAATGTACTTTTTTATGTGTTATATCTCATTATAGCTCTCTATTGAAGTTAATCCTAGATTCTTCAATTCTTGTTATGTATGTTATCTCTATACCATTTTTTACAAGGGTAATTATATCATACTCTGTATGAATATGGAACAGAGATATTATTTCACCAATTATTAATCTGTATATTTTTTTATTTCTTCCCCTATTATTCTTAAACCTTTAACAATTTCTTTATCCTCTAATCTCGCAAACCCTAAACGTAAGCTTGAACTGTTACCTCTATTAATAGTAAATATGTCCCCCGGCATAAATAACACGCCTCTTGCATAGCATTTTTCAAGAAGCTCCCTTTCATTTATATTATCGTCTAAAATAATATAAACATGAAGACCTCCTTCTCCACAGAGTTGCTTATATGGAATATTTTTATTAATCTCTTCTACCACAAATAAATACTTATCTCTATAATACTTACGTACTTTTTTAAGATAACGCTCAAAAGCACCACTTTTCATATACTGTACAAAAATAGCTTGATCTAAGAAAGACGTATGGATATTCTTTGCTCTTTTAATACTTTCTAATGTACTAATACACTTTTTATCTGCCATGATCCAGCCTAATCTTAATCCTGGAAATAAAATTTTAGAAAAACTTCCTAAATAAATAATATGATTACTCGCTCCTGCTAAAGAAATAAGCGGCATAACATGAGAGCCTGAATATAATAATTCTTCATTAAAGCCATCTTCTATACAAGCTATCTCATATTGGCATAATATTTTATATACCTCTCTTCTTCGTTGCCCACTCATTACAATGCCTGTTGGATTTTGATAAGAAGGCGTTAGATATACCCACTTAGGCTGATGTTCAACAATTTTTCTCTCAAGATCTTCTACAAGAATACCTTGCTCATCCATAGCTACCCCTATAACTTCTATACCATAAGCCCTCATCATCTTTAAGGTAGTATGATGTGTTGGCATTTCACAAATGATTTTATCTCCAGGTTTTGTATAGGTAGATAATAAGATATCTAGTCCTTCAGTAAATCCATTAGTAATTAATATGTCCTTCTCTTCACAATCTACACCTTTTCCTTTCATATAGTGCATTAAGTATTCAATCAACTCTCTGTAACCTTGGGCATAACCATAGTTGAGTATTTTTTCTCCTTCAAGTGCAATAACATCTAAAAACGCTCTCTTAAATTCCTCTATGTCAAACAAATTGCCTTCTGGAGCTATACTTTTAAATGAAATCATGCCTTTTTCATAGCGATATTCTGTTTTCAATATATCCATCGCTTCACATACTTCCCCATAATGACTCATTCTATCCTGCCAATCTATCTCAACAGGCTTTGTATTATTTTTAGTGGTCACTTTAACAAATGACCCTTTCCCTTTGATACTATAAATGATTCCTCTACTCTCTAAATTTTCATATGCTGTCATCACCGTATTTCTACTAATTTTAAGTACACTGCTCACTTCTCTTGTAGATGGTAATTTACTATCTTTAATCAGCGTTCCTGTCTCAATAGCTTTTTCAATATGTTTTTCTAACTGCTCATAAATAGGACTATTATCTTGTATTTCTAATGTAGAAAAAATCACTTTTTTACCTCCTGTCTCTTTTCCAAAATCCCTCAAAATATCTTATATCTAGTATTATATCAGTTTATCTTTGTATCTAGAAAAGCTTTTTGTATAACTCATTACTCAAAAAAAGAATGTCATAAGTGAACGAGTCTATCTTATAACATTCTTTGATTAAGCCTCTATTATTCAGCGAACTAATTACTAACTCTTTTATTGACGTTATTTTTCAACTGAAAAAGTTACTACTTTTTGACACCCCTTACAGTAATATAAAGCATCTTTCTCTTTAATTTCCTGTATCTCCATAAACTCTCCACATACCGGGCAAGATTTAAGACGTTTAATCCCATAAGGTAATACCCCTGTTTTATCCTTATCAATGTACTTATTTCTTTTATCTACCTGCTCAAATTCCTCCATACGTCCTGAAACATCATGGGTATTTTTTTTGTCTGATACTTTTTCAAACTCATCCATGCGAGATTCTACACTCATTATTTCCCCTCCTCATATATCCATTTTTCCTGTTTTAACCCTTAATATAAAGCGATCATAAGCATCTCATATTATTATATTCGTGTATTTTTCATAATTAAAGTATTTTATAATTATTTTATTTCCTTTAGGACTTACTTAATAAACGATGTCCTAATCTAATAATAAACTCTGTATTAACTCGTACTAGCTCATCTACCTCTTTATTTTTATAAGCTTTATTTCTAACGTAAAGCTTTTGACATAGTATAGCCGAACAAATAATCGCTTGACGAATACGATTAAAATCAGCCTCTCCTTTTAAGCTTAATATACTCTCTTCTTCTAAAATATCATTTAATCTTTCTGTCTCTAACATCAATTCTTGGATCCCATCCTCTAGATGATAAGGCATCCACCTGCTTGTTATTTCTACAACCGTTACCCCCAAAAGTACATAGATAACACGATACACTAATAGGGTATTAATCCCTATACTTACTGTGGATACACACATAGATATAATGGTCAAAAATAGTGAAGTATGATAGTAATCCTTATAGGCATGATAAAGATAAAAGGAAGCAATTAATAGTACCAGAGGTAGCCCCTTAATTCTCACAATATCTAATATAATAGCTAATACAACGGCTCCTAATATATTACTTTCAAATCTATCACCTCTCCGTTTTCTAGTATCTTCTACATAAGGTTGGGTAATAGATATAATCGGTATAATCGCCCATATAAATTTATGAAAGCCTAAAAGCTGTGCAAGAAATAAAGCAATGGTTATAATGAGTGTCATACGTATTGCAAAATTAAAGCGCATCTTTTTAGGACTAAAATATTCACTTACACTTTGCTTAAGGTGCCTTAAATCACCACGTTCCCATTCATCATATACATGATGTTTATCTTTGATAGGAACATCTCCTAACTCCTTAAAGCTTTCCTTTAAGGCAAATAGTACATCTCTAACTTCTCCCTTTAGATCATTTTCATCTGGATATAAATTGAGGTAGCTATTAAATAGTTCAAGTAGGGTCTTTCTTGTGATTTGTCTTTTAAAGTAACTTTGTATTCCTTGAAATAAAATATATATTTCCTTAATCTCTTCTAAAGCAAAAAAACTTCCTTTCTCATGACTGTGTATCTGTTCTAATAAAATATTGAAATAACCTATATTTAAATAAAAATAAAAATGTATCTTTCCCATATAAGTTGTAAAGTATTGTTTAAAACTAGAACGATAAATCACATAGGCTAATTCATTCATCTGTTCTCCAACTTGTTTGCCAAGGTCCTTATCAAACTTTCCCTCCGACATTAAAGCTAATTGCTCATTAATAAGCTTAAATGCTTTTTCTATTTGTGGCGGTAATAGTCTCTTATTTTGACTTTGTTCTATATAAATACTAGCTACTATTATACTTACAGCAAATACAATCATAGCAAGTCGTGCAGGAAGTTCCATAAAAGTAATACTACTATATTGACAAAAGACATACAGCATCAAAAATGTTCGATACTTATTCTCATTGTAAAATGATATATTGAAATAAATCATCCCAAAAATAGTCACTAAATTAATAGGAATGGCTACCCACCTATTTAATGAAGCAATATAAGCAATACAAACAATGAGAAGATCTACGCCTATTAATTGAAGCGTCTTTTGGAGTGGTTTGATTTTTAAATTTTGAGTAGAAAGTGCCCCTGCACCTAATCCAAGTGAAAAGGCAATCATCATATTTTTTCTACCAAATAAGGCACCGGCTCCTAATGTTGTTAGAAGGGTGACGGTGCCTTTATAAAAAATCTCTTTATAACTGATTTCTATCTTGTGATTTCTTTTCACTAGCAACTTACTCCTCTACTTATTTTTCCTAGTGCTAGTGTATGCTAATTTCTTCATTTATATCATTTGTCAGCTAAATTCCAAAACAAACTATACTGCTCTCCTATTTTGGTAAAACCTAGCTTTGTATACATTTCTTTTGGTGTATCTTCCTCATCTGCATTTAGATAAATGATTTTTGCACCTTGTTTTTGGGCTATTTCTATCAAATTTCTAAGCAGTGTTGTTCCAATTCCTTTTCTTTGGTAGATAGGAATAACTGCAAAATCTTCAATCTTAGCTACTTCTCCATCAATACATAAATCACAATTCGCTACAGCTTTTCCCTCATAATAACCTATATAGGAATTACATGGCTTATCATTAGACAAGTAGACCTTTCCTCTTCTCCTAGCTCTACGTTTACAAAAATCCTCTCCACAAGTTTCTTTATCATGAATTAAGTCTAATTCAATAAGCTCTTCTATCTGTTTAGAAGATGTGATTTGCTTAATCGTAAGCTCTGTATTTTCTCTCCAACGAGCTACTTTATTTAAATCACAAAGATAGGTACCTAATATTTCAACCTCTGCTTCTTTTCCTTTACAACTTTTGATATCCTCTTTAGGTAAATTGGGTAATGTAAGCTTATAAAATTCCTTACCTCTCTCGATACACTTTCGTGTTTCACTGCTTACAAAAGCTTGTAATAGACTAATAGATTGTTCTTTCTTTAATAAAGTAAAATTATAATCATACATATCCGATAATAAGGAATCCATATAATATGTAGCATTTGCCGTATCTATAACCTCACAAAAGCATCTCTTATAAGCCTCTTCACATTGTATGACTTTTTCTAACACTTGATTTTTCATTGTTTCCCCTCTACTATCTTTCTTTTTAATTTTATTCTTCTATATCCCTATTTCACTTTCAATCTCTTGTTATTCATTATATAATCTAGATTCACTATTTCTCCAGTATACTGTTTTTGTTTACTTATATGCTGCACAAAAATCCCTATGCACTGGCTCTCTTATAACTCTATAGTATGAGCATAGTTTAAGTATATAGCGATTATGCTCTGCTTCTTACTCTTCTTGTTTCCTTTACAAATCTAATTTATTTCCAAAATGTGATAAATATAAAATTCAGAAATACCTTGACGATTATATAAGGTATAGTGTAAAATAAATTTATATTAGTTTTCTTATAATTCTAAAATATTGTTTATTTAATATTCACATATTACTAGAGATTATATCAAGCTAAATATAATCTGTAATATTATGTGAATTTTTTATTTATATAATTTACGGAAATTATATAATTGGAGGTACCGTATATGATGACAGGTACAGTTAAATGGTTTAACGCAGAAAAAGGATTTGGATTTATTACAAGAGAGAATGGATCAGATGTGTTTGCACACTTCTCACAAATCAAATCAGATGGTTTTAAGTCTTTAAATGAAGGCGACAAAGTAAGTTTTGATATTGAAAAAGGCGCTCGTGGAGAACAAGCTGCAAATATCACAAAACAATAAAGAAAAAGAGAGAGCAGATGATCTGCTCTCTTTTTTTATCTCTTTTAAACTACTTATTTTATCGGTAAACAATCTTCTTTATAGAATCATAAGGTAAGATTGATTTTACTGCCTCACTTCTTTTCTATTCATATATACCATGCTTCTCGCTCCACTTGCCCTTCTATAAACCCAATCTATTTATAAGGGTAGCAAATAATACTTCATAAATGTGTTGACTTTTCAAAATATATGGCATATAATAAATATTGTATTAGTTTTCTTATAATTCTAAAATATTGTTTATTTAATATTCACATATTACTAGAGATTATATCAAGCTAAATATAATCTGTAATATTATGTGAATTTTTTATTTATATAATTTACGGAAATTATATAATTGGAGGTACCGTATATGATGACAGGTACAGTTAAATGGTTTAACGCAGAAAAAGGATTTGGATTTATTACAAGAGAGAATGGATCAGATGTGTTTGCACACTTCTCACAAATCAAATCAGATGGTTTTAAGTCTTTAAATGAAGGCGACAAAGTAAGTTTTGATATTGAAAAAGGCGCTCGTGGAGAACAAGCTGCAAATATCACAAAACAATAAAGAAAAAAGAGAGCAGATGATCTGCTCTCTTTTTTTATCTCTTTTAAACTACTCTTTATCGGTAAACAATTTTCTTTATGGAATCATAAGATAAATGATATTCCTCCATCAACTCAGAAATGGAACTACCATTTTTCTTCTTTGCTTTAATTTCCGCATTCCTTTCTCTTAATAAGGTGCGTGTATTGGTTTTACTACCCCATTTCCTACGTTCACCTTCTATATCAGGAATATAAATAATGCCACCTTTAAAATATTTTTGAACTTCCTGTAATAATTCCATAGGAAGAACTTCTTTTCCATTCATATATGCCATGCCTCTTGCTCCTCTCAAAAAGTTTACTTTTTGGAGTACAACACAGTCATATATTCTTTGCGATCTTAAGTGTAATCTCATTTAGTATTACACACTTTTTGCTCTATACAACGAATCGCTATGCAACATATTTCTGTGTTGTCTAGAGCATTTTTGCTGATTTATTTGCTTTACTAACACTTAATAATATGATTTTCATTTTCTCCCCCCTTTTACCATACTTATTTTATTAATATATATTATATCACAATATTCAGATTCATAGAGCTCAGTTTTCTTCTATTAGATAAACCCACCATTCATCTTATCCCCCATTTCATATATATATCTATACTACTTTGCAATCTTCTATAGCTTCTTTAAGCATTGGTAAACGATAAATATATGTAATGATATAATTGGCTGCTATTCCTACAAATACCCCTGTTACAATACCCGCTATTGATAAAAAAGGTAAATATAGTACAACACCTATATTTTGTACGATACACATAGATACAATCACTTGTCCTATATTATGAAAGACTGCCCCCGCTGCGCTAACACCGATTATGCTTACTTTATCTTTTAGTGTTTCCTTAATCCATATCATAATTAAAAAGCTAAGCAAAGCTCCCATAGAGCCATATATAAGTCCTGATATACTTCCACCAAAAATACTCGTTAGAAATAATCTTGCAATGATTATCATGGCAATATCTCTTTTTTTAGGCACTGAATATAATGCTAGTACTGTCACTAAATTGGCAAGTCCCAGTTTTGCACCTGGTGTCATAAAAGGCACTGGAATGGTTCTTTCTATTAAACTGAGTACTAAAGCCATAGTTACTAATAGCGATAAATAGATTAAATATCTTGTTTGTTTCATAACACTTCTCCTAATATCCCCTAGCATCTTCCTCTTCAGTTGAATCTGCTAAGTTTCCTCTTACTTCAATATAAAGCTGATGAGGCAAACAGACAATAATGTCACCTGGTGTATTTTTAAAACCAAATGTCTCACATACATGATCTGGGCAGTCCGCTTCAGCAACTGCAATACTTTCATTTTCTATCACAATAATATTTTTACCATACTCGGTTTCCACCACAAACTCCTTGTAATTGACCTGTCCCGTTAGTGGAAGCTCTTTTATAGGCTCACCTGCTACTGTAATATATGCATAAATGCTTTCTGCGTCAGTATCTATAAATTCCTTAATCAAACTATAAGGTAGAAAAGAAATGATAAGAAGTAATCCAATAATGATAATATCCCACTTTTTTAGCTCTAGTTTCATTTCCACTTACAATCCTCGCTTAATCTTAGTATGAATAACTTAAGTCTTGCTTTTTTATTAATTATGAGGCTAATTATTTAATTAAATTTTCATTAGATATATAATTATCAGTATAATATTATTTCTATCATCTTACAATCCTATATGATTCAGGAGGAACAATGCAAATTCACCATAAAACTCATTTATTTTTTATACTCATACTTACCTCATTAGTCGTTATCTTTTTAATATCTTGTAGTAAAGAGATTCATCTCTCTTCTAAGACGCCTTTATCAAGACAAAATTTTGTTTTAGGCACCATTGTGACAATTTCTCTTTATGATTCTGATTCTGAAGAACTATTAGATCGTGCCTTTAATAAACTTACCGAGCTTGAGAATATATTAAGCATTAATAAAACAAATACTGTCATTGACACTATTAATCATCATGCAGGTATTACTCCAGTTGAAGTGGATGAGGCAACTTATCATCTTATAAAAAAAGGGCTTTACTACAGCGAATTGACCTCTGGTGCTTTTGATATAACCATCGGACCTCTTGTTAAACTTTGGAATATTGGTTTTCCATCTGCACATATTCCATCACAAGAGGAAATAACTAATAAGCTCCCTTTAGTAGATTATCATCTTATGACGTTAGATGATTCTACCCATAGCGTTTATCTTGGAAAAGAAGGTATGCTATTAGATTTAGGTGGTATTGGAAAAGGTTATGCTACTGATGAAATCGCTAAACTTTTACGAGCAGAAGGCGTCAATCATGCCATCATCAATCTTGGTGGCAATATTTATACGATTGGTGATAAACCAGATAATAGATTATGGACTATTGGTGTACAAAATCCCTTTAATCCTAATGGTGACTCCATGGGGACTATTGGTATTTCCAATCAATCTATTGTTACTTCTGGTATTTATGAACGCTATATTACAGCCGAAGATGGTACTACCTATCATCATATTCTTGATCCTAGCACAGGCTATCCTTTCACTAATGAACTTGCAGGTGTAAGTATTATTAGTGATTCTTCAACAGATGGAGATGCACTCTCTACAGCCACCTTTGCCTTAGGTCTAGAAAATGGTCTTACCTTTATTGAAAGCATAGATGGGGTAGATGCCATATTTATCACTATGGATTATAAAGTCTATACAACGTCTGGTATCAAAAATCAATTTAAATTAACTAATTCTGAGTTCACATTATGTAACTAAATAAATCTTAAAACTTCATAAGCATGATATATGCTACTTATACAGTTCAAGTTATTGTATCTCAGGCTAACTAAAACCAATCAAATGAAAAAAGCTAGTTATTTATACATCTCTGTACAAATAACTAGCTTTTGCTACGTTCCCGACTGGAATCGAACCAGCGGCCTACCGCTTAGGAGGCGGTCGCTCTATCCTACTGAGCTACGAGAACATTAAAACCATAGCAATTAATATACTAACGGTTTAATGTTCATTAGTCAAGTCCCAATTATTTTAATTGTTTGTAATTATCGTCCCCTGTAACCAACAAGTTCCCATGAAACGCATACCTACTGATGGACAGCCTACAAGCTGCTTCTTATTAATTATCACTTCAAGTGGCATATCATTGACATCTAGAGTAAAGAGGTATACCTCTTCTCCTGTTTTTGTATTCTTTTTAGTACTCATCTCTTTAATCTCACCTAAAATGGCATAATTGGCATCTACTAATGTAGTCGGTACAAAATAACCACTCATAATAGAGAGGAAGTCTTCTTGATACATACGTTCTTTTAATAGGTCATCCATTTCCTTTTCTTCTTCCTCCAGTTGAGCTCTTGCCTCTTCATCACCTTCTCTTGCTCTTTCAAGCATGACCTTAATTTTTTCTTTTTCTTCCTTTTCTACTACTTCATCCTCTTCATCTTTTTCGATAGGAAGGACAATGGTTCCCTCCATGGCCAAAGCAGCAATCTTGACTTGATTAAAATCTTTCCTATGTGTTTCTGCCTCTATATATTCAATCACATTTTGTAGCCAGAAAATAAACTGTATACCCGTTTCCTTTTCCTCGCAAATAACATAATAGTTGTATTCATCATCAATTGCTTCTACAGATAAATCTTCTACATTGATTGTATACTTAGAATCAAAATAGGGCTCACACTGTTCTACTTCCATTTTAGTTTCATTATCTTCAGTTCGCATGACAATTCGTACGACTACGTACATTCCATCTCCGAACTCTTTAGTATACTCTGCTACTATATCTTTTCCCTTTTTACGACTTGCCTGCTGCCTAGTAGGTTTATCTAATATTTCCCCTACGATTTGTTCAATTGTATACTTCTTATCAAGTTCAGAAAAACCTAATGCTGTAATTGGGGCTTCCATATCCATCCCCCTCTCTTTCGATCTTTTAGGTATATTATATAGCATTCTTGTTTTAATAGCTATCCCTTTACCCCTAAAAAGCTATTTATTAAAATATATCCTAAAACACTCCACTTATTCCTATTAATTGTCCTTCTCCCCCCTTCTCTCTATTATTTAGGCAAATTTAAAAGGAAGAGGTCATTAACTCATCTGATAACCTCTTCCTAAACATTGATCATTTTATATACTTCTATTTACATCATTTAAGTCTATGATTTATACTTATAGACCATTAATCACATCACTAAATTCATCTGGATAATTTGTAATAACTGCATCTACACCCATATCTTTCATTTCACGCATTGCAGCTTTATCATCTACAACCCAAGCAGTTACTTTTCTACCAATACTGTGAATTGTATCCACAACTTCCTTGCTTAATTTTGTATAATCACATGAAAGAATATCTGCATATTGATAAGCACGGATATCAAATGTAACCTCTTTTGTAAGTAATGCAGTTTGGATATCTGGCTTATGTGCTTTAATACGTTTTAATGTTTCTATATTATATGAGGATAAAATAACTTTATCTTCTACCCCTACGATTTCTACTCGATCAAGAACTTCCGCTTCAATATCTTTATAATCGATTTCATCATCTTTAATTTCAACATATAGTCTCACATTATATTTTTTTACTAATTCCATTGCTGATTTAATACAAAGAATTTTTTCACCTTTATATTTTTCATCATATTTAACACCAGCATCAAATTCTAAAAGCTCATCTAATGTGTAATCTTTAATATAACCTGTTCCTGTAGTTGTACGATCTAACTTTGTATCATGAATAATAACGACTTTATTATCTTTTGTCATGTGTACATCTACTTCAATCCCATCACAATATCCTTCTGTAAGTGCTTTAGCAAATGCAATATTTGTATTCTCTGGATATTTACCACTAAAACCTCTGTGTGCAATATTCAATACTCTATTCATTTTCCTACTCCTCTCGGTGCATATAGATCTATGATTTATTTATATTATATCTTATTTTTATTCATATTTCTAACTATTTGTATTAAAAAATGCTAATATTTTTTGTAATTCCCCAATAGCCTGTATAATGCCCATCCAAACTCTTCTTATTTTTTAGATTGAAATGACTTTTTTTGTTTTTAACATACTACTGCTATTAAAATCCCCTACATCTCTATGAGATATACATACCCTTATATAAATAGCTTATCTTTTTCTCTCTAAGTCAAATTTCCTATTTTATACATAATCTGAAATAGTACACATAAAAAAAGTAGGAACCATCTTATAACTCATTCCTACTCCTTAAACTTTATTCTATTTAAATTGAACAGCTGGTGTATCTTCTGTAATTGGTGCTAGTATAAATCCTTTTTTTCTGAGCCCATCTACAATTTGCGGTAATGCCTCTACTGTAGTTGTCTTAGCTGCTGCATCATGCATTAAGATCATGGCATGTTCTTTTCCTACTACTCCATTTAGAACAGAATTAAGGATAGCATCCTTATTTTTACAAATTTCTGTTGCATCAGAAGAGTCTACATTCCAATCATAATATTGATAACCTGCCTTATTAACCTCTGTTGTTAATTTATCCATTAAGTCTTTTCCACCATATCTATAACTTACAGTATTATTAGACCCTCCCGGAAAACGCATAATAGTTGGTCTAACCCCTGTTAATTTTTCTAGTTTGTTTGAGAGCTTATTAATGTCTTGCATAAATGCGTAAACACTAAGATAAATCTCACTATACTTATGTGTATTAGAATGAATCGCTAGAGTATGACCTTCATCTACAATTCGTCTATATACATCATCATATCCTTCTTTTCCAATTACAAAAAATGTAGCTTTAATATTATTAGCTTTTAGAAAATCTAATATCTTTATTGTATTTACACTTGGTCCGTCATCAAAAGTTAAATAAGCATATTTTACTTCTTCTGCTTGTCCTACTTCTTCTTGTTTATTTTTCACTTCCGACTGTGCTTCTTCCACTTCTTTCCAATCCTTCTCTAAAGATTGAAGTTTAATGCTAACTTCTCCAACTTCCTCTTCAATTTTTTCTAATTCTTTTATCTGTTCTTCTTTATTCTCTTCAAGTTCTATAACGGCAGCCTTTATTTCATTCATTGCAGTAATCTTTTTAGGTAACTTAATGGCTAATACAGCTCCTACTACACTAAAAATGACAGATAACGAAAAAAATAACACTAACGCATTGTGCATAGATAGTCCCTTTTTATGCATATTGAACCTCCCCATATTTCTATATGCCACCTTTCCTCTTAACTCATTCATTGAGCTAATTGCATGGATTCAGGTACGATAATATCCTGATATTGAGCAAGTTTAGTTTGTAACTGTGCAATCTGCTTTTCATATTCCTCTTGTTCTTTTATTACTGTGTTAATTTCCCCTTGTAAACTATCTAACTCCTTAGACATGACTTCAATAGAATGTTGATTTTGGTAGATACTACAACTTACATATATATGCCCTACTACTAATACAAGTAGAACCCCTAAAGCAACCATGGAAGTTAGTATTAATGTCTCTAACATTTTCTCTCTCTTTCTCCTAATTCTTCTCCTAGTTGTCATTTTTCCTCCTTCCACGACTTTTATGTTATTTTTTATTTAAGTATACTATCTTTCACTCTCATTTAAAATATACTAACTCAAATAAATTTTTCACTATATTTATGTTTGATTCTCCTTTTAATCTAATGTTATTATTTAATTATTCAATATATATTCTAAAGATAGGAGTGCTTCATATGTTAAAGGATTTAGTTTTAAAAAATCGTTCTTACAGACGATTTGATGAAAGTCATACAATCTCACATGAGGAACTACTCAAAATTGCTAGTCTTGGCCGCATTGTCCCTTCTACAGCTAATTCACAAGCTATTAAATTTATGCTCATCAATAGCCCACAACAAAATGAAACTGTATTTAATACACTAGGCTGGGCCGGCAAACTAAAAGATTGGGATGGTCCAAAGAAAGGCGAAAGACCTACTGCATATATTATTTTACTTTGCGATCTCTCCCTTGCCAAAAATAAACCAATAGATGATGGTATTATTGCTCAAACCATGCTACTTGGTGCAGTAGAAATGGGATATGGTGGTTGTATGTTAGGTAATATAAAACGTACAGAGCTTGCTCAAAGTTTAGAGATAGACCCTACTTTATATCAGATTGATCTCGTTATTGCACTTGGCAAACCTATAGAGAAAGTTGTTCTAGAAAATGTCACTTCAGCACATGATATCGATTATTATCGTGATGAAAATGAGGTTCACCATGTACCTAAACGTTCATTAGACGAACTGATTATCTATTCAAGTCCAATTACAAACTAACTTAATTAATCTATTTATCTTATTCAATCTTGCTTCTATCGAGTAGGAGGATAATCATTAATTGATTATCCGACCTCTCACACCACCGTACGTACGGTTCCGTATACGGCGGT
>SVDC01000080.1 GCA_015058045.1 Cellulosilyticum sp.
TGATTAATAGTAAGTGAAAGATCATCAGCCTTATGAAACCATTCCATGATTTGCTCAGTTGTATGGTTATGAATGGGGTTAAAGTCAATAATATTTCCGATAATCGCATATTTAATAGATGTTTCAAAAGGAGAATTTGAAGCATCTATTTTTTTTAGGATTTCTTTAGACTGCTCTAGAAAGAGGGTATTATAGTAAGTTCTCGTTTCTAAATAAGGATCATTATGATCTAATTGCTCTTTAACTAATTGAAAGATCGCACCAACTAATTCTGGAGTAGTTTGATTAAAATCTATATCACTAAGCGTTTGAAATACTTTTTTAAGAAGTAAATCTTTATTGGGTGTGTTGGTCATATCAGCTACTTTAATGGCTTGATTGACAAGACAGGGTAAACATTTATATTGAATTTTCATAGGTTATGACTCCTTAGTTCATTATTATTTTAAATCAATCTAGTAATAGCATAACATAAAGAGAATTGCTTTTTAAATATTATAAGCGTTATAGGGGAAAGACTCTTTTTTAGATAAAGTTTACTTTATGATAAGAAGTAGATAGAGGAGGAAAGAATTTTAGAGTATATTGAATGAAATGAATCAAAAAAAATCAGATTTGGAATATCTGTAAATATGAGATAAATGAAAAAATAGACTAGAATATTTAGAAGAACTTAAAATGAATGTAATTATTATACATAGTCTATGAAAGTGGAAACAAATATAAATCAGTACATTATGTAAAAGGAGAAGAAAAACAAAGTGTAATTTTATAAATTTTTAAGCAAATTTATGTAATGTATTGACAAATAGCGAATAAACTAAGATAATATCTAAAAATAGTATAATTTAGTTTTAAAATCAGAATTATGAAATTTAGTAATCATTTAATTGCAAAATGAGGTTGACTTAAGTTTATAAGCCTTAGGCGTACATGAGGATGCCATAAAACAGTATCAATATTCATGTGAGGATGTAATTAGATGAAAAACCATCAAGAGGGGAGAACAATATGAAAAAGAAATTAGCATTAGTCATTGCACCTATTCTAGCACTCAGTATGCTTGTTGGGTGTGGAAGTAAGGAAACAACTTCAAGTACATCTACTGAAGCAGTAGAAAAAACAGAATCTGGTGAAGAGGTTGCAGATACTTTAGTTTTTGCGCAAGGAGCAGAACCACGTGGGCTTGATCCAGCATATGTAGATGACGGAGAGTCTTCTAAAGTTATTGTTAATGTATATGAGGGACTTTTAGCTTATGCAAAAGATTCAACAGAGCTTGAACCATGTCTTGCAGAAAGCTGGGAGATTTCGGAAGATGGTTTAAATTATACTTTTAAATTAAGACAAGGTGTTAAATTCCATGATGGCACAGATTTTAATGCAGAGGCAGTTAAAATCAATATCGATAGACAATTACCACCACAACGTACAGAAGATATGCCATATGCAAGCTTTGTATATGCAGATGTGAAAGATGTAGAAGTAGTAGATGATTATACGGTAAAAATTAATTTAACAAAGAAAAATACAGCATTCTTAGCTAATCTTGCGATGAGTCTTGCTGCACCTATAGTAAGTCCAGCAGCACTTGAAGCAAACAATGGTAATGTAAACCAAAGCCCAGTAGGAACAGGTCCTTATAAATTTGTTGCATGGAGTCCTTCTGAGGATATTGTTATAGAAAGAAATGAAGATTACTGGGGAGAAAAAGCAAAAACAAAAAATATTGTTTTTAAGTTTATTCCAGATAATTCAGCTAGAATCGTAGCCCTTAAGAGTGGCGAAGTAGATATGATTGATGGAATTGATTCAACAGGTGTGGATCAAATCAAAGCAGACGGTAATGAAGTTTATAATCTTTCAGGTATGAATATTAACTATTTAGCTTACAACACAACAAGAGCACCATTTGATGATGTGAAGGTAAGAACAGCGCTTTCAAAAGCAGTTAATGTACCAGAACTTGTAACAGCTCTTTATGGAGAATATGCAGAAACAGCAACAACTATCTTACCAACTTTTATGCCAGGTTATAGTAAAGATGTGAAGCAAGTAGAGTATAATCCAGAAGCTGCTAAAGCTGAACTTGAATCAGCAGGATTTACAGGCCCAGTCAAAATGATTGTTTACAACAATCCAAGACCATACAATGCAAGAAATAAAGCTTTAGCAGAATCTATCCAAGCTTATTGGAGCAAGATAGGTGTTGAGGCAACTATTGAAGATTATGACTGGACAACATATAAAGATAAAGTAGTCGCAGGCGATTATGATGTATGTTTCTATGGATGGGTTGGAGATAATGGGGACCCAGATAACTTCTTAAATCTTTTATGTGACCAAAATGTATCGATGAATGTATCTAGATTAAATGATGCAGCTTATAACGAAATCATTGCAGAAGGCACTTCAACAGAAAAAGGACCTGAAAGAGATGCGGTATATGCAAAAGCTGAACAATACATTGCGGATCTTGCAGTATGGCTTCCAATCAGTCACGCAAATAATCTTTCAGCATATTCACCTGCTGTACAAAATTATTCATATCACCCAACAGGGAATATCTTCTTTAAGGATATGTACAAAGCAAAATAGGTGTTAATGCTAGAAGAATAATGAGGTAAAGATAAATACCATTTGTTTATGTGAGAAAATCACGTAGCAAATGGTATTTGTCATGAAAAAGAGCTGTCTGAAAATAAAAAATAGAAAGTCTTAAGAAGCTCAATTATATGAAAAGGAGAATGAGCAGATGTTAAAGTACATAGCGAAACGAATCTTACTTTTAGTACCTGTTTTATTAGGTGTATCAATCATTATCTTTGCTATTATGCGTGTATTTTCGCCAGATCCAGCAGGTATTGTTTTAGGGCAACATGCAACAGAACAGTCCATGGAAGAATGGCGTGAAGCTAATGGATTAAATGAACCAATTGTAACGCAATATATGGATTATATGAAGGGGATTTTTAAAGGGGATTTTGGTCAATCTTACTATACGAAGAAACCAGTCGCTGATGAGATCTTCTCACGTTTTCCAGCAACTATTGAACTTGCTATTTGCGCCATACTGATTGCTTCTATAGTAGGTATTTTATTAGGGACAATATCTGCAGTTAAGAAAAACTCCATTATTGATAATATAAGTATGATTTTGTCATTAGTGGGTGTTTCAATGCCTATCTTTTGGCTTGGTATTTTACTTATTATTCTTTTCTCAGGAATCTTGGGCTGGTTACCTGCACAAGGACGTATAGAAACGCTTTTAAGACCAGAAAATGTAACAGGACTTTATTTAATTGATAGTTTAATAGAAGGAGATATGGAGTCTTTTGTATCCGCATTAAAGCATCTTGTATTGCCGTCTTTAGCCTTAGCAATGTATTCAATGGCTATTATTGCACGTATGACAAGAAGTACCATGCTAGAAACTTTATCTCAAGATTACATACGCACAGCAAAAGCAAAAGGTATTGCGCAAGGACGTGTTATTGGTAAACATGCACTGTCTAATGCCATGATTCCTATTGTAACAGTTATTGGAATTCAACTAGGTTATTTATTAGGTGGAGCTATGCTTACTGAAACAGTATTTGCTTGGCCAGGTATCGGTAAATATACAGTAGAAGCCATTATGAAATCAGACTTTCCTATTGTACAAGGTGTTGTTTTACTGATTGCATTTATTTTCGTTATGATGAATTTAATAGTAGATATTATTTATGCCTTCCTTGACCCACGTATTCGCTATTCATAAAAGAGAGTAGGCTTAAAAGAAAAGTGATTGATTTTAAAACGATAAAGTGAAGATGAACAGAGTAAGTGAGATAAATGAAATCAGTAAAAAACTTTATGGTAGAAATGATGTATTAAGAATGGGAGGAATGAAGATGGCAGCTACACAAATAGAAACAACTATTCAGGATGTCAAAAGAGAAAAGCCAGAGTCTAATTTTAGACGTATGTGGGATACATTAACTCAAAATAAAGCAGCAGTGGTAGGCATGATTGTTATTTTATTTTTGATTTTTATTGCTTTATTTGGAAAGTGGATTATGCCATATGACCCTAATTTAGGAGATATGGCAGTCAATAAGCAGCCTCCATCAATGGAGCATTGGTTTGGTACAGATGAGCAAGGCAGAGATATTTTTTCACGTATTATTGATGGGACGAGTGTATCATTATCAGTTGGGTTAAAAGCAGTTAGTTTTGCACTGGTGATAGGTACAGTTCTAGGTGCGATTGCAGGCTATAAGGGAGGTATCATTGACACAATTATTATGAGAGTAATGGATATGATGATGTCTATTCCGGATATTTTATTAGCGATTACTTTAATGGCAGCACTTGGAAGAGGTATTGATAAGGCGATTATTGCCATAGGTCTTGTAACGATTCCAGAGTATGCTCGAATTGTTAGAGGTAGCATTATGTCTATTAAAGACAGTGAGTATGTACAAGCAGCAAAAGTGATTGGAAATAATGATTTTGTGATTATCTTTAAACATATATTACCTAATGTGTTATCACCTATTATTGTACGTGCAACATTAGGAATATCTACGGCTATTTTAAATGTAGCTGCATTAGGATTTTTAGGATTAGGTGTACAACCACCTTATGCAGAATGGGGAGATATGTTAGGACGAGCAAGAAGTTTCATTTTTGAATCGCCTTATATGTTAATTTTCCCAGGACTTGCAATTACCATTACAGTATTAGCATTTAACTTATTAGGGGATGGTTTAAGAGATGCTTTCGATCCTAAAGCGCATCATTAAGGAGGGGGGATTTATATGTTATTAGAGGTCAATCAGTTGAGTACATCTTTTAAGATGAAACGAGGTACGGTAAAAGCGGTTAATCAAATTAGTTTTAACTGTGAAGAAGGAGAAATTCTAGCCATTGTTGGAGAAAGTGGTTCAGGAAAAAGTGTGACTTCCTTATCTATTATGCAGCTTTTAGCAGAGAATGCAGAAATTACAGAAGGAGAAATCCTTTATAAAGGCGAAAACCTTCTTAAGAAAAATAAAGCAGAGATGAGAGCTTTAAGAGGTAACGAAATTTCTATGATTTTTCAAGAGCCTATGACATCTCTTAATCCAGTTATGCGTATTGGAGAGCAGCTCACTGAAAGTATTCAGTTACATATGAAATTAAATAAGAAACAGGCTATGGCAAGAGCAGTAGAAATGTTAGAGCTAGTTGGGATTCCCTCACCAGAGCAACGTGTTAAAGACTATCCTCATCAGATGTCAGGTGGGATGAGGCAACGTGTGATGATTGCTATGGCACTGGCTTGTAATCCAACTTTACTCATTGCAGATGAACCTACTACAGCATTAGATGTAACCATTCAGGCCCAAATTTTAGATTTAATTTATCGGCTTAGAGAAAAGTTAGGGATGGCAGTACTTCTCATTACTCATGATTTAGGTGTTGTAGCAGAAGCAGCAGATAGAGTGGTGGTTATGTATTGTGGTAAGGTAGTGGAAGAAGCAAAAGTAGAGGATCTATTTGAAAAACCACTTCATCCGTATACACAAGGCTTACTTGCCTCTATTCCAAGAGCAGATGAAGATAAAGAAAAACTTTATATGATAGAAGGGATGGTTCCTAATCCAATGAATATGCCAAAGGGGTGCGCTTTTAACGAGAGATGTACGCAGTGTATGGCTGTTTGTAAGGAACAAGAACCTAAGGAGTATACTCTGAATGGGCGTAAGGTTAGATGTCATCTGTATAGTGAACAACTTCAAAATAATACTACAGCAGTAAAAGTAGCAAGAGAGCAAGTAGAGGAGGTAGTGGGATAATGGCAGAAAAAGAAGTTTTACTTGAAATTAACCATTTATCTAAGGAGTTTGTTGTAGAAAAGAATTTCTTTGGTAAACCTACCAAAGTGCTTAAGGCAGTAGATGATGTATCTTTTAAAATTTATAAACAAGAGGCTTTTGGTTTAGTAGGGGAAAGTGGTTGTGGTAAGACAACTATTGGAAAAATGCTTGCTAATGTCTATACACCAACAAGAGGTGAAATTATTTATAACGGAGTGGACTTAGCCAAGTTAAGCCAAAAGGAAAGAAGAGCTTATTGTAAGGATATTCAACTTGTGTTCCAAGATCCTTATGCTTCTTTAAATCCACGTATGACCATTGGAGATATTATTGCTGAGCCTATTTTAGTAAACAAGTTACTACCTAAATCAGAAGTAGAAAAACGTGTGCTTTATCTTTTAAACTGTGTAGGACTAGCCAGTCATCAAAGAAATCGTTATCCTCATGAGTTTTCAGGTGGACAAAGGCAAAGGGTAGGTATTGCTAGAGCTTTAGCCGTAGAACCTAAATTAATTGTTTGTGATGAACCTGTTTCTGCATTAGATGTATCTATTCAAGCACAGGTGCTGAACTTATTGGTTGATTTAAAGCAGGAATTTGGCTTAACCTATCTCTTTATTGCTCATGGTCTAAATGTTGTAAAACATATTAGTGACCGTGTAGGGGTAATGTATCTTGGAAAGATGCAAGAATTAGCAGATAAGCATGAATTATATGATCATCCAATGCATCCTTATACCAAAGCATTGTTATCTTCTACGCCTATTATTGATCCAAAACTTAAGAAAACTAAAGAGCGTATTATTTTAAAAGGGGATGTACCAAGTTCAATTAATCCTCCATCAGGATGTCGATTTAATAGCCGTTGTTATTTTCAAAAAACACCTGCTTGTACAAGTCAGTGTCCATCATTAGTGGATACGACAGATAAACAACATTTCGTTGCATGTCATTTAGTAGCAGATAAGTAAATTCAAGAGAGCAAGTGATAGAATAGTAAAGAAGTAAATCAAAGATATGGTAAGAATACTTTGTGGTCATGGATACTCACATATTTAATGGATGTTTCAAAATGAGAATTTGAAGCATCTATTTTTTTGAGGATTTCTATAGATTGAACTAAAATGAGCTTATTATAATGAGTTCTAGTTTTTGTATAGGGAAATGAAGAATTATTTCCTTTATAAGTAACTGATAATATAGAAGATTAAAAAAATATTGACTCATATATCAAGTTGATATATGATGAATATATCAGACTGAGAGGTGAACAGAGATGGCCAACGAGAGAAAAATAGACTATGTGATATTAGGTTTATTATGTCATGAACAATTGACAGGATATGAAATTAAAAAGTTACTAGATATGAGACTAAAGTACTTTTGGGGCGCAAGTTACGGAAGCATTTATCCTACTTTAAATACACTTGTTCAAAATGAGCTAGTTACTAAGTATGAGACAACTGAAAATGGACGTGAAAAGATTATTTATACGATTACAGATAAAGGTAGGGATTATCTTAAGGAATGGATGGCATTACCTGTTACAAAGGATGAGCTTAGGTATGAGACTTTACTTAAATTATTCTTTGGTGCAGAACTAGGGGGCGAAGGGACACTTAAACATATTGATGCCTTTGAAGAAAAAATAAAAGAAGAGCTTCCTATACTTCATCAAATGGTAGGTAGTTTAGAAGCTGTAAAGGATGAAGAAGAAGCCCATCTATATTATTTAATGACAGCTAGATTCGGGGAAATGGTTTATGAAACCTATGTCAAATGGTGTAAGGAAGTAAGAAAAGCATTAGCTGTAAAGCAGTCAAAAATGTAGGGAAACAGTGAAAATAGAATATGGAGGGATTAAAGATGAAAGTAATGGTTGTATATTATTCAATGGATGGTAACTCAAAATATGTAGCAGATGAAATTGCAAACCAGATGGATGCGGATGTCTTAAGAATCGAACCTGTAAAATCTTATCCAAGTGGGGCATTTAGTAAACGTTTTTGGGGTGGAAAGGATGCTATTTTTGGAGGAAGACCAGAGCTTAAGCCTTATTATTTTAAACCTGAAGAATATGATGTCATTATTATTGGAACACCAAATTGGACGGGGACTTTTGCAGCCCCAATGAAAACTTTTTTAGATGAAAATGATTTGGATGAAAAGAAAGTGGCTTTTTATGTTTGTAGTGCGTCTGGAAATTCTAAAAAGTGCTTTGGAAAATTAAAGATTAAACTGCCTAATTCTAAAGTATTAGCTCAGTTAAGCTTGACTGAACCCAAAAATAAAGTAAAAGAAGAAGATAAAATAAAAATTCAAGATTTTTGTAATCAGATTAGTATGGGAATTAAAAAATAAAGATTAAATTAGTGAGGGACTTTTAGTAGGAAAGTTGGAAAATGCATAGATAAAAGATAGATATAAAAAGGGATGTAGCGTAATTGCATACATTCCTTTTTATGTTATATATTTTTAAAAGAGCAATTTTCTAAATTTTAGTTTATAGCTATAGAAAATAAAAATCTAGTAAGAATAGGAGAGTAGGGAAAAGTATAAAATAATAAGAGGTAAAGCTTGTGAAAGAAAAAGTCAAAAGTCGAGTAGATACTTTAAAAAATAGGTGGGTTATAAGCTATCGCAAATGGAAAGAAAAAAATTTTATTGCATCTAGTGGCTTTATTTACTGGATAGCCATTATTTTAATTGGTATGTACTATGCCGATCAGTTTAGTAGAATCATTGTCCCAGAATGGATAGGCTATTTTATGATAATGGGAGTTTGTCTACTCATAGGATGGATTCTAAAGCTGATTATGAAGTGGATTTCTATACTTTTCTTTCGTAGAAGTATAGAAGGGGTAATTGCAGCACTAATGATAGTGTTGATTACAATAGGGGGAGTAGCTTGTTTTACCTTTAGAATAAGCCGATTACCTTATGTGTTTATAGGGCTGATTATAGGGAGTTTAACTATTTTATTTTTAAAAAGTTTATGGTCTCTAGTGGTGGGGAGATTAATCACAGTATTTAATATGACTGTTATCCTGATGGGAAGTGCCATTATTTTTATAGGGATATATTTTTTAAATAGCTCGGGATATGAAGATACCTATATAAATACTTACTTAAAACTAGAACAAGTAAGGGATTTATTAACAGAATCTGAAAAGCAAAGCTTTGAAAAGTCTATAAGTGGGGGAAATTATACAACCCTCTCTGCGACTTATGACCTTGCAGATGCAGATATGCTTTCTAGAACCATTAACTTAGAAGGTTATGCTCAAAATGCAGGAATTGTAGGCTATATGAAGGAGAAATATCAAGGATATGATTTAGATGAGGTGCCTGTTAGAGGTAAGGTGTGGTATCCGAAGGAGGTAAGCCGCTGTCCAACATTATTTATTGTGCATGGCAATCATGATTATATAGAGGAATCTTATCTAGGTTATGAGTATTTAGGACGATATTTAGCGTCTTATGGATATGTGATGGTTTCTATAGATGAAAATGCTTGTAACTTATTAACCAATGAAAATGATGCAAGAGCCATATTATTACTAGAAAATATAAAAACATTAGAAGCATATAATGCATCGAAGGATATGCCTATATACCAAAAAATCGATATGAGCCAATTAGCGATTGCAGGACATTCTAGAGGCGGAGAAGCAGTCAGTATTGCCTATCTGTTTAATGAGGAAGAGGTAAATCCCAATAATGGAGAGACTAAGCTAGATTACCATTTTAACATTAAATCGATCATTGCCATTGCACCAACTATAGATCAATATAAACCTACCAGTAAGTCAGTGGTATTAGAGGATGTTAATTACCTGATTATACATGGGGCCAATGATCAGGATTTATACCAGTTTAGTGCCATGAAACAATATAAAAATATTCATTTCACAGGAAAAGGAAAATATATTAAAACTTCATTGTATTGCGCAGGTTGTAATCATGGACAATTCAATTCAAGATGGGGTATTTATGATCAAGATGGATTTTATCAGAAGGTGCTTAATATAAGAAACTTTGTCAGTGAAGAAGAACAACAGCAAATTGCAGAAATATTTATTAAAACTTTCTTAGATTGTACGCTAAGAGAGGATAACGCACATATAAAATTACTGGAAGATTATAGAGTCTATGAGGCATATTTGCCAAAAACTTTATATGTTCAAAGTTATCAAAAATCCGATTTTAATGCCTTATGTAATTTTGAAGAAGATACTAGTTTAACCAGTGGAACAATGGAGGGGGTTACACTAGATGTCAATGGAGGAGACATATGGACAGAGGGGTTATATCCAGCTGAGGCACTTGGAAGTAATAGTGCTATTTATTTGCAGTGGAGTGGTCAAAGGACACCAGAACTTAGTATTTTAATACCTGAGGTGAGTATGCAAGATTGTACGCTGCAATTTGATGTAATGAATCTACAAGAGAACTTTAAAGAAGAGGATGCTAAGCTATTGCAAGGTAAAATTATAGTAGAGGATAAGGCCAAAGAGCGCGCAGAAGTTGTGCTAAGTGATTATGCAACCATATATCCAGCTTTTTTAGTAAGACTTAATAAACTTCAGTATTTATTAGATCAAGTAGAATATAAACATCAGTTTCAGACTGTTAGTATTCCTATGCAGGGGTTTACAGAGCTCAATAAACAATTGGATACAACTCAAATTGTTAAATTGCAAATTGTTTTTGCAGATGATAATGGGATAGTTGCTCTGGATGAAGTAGGTTATTCCTACTAAGTTTTATAGTTGAATAGAGCCAATAGGAAATAAAGAGTATAAGAAAATACAAATAAAGTAGGGAATAACAGATTGATAAGTATGCTCAATCAATATTATGCTAAGGGAGTAGTAGATGGTTTATAGCGCTAAACTATCAGCAGACGAATAATGGGGGGATAAATTTGAGTCAGTATGATATTTATTTATATGGGATGATTTTAAAGACCAATAGTTTTCTTTTATGTAATGCCTATCCTAAGGCAGATACCTATGGGGAGATTAAGGTAAAGTATGAAGTAACTGGAGGGGAGACAGCAACCTGTGCCACCGTTTTAGAAAATTTAGGTTGTCGTATTAAAATGGATGGTAATCATATGGGAAGAAATACTTATCCTGTGATTGAGCATTTTTATAAGGATAAAAAAGTAGATTACTCAGCCTTACATTACGATAAAGAGTATGAAGGACTTGAGGATTATGTCATGATTGATCAGGAGACCAGAACTTGCTTTGGAACTTTTGGTAGTTATTTTGGAGAGCAGAATAAAAGGTGGAATAGACCAAATAAAGAGGATATATTAGGAGCTAAGGTTGTAGGACTAGATCCTTTCTTTGGGGAGGAGTCTATTCAAGTTGCAAAATGGTGTAAAGAATTAGGAAAACCATACGTAGTTATTGATTGTCCTTTTGATAGCGTACTCAATCAGTTTGCAAGTGTTAATGTGATTTCTAATGAATATATTAAAGGGCAATATGCAGATGATTCTAGAGAGGAGCTTTTTAAAAAGTATACAGAGCAAACAGAGGGATTAGTTATTTTAACTTTGGGGGTTAAGGAAATAATGTATGGTAGAAAGGGAGAGAAACCTCACTATTTTAAACCTTATAATGTGGAGGTAGTGAGTACCTTAGGGGCAGGAGATACTTTTAAGGCGGGATGCGTTTATGCTTTGTTTAAAGAAATGGATGATGAGGAGGTTGTAAGTTTTGCAAGTGCTTGTGCAGGAGTTGCTTGTACGAAATTTCCAATTCCTCTTAATCCACCTTGTTTAGAAGAAATTGATGCCTTACAAAGAAATCGGATTTTATAAAAATGTGAATTAAAATTAGGAATAGACCCTATAACAAGGTTAGCTATAATAAAGGCATCGAGTTTTATAAAAGATGTAAAATATAATAGAGGATGCTATAATACTAGGTTAGAGACTAAAATTTACTTAAGATAAGAAATAGAAGATGGAGTGAAAAATGATTTTAAAAGAAGTAAAGAGTAAACAAATTCCGCTTATTTACAATCTTTATATGGAGGCATTTCCCGAAGATGAGCGTAAACCTTTTGAGCTTATGCAACAAAAAGTAGCAGAAGGTAAAATGGAGATGTTGGCTATTGAAGAAGAAGACCAATTTTTAGGACTTGCGATTACCATTTTACATAAGGATATGGTGCTCATTGATTATTTTGCCATTGCATCTGAATGTAGAGGCCAAGGTGTAGGGGGTAAGGCACTAAGTCTTTTAAAAGAACGTTACAAGAAGCAAAGACTGTTCTTAGAAATAGAAGTGATTGATGAAAAGGCAGATAATAATGCAGAGCGTATTAGACGTAAGGCATTTTACAAAAGCCATGGTCTTAGTGAAGCAAGAATTTATGTATGCTTATTTGGCGTAGATATGGAACTTTTAGCGGTGGATTGCCAAATCACTTATGAAGAATATCATAATGTTTATGCAGAAACATTTGGCTTAGATATTGCCAAAAATATTTTTCAGAAAATAAAAACTTATTCATAAAGCTTTACTTTTATAGACATAACATGTATAGTGTAATAAGCTAACAATTAAATAAAGAGTAGATAGAGGTTGCAATTTTTAAGAGTATACTTGTGGAGTTAAGCACAGTGAAACAAGTAGAAAGGAGAAATTGCCGAAACAGATAGCTGATGCTTTAAGGCTATGATGTTGGGGTTATGTAGAATATATATAACACTGTCACAAAGTAATTTGTGGGGAGCTATCACGACGGACGGATTATTTTAGTGGAAAAGGATGTAATCCTTTTCTGATTAATAAAAAGAGAGATAAAGTCTTGAGTGGTATGCTCAGGACTTTTTTTGTTGGACTAAAAATTGAGGATGGAGATTAAATATGGAGTCAATTGATGTAGGTTTATTATCAATTTTACCACCAGTGATTGCCATTATCTTGGCACTGGTAACCAAAGAGGTTATTTCCTCTTTACTAATTGGGATTTTTTCAGGAACACTTATTTATGCTTTCCATGCAGGTGGAGGAATCGTTGAATCAATCGATGTTACTTTAACCTTAATGGCTGAAAAACTAGGTGATAATGCGCCGATGATTATTTTCCTAGGATTTTTAGGTGCCCTTGTAACGGTTATTACAATGGCAGGGGGAGCAAGAGCTTATGGTGAATGGGCTGGTAATAAAATTAAATCTAAAAAAGGGGTTCAATTAGGAACATCTTTACTAGGTGTTTTAATTTTTATTGATGACTATTTCAACTGCTTAACAATTGGGACAGTTATGAGACCACTTGCAGATAAATACAAAATTTCTAGAGCGAAATTAGCATATATAATTGATGCAACAGCAGCACCAATTTGTATTATTGCACCAATATCATCTTGGGCAGCATCTGTTATTTCACAAATGGGTGAGTTAAAGGTAAATGGCACGCCACTTAATGGAATGGAAACATTTATGGCAACGATACCTTTCAACCTTTATGCGATTTTAACTTTAATTATGGTTGTAATTCTTTGTGTAACTAAGATCGAGTTTGGTCCAATGGCTAGATTTGAAGAGGAAGCAAGAAATGGAAATGGACAAGGGAGTATGTCTCTAGATCAGACAGAAGATGATGAATTAGCTAATATGAAAATTTCATCTAAAGGAAAAGTATTTGATTTAATTATTCCTATTGTTGCTCTGATTGTATTTGCAGTACTTTCTATGCTTTATGTGGGTGGTTACTTTGAAGGTGGCATGACACTTGCAGAAGGTTTTGGAAATACAGATGCAGGTAAGGCATTAGCCATTGCTGGATTTGGTGCATTAGTTGTTGCTTTCGTATTATTTATACCACGTAAAGTATTAAGTTTTAAAGACTTCATGGATGGAATTGGTACAGGTGTTAAGTCTATGGTTGGGGCATTTCTTATTTTAATTCTTGCATGGACAATCAGTGGTGTATGTACAGAACTGATTGGAACAGGGGAATATGTAGGAAGACTAGTAGCAACTTCTCATATACCACCAGCACTTATTCCAACTATGATCTTCATCGTTGCAGGCGGACTTTCATTTGCAATGGGAACTTCATGGGGAACATTTGGTATCTTAATTCCAATCGTAACAATGATTTGTAGTGCAGTAGCACCTGGTCTTGTACAGATTTCATTAGCAGCAACACTGGCGGGTGCAGTATTTGGAGATCACTGTTCACCAATTTCAGATACAACGATTCTTTCTTCAACAGGTGCGGGGTGCAAACATATTGATCACGTTTCATCACAAATTCCATATACATTAGTTGTAGCAGGTTGTTGTATAGTAGGTTATTTAATTGCAGGATTTACAGGAAACTTATTAATGACACTTGGTGGCTCAATTCTTTTATTAGTGCTTGTATTAGTAGTAATCAATAAAATGGCAAAAAGAAAATTAGAAGATAAATAGAAAATAGAGGGATATCAACTTATGGTTGATATCCCTCTATTTGTTTAAGATTAACTAACAAATAGCAAAAGAGATAGGGCATATAAAATGGTGTTGCATTTATGAGACAATGATTATCTAAATTCTTGAATATATTGAATAAAGATGTTAAGCTATTAAGATATTTATAAAGCAAAGTGAAAGTCTATGCCAATAGATGAGGGGATGATCGTTTGAATAAACCAACAGCTTTAAAAAAGGGAGATCAGGTAGCCATTGTTAGTTTA
>SVDC01000081.1 GCA_015058045.1 Cellulosilyticum sp.
TTCCAATAACCCATATCATTATTAGGTCTTTTATACTTATACCATTCATCTGCTTTTACATCATGAATGAGCCATCCCGGCATATCTATGCCTTCATAATTATTTAATAGCTGATATACCTCATAATTAAATAGTTCATTTTCATTAGCATCAAAAGCAGCATAATATGATAATGTCAAATAACAGCACTCAGTATCCATTGCATCTCCCATAAAATTTGTATATGCTTTAGGTTCCTCAATTTTATTTTCAGCTGACAAATTAAATGCTTCTATAGTTCGTTCAATTGTCTTATTTGACTGGGCTTCCTCAATATATCCACCCATAATCATTTTAACATTACATTGTAATGAGCTAATCTTTGTACCATTATACATAACTGCAGGGCTATCTACTGTTACTTTACCATTTGCATACTGAACCTTTGCACCAAAAGCCTCTGCTATAAAACGAAGTGGTACTAGTGTTACCCCATCTTTTACTACAGGTGCCCCAAGTAAATCATCCATTGCCTCACCATTTTTAGTCACACTTTTTTCTCCTACAGTTAGCTTAAAAACATCCCCTTCATATGTAATGATTATAGTAGGGTTTTCATAATGAACCTCAGCACACATACTTTCAGATATAAAACGTAATGGTACCAATGTTACTCCATTAACAACCTGTGCTGGAACTTCAATATCTGGATATTCATTCTCTTTAGCCTCTAGGCTACTTTGAACCTTATGCCCATCAATCCATAAATCTACCGTTTCTGCCATGATAGGTGCCGTGCATACCATCATTATAATTGTTGTAAGTATTCCAAATACTTTTCTCATCCTAATTCTTATCCTCCATAATTATCCATTTACTTTATTATATTAACGATTATTTATTTCATAACTTTCTATCACTTGATTAATATAGGCACAAAGTCCTTGAGGTAAATATAATGGTGACCCAATTATTTCAATAGTATCTCCAACATTGCCATAATCTTCATCCCCATAAATCCCTATAGTCGTTCCTGTATCAAAAACTAGCCATTTTTCACACATTCCTTCTAGTCGTTTATCTTTTGGAACAGTCTTATACTCATCTACTTTATTCACAATATCTAATATATCTTCTACTTCTTCTTTATCTGTAATTAAAATAGGATCATGATCAGCCTCAGTATACAATGCTATTGTTTTTGTTTCAAATTGACTGGTAGCTATAGCAACACGTTGACTTTTTTCCCTATTTGAACTACATCCCATTACTAGCATTACTATTAACAGTAATGATCCGCCCATTAGCCTCTTATCCATATAATCTCCTCTATCGTAACGATTTACTTTATTATATCACAAAATATTCTTTTAACAAAAAATAATCACACAAAATAAGAATCCACTTTATTAGACTTTCAATCCTAATAAAGTGGATTCTTATTTTTACATCTACTCCGAAGATTCTTGGCCATATTCCAAAGTATACCTTCTAAATATTATGCATATGTCTTGCAGTTACTTTAAGTCTATTCATCGCCCGATTAAGAGAAGCCTGTGTTTGATAATATTCTTTAATACTCTGTTTTTGACGCATTTTCTCTTCTGCTCGAATCTTTGCCTCTTTAGCACGGTTAATATCAATTTCTTCTGGTAATTCTACTGTGTCCGCTAATAAAACAACTGTCTTTGGCATAATCTCTACAAATCCATCACTTACCGCAATATATTGCCATTTGCCATCTACTTTAAACTTCATTTCACCTGCTTCAAGGGCAGTTACCATCGCTTCATGTCCCGGTAAAACACCACGTGAACCATCCATTGCAGGGAAAACCATTTCTTCGCAATCTCCTGCAAAAAACTTTCGATCACTAGCAATAATCTCAAGGTAAAAAGTTTCAGCCATCCTTATACCTTCCTTCTATCTAGTTTTCACTCATGCCCATTTTCTTGGCCTTTTCTTTCACATCTTCAATGGTACCTGCCATCATAAAGGCTGCTTCTGGATAATCATCCATTTCACCATCAATAATGGCTTTAAAGCCTTTAATGGTTTCTTTAAGTGGTACATATTGACCAGGAATACCTGTAAAGACTTCACCAACATTAAAGGGTTGAGATAAGAATTTTTGAATCTTTCTTGCTCTATAAACAGCAATTTTATCTTCTTCTTCTAACTCTTCCATCCCTAGGATGGCAATGATGTCCTGGAGTTCTTTATAGTGTTGAAGTAATTCTTGAACCTTTCTAGCAACCTCGTAATGTTCTTCTCCAACAATTTCTGGCTCTAGAATTCGAGAAGTAGACTCAAGTGGGTCTACAGCTGGATAAATTCCTTGCTCAACAATTTTTCTGGAAAGTACAGTCGTTGCATCTAGATGTGCAAAAGTAATAGCTGGAGCTGGATCTGTTAAATCATCTGCTGGCACATAAACAGCTTGAACAGAAGTAATAGAACCATTCTTTGTTGAAGTGATTCTTTCTTGTAATTCCCCTACTTCTGTTGCAAGGGTTGGTTGATAACCAACGGCAGATGGCATACGTCCAAGTAAAGCGGATACTTCTGAACCTGCTTGTACATAACGGAAAATATTATCAATAAATAAAAGAACATCTTGTTTTTCTTTATCTCTAAAGTATTCGGCCATTGTTAGTCCTGTTTGAGCAACTCTCATACGTGATCCTGGTGGCTCATTCATTTGCCCAAACACTAAAGCTGTTTTATTAATAACACCTGATTCTTTCATTTCCATCCAAAGGTCATTTCCTTCACGAGAACGCTCTCCTACGCCTGTGAAAATAGAATAACCTCCATGTTCTGTTGCAATATTATGAATCAACTCCTGTATTAGTACTGTTTTACCTACACCTGCACCACCAAATAAACCAATTTTACCCCCTTTAGCGTAAGGTGCTAAAAGGTCAATGACTTTAATCCCTGTTTCAAGCACTTCTACAACAGGACTTTGATCTTCAAAATCTGGTGCTTCTCGGTGAATACACCATCTATCTTCTCCTTCAACAACTTCTCCACCATCAATAGCATCTCCAAGTACGTTAAACATACGGCCTAATGTACTTGGTCCTACGGGTACTGTAATACCTGCACCTGTAGCATTTACTTCCATGTCTTTTGCAAGTCCTTCACTAGAGGCAAGCATAATACAACGCACAATATTGTTTCCCATATGTTGTGCGACTTCCATTACAACTTTTTTATCTCCATTTTGTACAGTCAATGCATCTTTAATCATAGGTAGCTTGCCATTTTCAAATTCCACATCGACTACTGCACCTAAAATCTGTACAATTCTCCCTTTTTCCATCATCTTATACGCCATTTTCGCACACTGATTGTGAGGAAAATCTCCTTTCACTTCATTTTAGCCTATCTCTTTTTTAGTCCATCTATTTCTTTGCACATTTCGCACCACTTGCAATTTCAGTTATTTCTTGAGTAATAGATGCCTGTCTTGCACGATTATATAGGAGCGATAATTCACTAATCATTTCTTTCGCACTAGTAGTGGCTGCATCCATTGCCATCATTCTTTCATTTTGTTCGCTAGAGAACGCTTCTACTAAAGCACCATAAATCAGTCCTTTAATATAGTTTGGTACCACCTTAGACATAACCTTTTCTGGAGAAGGACTAAATACAGCTGTATCTGTATCACTCATGCTTTCTCTAACAGGTGCATGTTCAAAGTTCTCTTTCTTAAGTGGTAAAACTTGAAGCATCTGAGCTTCTGATTTCATAGGTGTTATCATTTTTGTATAAATGATATAGACTTCATCTAACTCTTTTTTTCTATATAAATCAATAATGGTTCCTGCTATAACTCTGGCTCTATGTAATGTAGGATTTTGAGCTGTATACAAGAATTCAACATCCACCGTTACTCTTTTCTTTGTGAAATAACGTCTACCTACTTGCCCTACTGTAAAAATGAAGTTATTCTGTCCTCTTTTTAGCTGTTCTTCTGCCAACTTAATAATATTATGGTTATATGCACCGGCTAGACCCTTGTCTGCTGTAATTACAATATAACCTCTTTTCTTATCTACATCTGCAATCTCTTCTCTTTCAGTAAATTCAGTGTATAGTGTTTCTGGTGAGCAAAGTAAAATTTCATGAATCGTTGTTTGCAATTTTTCAAAATAAGGCTCTGTTGCTGCTAAGTTTTTTCTTGCCTTCTTAAGTTTAGAAGAAGAGATTAAATGCATAGCATTGGTGATTTTCATAATGTCCTGTATACTTTTCATTCTAGAGCGAATTTCTCTCATATTGGTCACTTATATCACCTACTTTTTAAATTCTACAGCTATTTGTTTAATCTTTTCGATAGTTTCTTCTGTAAGCACTTTAGTTGTTTCAATTTCCTCTACAATTTCTGGATATCTATCTTCAAAGTAATTTAATAATTCTCTTGTAAAGGCTCTAAGTTGTTTCACCGGAATATCTAAAAGTAATCTACCTGTTGCCACACATAAAAGAATAACTTGTTCATGTAAGCTCATAGGTTTTGCTAATGGCTGTTTTAATAACTCTACAAGACCATTTCCGTAATCTAAAAGTTCTTTTGTAGCAGAATCTAACTCCGAACTAAATTGTGTAAAGACTTCCATTTCTCTAAACTGTGCTAAATCAATACGAAGACTACCTGCTACTTTTTTCATAGCTTTTGTCTGTGCTGCACCACCTACACGAGACACAGAAAGTCCCACATTAACTGCTGGACGGATTCCTGCAAAGAACAATTCACTTTCAAGGAAAATCTGACCATCTGTAATAGAAATAACATTAGTTGGAATATACGCCGATACATCTCCAGCTTGTGTTTCAATAATTGGAAGTGCTGTAATAGAACCACCGCCATGGGCATCATCTAAACGACTAGAACGCTCTAAAAGTCTTGAGTGAAGATAAAATACATCTCCTGGATAAGCTTCACGTCCTGGTGATCTTTGAAGGAGTAAACTCATGGCACGATAAGCTACCGCATGTTTAGATAAATCATCATATACAATTAGCACATCTTTACCTTGGTGCATAAAGTATTCTGCCATAGCTGTTCCTGAATAAGGGGCAACATATTGAAGTGGTGCCACATCACTTGCAGAAGATGAAACCACAATAGAATAATCCATTGCACCATGTTTGGTTAAAGTTTGTACAGTCTTAGCTACTGTAGATGCTTTTTGACCAATGGCTACATAAATACAAATGACATCCTGCCCCTTTTGATTCAAGATGGTATCAATTGCAATAGAAGTTTTTCCTGTTTGTCTATCTCCGATAATGAGCTCACGTTGTCCTCTACCAATAGGAAACATAGAGTCAATGGCTAAAATACCTGTTTGAAGAGGTACACTAACTGATTTTCTCTCTATAACACCTGGTGCTTCATTTTCAATTGGATAAAAATCATCGGCTTCAACGATACCTTTTCCATCAATAGGATCTCCAAGTGCATTAACTACACGTCCAATAAAGCCATTTCCTACTGGTACACCAGCCTTTTTACCTGTTCTAACTGCTTTGCTACCTTCTGTTAAACCATGGTCTGATCCAAGTAATACGCAACCTACTGTTTTCATTTCGATATTTTGAACAATTCCACGTACACCATTTTCAAACTCAATGAGCTCTCCATACATAGCATGATTTAAACCATATACTGTTACAATGCCATCTCCGATTTGTACAACTGCACCTGTTTCTTGTACGATGGTTTTTTGCTCATAATTTTCTATTTCACTCTTAAGTACTGAAATAATTTCCTTTGGGTTTACATTACTCAAGCCTTTCACCTCCAAAGAAGCGTTTTCTGCAAATCTAAAATTTTACCTTTGAGGCTTTTATCATATTCTGTATCCTCTACTTTTAATACAAAACCACCCATTAAGGATTTATCTTCATTAAGTTGCAGTAAAACGTCTACTTTATTGTATTTTTTACATATCATTTGTTTAATCCCTTTGATTTGATCCTCGCTTGGTTTTGTAACATAGCTTAAGGTCGCACTAATCCTATCACTCTTTTCTAGCACCAATAAATCATATGCTTTAAAAATTGCTTCGATATTTTCGATATACCTATTGTCACATAAAACCTTTATAAAACTACGAATCTCCTCACAAAAAATCCGATTAATAACTGCTTCTTTTTCTTTTTTCTTAATAGCTGGATTACTAAGCGCCATTAAAAGCTCTCTACTCTCCTGAAAAAGAGCCCTTGCCTCACTTATACTCTCCTCTGATAAATGAAGTTCTTGTAAGACTTTGGCATAATTTACATCACGCTCTGTCATTTAGCCGCACCTACCTCCGCTAAAAAATCATCCATGATTTGTTTATTCGCTTCAGCATCTATATTTTTACCAATAACCTTAGATGCAGCTACCATCGTTAAGTCAATAATGTGACTTTCTACATCCTGCATTGATTTTTTCTTTTCTATTTCAATTGCTTTATTAGCCGCTGCTATTAATTTAGCCGCTTCCTCTTCAGCTTCTTTAACAGTCTTTTCATATACTACATTAGCACGTTCTCTTGCCTCATATATAAGTTCTTCTGCTTTGACCTCAGATTGTCTTAATGCTTCTTCGTACTCCGCTTTAATCTGCTCTGCTTCTTTATTTTTACTTTCAGCCTCTGCAAAAGAATCTTCAATGGATTTTGTACGTTTCTCCATCATCTCTGTTACAGGTCCAAACAAGAACTTCTTCATAAGTAGATAGAGTACGATTAAATTTACAAACGTCCAAATAATATTCCAATCTAGCTTTAACATGGTATCGCCTCCACTCTATTTCAAGAAGAGAATAATGAGTACAGCAATAACAAATCCATAAATCGCTGTTGCTTCAGCTAAGGCACATCCTAATAGTAAAGCTTTATTAATATCACCTTTTGCTTCTGGTTGTCTTGCAATAGACTCTGCTGCCTTTGATGTGGCAAGACCAATTCCTATACCTGCTCCTATACCTGTCATTACCGCTATACCTGCTCCAATTGCTACTAACATCTCTTACATCTCCTGTCTCATATTTATATTTTTCTTACTCACTTATGTTTTCCTTTAATCCCCTTCAAATCTAAATCTTATTATTTTAAGAAAAGGATGATTAATACCGCAATAACAAATCCATAAATTGCTGTTGCTTCAGCTAAGGCACATCCTAATAGTAAAGCTTTATTAATATCGCCTTTTGCCTCTGGTTGTCTTGCTATAGATTCTGCTGCTTTTGATGTAGCAAGACCAATTCCAATTCCTGCTCCTATACCTGTCATTACTGCTATACCTGCCCCTATTGCTACTAACATCTCTTACATCTCCCATCCTAGTTCTACAATTTATTCTACTTCTATCGCCTCTTTAATAAATAAAGAAGTTAAAAATACAAATACGTATGTTTGAATTAATCCATCAAAAATATCAAAATATAAGCTAAATGGTACTGGAATTGCAAATGGAATACATAACTTAATCAGTTCCATTACAACAAATGCTCCTAATACATTTCCAAAAAGCCTCATACATAGTGAAAGTGGTCTAATGAATATTTCAAGAATATTAATGGGTGCAATAAGTGGCATAGGTTCAGCAAAACCCTTTATCCATTTCTTTGCACCTTTTGCTTTAATCCCTGCATACTCAATCACAATAATACTCATAATTCCTAAAGCTGCTGTGACATTTAAGTCCTTAGTCGGCGGAATGAGTCCAAATAAACCAATTAAGTTACTACAGGCAATATACAATGCAACTGTACTTAAATAAGGTATATACTGTTTCCCTTCTTTTCCTAAAATATCTTCGAAAAATCCATTGAGCCATCCCACAATAGCCTCTATGTAGTTTTGCATTTTTGTTGGAATCATTTCTAGATTTCTTACAAATACAACTGAAAACAATACTAAGAATGCCATAATGATCCATGTAACAACCACAGATGATGGCACAGGGATCCCTCCAAATATAGGAATGACAAAACTTATCTTACATTCAAGCTGAGAAAGTAATTCTTCTGTAAATGCTTCCATGTTGCTTCACCTTCTTCCCTCTGTGCTTAGTCTTATAGAATCCATTACTTTTAAGTTTACCAGTTACTGATCAATCAATTTTTTATTACTCGACAATTCTAATTTTTATTTTCGCTATTGTCAATTTTATATTTTTTTCGTTAAGATTATTATTTTTTTACTTTTTTATTACATCATGTGGAATACCTAAGATTAATTTTTATTTTTTTTGTGGATATTATCAATTGTAAAATGTATTTAACTAATTTTAGCTAAAATATTTCTTACATTTCAGTTATATCCTTTTCTTTTTTTACTATTTGCCTAGTTTTTTAAACTAAATCACTAAAAAAGAAGTATCACCTCTTATCTAAGGAATACTTCTTCTAAATTTTCTATTAAGTTTATGATCTTATTTATTCCACCTAGCTTTGCTATTTCATCCCAAATAACCTTGCTCTGCCTAATATATTGTGTATTTGTTATGCGTTCTTCTACTCTCACTTGAGAGCCATGAGTTGGTGCTAGAGCAGGTAAGGGCACAATTAAAATTCGCATATAGGTTGCTCCCCTACTCCCATGCTAAATTGAATACTTCCTTCTACAGAACGTCTTGTCATAAACTTCATGGCAAGCGACTTTGAATAGCGCTTAGCATCCTCTAAAGTTTGCCATCTATAAACACCCATACAGGTATTTGTTGCTTCATTCATTAACCAATACTTTGAGCGAAATCCTTTAAAGTGAAATAAAATAAACATCGGTAATAATGAAAAAACTCTATTTTTCTTAACATCCATATGCTTTAATCTAAATCTTACAATAAACCATGCCTCTGGATCAGGTGCCTTTTTTCTAAGTTCGGCATATCTAAAAATCTTAAAAGACTGGTCTATATTATACTTACTTGGTAAACTCTGTCCTACTAACTCTTTATTAAGATAAACCTTCACTTTCTCCCACCTACTTTCCCTTTAGATTTCTATATGTTTTTCTATGTGAAAAATGGCATGATTGCTTAAATATAAATACCGTGATTTAATAGCTCTTCTAAATGCTCTATTGAATTACGGTATTTATTTTTTCTTATTCATCGTATTTTCTATACTGCATTTCTAGGCAAGCCCACTCTTCTCCAAAAACTTTATAATAAGACTGCTCCCCTTCTATCTCTTTAAATCCTACTGTCTTATAGCACTGGTAAGCTGAATCATTATTGGCAAATACACCTAGTGTCACTTCTTCCACCTTGAGTAATTCAAAGGCATACTTAAGTGCAAGCTGAAGCATTTGTTTTCCATAACCCTTGCCTCTCTTATCACCATCTACCATAATAAATCCTAATCTCACACTCTTTTTCTCTTTATCTGTGAAACGCATAATAAACTGTCCCACAATCCCAGATTCATCAAAAACCACCATAGGCCAAAAAGAATCACTGTTTTCCATTTCCTTATAGTGTGCATTAAGTCCATTTGCTGTTAGTGGATATTCATCTATTCGGTCTGCGCACCACTTTCTAAAACTTCGTTCATCTTTAATCCACGTCACAATGGTTTTGGCATCACAAGGTTTATAAGGTCTTAATCTTAGCATGTATCTCTCTCCTTCCCCAAAGTATTACACATATTCTTTCACTATTTTTATCATTTTATCTACTCTAAAACAAATCACCAACTGCTTTTATTTTTCTATGTACTTACTTATTTATAAAATGGAAATCACACATTGCTTTTCCTTCACCAATGGTTCCACTTCTTTGAAAAACAATCTTAGGCAAGTATCCACTAAATGCTGTAGTATCATTCTGACAAAATACAGTACAGAGTTCTGGACATCCATAGTGACTTACAGTCTCGTGGTAAACACATCGCTTTAAATTAAATTTTATATTTTTATAATAAAAATACCCAAAGAGAATTTCTCTCTTTAGGTTCAATTTTTACTATATATTTGCTACGCCAATTTGATTTAAAATACGCTCTTTAACTTCTATAGGTTGCAATTCCATACTGATGGATAACTCACGATAAAGATACTCCTCTGCCTTTTTTAAATATTTCGTATCCGTTGCTGTAATTTTCTTTCCTTGACTTATCTTTTCTTTTTTCCTCAAATAAACGGTCTTAATAATCTGTAGCCATCCTGTACATTCACACTTATGCAGAGTTGTTTTATAAATTTCTTCTCTTCTTTTTTCAAACTCTATATCTAATGTTTCTATATCCTCTAAGCTCCCAAGTAAACGATTTCCTTCTCTACTAGAAATAACTTTTCTCATTGCCATTTTTTTATTATCTACAGATGAATAAATCTTGCTATCTACAGAGTCTAATGGTTGCAAAATATAATAGAGCCTTTCTTGTACAACACCGTCCATATCTTTTGGCGTGACATCTTCTACTAAGCATACACCTATATTATTACATACAATATATTCGCCCTTTTCAAACATCTTATTGCCTCCATTCTTTTATTTGCCTATCACCACTTAAACAAAAAACTGCCAGTTTTACTCTAGCAGTCCCCCAATACGCCTTGATTCATAATTCAAGCAAAATATTCATCTCATTCATAGCCATCATATTGTTTCTTAACTTTAATAATTACCGAGCCATCAGATGATCTTTCTTCATCAATCTCTTTATACTTAACTCTCTTCTTCCCTAAATCGGCAATATACTTTGTATATTGTTTATCTACTTCAACCTTAACAGTTTGCTATAAACATGCCTTTAATATACATTTCAATTGCTTCTTTCTCCTTCTATATTTCTATTCTACCACTTTTAAACGCTTCTTGTAAGCTCTTTTTAATTTTCAAGTGTTTTTTGTGACTTTTTGCATATTATCTACGCCTTATGCTTTGTACAAAATGACTATATGTACTATGTTTCCCATAAACTAAAACCCACATTTTTCCTATATCAACTCAAAAGCTACTTTTATATTCTTACCTACTAAAGGTTGCATACTATCTGCATATAAAAATATTACTCTAATTTAATCTTATATTCCCTTCCAAGTAACAAATCGCTTTGCCACTTATAGTCACTCGTTCTCCTCTATCTTCACACATTAAGACGCCACTCCTTTTAGATAACTGTTTCGCAACCATTTGAGTTTTATTAAGCCTTTGACTCCAAAAAGGTATTAAACTGCTATGTGCCGAACCTGTTACAGGGTCTTCATCACTCCCAGCATTTGGCGTAAAAAATCTAGAAACAAAATCACAACTCTCTCCTTTTGCCGTTACAATCACACCAAAACTTACATCAGGATTTATAGAGGAAAGCAATATCTTATTAACCTTCAGTTTTTCTACTGTCTCTTCATCTTTAACAAGAAGCACTAAATCTCTTGAAGAATGGATTTCCAATACTCTACATCCTAAAGCCTTTTCTATTAATGTTTGATCCATTTGGATTGGAGCTGGCATTCTACTTGGAAAATTCATCATGTATAAATCTTCATTTCTCACCACACTTAATCTGCCACTCTTAGTCTCAAATTCAACCTGATTTAAACTCGGCTCTACATAATTCATAACTACGAAGGCAGTAGCTAGAGTAGCATGACCGCATAAGTCTATTTCAAATTCAGGCGTAAACCATCTTAAATAATATGTACTGTCTTTCTTTAGAAGAAAGGCTGTCTCAGCTAGATTATTTTCAAATGCTATTTTTTGCATTACACTATCTGGCAGTTCCTTTTCTAATAAGCATACTCCAGCTGGATTTCCTTTAAATAACTCATCTGTAAATGCATCTATCATATAATATTTCATTTTTATCTCCACCCTCTGTAAATTAGTCGATCCTTTCTACATCCTAGTCACTTCACTTAATAACTTGATCTTATAGCAATGTTATACCATACCCAATAATAGGTCCTAAAAATATAGCTATATAAATGAGCGAAATCCATGGCTGGTAATCTATGTAAAATTCCTTAAAACTTAAACTCCAAGGATGTTTAATAATTACCCATCCAAATACATCAAATACAATGCAAATCCCTGCCCAGATGAGTCCTGTTAGTAGCACATTTTGTAATGTAATATATTCTAATCCATTTAAATAGATAAAACCAAATATAGAAAAACAAATAATATTATATAACGGATGCCATGGCTTTGTTTTTTCATATCCTTCTCCCATTCCATTTTCATCCATTGGTTTCATATGTAATATGTAAATATTAAATACAGTATGGAGCACTCCAATTAAAGTAACAATTATATAACATATCCAAAACCACAACATTGAGCTTCCAAATTGATCCATTTTCCTCTTCCTCCCCTATATACCTTGCTAAGTTTATTTATTTTATTATTTTTTATTCTAATGCTCCTTATACTTTTTTATTTAAATAGGATTAACAATCCATTACTAATATCTTTTTATCCCTTCCATATATGCGGTAAAAGTTCTTCTAAAGTCACTACTCCACAATCTAGCAAAACTTCCGTTTTTAAATTCTCTTGATTAATCTGATACATAAACTCCCTACATCTGCCACATGGAGATACAATTCCTATGCCATCGCATACTGCTACTATTTTGTCAATTCTACTTTCCCCTGCAGTAATCATTGCAGCAATAGCTGCATGTTCAGCACAAAATCCTATAGAACAAGGTATATCTATACATACACCACGATATATATTACCCTTATCTGTTACTAAAGCTGCTGCAACCGAGCCAGCTGAGGCTCCATTAGATAATTGATGTGGATTTAAAGTTTCATTTGCAATCTTAAGTAAGGTATCAAAATCCATCTGCTTTCCCTCTCTTTCTTTTGCATCCTTGTATAGTTTATACTGTATTAAATATTTACCCTTCTTTAGCTCTTGTAGTTAATATCATTTTATTTATCTCAAAGCATTCTATAATTCCCATTATTCATACCCCATAAACTAGAATTTATCATCCCTTAATTTCACAAAAGTAATCTTGGCTATTCTCACCAACTATTTTAAATATATAAAATTCCAGTTTTATTTTTCCTCTTAATAAATATCCATATTTTTACTCATCACACCTTTATGACTTAATTTTCTTAGCCATAAAAATCCAATCGCGATTAATATGTATATAGCAGATAAAACCACATAAAACCATATATCTACACTTAAAAAGCAATAGACAAAGTTAAAAGCTAAGTGTATCAAAATAGCATATAACAAATTATTATGCTTTTCTAACACTACATTCATTACAATAGCAAGGCAAGTCATTACAATCACATTGGCTATTATATAAGGAATCATAGAAAGTCCCAGAAAGTCTGAGTCTACAAACCATAATACAGTATGCCAAAATGCCCATATTACACCTTGAACTATAGATGCCTTTAAAAAAGAATATTTCTGATTTAATTCTTCTCTTAAATAGCCTCTCCAGCCAGCCTCTTCGCCTGTAGGTCCTGAAGATAAAGACAAAAGAAAAGATGCCACTAATGAATACTCCCCCATTGAAAAATAAGATGAAAAACTTTTGCCTTGAAACAGAGATAAAACCCATACTGCAAGACAACTACCACCTGAAATAATGAGAGGAAGGACTATTAAAAGATGCCCTTTTATTACACCACTAAAGGCATTTTTTAAAAATGTACCTCTTGTCTGCTGTGGTCTTAACTTAGTCCACATCACCATTAATACAATAGTTGGTGACCATGCACATACATTAGATAAAATCCTCATCATAAGTGGTGGTGCTTTAAAAATCATAGATGCAGAGCCACAAATTCCAAGTACCATAAGCCAAAACACAATATAAGTAGTCCTTACATAGCTCCAAACCATTTGTTTTCTTACCATTTTCCTCTACCTCATTTCCCTAATTCTTGTTAAAATTTTTAGATTATTAAAATTATACCCTTGTTATCGCCTAAAAACAAGGAAGGTACCTACTACTTAAGCTTATTCCTTAAGTAGTAGGTACCTTCCTCTTACCTTAGCATCGTCCTTCTCTTCTTAAATAGTTAAGAAACGCCTGACACCCTTCATAGACATCTTCATATGTTATATCAAAATTTCCTGTATACCATGGATCTGCAATGTCTCTTGGCTTATCCCCAAAGTCTAATAATCGACAAATCTTTTTATCCTCATCTTTTGGAATAATACGTTTCATGTTTACTACATTATAACTTTCCATTCCTATGATAAAATCATATTTTTCATAATCTGATTTTTTTAGCTGAACAGCTGTTTTACCTGCTGTACTAATGCCCACTTCGGCTAATTTCTGACGTGTGCCATAATGTACCCCATTTCCTATTTCTTCTGCACTTGTCGCCGCTGAAGCAATATAAAATTCTGCTTCTAAACCTTGTTTTTTTACTAAATCTTTCATTACAAACTCTGCCATTGGTGAGCGGCATATATTGCCGTGGCA